>CAJUMH010000014.1:0-12539 GCA_910587145.1 uncultured Ruthenibacterium sp. | reverse complement strand
CCTCCGGCGGCGGCAGTTCCCCTTCCTTCGGCGGCTGCTCGGGTTCCGGCTGCTCCGGCCGCGGCTTTTCCGCCTCCGGCTGCTCCGGCCGCGGTTTTTCTGCCTCCGACTGTGCCGGCTTTTTCGCCGTGCGCCGCCGACGCGGCTTTTTGGGTGCAGTCTGCGCCTGCTCCGGGTTCGCCACAGTCTGCACCTGCTCCGGCTTCGCCGCCTCCGGCGCAGGCGATGCCTGCTCTGACGGCATACAGGGCTGCAGCTCCTGCGCAGAGCTGCTTTCGGCGGCCGGCTGCTCCTTTGCGGCGGTTTGCGCGTTCTGCCGCGCCGCGCCGGTTTTTTTGTTTTGTCTCTTCGATGCCACGATCTCATGTCCCCCGCTGATTGATTTGGGTCATGCCTTTGCTGCTCTAAAATTCTGTAAATGAATTGAGACAGTGTCTATTTGCTTATTAAGTGTCTCCACCGCCGTTCCCCTCATCCGGATCCGGGTCCGGGTCCGGCTCCGGATCCGGCGGTTCCGCCGGCTTTGTGTTGGTATCTCCGCCGTTAAACTCACAAAGGAGGTCTCTCCCACCCGGGCCAAAATCGATGCTTTCCGACCAGGTTTCCCCCGCGCCCTCTATGCGGATCGTTCCGCTTCCGGTGGAAGTAATCGTCCAGCTTGTCTCCTGCGGCCCTGCGCTATCCGGATAAGTCCATTGGTCGCCGTAGGGTTGGTCGTTAAAATAGCATTGATAGCTTTTTCCGAAGAGATCAAAGCTCGGGTCATCCCCTTTATACCGGTTCAGCACCCTCAGCGTGACCGTCCTTGTTCTCGGCTCCGGCCCCTTGGAGACCACCACAGACACCAGATCGTGCCAGCGGGCGGGAGAGCCGTCCACCGGATCCTGCGAAATGATCGCGCCCGCGGGCACGGTATCGCTGTACTCCTCGGTGTACGTTCCCAGCTCCAGCATCACCGCCTTGATGGCTGTCCGCGCATCCTCCAGCGAGGTCATGCCCACCACGCTGGGCACAAGCACGTTCTTATTTGCCTCCTGCTGGCTGATGTACACGGTGATCTTGCTGTTGCTGGTGTTTGCCTCTACGGACGTTCCCACAAGCGGCTCGGTGCTCATAACGATGCCGCTGGATTGGCCGATGGGCACCTGCACCGAGCGAAAGGTGGGCAGCAGGCCAAAGCGCCGGCACTCGTTTGTAGCCTCGGCGCGCGTCATTCCCGTAAGATCCGGCATGCTGATGATCTCCACACCTTTGCTGACGGTGAGCGTGATAACAGCGTTGTCCTTCACGATCTTGGGGTCGTCCGCCGTCTGGGCGCGCGGGTACTGATCGCAGATGATTCCCGCGGAATACTGCTCATTATATTCCTGTTCTTCCTTAAAATAGAACTGCGATTCCTTGTACTGTTCCCGGATCTGATCGTAGGAGAGGCCGATAAAGTTTGGCAGCTCCACGTCCTTGTGCTGATCGAACATTCCGTTGCTCTGCTCTTTGAAGATCCAGTATACCAGAATGCACGAGCCGATCAAAAACGCCGCCGCCATGCCCGCCAGAATGGGCAAAAGCAGCCGTCTTTTTTTTCTTTTTGTTTTTGCCGCGCCTTTTTTGGGCGCGCCCGTGCGCGAAGGCGCCGCGCGCCGCGCCGTACTCTGCTGCTTGTCCGCCGTTTTGCTCATCACCTTATCCACATACCGCGTCGGCGCCGAATCCGTGAGGTACTGGTATTCAAACTTCACGCTGGGGTTGCGCTTAAACTCGTCGATATCCGCCAGCATCGCCTGTGCCGAGGGATAGCGCTCGCGGGGATCCTTCGCCATCGCCCGCTCGGTAATCGCTGCCAGCGCCTCCGGCACGGCGGGGTTCAGCTCGCGCAGGGGCGTTGCGGTATCGGAGATCTGTTTGATCGCCACCGAGACAGGGCTGTCCGATTCAAACGGAAGCCTGCCGGACAGCATCTCGTACATCATAACGCCCACGGAGTACAGATCGGCCTTCGCGTCGGTTGCGCCGCCGCGCGCCTGCTCGGGGCTGATATAGTGCACCGAGCCAATGGCCTTGTCCGTCATGGTCTGATTTTCGCTGCGCGAAAAGCGCGCGATGCCAAAATCCATCACCTTGATGCTGCTGTCGGAAAGCAGCATGATGTTCTGCGGCTTGATGTCGCGGTGCACAATGCCGCGGTCGTGGGCATGCTGCAGCGCCGCAAGCACCTGTGTAATAAAGTGCAGCGTCTCCTTATAGGTAAGGGGCTGGCCGCGGTACTCCATATATTCTTTCAGCGTGATGCCGTCAATATACTCCATAATGATATATTGGATCTTTTCCGTCATGCTGAAATCGTAAACCTTGACGATGTTGGGATGATCCAGCACCGAAATGGCCTTGGATTCGTTTTTAAAGCGCCGCACCAGCTCGCTGTTGCTGCGGCATTCCTCCCGCAGGATTTTCACCGCAACCACCGTGCCGTCGATCAGATCGGTGGCTTTATATACATTCGCCATTCCACCGGCGCCGATCAGCTCGCCGATGCGGTAGCGCTCCTCTAAAATTTTCCCGATCAAATTATCCATTGCTCTCCTCCGCGCCCTTGATCTGTATCAGCAGAACCGTAATGTTGTCATGGCCGCCGCCCCGCAGCGCCTGTGCCACCAGGGCCTGCGCCGTATCAAAAAAGGGCGTATGCGATAAAATATGCTCGATCTCGCCCACCTGCACGCAATTGCTCAGCCCGTCGCTGCACAAAAGCAGAATGTCCCGGGGGCTTACTTCCTTTACACCGAAATCGGGCTGCAGCTCTTGTCCAACGCCAAGCGCACGGGTAATCAGGTTTTTGCGCGGATGCTTTTCGGCCTCTTCCTCGGTGAGGCGGCCCTGCTCCACCAGCTCCTGCACCATCGAATGATCCTTTGTCAGCTGATGCAGCCGGCCGTTCCGGTAAAGGTACAGCCTCGAATCGCCCACGTGCGCATAATGCGCCATCCCGCCGCGCACCAGCACGCACACCGCCGTGGTGCCCATGCCCTCTAAATCGGGCGTTGCGCACGCCTTTTCGTAGACGATGCGGTTTGCCTGCTCCAGCGCGCCCGAAAGCATCGTTTGCTCGTTCGGCACGCCGTTTCGGCGCTCGAGCCCCGCTTCTACCACACGCTCCATCACGGCGCAGGCAAGGCCGCTGGCCAAACGCCCGCCATTGGCGCCTCCCATGCCGTCGCACACAACGCCCCACGCGGCGCCGTCCGTACAGCGTCCCGCGCGGTAGCTGTCCTGATTTTCGCTGCGCTGCAAACCGATATCGGTCGCTCCCACCAGCTTCATCCCCGCGTCCTCCTTTCGGCATGCTTCCGCGTATTGTTCGGGGAAAGGTCCCTGCTGCCTCTCCTTTCAGGCGATGCGTTTTATCCGTCTATGCTGTCCGCCGGCAGACCCGCCCCCTCGCGGCGCAGCTGGCCGCAGGCGGCGCTGATATCCGCACCCAGCCGCCGACGCACCGTGGCGTTTACGCCAAGCTGTGTGAGCATTGCCTGAAACCGGCGGATATTGGCGGCGTCCGACGCCGAATATGGCGAGCCGTCCACGGGATTGATGGGAATTAGGTTCACATGCGCCCCCATACCCCGGATCAGCTGTGCCAAACGGCGCGCCGTCTCGGGGCTGTCGTTGACACCGTTTACCATCGAATATTCAAAGCTGACGCGCCGGCCCGTCGTTTGCTGATACGCGCGGCAGGCGCGCATCAGCTGCTCCACCGGGTATGCGTCGTTCACCGGCATCATCGCGCTGCGCATCTCGTTTGTGGGCGCGTGCAGCGAGACGGAAAGCGTGAGCCCCAAATGCCGCTCGGCCAGCTTTTCGATCATCGGCACAAGCCCGCAGGTGGAAAGGCTGATATTGCGCATGCCGATGTTCGCTCCGTGCGGCGAGGAAATGATGGAGAGAAAATCCATCACGTTGTCAAAATTATCCAGCGGCTCGCCGATGCCCATCAAAACAATGTGCGAGACACGCTCGCCCATATCGCACACGGCGGCGTAAACCTCGCCCGCGATCTCGCCCGCGGTGAGGCTGCGCACGCGCCCGCCCTGTGTGGAAGCGCAAAAACGGCAGCCCATGCGGCAGCCCACCTGCGTGGAGACGCATACAGTATTGCCGTAGGAATAACGCATCCATACTGTTTCGATGCAATTTCCGTCCGGCAGGCGCAGCAGATATTTTACCGTGCCGTCCCGCGATTGCTGACGGCGCTGCACGGCGAGCGTCTCGATCGTAAAACGCTCCTCCAGCACAGCCAAAAGCGCTTTGGGCAGATCTGTCATTTCGCAAAACGCGCACACCTGCTTTTCGTGCAGCCAGCGAAACAGCTGCCGCGCGCGGAACGCGGGCTGACCCAGTTCCTGCATCAGCCCGGCAAGGCGCTCTTCGGGATAGGAAGAGATCCCTATCTGATCCATTATATCACAATCTCTCCAGTAAAGCTATGAAAAATCCATCTGTTCCGGTGTTCTGCGGGTAAAGTGTAAGAAAATTGTCATCTTTTGTCGCTCCCGAAAGCACAGTCTCCACCGGCCGCGAACAAAAATCGGGATGCGCCGCCAAAAAAGCGCGTACAACGCCCTCATTCTCGTCCGGATGGAGCGTACAGGTGGAATAGACAAGCCTTCCGCCGGGCTTTACATAGCGCGACGCCGTTTCTAAAACAGCGCGCTGCAGGCGAATCAGCTCCGGCAGGCTCTCCAGCGTTTTCAGGCGGATATCCGGTTTTTTTGCCAGCACGCCAAGGCCGGAGCAGGGCACGTCGCACAGCACCGCGTCCGCCATCGGCAGCCCGGCGCAAAACTCCGAGGCATCGTTTTGCCGCACTTCACCGCACCGCACACCCAGCCGCGCCCACAGCTTTTGCACCAGAGGCAGCCGGTTTTTCGCGGCATCGCAGGCGATCAGCACGCCGCTGTTTTGCAGGTGCTGCGCCAGCGTGGCGCTTTTGCCGCCGGGCGCGGCGCAAAGATCCAGCACGGTATCGCCGGGCTTGGGGCCAAGCGCGGCGCAGGCCAGCTGCGAGGCCTCGCCCTGCACGTGAAACGCGCCGCTCAAAAACAGCGGATGCGCGGCAATATCCCCCTGATACGATACATACAGGCTATTTGGCACACTGCCGCGCCGCACTGAAACGCCCTCGGCGGCAAAGGCCGCCTCCAGTGCGGGCAGGCTCGTTTGCAGCGTATTGACGCGCACGCAAAGAGGCGGCTGCGCAAAGGACGCCCGCAGAATGCCCTCGCACTGCGCGGGGCATTTTTCCAAAAGCAGCTGCGCGATCTGCGGCGAAACGCTGTAGGTGATGCTCAGCCGTTCGGTTTCGGTGGAAAAGCGCTCCCCGGAAAGCTCGACTGCCGCGGCGCGGCGCAGCACAGCGTTCACCAGGCCCGCGGCGCTGGCCTTGCCCATGCGGCGCGTGAGCGCAACGGCCTCGTTTACCGCGGCGTGCACGGGCACGCTTTGCAGATACCGCGCCTGATACAGCCCGCTGCGCAAAATGGCGCGCACCGGCGCGTCCAGCCTTGCCAGCGGCTTTTTTAAAAATTTTTGCAGCAGCCAGTCAAGCGTCACCATGCGCTCCACCGTGCCGTAGAACACGGCGCTGAAAAACGCGCGTTCCCGCGCGGTGCCGTCAAAATCATCCAGCGCGTGGCGCAGCACCAGGTTTGCATAGCCGTTGTGCTCCTGCTTCATCAGTGCGGCAACCGCCGCGCGGCGTGGGTCGTTCATCGGGCACATGTTCCCCTTTCCCTTTTATTATAACGGAGAGCGCGGGATTTTTATTGCAAATATCACGCGTTCCGCATCTAATTTTATTGTTCTTTTTTAATTGCACGTTTGCGCCCCTGCACCGGCGGCACTTTCGGCGCACAGGCAAAGGCACTTTCGGCGCACAGGCAAAGGCACTTTCGGCGCACAGGCAAAGGCACTTTCGGCGCACAGGCAAAGGGGCTTTCGCCACATAGGCAAAGGGGCTTTCGGCTCCCGGGCGAAGCAGCTTTCGGCGCACGGGCAAAGGGGCTTTCGGCTCCCGGGCGAAGCAGCTTTCGGCGCACAGGCAAAGGGGCTTTCGCCACATAGGCAAAGGGGCTTTCGCCACATAGGCAAAGGGGCTTTCGCCACATAGGCAAAGGGGCTTTCGGCTCCCGGGCAAAGCAGCTTTCGGCGCACGGGCAAGGGGGCACACCGGGCCCGCACCCGTTTTCGACGCCGTTCAATCGCGTTCTTCCGTCTGCGTCAGCCGGTCGCCCACAGAAAACCGCCGCCCCGCGGCCCACGCGCCGCCGTCCATCCGGCGGCTTCCCTCGGGCACCACCTCCAGCAGCGTCAGCGCGCCCTGCGCGCACGCCACTTTCAGAGGCTTTGTACATAAGATCCTGCCCGGCACGTCCCGCACCGCATCGTCGCACAGGGTGCGCAGTACCTTCACCGTTTTTCCGCCATATTGAAAATAAGCAGCCGGCCATGGGTTCAGGCCGCGGATCAGGTTATGCAGCCTGCGCGCGGGCCGGTCAAAGTCAAACAGCGCCATCTCTCTTGTGAGGGGCGGCGCCGGTGTGGCTTTGGCATGCTCCTGAGGCACGGCGCGCGCCGTGCCGGCCGCGATCTCGTCCATCGCGGCCAGCAGTGTTTTTGCGCCTGTTTCGGTAATGCGCGCAAACAGCTCGCCCGCCGTTTCGTTCTCGCCGATCTTCAGCGGCTCCACGCGCAGAAGATCGCCCGTATCCAGCCCTTCGTCCAGATACATGATGGAAACGCCCGTCTCTTTGTCACCGTTGATCACGGCCCATTGCACGGGCGCGGCGCCCCGATAGCGCGGCAGCAGCGAAACGTGCAGATTGATGCACCCGCGCGGCGGGATGGCCAGCACCTCCGGCGGCAGAATGCGGCCGTAGGCCACTACAACAATCAGCTCGGGCGCCAGTGCGCGGATCTCTTCGGCCGCGCCGTCCCGCAGCGTCTTCGGCTGAAACACCGGCAGCCCGTGCGCCAGCGCCGTCTGCTTCACCGGCGGAGGCGTTAAAAGCTGCTTGCGGCCCACGGGCTTATCCTCGCGCGTGTATACGCCGCACACCGTATGCCCCGCCTTTAAAACGGCGTCAAGGGCGGCGGCGGCAATGTCGGGCGTACCCATAAAAAGAATCCTCAACGGCTATTCCTCCGCATGCTCTTCTTCGTCGTGCTCTACATCCTCGTAAAAATATTCGGCAATGTCCATAATCGTAACGCCGTCCAGATGATCCGATTCATGGCAGATGCAGCGCGCCAGCATTCCGTCGGCCGTAAGCGTAAACGGTTTGCCTGTGCGGTCGAACGCACGCACCGTCACCCGTTCCGGGCGGCGGACGGCGGCATTATGCCCGGGAAACGAAAGGCAGCCCTCATAGTTGACGACCTCGCCCTCGCGCACGATAATCTCCGGATTGACAAATTCCAGATACTTCGGCTCGTAATTCTCGGGCGGCGCCTCGTCCTCGGGCAGATCACGCTCGTCTACGCTGACGAACACGCGGCGCAGCGTGCCCACCTGCGGGCCGGCAAGGCCATAGCCGCCCGCGTCCGCCAGCGTTTCGATCATATCGTCCAGCAGCACAGCCAGACGCTCGTCAAAACCTGTTACCGGGCGGCATTTCTTATGCAGGATCGGATCTCCGTCCTGTACGATGATACGCAAAGCCATATTCATTCATCCTTCCTGTAAATCTCCGAACCGATCGATTTTTGCAGCCGTGCGGGCTCTGCCTAAAGATCGGCATCGGAATGAAAATCCACATATACAGACGCTTTGGCCGGCCATCCCTCGGCCTGATAGGCCGCCAGCGCATCGCCCAGCAGGGCGCGGAACGCGCTGTCGTTGCGGCATTTCAGCGTAAGGCGGTAACGGTACTGATGATTCACCATCGTTACGTGCATCGGGGCAGGGCCCAGCAGCCGCAGCGGCACACCGCCGCGCCCCTGCACCAAACGCTGTACCGCCGCCGCAAATGCGCGGGCCGCCGCAAGCACCTCTGCCTCCTTTTCTCCGGAAAAGCCCGCAAGGCAGATTGTGCAGAAGGGCGGATAGAGGTTCATACGCCGAAACGCGATTTCCTCGGCATAAAACGCCTTGTAGTCCTGGCGTGCCGCAAGGTTCAGCACCGGGTGGTTCGGGTCCACCGTCTGGATAAGCGCGCGGCCCGCCCGGGCGGCGCGGCCCCCGCGCCCCACTACCTGCGTCACCAGCGAAAATACATTTTCGTAGGCCCTGTACCCTTGGGCAAACAGCAGCTGATCGATGCCCAGCACCCCAACAAGCGTAACACGGGCAAAATCCAGCCCCTTGGCCACCATCTGCGTACCGAGCATGATATCGTAATCGCCCTTTGCAAAGCGGCGCAGCATGGCGGCGTGCGCATCCTTGCGGGAGGTGGTGTCCAGATCCATGCGCAGCACACGCGCCCTGGGGAAAAGCTGCCCCAGCTCTTCCTCCACGCGCTGCGTGCCGAAGCCCGTGTATTTCAGCCGTCCGCCGCATGCGGGGCACGCCTCCGGAACAGGGTCGAGCGATTTTCCGCAGTAATGGCACAGCAGCCGGTTTTCGGCCTTATGGTACACCATTGGCACACTGCAGCCGCCGCATTTCAGCACCTCGCCGCAGGCGGTGCACATGCCCACGGTCTGGTAGCCGCGCCGGTTCAAAAACAGGATCGTCTGTTCGCCGTGCGCAAGGTTTTCCTCGATCTCCCGCGCCAGCGCGCGGCTGACGGACAACGCGTTGCCCTGCGAGAGCTCTTCGCGCATATCCACCAGCCGCACCTCGGGCAACGGCAGACGGTTATACCGCTCTGTGAGCTCCACCAGCGCCAGCCGGCCCTTCTGCGCGGCATAGTAGCTCTCGGTAGAGGGCGTGGCCGACGCCAGCAGCAGCAGCGCGCAGTGTGCGGCGGCACGGCTTCTTGCTACATCGTGCGCGCTGTAGCGCGGCGCGCGCTCGGAGCGATAGGTGTGCTCCTGCTCTTCGTCGATGATGATGATGCCGATCTTCGAGAGCGGAGCGAACACCGCGCTGCGTGTGCCCACCACAACGTCCGCGTCGCCGCTTTGGATCTGGTGATATTGCAGCAGACGTTCGGTATTGGAGAGGCCCGAATGCTGCACCGCCACGCGGCTGCCGAAATACTCCCGCAGGCGCTGGATCATCTGCGGCGTAAGCGAGATCTCGGGCACCAGCACCAGCGCCGTGCGCCCGGCGGCCACCGCCTTTTCCACCAGCTTTAAAAACACAAGCGTTTTGCCGCTGGAGGTAACGCCGTGCAGCAGCGCGGCCGAGGCGCCGGGCGCGTCCAGCAGCGCGGCCAGCTTTTCATAGGCAGCCTGCTGCGCGGCGGAAAGCTCAATGGCGCGGCGCGGCCGGGGCGGCTCGTTTGCCTGCGCCGCGCTTTTATCCTGCGCAAAAGCGCACAGCACGCCCTTTTTTACAAGCCCTTCCAGCACGGCCCGCGTAATGCCCTGCTGTTCCAGCTGCGCGCGCGTCTTTGGCCCTTGGGCCAAAGCGTCCCACGCAGCCTGCTGTTTTGCGGTGCGGCGGCCCGTCCAAGGCGCATCTGTGCGCACATAAGCAGGCTCGGTGTGGCGCACCAGCTGCTTTTGCAGGCGCGGCGCGCCGTTGCCGTTCACCGCCTTGTACTGCGCGCCGTAGGGGATGATGGCCTTCACGGCCTCGTAGTAGGTGCAGAAGGTATGCTCCTTCAAAAAATACACCAGCTGCAGCAGCTCTTCGGAAAGGCGCGCCTGCTCGGGCGCGGCGTCGTACAGCTCCTTCAGGCGCGGGGCCTTCGCCTGTGCCCCCTGCGGGGCGCCCGCCTGTGCCTCTTGCGGGGCGCCTACTCCCAGCACAACGCCCATGCGCGCCGCCGTACCGCGCCCGAACGGCACAAGCACCATGCTGCCGGGATGCACATGGCCCTGCAAATGCTGCGGCACACGGTAGGTATACAGTTTATCAAAATGAAAGGTGGCGTTGTTTACCGCCACCTGCACATGCTCGGCCACGTGCCCACCCTTTCCTGCCGCCGTGCCGCATCTTTCGCGGGGCGCGGCGGAACAATCATTCTTGCGCCGCATTGCCTATTCGCTTTGCCGCGCGCGCAAAATACGCCAGATCTCCTCGGCGCAGGCATCCACCTCCCGGTTCACCACCGTAAAATCGTATTCCCCGGCGTGAGCCATCTCTTCTTTTGCGCGCTCCAGCCGGCGCTCTACGGCCTCGGCGGTCTCGGTGCCGCGGCCCAGCAGACGGGCGCGCAGCTCCTCGATGCCGGGCGGCATCAAAAAGATGAGCGTGCTCTCGGGATACAGGCGCTTGATATTGGCCGCGCCCTGTACCTCGATCACCAGCACTACGGTGACGCCCGCTTCCAGCCGGCCGTCCACCTCGCTTTTGGGCGTACCGTAGTATCGCCCGCAGTAGCCCGCATATTCCAGCATTTCGCCGCGCCGGATCTTTGCCTCGAAGGCCTCATCCGTTAAAAAGTAGTAGTTGACACCCTCCGCCTCGCCCGCGCGCGGCGCGCGCGTGGTGGCGGAAACCGAAAGTTCAATCTCCGGATGCAACTGCATCAGGCGGGACACAACAGTATCCTTCCCCGCGCCCGAGGGGCCGGATACCACCAGCAGACAGCGCTGTTTATTCATCCTCGTCCATCTCCCCGTCGTCATCCTCGTCGTTCAAGCGGTTGGCCACCGTCTCGGGCTGCACGGCGGAAAGGATCACATGGTCGGAATCGGTGATGATCACCGCGCGCGTGCGGCGGCCGTAGGTGGCGTCGATGAGCGCGCCCTTATCGCGCGCCTCCTGCACAATGCGCTTGATGGGCGCGGATTCCGGGCTGACGATGGCGATGAGCCGGTTCGCGCTGACCATATTGCCAAAGCCGATGTTGATGAGCTTCATCTGTTTTCCTCCTCGGGCGGGCAGATCCGGCTGCCGCAGATGCCGCGGGCCAATGGCCGCGGCAGACGCTCTGCGCGCCGGTGCCGCGCCTTCATTCGATATTCTGGATCTGCTCGCGGATCTTTTCGATCTCCGCCTTCATATCCACCACCTTGCACGTGATCTCCAGCTCCTGCGCCTTGCTGCCGATGGTGTTCGTCTCGCGGTTCATCTCCTGCGTAAGAAAATCGAGCTTGCGTCCCACCGGCTCGTCCAGTTCCAGGATATCCCGATACTGCCGCAGGTGGCTACGCAGGCGCACCGTCTCTTCGTCCACGGCCGTTTTGTCCGCGAAGATCGCCGCCTCTGTTAAAATACGGGCCTCATCAATGCCGGTATCCGCCAAAAGCGATTGCAGGCGCGCATACAGCTTTTCTTTGTACAGCGGCACGCGGCGCGCGCTCATTTCCTCCACCTCGCCCACGGCGCACTCCAGCGCGTCCAGACGGGAAAGAATGTCCGCCTTCAGCTTTTCGCCCTCGGCGGCGCGCATGGCGATGAAATTTTCCACCGCCGCCTCGGCCACAGCGCGCACATCCTGCCACAGCTGTTCCTCATCCGTCTCCACTCTGCGCATGGTAAACACATCGGAAAAGCGCGCCAGCGTAGACACAGCAACGTCGTCCCGCACGCCGAGCGCATCGCCCATGGCGCGCATTGCCTCCAGATAGCTTTTCGCCAGCTCCATATTCACGCTGATAGAAGCCTCCTGCACGCCGACGTTTGCAACGGTGAGCGCCAGCTCTGTCTTTCCGCGCGAGATGGCGCCGCCCACCAGCCTTTTCAGCCGGTCGTCCAAAAACGCGAAGCTGCGCGGCATACGGGAGGAATATTCAAAATAGCGCGCATTCACGCTTTTGATCTCGATCGTGATGTCGCGCCCGCCGCGTTCCTGCTGCGCGCGCCCGTACCCGGTCATGCTCCGCACCATGCGCAAAACCCTCTTTCTCCGTTTTGATCCCTGTACCTGAAAAGCATTTTTGGGGGAAACCGGCATCCGGTTGAATCCGTTTATTTTATTGTACTATCTGCGGCGCGTTTTGGCAAGTGCCGCGCCAATTCTTTTTGGGCACGCGCCCATTCTTTTTTGGCATTCTTTTGCGAGGGGAGCTGTTCCCGGGCAGCGCGTGCATCAAAAAAACCGCTCCTTTTTGCCAGAAAAAAGCGGCCCTTTTACGGGCGGTTCCATAGGAAGCGGGTACCCACTTCCGTAAATCCCTGTCCTGCCGCTGACGCGCCGGACGGGGATTTTGCTTGTTGGGAAGTTTCCCAAACCCTCTAAAAAAATCAAAAAAATTTTTGGCAAAACGCACCGCCCCGCCGTAATAGGGAGCGTACCCAAAAAGCGCGGCGGTGCGCCGCCATTTCAGAAAGGAGCGAATGAATGGAAATGAAGAAAGGCTATTCCGTATATGAGCATGACCGATTAGAAGCGGCTGACAGTATGCGGATAGAGCGAAAAGTCTATTTTGAGGAAAAGACCTGTGCCCTTCCCGGTTTAGAGGACAGTAAAAAAGATAAAAAAACAGAATGAAAC
>CAJUMH010000013.1:39341-66628 GCA_910587145.1 uncultured Ruthenibacterium sp. | reverse complement strand
GCCGGACAAGCTCAAAGTTCTGGCCAAGTACAGGATGCTCATCATTGACGAAATCAGCTCTCTCCCTATGGATATCCAGGGCGCAAATCTCTTTTTCCAGCTCATTGCCAGACGGTATGAGAAAACGTCCACCGTTTTTACCTCCAACAAGACTTTCTCCCAGTGGAACGAGGTCTTTGCCGACGTCACCATCGCCTCCGCTATTCTGGATCGTGTACTGCATCACTGCACCGTGATCAACATCAAGGGTGAGTCTTACCGCCTGAAAGAACGCAAGGAATTTATGCGCCAGAAACAGCAAATCGTGAACACTCTTTTTGAGCAAGGAAACGCTTAGTTTTGTTACCACCCCCGCCGAAAAACTACAAAATTTCTTCGGCGTTTTCTTACAATTTCATATTGGCGTTGACTCTGCGGGATTTTGCGCTCGCGTTTCATGCTGTCGTCCTTGATCCCAACGCTTTTGAAGCGCTGCTGAACGGTGTGTAAAATTCAATTCGGAAAAAGCAGCGCCCGCCGGGAAGTTTTCTTTCCGGCGGGCGCTGTGCATGTCGTGCTTTGGTTTTTCGCTGTATGCTTCACGCGGTCGCGGAGCTCGGCTTTTTTCGCGCCGTTCCAGCGGTCTGTCGTGCCGACAATGATTGATGACGATGCGCTCCGCTGTGTCCGAGCGCAGGATGGCGCAAAGCGTCTGCTCGAATGGGCGCACTTGTCCCTTGGATTTTGGGGCTTTAAGAAACAACTCCGGCCAGCAATGAGGCTCACCAGAGTTTGCCGCAGCTATGTGAACCCATATATGGTGTTGATTTTCGTGTAAAAATAAATTGTCCGGCCAAATTTCATTGACCGGACAATTTCTGGCTCCCCCTGTTGGGCTCGAACCAACGACCCTGCGGTTAACAGCCGCATGCTCTACCGACTGAGCTAAGGAGGAATATTTCTCCGTTTTCACATCTGCGAAAACTGCTTATTTAATATACACCATCCGCGCAAAAAAATCAAGAGGGTTTTTGCAATTTTTAAAAATTTTCGCTGCATATTTGCTGCGCCATGGGGATTTTTACAATTCTCCTCCGCGCCCGGCCGCTTTCTCTCTCCTCCGGGCGGGTTTTTCTGCTTTGCAATTTGCCGAACCGGCGCGAACGGCCGGCGGCCCGCGCAGCAGACACCGCCCAAAATGCTTCCCGGTGTTTTAACGTTTCGGCGCCCCAGCAGCCGGGCCCGGGCTGCCGCCCTATCGGGCTTGCTCCTCCGGCCGCCACGCCTTGCACACATCCACCCATGCGGTAAAGCGCGAAAAGCGCTCCAGCTCCTGCAGCGTCAGCTCGATGGCGCTGTTGGCGCTGCCGCAGGCGGGGTAAACCGTTTCAAAGCGTTGGAGCGATCGATCCAGATACACCTGTACACCTTCCTTTACGGCAAACGGGCACACCCCGCCCACGGCATGGCCAATGCGGGAGACCGCCTCGTCCGGCGTAAGCATTTTCGCCTTTGTATGAAACTGCGCCTTGAACCGCGTGTTGTCTACTTTCGCATCGCCGGCCGCCACAATGAGCACGGCATTCTCCCCCACGCAAAACGAAAGCGTTTTGGCAATGCGCGCGGGCTCGCAGCCCACGGCGTGCGCGGCCAGCTCCACCGTGGCGCTGGATTCCTCAAATTCCAGAATGCGCCCGGCAATACCGAGCGTTTCAAAATAGCTGCGTACCGCTTCGATCGGCATTTTGTATTTCTCCCCCTTTATAGCCTGCGAAAAACGGCGGCACGGCAAACGCGCCGTGCCGCCGAAAATATGTTTTACTGCTTCTGCTGCTTCGCTGCCAGATCCGCCAAGGCGTCCTTGCGCGAAAGGTTGATGCGGCCCTGCTGGTCGATCTCGGTCACCTTTACCAGCAGCTCGTCGCCCACGGCGACAACGTCCTCCACCTTCTCCACGCGGTGGGTATCGAGCTTGGAGATATGCACAAGGCCCTCCTTGCCCGGAGCGATCTCGACGAACGCGCCGAACGTCATCAAACGGGTGACGCGGCCCTTGTAGATGGCTCCGATCTCGGGATCCTCCACAATGGTTTTGATCGTGTGCATCGCGCGGTTCGCGTCCTCAATGTCGATTGCGGAGATGAAAACGCTGCCGTCCTCTTCAATATCGATCTTCGCGTTGCAGTTCGCGCAGATCTCCTGGATCACCTTGCCGCCCTTGCCGATGACGTCGCGGATCTTGTCCACATCAATCTTCATCGAAAGCATCTTCGGCGCGTACTTGGAAAGCTCGGCGCGCGGCTCGGCGATTGCCGGGGCCATGATCTCGTCCAGAATATACAGGCGCGCCTTGCGGCATTTTTCAAACGCTTCCTCGATGATGGCGTATGTCAGGCCGTCCACCTTCATATCCATCTGAATGGCCGTAATGCCGTCGCGCGTGCCGCCCACCTTGAAGTCCATATCGCCGTGGAAATCCTCCACGCCCTGAATGTCGAGCATCGTCATCCAGCGATCGCCCTCGGTGATGAGGCCGCAGGAAATGCCCGCAACCGGCTTTTTGATGGGCACGCCCGCATCCATCAGCGCCAGCGTGGAGCCGCAGATAGAGGCCTGGCTGGTAGAACCGTTGGAGCTGAGCACCTCGGAAACGCCGCGAATGGCATAGGGGAATTCCTCCACGCTGGGCAGCACGGGCAGCAGCGCGCGCTCGGCCAGCGCGCCATGGCCGATCTCGCGGCGGCCGGGGCTGCGCGGCGCACGCGCCTCGCCCACGGAGTACGGCGGGAAGTTGTAATGATGCATATAGCGCTTGGTGGCCTCGGTGGAGAGGTCGTCCATAATCTGCGCATCGCGCAGGCCGGAAAGCGTTACGGCCGTGAGCACCTGCGTCTGCCCGCGGGTGAACATGCCGGAGCCGTGCACGCGCGGCAGTACGCCGACTTCGGCGGCCAGCGGGCGGATCTCGTTGATGCCGCGGCCGTCCACACGCTTGCCCTCGTCGAGCAGCCAGCGGCGCACGACGAATTTCTGCATTTTGTACATCAGCTCTTCGATCACGCCCGCGCCCCACTGCTCGGCATACTTGTCCTCGAGCTCACCGCGGATGGGCAGCAGACGGGCGTCGCGCACCGTCTTGTCGTCGGTGTCCATCGCGGCCTTGAACGCGTCCAGATAGTCGCGCTTCACTTCTTCCAGCAGGTCGTGATCCAGCTCCATCGACTGGAACTCGATCTTCGGCTTGCCGATCTCGGCCACAATGCCGTTGATGAACGTGATCATTTTCTGAATTTCATCGTCGCCGGTGTGGATGGCCTTCAGCATCGTGGCCTCGTCCACCTCGTTTGCGCCCGCCTCGATCATAACGATTTTTTCGGCGCTGGCCGCGACAGTCAGCTGCAGGTCGCTCGTCTCGCGCTGCTTCTCGGTGGGGTTTACAACGATCTCGCCGTCCACAAGGCCGACATACACGCCCGCGATGGGGCCTTTCCACGGAATATTCGAGATGGAAAGCGCGATGGACGTGCCGATCATCCCCGCGATCTCGGGGCTGCAGTCCTGATCGACGCTCATAACGGTCATCACAACGGCGACGTCATTGCGCATATCCTTCGGGAACAGCGGGCGGATGGGACGGTCGATGACGCGGCTGGTAAGGATGGCCTTTTCGCCGGGACGGCCCTCGCGGCGCATGAAGCTGCCGGGGATGCGGCCCACGGCGTACAGCTTTTCCTCAAAATCGACCGAGAGCGGGAAGAAATCAATGCCCTCGCGGGGCTTTTCGCTCATGGTGACGTTGCACAAAACGACGGTATCGCCGTAGCGCACCAAGCAGCTGCCGTTGGAAAGGCCGCTCATCTTGCCGGTTTCCACCTTGAACGGGCGGCCGGCCAGCTCGGTTTCAAACACACGGTATTTCGGGAACGTTTCCCGCTTGGATGCAAATTCCAATGCCATACGGATATCCTCCTGTCTTTTGGCAGAACGGCCGGTGTTTTAGCAATAAATCCAGCGCTTCTCACGGCTTATCGGCGCCGCCCTGCCGGCAAAAGCGGCGCGGCGGGCAGGACGCGATTTTGAACCGGCCCCTCTTTGCTGCCCTCTTTCGGCTTTCGGGTGCAAAGCGAAAGCGCTCGATTCATTGCTAACAACACACGGACGCCGCCCTGTGTTGAATGAATGCGCCCGCAATGCGGACGCGGCGGACAAGGTTTCGCCGCTTTGAGAAAAACAGCCGGCACAAAGACAGTGCAAGGCGCAAATGCCCTCACGCGTGTGCCCTCCAAAAAGCGGCGGCACGCTTTGCCGGAATTTCTTTCTCAAAACGGCTTTTGCAAAATGCACGGAAAGGCAGACGGCCCAAAGCGCCGCCTGCCTTTCCGGAATTTTTTACTTGCGCAGGCCCAACTTGGCGATCAGCGCACGATAACGCTCGATATCCTTTTTCTGCAGGTAAGCCAGCAGATTGCGGCGGCGGCCGACCATCTTCAGCAGCCCGCGATAGCTGTGCTTATCGTTCTTGTTGGCCTTCAGGTGCTCGTTCAGATGATTGATGCGCGCGGTGAGCAGCGCGACCTGAACCTCGGGGGAACCGGTGTCGTTCTCGCTCAGGCGGCAGGACGCAATAATCTCCTGTTTGCTTTGCATGGTAATAACTCCTCTTTCTTTAATAAAATATGCCACGGACGCCGCGCCGGTATTCCTGACAGAGGGATACGCCGTGCGCCGGGCCCGGGTAAGCGCCGCCACGTTGCGGACAGCTTGTATAGTATAGCATATTCCGCCCGGAAAAACAAGATTTATTTTTCCGGGCGCCCCTCATAAATTGCAAAAAATCCGGCTTTTCCCCTATCGCTGGGCGCGTGGGTGTGGTATAATAACCTCGGGCCGCCGCTGCCGCTGCCACGCGTCCGCAAAATGCGAACGCTGATGCGCTCATCGCGCATGGCCTGTGAACATTGTTCCATGCAACACCGCTCGCCCTGCTAGCTTGTGCTGTTGTGGCCGCTGCCGCGGCATCATGGTATAATAACCTCAAAGTCTATCGCCAAAATCGTTCGCCTTTGGCGGGGCTTTGCCGCCCCGCCAAAGGCTGCCGAATATCTGTTGCGGAGGGATGCGCTACGCTGTATGATACGCTTGAAAATCTAAACCAATATCTGGGGCTGTTTGCGCATCTGGATACCGCCATTGCGTTTATCGAGGGCGGCGGTTTGAACGCGCTGCCCGAGGGCCGCACGGAGATTGACGGCGACGCGGTATATGTTCTTGTATCGCAGGCAGAGCCGTCGCCCGGCGAAGGCCGTCCGTTTGAAACACACTCGCGCTATATGGATCTGCACATTGATCTTGCGGGCGCGGAGCTGTGCGAGGTGGCGCTGGGTGATCTGCGGGAGGAAGCCCCTTATCAGGAGCAAACCGACGCCGCGCTGTGGCAGGGCGACACCAGCGCCGCACTGGTGCTGGGCGAGGGCCGCTTTGCGGTGTTTATGGTGGAGGAGGCGCACAAGCCCCTCATCAAAGCGCAGGGCTTTGATACCGTTAAAAAGGCCGTATTCAAAATCGCTTATTGACAGGATCCCTGCCGGCCGCACCGGCAAGGCGGACAAAAAAGCAGCCCGCCCCGGCGAGGCGCATCTTCCCTGCCGGCCGCACCGGCAGCGCACACGGAAAGGAGCGGAATGCAATGGAACCGTTTATCATTGGCATTGCGGGCGGTACGGGCAGCGGCAAAACAACGTTGACGCGCCGTTTGAAGGAGCGCTTTGGCGAAGACGTTTCGGTGGTGAGCCACGATAACTATTATAAGCGCCGCGACGAGCTGCCCTATGAAGAGCGCTGCCGGCTGAATTACGATCATCCCGATGCGTTCGACACCGAATTGATGGTAGAGCAGATCGAGGCGCTGCGCCGGGGCGAGACGGTCGCCTGCCCGGTATACGACTTCACCGTGCACAACCGCTCGGACGATACGCTGCTGATCGCACCCACAAGCGTGATCATTTTGGAGGGCATTTTGCTTTTTGCCGACGCGCGCCTGCGCGCATTGATGGATGTGCGCATTTTTGTGGATACCGACGCCGACGTGCGCATTTTGCGCCGTGTGGTGCGGGATGTAAACAAGCGCGGCCGCACGCTGGAGAGCGTGGTGCAGCAGTACTTAACCACCGTAAAGCCCATGCATGAGCAGTTTGTCGAACCCAGCAAGCGCTTCGCGCACATCATCGTGCCCGAGGGCGGCAAAAATCTTGTGGCGCTGGATATGATCGTGCAGCGCGTGGAATCCCACCTGCGGCAAAATCCCTGACAGACCGGAACAGGATATCCCTCTCAAAACAGGAGCGTTTTTTATGACGAAAAAAAGATCGTGGATCATCGCGGCCGGGATGCTGCTGGCGGCAATCGCCTTTTTGGCGTATGCCGTGGGCCATCCGGAGGCGTCGTTCCCCTGGGACAGCCGCATTACGGTCAATTTCTATCGGATTTATATTGCCGTGATGGTTTATCTTTTTGTTGCGCCCTTCCGGAACGCCTCGGCGTGAACAAGCTCTGAAAAACAACCCCTTTTTGCCTCAGCGCGCGGCGGTGCCGTTACCCCGCCGCGCGTGGGCGCTTTCCGTGCATTTTGCCGCAAGACAATGCTGCCCGGCTGTCTGCCGTGCGCGCGTTTTCTGCGCCGTGCCGGAGGGCGATATAGTCCGACCATCCACCGGGCGTGCGGCTGCGCCCCTTGCGGGAAGCCTTGCCCATGTTTTCGGGCGCTGTGGCGGTGTTTTTCCGCCCTGCCCGATTGCTGCAGCGCTTCCTTCAGACGCCCGCGTTTTGACCCGCCGCGGGCGCCCGGAAAAGAACCTCCGTTGTTGCGGGCGGTTTTGCCGAAACACGAACCGACGGCCCCATTGCGCGGCCTTTCAGGCATTTCGTTTTTCGCCCGCCGTCCCGCCGGGCCCGCGCCGTGTTTTGCGCGGCGCCGCCCCCGCCGTGAACCGCGGAAAGGCTTTTTCAAACTGCCGCGCGGAAATGTCTTCCGCAACATACATCTTAATTATTAAACGAAACTGTTTTCAAGGAGAAATTATGTCTTCCCAAATTTCATACAATCCCCCCCGCGGCTTTCGGCGAAGGCTGCTGGGGGAGATTTTGCGCGGCGTAAAACGGTATTTTGCGCTGGGCATTCTGGCAACGCTGTGCGCCACGGCGCTGGCGTATGTTGCACCGCTGATCGTTTCCTTCACCGTGGACAGCGTCATCGGCGAAAAAGCGCCCGCGCTGCCCGCCCCGCTTTCCGCCTGGTTCGGGCAAATGGGCGGACGCGCATTTTTTGCCGGTCACCTTCCGCTGGTGGCGTCGCTGGTGGTGCTGGTCACCCTTTTAAACGGCGCGGCCGCCTATCTGCGCGCGCGCTGCATCGCCTATACAGGCGAGGGGCTGGCCAAGCGCCTGCGCGATAAGCTGTATACCCATCTGGAGGCAGTGCCCTACAGCTACCATATCGGTGCACAGACGGGGGATCTGGTGCAGCGCTGCACCAGCGATGTGGAGACCGTGCGCCGTTTTCTGCAGATGCAGGCGATG
Source organism: uncultured Ruthenibacterium sp. (assembly GCA_910587145.1). Taxonomy (GTDB): domain Bacteria; phylum Bacillota; class Clostridia; order Oscillospirales; family Ruminococcaceae; genus Ruthenibacterium. Next base: position 59,074 of record CAJUMH010000013.1, on the reverse strand, counting down.
GAGCTGGTACGCACCGCCGCCATGGCCTGCACGGCCTTTTCCATCATGCTGCCCATCAGCGGCGTGATGACGGCCGTTTCCACGTGCCTTTTGCCGGTTTTAATCATTTTCAGCTTTTTTTACTTCCGCAGCGTGCAGCGGCAGTTCACCCGTTCGGACGAGGCCGAGGGCGCGCTCTCTACGGCCATTCAGGAAAATCTTACGGGCGTGCGCGTGGTGCGCGCCTTCGCGCAGGAGCGTGCCGAGCTGGATAAATTCACGCGTTTGAACAAAGGCTATCACGATATCACGCTGCACCTATCCACCCTGATGGGCGCTTACTGGGGCCTTTCGGATACGATCGGCTATTTGCAGATCGCGCTTTCGGGCGTGTGCGGCGTGTGGTTTACAGTACAGGGAACGCTCAGCCTGGGCAGCATGCTGCTGTTCACCACCTATACCTCGATGCTCACGTTCCCCATGCGTCAGCTGGGCCGTATTCTGGCCGATCTGGGCAAGGCCGATATCTCGCTGAAGCGCCTGGAGGAAATCCTCTGCGTTCCCGCAGAGCAGGAGCCGGGCCAGGCGCTGACGCCAGAGCTTGACGGCAGCATTGTATTCGATGACGTATGCTTCGATTACGGCGACGGCGTTCCCGTGCTTTCGCACGTATCGTTTACTGCCGCGCCTGGCCAGACCATCGGCATTCTCGGCAGCACCGGCTCCGGCAAATCGAGCATGGTGCAGCTGCTGCAGCGGCTGTATCCCGTTACAAGCGGAAGGATCCTGCTTTCGGGTGTGGATCTGCGCGACATTGAGCGCCACCATCTGCGGCGCAATGTAGGTATCGTGCTGCAGGAGCCGTTCCTCTACAGCCGCACCATCGGCGAGAATATTGCCATTGCGCGGCCGGACGCCTCGCGCGAGGAGGTGGTGGCCGCCGCGCGCACGGCCAGTGTGCACGATGTGATCGAAAGCTTTGCCGACGGCTACGAAACGGTTGTGGGCGAGCGGGGCGTAACGCTTTCGGGCGGGCAAAAGCAGCGCGTGGCCATTGCGCGGATGCTGCTGCAAAACACGCCGGTGCTCATCTTTGACGATTCGCTCTCCGCCGTAGACGCCGAAACGGACGCCGCCATCCGCGACGCGCTGCACCGGCGCCGGCACGGCACGATGTTCCTCATCAGCCACCGCATCGCCACCCTGCGCCGGGCAGACTGCATTCTGGTGCTGGACAAGGGCCGTGTGGTGCAGATGGGCACGCACGCCGCGCTGTGCGCCGAGGACGGCCTGTATCGCCGCGTCTGTACGATTCAGAACGAGCTGGATGCTCCCGTAGACGTTCCGCACGCGGGCGTGCCGGAAGCCTTGGACGCCGCGGCCCACGCCGCATCCGCCCCGAAGGGGGGTGTGGCGTAATGGCAGCACATCCTCTGGAAAACCGCCGCGACGAGGCCAATCAAAAAATCGACCCGCGCCTGTGGAAGCGCCTGGTCGCCTATGCGCTGCGCCATCGGCGCACCGTGCTGGGCATGCTCCCCGTGCTTCTGGTGGTGGCCGGCATTGACCTTCTCTATCCGCAGCTCACGCGCTACGCCATCGATCATTTTATCGGCGGCAGCACCACCGAGGGGCTTTTGCGCTACGGCCTGCTGTACGCGGCATGCGTGGTTCTGCAGGGCGTGGGCGTATTCCTGTATGTGCGCGGCTCGGGACGGCTGGAAATGGATATGAGCTACGACATCCGGCAGGACGCCTTTGCCCGGCTGCAGCAGCTCTCGTTCAGCTTTTACGATACCACCTCGGTGGGCTGGCTGATGGCGCGCATGGTAAGCGACATTGCCCGCCTTTCGGATCTGATCGCCTGGAGCGTTGTAGAATTGGTGTGGTCGGGCGTATTCGTTGTGGGCATTGCTGCGGTGCTGCTCTCCATGCACTGGCAGCTGGGGCTTCTGGTGCTGTGCATCACGCCCGCGCTGGCTGTGCTGTGCGCGTTTTTTCAAAAGCGCATTTTAAAATACCAGCGCGTTGTGCGCAAGACGAACAGCCGCATCACAGGCGCGTTCAACGAGGGCATTATGGGCGCGATGACCACCAAAACGCTGGTGCGCGAGGAGGCGAGCGCCGCCGAATTCCAAGAGCTCACCGGCGCCATGCGCACCGCAAGCATCCGCGCGGCGCTGCTCAGCGCGCTGTTCATGCCCATCGTGCTCACGCTGGGCAGCGTCTCCACTGCCATCGCACTGGCGCGCGGCGGCAGCCTGGTGCTGACGGGCGTAATGGGCTTCGGCACGCTCTCGGCATTCGTCTCGTACACCACACAGCTGTTTGACCCCATCCAGAGCCTTGCGCGCATTCTGGCTGAAATGCAATCCGCACAGGCCAGCGCCGAGCGCGTGATCGATCTGCTGGACACCGAGCCGGACGTGGTGGATACGCCCGAGGTGGAGGCCGAATATGGCACGGCCCTTGCGCCCCGGTGCGAAAACTGGCCGCCCATTGTGGGCCGCGTGGAGTTTTGCAACGTGACGTTTTCGTACAAAACGGGCGAAACGGTTTTGCGCGATTTCAGCCTGACGGTGGAGCCCGGCCAGACCATCGCCCTGGTGGGCGAAACGGGCGCGGGCAAGAGCACGATCGTGAATCTGGTGTGCCGCTTTTACGAGCCGACAGCCGGACAGGTGCTGATCGACGGCGCCGATTACCGCACCCGCAGCCAGCTGTGGCTGCATTCGGCGCTGGGCTACGTGCTGCAGACGCCGCATCTTTTCAGCGGCACCATCGCTGACAACATCCGCTACGGGCGCAGGGAAGCGACGCTGGAGGAGGTAAAGCGCGCCGCCGCAATGGTGCATGCCGATACGTTCATCGAGGCGATGCCCGACGGCTACGGCACCGAGGTGGGCGAGGGCGGCGGGCGCCTTTCCACCGGGCAAAAGCAGCTGGTGTGCTTTGCGCGCGTGATTCTGGCCGATCCGCGCGTTTTTGTGCTGGACGAGGCCACCAGCAGCATCGACACCGAGGCCGAGCAGCTGATCCAAAGCGCGATCCAAACCGTGCTGGAAGGGCGCACCAGCTTTATTGTGGCGCACCGTCTCTCTACCATCCGCAATGCGGACAGGATCCTCGTCATTCGCGACGGCCGCATCACCGAATCCGGCACGCATGAGGAACTACTGGCGCTGGGCGGGTATTATCACAGCCTGTACACGCACCAGTACCGCGCCGAGGCCACGCGCGGCGCGCTGGGCGCGTAAAGGCAAATCCACGCGCGGCGTGCCGGGTGCGTAAAAAGAAAGAGGGTATCGGCTCATCCGGCGCTGCCTTCTGCCGCTTTGCATTGCCTTGGCCCCGCCTCTCCGGCTTGCATGGCGCCGGCCCCGCCGCGCGGTATTACGCGCGCACAGCACGCAAAAAAGAACAGGCCTTTTCCCCTTTTTCCTTCCCTCTCCGGCGGCCTGCCGGAGAGGGAAGGGCGAAGGGCTCGAGAAGAAACCGCCCGATCATCGTGTAAAACAGAAAGGAAGGGATCTGCCGTATGGTAAAGCACATTGTTTTGTGGAAGCTCTCCAGCTGTGAGCAGGCGGCCGAAAACGCCGCCGAAATGAAGCGCCTTTTGGAGGGCCTTGTGGGCGTTGTGCCCGGCCTGCTGCGCGCCGAGGTGGGCGCGGGCTTCGCGGGCTGGGATGTTGCGCTGTATTCCGAGTTGGAAAGCCGCGCCGCGTTGGACGTTTACGCTACGCACCCCGCGCACATGGAAGTGAAAAAATTTGTACACAGCGTAATCTGCGAGCGCGCGAGCTGCGATTATGAGGTGTAGTGGGAAACGCGGGCTTTTCCTTTTCTTTGCGTAAAAGCATCCTGCCGTCAAAACCTTTTTCCGTCCTATCGCTGATGATCGTTTCTCTGCGTAATACCGCGCAGAATATCGGCAATTCCGCGGCAGGCACGGCGGGATGGTTTAAAAGGGCCGGCGCTGTCTTCGCTGTAGGCGGCAGCCCCATACAAATAACCCCCGCAGAATTTTGTCCCTATCAGACAAAATTCTGCGGGGGTTATCTTTCTTTTCCGTTTCTCGCTTGCGCTTTCGTTACTCCATCCCGCCTGCAAACGCCGCGCAGGCAGCCTGCCGGGCGGCCAGAACGCGGTCGCACCATGCGTCAAACGCAGGGTCGGGCGTTTGCGCCTCGGGGTGCTCCAGCAGCCAGTACACCGTATCGCGCAGGCCCTGCGCCATCGTGATTTTCGGCGCAAACTCCGGAACCAGCCGCCGGATCTTGGTGTTGTCAAAGCACACGTTCGCGGCTTTGTCGCCCAACAGCGCGCCTTCAAAATCGTACCCCGCCGCCTTGCCGCAGACGGCGAGAAATTCGCTCGCGATATGCACCGCGTGCAGCGGCTTGCCCAGCGCGTTGGCGAGCACCGTATAGATCTGATCCCATGTCATTGTCTCATCCGTTGTAATGTGCACCGCCGTGCCCAGCGCATGCGGGTTGCCCATCAGCCCGACAAAGCCCACGGCAAAATCGTCCGCGTGCGTTGCCGTCCAAAGCGCCGTGCCGTCGCCGGGAATGATCGTGGGCTTTTCTGCCAGAATACGCGCCAGCGGCTGCCAGCTGCCATGCACGCCGTGCAGCGCCACCACGGGTTTGCCGATGCAGTAGGTGTGGCTCGGCCGCACGATCGTCACGGGGAAGCCGTCCGCGCGATACCGCGCCATCAGCACCTCCTCGCAGGCAATTTTGTCGCGCGAATACTGCCAGTATGGATTTGTTAAAGATGTACTTTCCGTAATAGGAAGTGCCGCCAGCGGCTTTTGATAGGCCGAGGCGCTGCTGATGAAGATATATTGCTCCACCCTGCCGGCAAACAAGCGCAGGTCGCGCTGCACGTCCGCCTCGGTGAACGCGATAAAATCCACCGCCACATCAAAGCGCTCGCCCTCCAGCGCCGCGGCTAAGGCGGCTTCGTCGTGGATATCGGCCGTAATGCTGCGCGCGCGGGCGGGCAGCTGCGCGCTGTTTGTGCCGCGGTTCAGCACGGTTGCCTGCCAGCCGCAGGCCAGCGCGCGCCGGCAAACCGCCGTGCTGATCACGCCCGTGCCGCCGATGAACAGCGCCCTTTTGCAAAACGAAGAGGTTTGCTGATGTATCATCTGTAGAATCCCTTTCTGTTTTCTGCAAAGCGGACCGGCCGATTCGCAGATCTTCCCGGCCGCAGGCCGGAAAATCCGCGCGATCCGGGGCCGGCTGTCAGGGCCGCGAAGGATCCGCGCGCCCCTTGCCGGGCCGGGTTCGGTGCCCGCGTATCCGGGCCGGGGCCTTCTTCTGCGTCGATGCGTCTGCCGGCCCGTTTAGCCGTTCGGCGCGAAGGCCGCCGCAAAAAACGCCTCGATCTGCGCGCGGGTGCAGGCGGCCGTGCCCTGCTGGATCTCTTTGCCGCCGCCGCGGCCATTCAGCGCCTCGTTCATCTTTTTGCAGAGCGCGTGCACATCGCCCGTGCCGCCGACAGCATAGCGCCAGCCCTCCGCATCCGAGCCGGAAAACGCCGCCGCAGCGCCCGGGCACGCCGCGCACAGCGCTATGCACAGGCGGCGCAGGCCGTCCGGAGAAAGCGCATCTTCAAATACCAACGCATTCCGCGCGCCCGCCAAAGACTGCGCGCGCAGCGCAAACAAACGGTTTTCCCGCGCGGCCTTTTCCGCGCGCAGCGCCTCGTTTTCGCGCAAAAGCCGTTCCACAGCCTGCGCGGTCTCGTCCGGCTTTGCGCTCAGCATGGCGGAAACGGCGCGGTTCTTCTCAAATTTTGCGCAGTAATCGGCAAATGCGCGCCTGCCGCACAAAAGAGAAAGCCGTGTGCCGCCCTTGTAGCTTTGCGCCGAAATGATCTTCACCGAGCCAACCTGCCCCGTGCGCGGCACATGTGTGCCGCAGCAGGCGCACACGTCCGTGTTTTCAATCGTTACAATGCGCACCGCACCGGAAAGTTCCTTTTTGCTGCGATACGAAAGCTGCGCCAGCGCCTCGGCGTCGGGCCAGGAAACCGTGACGGGAAGATCCTGCCACACCGCCCAGTTGGCCGCGCGCTCCAGCTCCTCCACCTCGGCAGCGGTAAGCGGGCCGGAAAAATCCACCGTTACCTCGCGCTCGCCGATACGGAACCCCACATTCTCGTAGCTGAATTGCTCGCGGACAATGCCGCTGAGAAGATGCTCGCCGGTATGCTGCTGCATATGGTCGAACCGGCGCAGACGGTCTACATCGCCCTGTACTACCTCGCCCACGCGCAGCGGCGCGGTAACCGTATGGATGATCTCGCCGTCTTTTTCGTGCACATCCAGTACACGGGCGCCGCCCAGCGCGCCCCGGTCGGCCGGCTGCCCGCCGCCCTCGGGATAAAAGGCAGTGGCGTCCAGCGTTACGGCGAAATCTCCGTTCTGCGGCGTACAGCTCAATACCGCAGCACAAAACTGCGTGCAAAAAACATCTTCGTAGTAAAGTTTTCGTGTGTTTGGCATCGAACCTTCCTTCCTTTCCGGGCAAATTTTTGCCGCTCAGCAGTCATACTTTGCAAGATGTATTTTATCAAGTTTATCATATCATATTTTTTTGGCAAAAGCACTAAAAAAAGCGCCGATTTTTCGGCGACAAAAACAGCGCAATTTGTACTATAATGCAAGTATAGCATCATCAGCCCTTTTTGGGGGGCTTTGGCTTTCCTCGCCGGGCTTTCCAAACCAGATGGGGCGAAGGAGGAATTTATGCGAAAAAGTGGAATTTTAATGCCCATGGCCAGCCTGCCCGGCGCCTACGGGATCGGAACGCTGGGCAAGCCGGCGTTTGCGTTTGTTGATTTTTTAAAAAAGGCGGGGCAGTCTGTGTGGCAGCTGCTGCCGCTGTCGCCCACGGGCTACGGCGACAGCCCCTATCAGAGCTGTTCGGCGTTTGCCGGCAGCCCCTATTTTATCGATCTCGATTTGCTGCGCAAAGAGGGCCTTTTGAAAAAAGGGGAATATGAATCGCTCGATTACGGCAAACGCGAGGCGGCCGTGGATTACGGAAAGCTGTATCAGGTGCGCTTTTCCGTACTGCGCAAGGCATTTGCGCGGTTTTCGGCCTGGTACCCGGACGACTACTACCGGTTTTGCTACGAGCAGGGCTGGTGGCTGGAGGATTATGCGCTGTATATGACAGCCAAGGGCCTGAACGGCGGAAAGCACTATCTGGAATGGCCCGAGGATATGCGCCTGCACCAAAAGGAGGCCATCGAGCGCCTGTATGCCGAGCATGAAAACGAGGTGCATTTCTGGAAGTTCTGCCAATACGAATTCCGCCGTCAGTGGATGGCGCTGAAGGATCATGCCGCCGAAAACGGCGTCGAGCTGATGGGGGACATTCCCATTTATGTGGCGGCGGACAGCGCAGACGCGTGGGCCTCGCCGGAGCTGTTTTTGCTGGGAAAGGACGGCGCGCCCGCCGAGGTGGCAGGCTGCCCGCCCGACGCGTTTTCTGAGGATGGCCAGCTGTGGGGCAACCCGCTGTACAGCTGGGATTATCACGAAAAAACCGGCTACGCGTGGTGGGTGCGGCGCATCCGCTATGCGCTGGAGTTTTACGATCGGCTGCGCATCGATCATTTTCGAGGCTTTGATACATACTATGCCATCCCCTACGGGGCCAAAACCGCGCGGGAGGGCGAATGGCGCACGGGCCCCGGCATGAAGCTGTTTTGCGCTGTAAAACAGGCGCTGGGCGATGTGCCCATCATCGCCGAGGACCTGGGCGAGCTGTTCCCCAGCGTCTATCGGCTGCTCAAGGACAGCGGCTTCCCCGGCATGAAGGTGCTGCAGTTCGCGTTTGGCCCGGGCGACAGCGAATACCTGCCGCACAATCATCCCGTGCACTGCGTGGTGTATACGGGCACGCACGACAACACCACGGCGGCGGCGTGGTTCAAAACCGCCTCGCCCGCCGAGCGCAAAAAGGCGGCGGGCTATTTGGGCCTGAACGCAAAGGAGGGCTATGCCGCAGGCCTTGTGCGCGGCGCGCTGGCAAGCCCCGGCGAGCTGTGCATCATTCCGCTGGCCGATCATCTCGGCCTCGGTGCCGCGGCGCGCATCAATACGCCGTCCACCGTAAACGGCGTCAACTGGACATGGCGCGCCCTGCCCGATGCGCTGAGCGCGGCCAACGCCCGAAAAATCGCCGCGCTCACGAAGCTGTACGCAAGAGGGTAAGCAAACATTTTGGGCATAGCCCCATTGCGGGAGGCCTCATCGGAAGGCGAAACCGCCCTGTTCGGCGTTTCCCGCTTTGCGCCTTTTTGCGCAGCAAACTGCCTAAAAAACAAAGCCGGCGCCCTTTTTGGCCGTTTCAGGCCGAAAAGGGCGCCGGTCTTGTGTTTTTCAGCGGAGCTCTTTGCGCAAAGCGGTGCGGCATCCGGCAAAGCGGCGCAGGAGGCGCCGGATCCGATGCGCTTTTTGTTTTGCGGCAATTTTGCGGCGAAAACCGTTTTGCCGCATTGCAGGATCTCCCCCGATCCCCCGTCTGCCGTCTTACCGGTTTTTGTACATCTCCTCGTAATACTTCTGATACGCCCCGCTTGTAACGCCGTTCATCCACGCCTCGTTGGCGAGGTACCAGCGGATGGTCTTTTCGATGCCCACCTCAAACGCAGTCTCGGGGTACCAGCCCAGCTCGTTTTTGATCTTCTCCGGATCAATGCCGTAGCGGCGGTCGTGGCCCTTGCGGTCCTCCACATAGCGGATCAGCGTCTCGTCGATGGCGGGATCAACGGCATCGTGCAGAATCTCAATGATCTTTTTCACGATAAAGATGTTCGGGCGCTCGTTGTGGCCGCCCACGTTATACACCTCGCCGTCTCGGCCGTTTTCCGCCACCATGTCGATGGCCTTGCAGTGATCCTCCACATACAGCCAATCGCGCACGTTCATGCCGTCGCCGTATACAGGCAGGTGCTTTTTCCCTCTCGCATTGTTGATCATCAGCGGGATCAGCTTTTCCGGGAACTGGTACGGCCCGTAGTTGTTGGAGCAGCGCGTGATGTTCACGGGCATGCCGTACGTATCGTGAAACGCCTTCACCAGCAGATCGGCGCCCGTTTTGCTGGCGGAATAAGGGCTGTGCGGGTCCAGCGGCGTTGTCTCGGTAAAATAGCCCGTCTCGCCGAGGCTGCCGTACACCTCGTCCGTTGAAACCTGCAGATACTTTTTGCCCGGCGCCCACGCGCCGTCCCGGCACCAGGCGTTTTTAGCGCATTGCAGAAGGTTCATTGTGCCGCCGATATTGGTTGCCACAAACACCTCGGGGCCCGTGATGCTGCGATCGACATGCGTCTCTGCCGCGAAGTTGATCACGTAATCGAAATCATACCGCCCGAACAGCGCCTCCATGGCCGCGCGGTCGCAGATATCGGCCTGCACAAAAACGTGCCGGCTGTCGCCCTCGATGCTTTTCAGATTTTCCAGATTGCCCGCGTAAGTGAGCTTGTCCACGTTCACTATGCGGATCTCCTGATATTTGTTCAGCATATACAACACAAAGTTTGAACCGATAAATCCGGCGCCGCCGGTAACAAGATAGGTTTTCATCGTTTATTCCTCCGGTTGGTAATGTTCAAAAAAGCAGGCGAGCGCTTCCTTCCAGCTGCGCATCTCGTTGCCTACGGTCGCCTTCAGCATCGCGTTTTCCAGCGCCGAATAGGCCGGGCGCGCCGCCACCGTCTTTTTGGCGTTTGCGATATATTCCTGCGTCGAGCAGGGTGTTACCGTGGCGGGAATGCCCGAAAGCCGCACGATTTCGCATGTAAAATCATACCACGAGCACACGCCCCCGCCCGTGCAGTGATAGACGCCGTATTCCTTCGTCACCAGCAGCTGCAGCAGCTCGTGCGCAAGATCTGCCGCATTGGTGGGGCTGCCCAGCTGATCGTTTACCACGGCGACGCTGCCGTTCGCCTTTGCCAGCCGCAGCATGGTTTTGACAAAATTGCCGCCCGTGTAGCCGTACAGCCACGCCGTGCGCACAATAAAATAATGCGAGCAGAACTGCTGCACATACGCCTCGCCCAGCAGCTTTGTCTTTCCGTACACCGAGCGCGGCGCGGGCGTTTCGTATTCCCATACAGGCGCTTTCGCGTCGCCGGGGAACACATAATCGGTGGAAATGTGCATCAGCTTTGCTCCGATTTCCTCGGCGGCCATCGCCAGATTGCGCGCGCCGATGGCGTTTACCGCAAAGGCCGCTTCCGGGTTGGTTTCGCAGCCGTCTACATTGGTATACGCCGCGCAGGAGAGAATGGCGTCCGGCGCGTGATGGCGCACATACGCCGCCACCTCGTGGCGATTCGTAATATCCAGCGTATCCACATCCGTTGCCAGCACCGTGGCGTGCCGCAGCTTTGCAGGCAGCGGCCCCAGCTCGCTTTGGCCCGCGGCAAGGCAGCGCCGCAGCTCGCTGCCCAGCTGCCCGTTCGCGCCGGTGATGAGTATTTTCATACATGGCTCCTTTCGCTTTGCGTCTTTCCTGCCGCCCGTTCCGGCTTTATCGCTTCGGCCGGGCGCGGCGCTTTTGGGTTTTTCTGCCGTACAAGCCCGCCCGTTTTTTGCGGCGGCGCGGCACCTTTTACAGCTTGCGGCGGATCTTTTTAATATTGCAGCTTATTCTCCGCCACCTGGCGCAGGTGCTGCCCATAGGGGCTCTTGCCGTAGCGCTCGGCGCTTTCCAGCAGCGTCGCTTTTCCGATCCAGCCGTTTTTGTAGGCGATCTCCTCGGGCGCCGAGATCTTTACGCCCTGCCGTTTTTCCACCATGCGCACAAAATCGGCCGCGTCCACCAGACTGTCCATCGTGCCGGTGTCCAGCCACGCGAAGCCCCGGCCCAAAAGCTGCACGTTCAAATCGCCCTTTTGCAGGTACAGATCGTTCAGCGTGGTGATCTCCAGCTCACCGCGCGCCGAGGGCTTTACCTGCTTTGCCAGCTCCACCACGCGCCGGTCGTAGAAATACAGGCCGGTGATCGCGTAATTCGATTTTGGCTGCACGGGCTTTTCTTCCACCGAGATCACCTTGCCCGCCTCGTCGAATTCCACAATGCCGAAGCGCTCGGGATCGTTGACGTAATAGCCGAACACGGTGGCGCGGCCGTTTTGGGCGCTTTCCGCCGCCGCGCGCAGCAGCTTGGAAAAGCCGTTGCCGTAGAAGATATTATCGCCCAGCACCATCGCGCACGGCTCGCCCGCGATGAATTCCTCTCCCAGCAAAAACGCCTGCGCAAGCCCGTCCGGCGAAGGCTGCACCTTATAGGAAAGGCGCACACCAAACTGAGCGCCGTCGCCCAAAAGCGCCTCAAAGCGCGGTGTATCCTCGGGGGTAGAGATGATCAGGATCTCCTGAATGCCCGCGAGCATCAGCGTCGAAAGCGGATAATACACCATCGGCTTATCATATACGGGCAGCAGCTGTTTGGATGTCACCATCGTCAGCGGGTACAGCCGCGTGCCGGCTCCGCCGGCCAGAATGATCCCCTTCATGGTTTTGCCCTCCTCTGTTTTACGCTCTTTCTCCTGTTTTTCCAAGGCCGGAAAGCGCCGCGCCTGCACCGCGTTCCGTCCCTCTTACGCTATATCAGCCGAAAACCCCATTTGTGCCAGTAGCGCAGCATCGAGCGCACCTGCATCCAGAAATTTTTCCATTTCCTGCGGGTGTCGCGGTGCCACGCATGATAAACATACGCGTCCGGCACATACATCACCTTGCCGTATTCCTGCGCCCTGCGCGTGATGTCGGCATCCTCCACGTACATAAAATAATTCTCGTCAAAACCGCCCATTTCGCAGAATGCTTTGGTGCGCATTACAAAAAAGCATCCGGTGCAAAAATCGATCTCCTGCGGCTTCGTCAAATCGGCATCGCGCATCAGGTAATGCGCTTCAACGCCTTTCAAAAAGGGCAGCGGCAGCTGGCGCGCCAGCAGCGCCAAAAAGGTGGGGCGCCGCTTGGCCGTATACTGCTCCGTGCCGTCCGGAAACAGCAGGCGCGGCGTCGCCATCACAACGTCCGGGTTTGCGTCCATCCATGCGCACAGCTGCGAGATTGCATCGTCGCCCAACGTGATATCGGGGTTGACGACAAAGTGATAATCGCTTGGCTCGCTTGCAAGCGCCGGCAGTACGGCGTTGTGCCCCCGCCCGAAGCCGGCATTCTGCGCAAGGCGCAGCACCCGTACCTGCGGGCCAAAATCCTGTTCCTGCAGCCATGCGCCCGCGCCGTCCGGCGAGGCGTTGTCCACGAGCGTAAGTGACAGCGCCACACCCTTGGTATGTTCTAACAGCGAGTGTGCGGCCGCAGCCGCCTCCTCGCCGCCGTTATAAACCACAATGCACGCGCTGGCCCTTGTTTGCTGCAACGCCATCCCTCTGTTCCGTTTTAAAAGTTTTCTTTATTGTAGCACATTCTTATAAAAAATAGCAATGCCTTCTCTTGGCTTATCAATATAATATTTCTCTCGGTCTATCGATATATTTCCCGGAAAAAGGCGCATCCTATCCGTATCATGCAAAGGGTGGGATCGCTGATGAAGAAAAAAGCGGCGGCGTTTGCCGTAGGGGCCGTGGGATATCCGTGCATCGAGCTTGCTGCGCGCGGCCGCACGCATTGGAGCATGGCGCTGCTCGGCGGCGTCTGCGTGCTGGCACTGGTATGGATCGCGCGCCGGTTTCCCGCAATGTCTCTTGTGGGCCAAGCGGCCCTGAGCGCCGGGTTCATCACGGCAGCGGAATTTGCCGTGGGCGTGCTTGTCAACCTGTGGCTTGGCTGGGAGGTTTGGGATTACAGCCATGAATTTGCCAACGTGCTGGGGCAGATCTGTCCGCTGTTCAGCTTTTTCTGGTTTTTGCTCTGCCTGCCGGTGCTGGCAGTGCTGAGAAGCCGAAGCCGAAAACGGCTCCCCTTTTTGGGGGCCAGAAGCTCCCGTCCCGGGCAGCTTTAACGTTGTAGTGGCCGGGCTGCGGACCCCGCTGTTCCGATCTTCCATAAAAAACGGCGCCCATGCACAGACGCCGCGGCACCCTTGGCTCTGCCCCGCCCGCCGGAGCGGCATTCGTGCAGCGAAACGTCAAACGCGAACAATCCCCGGCCGCCTGTGCATACAGCGCTTTCAACGCGAATGATCCCCGGCCGCCCGCGCATATATATGATGTGAGGTGATGGCAGAATGTACAGGCGGCGCAGAAGAAGGCGAGCGGCGGCACCGCTGCTGGCGGCACTGCTGACACTGGCTACGCTGGCCGGCGCCGCGCTGGCGCTGCCGCCTGTTTCTTTGCCGCGCGCGGCCGTCTATGTCAGCAGCTTTTTAAGCGCGCCGGCTGCGGCCGCGGCGGCCGCGCGCCGGACCGTGGACGACGCTCTGGCCGCCCAGGCGCAGCCGCAGCTGGAGGCCGCACCGGGCGCGGCGTCTGCGCCGGCAGACAAGGCCGAGGCTTCGCTCCCCGTCCCCGCAGTGCCGCAGCCAAAGACGCAGCAGCAGGAGGCCGGCGCCCCCGCCGCAGACAGCGGACAGGCCGCACCGGCGCAGACGGATACCCCCGTGCCGGAGAAAGGCGGCGACGCCCCGCAGGAGCCGGAGGAAATTCCGGAGGGCATGGCCGCGCTGCTGGAAACGCATTATGCGCAGGGCAGCGGAGCCGGCTATGTGCAAAGCGGCGCGGCCACCGTGCGCAACTGCACCGCGCTTTCCGGCGCCGACATCGCCGCCGAGATGATGCAGGCGCTGCCGTTTTCGGTAGAGGTGGGCGTCGATGCGCCGCAGGTGCTGATCATGCACACGCACACCACCGAAACGTACGAGCTGGCCGAGCGCACCTGGTGCGACCCGGCGTTTTCGGCCCGGAGCACCGATCTTACGCTCAATATGGCCGCCGTAGGGGCCGAGATGGCCGCGCAGCTGAACGCCGCGGGCATCTGCACGCTGCACGATACCACACTGCACGATTATCCCAGCTACAACGGCAGCTATGCAAGGAGCAACGCCACGGTGCGCAGCTATCTGGAGCGCTATCCCACCATCCGCGTCGTCATCGACGTGCATCGCGACGCCATTCAGCGCGACGACGGCACGCGCATTAAGCCCGTCGCGATGATCGGCGGCATGAAAAGCGCGCAGGTGATGATCATCTGCGGCGCGGACCAAAACGGCAACCTGCCGAATTTTCGGCAGAACCTGCGCTTTGCCAGCCGGTGGCAGGACAAGATGGAAAGCATGTTTCCGGGCCTGACGCGCCCGGTGCTGTTTGATTACCGGTACTACAACCAGGATCTCACAACGGGCAGCCTGCTCATTGAAGTGGGCGGGCACGCCAACACGCTGGAGGAGGCAAAATATGCCGGGCGCATGGCCGGGCAGGCGCTGGCCGCTTTGCTGACGGAAGGCGCGTAAGGCCCCCGACGCGCAGCACCGCAGTTGCCGGCCGCTTTGCCGGCAAAAGCGCGTAAGGCCCCTGCCGTGCAGCACCGCATTTGCTTTTCCTGCATGGGGCCCAAATGGAAGCTGCTGACAAAGCCGCCTCTCGGAAATCGGACCGGTCTAAAGGGCACAAACCGAAAAAAACATTGCAAGGGCGAAAAGCGCCGAGAAGTGCAGGATAAGGTAGAATAAGTTTGGCAAAAAGAAAAATAGACATAGTTTGCCGGTCTCTGGTAGAATGAAGTTACCACACACCATGGAAGCTGTGGGAGAAGTGTTCCCGGAGGCCAAGTACCAGCGCTGTACTGTCCACTTTTACCGCAATGTGTTCTCGGTAACGCCTCGCACCAAGGTAAAGCTTGTGGCCAAGATGCTCAAGGCGATCCATGCTCAGGAGAGCAAAAAAGCTGCCCGGGAGAAGGCGAAAGCAGTTGTACAGGAACTTCGTTCCATGAAACTGAAAGAAGCCGCCAAGAAGGCAGAGGATGGCATTGAAGAGACGCTTACCTGCTGCGATTTTCCCAGCGAACACTGGACGCGCATCCGCACCAATAATGTCATAGAACGGCTTAACAGGGAGATCCGCCGCCGCACCCGTGCGGTGGGTTGTTTCCCGGACGGCAGCTCCGCCCTCATGCTGGTCTGTGCCAGGCTGCGCCATGTTGCCGCTACCCAGTGGGGCAGCAAGAAGTACATGAATATGAAGCACTTAGAGACGATCCTGGAAGACGTCTCTATCAACGGCTGACTCCTTTCTCCCAGAACCTGCATACTATTTTGCGAAAAACTCTTGACACTACCGGGGGAAGTGAAGATAAAGCGGAGTTCCTCAATACACTCCAATTCTTTTTTCAGCGCCTGAAAGGCATAGATAGAGAAGCAGGCAGCGGCAATAAATACCTTGCTGCCTGGCTTTATCTCCACTGCCAAATCGTCTCGCAGCGTTTTTGAAGTGTTGTCAATAAGCTCCATTTTACTTCTTTCCCTTTGCTTCTTTTTCCAACGCTTTCAGCGTTTTCAAGTACTCTTCCTCTATCGGAGTCAATGTTTTCTCCTGGTATTTCCGGTACTCGGCTTTCGCCTTTTCCAAAGCCTGCGTGTGCGATACTGTTCCGGCGCCCTCAAAAAGTTTTCTGCCGCCGGAGGACAGGATCGCATCTAACTGACGGACATAGTCGCTCATATACATGGGGCGGTGCTCAATCGCACTGATTTCAGCAAAGTCGAAATAGCCGGAAACAAGGTTGTTCAGGATACGCAATTCATCGGCTGACAAATAGTTCTTCGCCACGCCCACATCCCGCAGCACAGGATGATCGCCGTGGAACGATGTCATACCCATAAAGGGCTTGTCTGCGTCGGCTCGCTGATAAACCACCTCTGCCGCTGTGTGTCTGTGGGCTGCAAAGTGCGGCTTATTTTGTACGATCTTGAAGAACTCTACCGAATCCTCGGTGTTGGGGTCATAATCCACACTGATGGCGTACAAATCAAGTACTTGTCGGCAGAGAACCTTTTCGGAGGAGCGAATGTCACGGATGCGATCCAAAAGCTCTTTCCAGTAGTTCCCGCCGCCAATCCCTTTGAGGCGTTCATCGTCCAGCGCAAATCCCTTTCTCATGTACTCTTTCAGGATCCCGCTTGCCCAAATGCGGAATTGAGTGCCACGCAGAGATTTCACACGGTATCCGACAGAAATAATGACATCGAGATTATAGCAGTCCACCTGATATGTCTTCCCATCAGCGGCAGTTGTTGCAAAATTTGCAACAACTGAACCCCTCGCCAGCACCCCCTCGGCAAAAATGTTTTTGATATGGCGGGAGATGGTGGACTTATCCCGCTGAAACAGGTCGGACATCAGATCCAGAGACAGCCACACAGTGTCTTGGTCAAATTGCGCTTCGACGGCTTTCTCAACCACAGATTCATCGGCGGCAGGTCTAATTGACCTGCCGCCGCTTTTTGCTGTCCAGAAAAAATTTTCCGCAGGGGGTTTAGATTCAATCCTCTTTTTGTGCTGTTAAAAGAGTAGAGAGGTTTCTCGTTAGGAGTTTCGTTTCAAATTGAAAATGTCCTGTTAGAAAGCAGAGAGTTTTTTCTCAAATAGGGTGTGCATTTGTCCTCTGTCATGGAGTTACAAGTGAGGGGACTTTTCCGCCCAAGCCTGAACCTTGAAAAAATATTTTGCGAAAGCCGGTTTAATTTTTCGCCGATTTTTGCTGTTGTGGAGTAGAGAGAAAGCGACAGACCGGGACGGCTTACATACCTGTTCTTCGAAACGGGTAAATCTGCGAAAGGAGGTCGGCCTATGCCGAGATTGTCAAAACGCCGGCGTGACGAGTTGGCTTTTCGTGCTTGCACGGAAACGAGCGATATGACGCCAGCATCATCTTAGCGAGCAGACCGTTTGTACTCCCATTGGAGTCCAAACGGTGGACTGCTGCCGGATGTCTGCGTCATCTCAGCGAGCAGTGCGTTTGTACTCCCAAAGGTTGCACAAACGCCTCGTTAGGGCTGAGCCCTAATACCCGTATAAGGAGAAATGTTTGCGAGAAAAGGAATCAAAAAGCAGTTCTGGCTGTCCGAAAAGGACGCCGTAGATTTGAAGCGAAAAGCCCAAAAGTGCGGCGTTACAGAGACCACAGTGATCTGCCAACTGCTCCGAGGATATGAGCCGAGAGAGAAGCCGGACGAGCGTTTCTATGCCGCCATGCAGGAGATGTACGCCATCGGCAACAACCTCAATCAGCTTAATCCCGTTGAAAAGCAGCAGATTATTCCCAACACCCATGAAGCAATTATAGACGAGCCTACCTGACGAACGGGAGCTTCAGAGAATCATGGAGGAGGTACGGCACAGGCAGAAGAATACGAGCAAAATCGTCCGCCTCACCGCATAACGAAAGAGGCGGCGCAGCTCTCTACGAGCTGCACCGCCTCTTACATGAATACTTCCTTTAGACCGCCCGGCTAAGGCTTCGGGGCTTTGTTGATCAGCGGCCCCAAGTTCACACCACTTTTACAAACGAATCGGAATTTTGTCACAATTCCACGGTATACTGTATCTTGTAAGCTTGCCCCCCGGTGCACCATAAAAGGAGTGACCTTCCGTGAAAGAACAGCCCAATCCCCCCAGTAAAAAGCCGCTTTTGTATTATGCGCTCATCGCTACGCTGGTGCTGATGCTGCTGAACGCGTTTGTATTCCCCCTGCTGATGACGCCGCGCGTTACGCAGGTGAGCTACGACGAATTTCGCCGGATGCTGGAGGAAGACAAGATCTCTGTGGTAGAGCTTCAGGAGGACGGCCGCGCGCTGTTCTTTCAGGCAAAGGACGATTCCGGCGCACAGCGCATTTATTCCACCGGCCTGTTCCCGGATGCAGAGCTGCAGCAGCGCCTTGCCGAGAGCGGCGTTCAGTACTCGGCGATCGTTCCGCAGGAGAACAGCTCTTTGATGAACTTTCTGCTCACGTGGATCTTCCCCACGCTGATCATGGTGCTGCCGATGGTGCTTTTGTGGCGCATGATGCAAAAGCGCATGGGCGACGGCAACATGATGTCGTTCGGCATGGGCAAAAGCAGCGCCAAGATGTACGTGGCCGCGCAGACAGGCAAGACGTTCGCCGATGTTGCCGGGCAGGAAGAGGCCAAGGAGGCGCTGGTGGAGATTGTCGATTTTCTGCACAGCCCCGATAAATACCGCAGTGTCGGCGCGGTAATGCCCAAGGGCGTATTGCTCGTGGGCCCTCCGGGCACGGGCAAAACACTGCTGGCCAAGGCCGTAGCGGGCGAGGCGAACGTGCCGTTTTTCTCCATCGCGGGCAGCGAATTTGTGGAGATGTTCGTGGGGCAGGGCGCGGCGCGCGTGCGCGATCTGTTTCGGCAGGCCAAGGAAAAGGCGCCGTGCATCGTATTCATCGACGAGATTGATACCATCGGCAAAAAGCGCGACGGCGGCGGATTTTCGGGCAACGACGAGCGCGAACAGACGCTGAACCAGCTGCTGAGCGAGATGGACGGCTTCGACGGCTCCTCGGGCGTGGTGATCTTAGCCGCGACAAACCGCCCCGAAACGCTGGATAAGGCGCTGCTGCGCCCCGGCCGCTTCGACCGGCGCGTGCCCGTGGAGCTGCCCGATCTGAAGGGCCGCGAGGACATTCTGCGCGTGCATGCCAAGGACGTGATGATGGACGACGGGATCGACTACAAGGCCATTGCACGCGCCACCTCGGGCGCCTCGGGCGCAGAGCTGGCAAACCTGATCAACGAGGCCGCGCTGCGCGCCGTGAAAAACAACCGCCGCATCGTCACGCAGGAGGATCTGTCCGAATCCGTCGATGTGGTGGTGGCGGGCTATCAGCGCAAAAACGCGGTATTGACGCCGCGCGAAAAAAAGATCGTGGCGTATCACGAGATCGGCCACGCGCTGGTGGCGGCCAGGCAATCGCATTCCGCGCCCGTTACAAAGATCACCATCGTGCCGCGCACCTCGGGCGCGCTGGGCTACACGATGCAGACGCCGGAGGCGGATACCGTACTGCTCTCGCGCGAGGAGGCGCTGGCCAAGATTGCCACACTCACCGGCGGGCGCAGTGCCGAGGAGCTCGTTTTCGGCAGCGTTACGAGCGGCGCCTCCAACGATATCGAGCAGGCCACCAAGCTGGCGCGCAGCATGGTAACGCGCCTTGGCATGAGCGAATCGTTCGATATGACGGCGCTGGAAACCGTAAACAATCAATATCTGGGCGGCGACGCCTCGATGGTGTGCAGCGCCGAAACCGCGGCCAGGGTGGACGAAGAGGTGGTAAGCATCATTCGCACCGCGCACGAAAAGGCGCTGGGCATCCTGCGCGAAAACGAGGAGCAGCTGCACGAGCTGGCAAAGTTTCTGCTGGAAAAAGAGACCATCACCGGCGACGAATTTATGGCCATTCTGAACAGAGCGGACGACGCACGGCCCGCTTGAGAGGTCTCCTTTGCCGGAATGTGTGTTTTGGCATAACAAAAAGATATGCGCCGCCCGGGCTCTTCAAGGACGGGCGGCGCTTTTTTGCGCATTACCGCTCCAACCGGTGTGTCGGTTCGACCGGCGGATCTTTCGACGTTTAAACGATTTCGGGATGTTTGAGCAAAGACAGGCAGGGCTCATTTTCCGTCATCCTTTCGCTGGCCCGCTCATCTTTTTGTACGCTCGCCCCTTTTTCGCAGGCTCGTCCCCCTTTTTCGCAGGCTCGTCCCCCTTTTTCGCAGGCTCGTCCCCCTTTTTCGCA
>CAJUMH010000013.1:0-39241 GCA_910587145.1 uncultured Ruthenibacterium sp. | reverse complement strand
CCCCTTTTTCGCAGGCTCGTCCCCCTTTTTCGCAGGCTCGTCCCCCTTTTTCGCAGGCTCATCCCTCTTTTCGCAGGCTTGTCCCCCCTTTTTTGCAGTTCGCCCATCTTCCCCCTTTTCTTTTTTTCATCGAAGTGCTATAATTCTGGTTGGAATTCCTGTGTATTCTGCGCGGCGTCTGCCGCGCGGCGGCCGGGCCCGCGGCAGGAGCATCGCCCCACGGGGGAGAGCTGCACCGGCCGGAATGATCGAAGGAGGGATTGCTTTGATGAAGCTATTGGTGTTTGTACTGAACCGTGTGGAAAAATTAGAACCTGCGCTGAACAAATTAGAGCACGCCGGGCTGCGCGGCGCCACCGTAATTTCCAGCAGGGGCATGGCGATGACGCTGGAAAAATATTTCGACGGCTCGTTTTTGGGCTCGCTGCGTGCGATGATGGAACCGGACCGCGTGGAAAACTGCACCGTGTTTATGGTGCTGAAGGAAGAGGACGTGCCGTGCGCCATTGCCTGCGTGGAGGAGGTGGCGGGCAGCTTCGACGCGCCGAACAGCGGCATTGTGTTCACGGTGCCTGTCGATTTTATCAAAGGGATCTCCGGGTAAACCGGCTTTGCACAGAGGGGTAAAACGTTATGGAATTGGGAATCTTATTTCACTTTGCGATCCTGCTGTTCGGCGGGCTGATCTTCGCAAAGATTATTCGTTATTTTCATCTGCCGGATGTGACGGGCTATCTGCTCGGCGGCCTGATCCTCGGGCCGTCGGTGCTGGGGCTGCTTTCGGCCGACGCCGTGCAGGATCTTGCACTCGTATCGGAGATCGCGCTCGGCTTCATCGCCTTTTCCATTGGCAGCGAGTTCAAGCTGGAATATTTTAAGCGCGTGGGTTTAACGCCCGTTGTGATCGCCGTACTTGAGAGCTTTCTGGCCGTTGCCGCCGTTGTGCTGGGGCTGGCGGCCGCCGGACAGCCGCTGCCGTTTTCGCTGGTGCTGGGGGCGATCGCGGCGGCCACCGCGCCTGCTGCAACGATCATGGTGATCAAGCAGTACCGGGCGCGCGGCCCCGTTACCGAAACGCTGCTGAGTGTGGTTGCCATCGACGATGCCACGGCGCTGATTGCGTTTGGCATTGCCGTGGCCGTTGCGCAAACGCTGACGAGCACGGTTCCCGTTCCGTTTTTGTGGAGCATTCTGCAGCCGGTGCTGGAGATTCTGGCAGCGCTGGCGTGCGGCGCGGTGCTCGGCGTGCTGTTTTCGCTGATGCTGCGCTTTTTTAAAACGGCGCAAAACCGCCTTTCGCTGGCGATTGGGTTTGTGCTGCTCACCACTGCCGTGGCCGACGCGCTTTCCCTTTCGGCGCTGCTGATGACAATGGCAATGGGCGCCGTATTCGCGAACCTTTGCAACAAATCGGGCGAGGTACTGTCGCTGTGCGATTCCCTCACGCCGCCCATTTACATGATGTTTTTTGTGCTTTCCGGCGCGGGGCTGAACCTTGCGATCCTTCCGTCCATCGGCGCGGTAGGCGTGATCTATGTGATTTTGCGCGTTGTGGGCAAAGTGTTCGGCGCATGGCTGGGCGGCACCGTGATGCACGCCGCACCGAACGTGCGCCGCTGGCTGGGCTTTGCGCTGGTGCCGCAGGCGGGCGTTGCCATCGGCCTCACTGTGGTGGCGCAGCGTGTGGTGCCGCAGTACGCCGAGGTGGTGCGCGCCGTGGTGCTGTGCGGCACACTGATCTACGAGCTCGTAGGCCCGGCGGTTGCGAAATGGACGCTGCAAAAAGCGGGAGAGATCGAGGCGGGAACGTAGCTTTTATCCATCAGGGATGTATCTCATCGGACGGTCAGGATCTTTCCCTCCAGAAAAACGGCTGTAAAACAGCAGATCGGCGCCCCTTTCGGCTTGGAATTGCCGAAAGGGGCGCCGATGTTACTTTTCGCAAAACAGGCCGGCAAACTCGCACAGCGAATGCCTTGTAATGCCGTCAAAGCCCGTTGCCGTGTCTGCGCAGAGCATGGCGCTCAGCACAGCCTCCTCGGTGGCCTCGGCCGCGGCGCGAAACACCGCGTCGATCCTTCCCTCGTGCAGGTATGCGCCCGCCAGCACGGCGTGCGGGCTTTCGTGCGGCACGCGGTTTGCCGTGGAAAAGCCGAGGAACGCCTCGCCGCTGCCGTGGCCGATATAGCTGCCCAGCCGCGCCAGCCCCACCGACGCGCGCCGCACAACGCGCCCGAGCTGACGGGAGGAAAGCGGCAGATCGGTGGCGAGCACCACGATGCAGCTGCCCAGATCCGCCGTCGGCTCGGCCGACGGCGGCGCGCCGGGCGCGGCCGTCTGCGCCGCACACTGCGCAAGCCGTGCGGCGATCGTCTCTCCCGCCGCGTTGCCGCCGATGCGCAGATCCTGCAGGCAGCCATGATTTGCCAGCACCATCACACCCACGGTGTAAAAAGCGCCGTCCAATGCAACAATGCGGCTGGCGCTGCCGATGCCGCCCTTCAAGCCGTGGCACACCATGCCCTTGCCCGCGCCGACGTCGCCCAGCGCAAAATCGGCCGCCGCAGCCTCGATGGCCGCGAACACGTGCTCCGCATGCACGGCGCGGTGTGCAATGTCGTTCATCCCGCCGTCGTTGCACTCTGCCACCACGGGGTTCAAACTGCGCGGCACGGTGCCGCTTTGCGCGCAGCGGCGCAGCATATATTCCACCATCGCGTCGTGCACAAGGCCCACATTCAGCGTGTTCGTCAGCGCGATGGGCGTTTCCAGCGTACCCAATTCCTCGATCTGCATCAGCCCCGCCGTCTTGCCAAAGCCGTTCAGCACATATGCGGCCGCCGGCAGCTTTTGCGCAAACGGGTCGTCCGGACAGGGCAGCACCACCGTCACGCCTGTTTTGTGCGTGTCGGTATCCATCGTGCAGTGCCCCACCGTCACGCCCGGCACATCGCTGATCTTATTCAGCGGCCCGCGCTGCAGCGTGCCGACGCGAAGGCCAAACTCCGCGCAGGTTCTCTGTGTCGGCATCCGATCCTCTCCTTTGGGCCGGTTTTGTCCGGCTTTTTTGCGGCAGCATGCGGGGCGGCCCCCGCAAAGCCCTTACAACGCGCGGTGTTTTTCCGGCCGGCAGCCGGGCGCGGCAAAAAAAGCGCAGGTCGGCAGGCGGCTGCGCCCGAAGCAGAGATCACGCCCCGCCCGCTTTACTTTGCCGTTTGGATGAATTGCCGGTTCCCCCACAGATATTTGATCCCGGACACGGCCGTAACAAGGGCCACCGCCCAGCACAGCACGGCGCTACAGACCTGTGTTTTGTACGCGCTGCTCATGGGATCGGCAAAAAACGCCGCCTCTATGGAAACGCCGAAATAGTAAAAACAGATTGTCAGCATTTGCAGCACGGTCTTTGCCTTGCCCCACAAATTCGCCGCAATCACCTTGCCGCCCGGCGCGCCCGCCGCCACCATACGCAGGCCGGAAACCGCAAACTCCCGCGCCAGAATGATTACCAGCACAACGGGGCTGCAGATCCCGTCCGCCATCATGTAGAGGAACGCCGTGGTCGTCAGCAGCTTATCGGCCAGCGGATCCGCGAATTTGCCGAAATCCGTCACCAGATCGCTTTTGCGCGCAATGTGCCCGTCGAAATAATCCGTCAGGCTCGCAGCGGCAAAAACGATCCCCGCGGCGAGCATCCAGCGGTTTACGGCACACACCATAAATACCGGGATCAGCAATACACGCAGCATCGTCAGCTTGTTGGGCAGGTTCATCGTAACAACTCCTTTGCAGCATTTTCAGCATCTGTCAAAAATGGAATGGGCAACGCGGCGCGTGTCGCAGCGCATCCATATGGGCAGCCGCCGGCGCGCCGCAGGCACGGCGCACCTGCTTGCCCTGCAACGCGGCGCGCGAAAAGAGGGCGCTGGCGAGGGCGTTTTTTTGCGAAAGCGGCCAAGCCCGCAGACGGCGCGCCCCGGGGCCTCCGCCTCACTGCGGCGGCCGGGCCGGCACGCCGTACAGATCGTACACGTCGCTTTCCTCAATGCGCACATCGAGGAACGTGCCCGGCCCGATGGGCGCTTCGCTGCGCACGCAGCACACGGCGTCGATCTCGGGCGCGTCGGCCGCGGTGCGGCAAAGATAAAGGCCGCTTTCCTCGTCCCAGCCGTCGCACAGCGCGCGCACCGTTTTGCCGATTTTCGCGGCCTGCTTTTCAGCCATGATCTCTGTCTGGATGCGCATAACGGTTTCGGCGCGCTGTTCGCGCACCTCCATGGGCAGCTGCTGCTCCAGCGCCGCCGGGGTGCCCTCCTCCTCGCTGTAGGCAAAGCAGCCCAGCCTTTCGAAGCGGGATTCCCGCACAAAATTGCACAGCGCCTCAAACTGCTCCTCTGTTTCGCCGGGGTAGCCCGCAATGAGCGTGGTGCGCAGCGTGATATCCGGCATGGCCGCGCGCAGGCGGTTCAGCGCGTGCAGCACGGCGTCCCGGCCGCCTTTGCGGTTCATCGCGCGCAGCAGCACGGGGTCGATGTGCTGAATGGGCACATCCAGATAGTGCAGCACCTTTTTATTGCGCGTCATCGCCGCGATCACATCGTCGGTGATGCGCTCGGGGTAGGCGTACAGCAGGCGGATCCATTCAATGCCGTCTACGGCGTTCAGCGCGTCCAGCATCGGCGCCAGCTGCGCTTCGCCGCGGTCTGCGCCGAAGGCCGTGATATCCTGCGCCACCACGATCAGCTCCTTCACGCCCTCGCCCGCCAGAAAACGCGCCTCGGCCGCAATGTCGGGGATCGTGCGGCTGCGCAACGGCCCGCGGATGAGCGGGATGGCGCAGTAGCTGCACCGGTTCGAGCAGCCCTCGGCAATTTTTATGTAGGCATAGTGGCGCGGCGTGCTGATAACGCGCGCGCCGCCCAGCGGCAGGCTCTCCTTCACGCCGTAGCTCTCTACGGGCTCTGTGCCCGTGAGCCGCTCCAAAATGGAGCAGATGGCCGCGTTGGAGCCAAGCCCCACCACGGCGTCCACCTCGGGGATCTCTTTTACGATCTCGTGCTGATAGCGCTGCGCAAGGCAGCCCGTGACAACCACCTTCAGCGCCGGATTCTGCTCCTTGCGGGCGCACGCCTCTAAAATGCTGTCGATGGCCTCCTGCTTTGCGCTCTCGATAAAGCCGCAGGTATTGATGAGGATCACGTCCGCCTCGGAGAGATCGGCGGTGGTGGTGTGGCCGCGCTGCAAAAGCGCATGGCACATCACGTCGGCGTCCACCTGGTTTTTCGGGCAGCCGAGAGAAATGAGGGCGATCTTCATTTGTTTCGTCTGTTCCATACACGGCACCTACTCCCATCCTTCTTCCACATCCATTGTCCCGTCTGCGCTGTCCGCCGCGTCCTGTATCTCCGGCTTGTCCGCTGCGCAGAGCCCGTCCGCTTCTTCCGTCCCGCACAGACCGTCCTGCGCGTCCGCCTGCATGGCCTCGAGGGCGGCCTTGACTACGCCGTAGGAAAAGCCGCGCCGCGCCAGCGCCGCGATTACCAGATCGCGCCGGCCAGCCTCCAGCTTGCGCAGATAGCTTTTCTCAATCACCGCGCGGCAGGCGGCTGTTTCGTCGGTATCCAGCGCAGCCACGGCGGCATCCGCCGTGGCGCGGTCTACGCCTTTTTCCAGCAGCCGGCGGCGGATCTCGCGCGCCGATTTATTTTGTCCGGCCAGATAGCTTGCGCGGCGGCGCGCAAAACGCGCGTCGTCCAAAAGCTCCAGCCGCTGCATTTCCGCCACGGCGGCGGCCGCGGTGTGTTCGTCGAAGCTTCGGCAAAGCTTTTCGTACAGCTCGCCGCCGGCATGATCGCGCAGCGAAAGAAGGCTTAGCGCCTTGTCCTTGGCCTTGCGCAGATCGCTTTGCTCCTTCAGCGCCGCGCCCTCCTTCAGGCGGTTTTTGACAAGCGTCTCGTCATCCACGGAAAACAGAAACACGCCGTCTTCGTCGAACAGGGCAAAACGTCCCTGCCGGGTTTTGCCGATCCTGCCGATCTTCACGCGTCGTCCTCAACCATGATGTCGATGCTCGCGCGTTTTTTCTTCGCGGGCGGTGCGGACGGCGCTTCCCCGGCTTCGGCCGGAGCCGCGTCGCCCTCCGCGGGGTACGTTTCGGCCGGCTGCGGCGCGGCTGCGGCGGGGATATCGTCGATGGAACCCTTTTTCTTCGAGGAAGACGCTTTTTTGCTCAGCGTCAGCTGATCGGCGTTTTCGCGCACAAGCTTTTCCAGCTCGGCAAACAGCTCAGGGTGATCCAGCAGGTATTTTTTCGTATTGTCGCGTCCCTGCCCCAAACGCGTTTCGCCATAGCTGAACCATGCGCCGCTCTTTTGAATGAGCTTCAGCTCCGCGGCAATGTCCACCAGCTCGCCGGCCTTGGAAATGCCCTCGCCGAACATAATATCGAAGTACGCCTCGCGGAACGGCGGCGCAACCTTGTTTTTTGCCACCTTCGCGCGGGTGCGGTGCCCGACGATGGCACCGGAAGAATCCTTCAGCTGCTCGGAACGGCGCACGTCGATGCGCACCGAGGAATAATACTTCAGCGCGTTGCCGCCGGCCGTCACCTCGGGGTTGCCGTAGACGATGCCTACCTTCAGGCGCAGCTGGTTAATGAAGATCACAACGGTGCCCGTTTTGCCCACGATGCCCGTCAGTTTGCGCATGGCCTGGCTCATCAAACGCGCCTGCAGGCCCACATGCGCGTCGCCCATTTCGCCCTCGATCTCGGCGCGCGGCACCATGGCCGCCACCGAATCCACCACCACGCAGTCGATCGCGCCCGAGCGCACCAGCGCCTCGCAGATCTCCAGCGCCTGCTCGCCGGTATCCGGCTGGCTCACCAGCATGCTGTCGATATCCACGCCCAGCGCCTTGGCATACACCGGGTCCAGCGCGTGCTCCACGTCGATGAACGCCACCTCGCCGCCGCCCTTCTGCGCCTCGGCGATGCAGTGCAGCGCAAGCGTGGTTTTGCCCGAGGCCTCGGGCCCGTAGATCTCGACAATGCGGCCGCGCGGCAGGCCGCCGATGCCCAGCGCCAGATCGAGCGAAAGGCTGCCGGTGGAAATGGCGTCCACCTGCATGGTGACATTTTGCCCCAGCTTCATGATCGCGCCCTTGCCGAACTGCTTTTCGATCTGCGAAAGCGCCGTTTCCAGCGCGGTTTTCTTCGCGTCCCCCGTCTTTTTGGTGGGGGAGGGCATTTGCTTTTTCTCCGCCATATGCTTCCTCCGTTCTGCGGGGCGCCTTGCCCCGCTGTGTGTTGATGGTTTCTTCGGCATCCCGCCCGAACGCCGCGCGGGCCGCGCCCGGCGCAGGCCCCTTTCCCAAAGGCCGTGCGCCCTTTTTCGATGCAATGCCCCTGCCCGCGCGCTTTCCGGCTTTCCCCTGCCGCGTACAGCATACCGCAAAGCATGTACGATAATACGGCCTTTTGCGCGGGCCTCGCCGGTGTTCCGCCGAGCTGTCTCAAAAACGTGCAGGCAAATGGCTCCGGGGCCGGCCGGGCTTTTGATCAAGCTTTATTATACCCCACTTCCCCCGCATTTGCAAACGGGCGGCGGGCCAGAACGCAGCGTGGGTTGCCGCCCGCGTCCTTGCGCACCGAGACAGAGGCATAACCCGCTTGCCGGCACAGCCGCGTTACCGCGTCCGCCTGCCGGTAGCCGATCTCAAAAATCAGCCAGCCGCCCGGCCGCAGCACGGAAAAATAGGCGGGCGCGATGTGCCGGTAAAACCGAAGGCCCCCCTCCCCCGCCTCCAGAGCAATGCGCGGCTCGTGCGCCAGCTCCGGCGCCAGCGCGGCAAATTCCTCGGGGGCGATGTAGGGCGGGTTGCACACGATCACGTCCATGCTTTCGGGCGCGCATTCGCCCTGCCAGAAGAACACGTCCGCCCAAACGATGCGCAGCCGGTTTGCATAGGTATTGTTGTTGGCGCGCAAAAAGGTAAGCGCATGGGGCGATACCTCCACCGCCGTTACCTGTGCGCGCGGCACATGGCGCGCAACGGCCAGCGCAATTGCGCCCGAGCCGCTGCACAGATCGGCCACGGCTGGCTCTTTGCCGGCCGCGCGCGCCGCGGCAATGGCGGCCATCGCCACGGTCTCGGTATCCGCGCGGGGGATCAGCACACCCGGCCCGATCTTCAGCGTTAAATCCATAAAATCCCACGCGCCGCACAAATATTGCAGCGGGTAGCGCGTGCAGCGCTTTGCGCACAGCGCGTCGAGCCGCTCCTGCTCGCGCGGCGTCAGCGGCGCATCGTCCGCAAGATATGCGTCGCGGCCCGCAGCAAGGGCGTACAGCTGCGCGGCCTCGAACGCCGCGTCCTCGATGCCGGCCTCGGCAAGCCGCGCCCGCACCGCGGCCAGCGCCGTTACCATTCGCCGTCCTTCCGGTTTTTCGGCAGCACAGGCAGCACCGCCGCAATGGCGCACTCGATCATGCCGTCGTCCGGCTCCTGTGTGGTGATGCGCTGCAGCCACAGCCCCGGCGCGCTGAGCGCGTGCGTGAGGGGGTTGTCGTACCGGCCGCACAGCTTGATGATCTCGTAGCCTACGCCCATCACCGCGGGCAGCAAAAGCAGCTTCAGCGCAATGCGCAGCAGCGTGTTCTGCGTCTGGATGGCCGCACCCACCAGAATGCTGAGCAGGATGACAATGAGCAGGAAGCTGGTGCCGCAGCGCGGATGAAAGCGCGAGCACGGACGCACGTTTTCCACCGTCAGCTCCTTGCCCGCCTCATAGCAGGCGATTGTTTTATGCTCCGCGCCGTGGTAGCGGAACATCCGGTCGATCTCCTTCATTTTGCTCACGAGCGCCATATAGCCCACCAACATTGCCAGCTTGAAAACGCCCTCCAGCAGCGCGCGCCAGCCGCCCAGCGGCACAAAATGCGCAAGCAGCCCCACAAGGGCCGTGGGCAGTACCAAAAACAGCACCAGCGCGAGCATCCCGCCCAGAACCGCGGCCGCGGCCATCACAAGGTCGGTGCCCTTCTGGCCGAATTTTTCGGCTACCCAGCGGTCGAATTTTGTCTCCTCCTCCACGGCATCCGGCATGGAGATATCGGCGCTCTTCATCAGGCAATGATACCCCGAAACAAGGCTGTCGATAAAGGTGCACACGCCGCGCACAAACGGCAGCTTTTTCCAGAAATGCTTTGGAACAGGCATAACCTCGGTAAAGATCCCGCCGTCCGGCCGGCGCACGGCCACACACAGCTTTTCGGGGCCGCGCATCATGATGCCCTCCATCAGGGCCTGGCCGCCCACGCTGGTTTTAAACGCGCCGGCGTTCTGTTTTGCTTCGTTCGGTGTTCCGTTCAATCTGAAATCCCTCTTTACAATAAATTTTTTGCGTTTCTTTTCGGGGCCGCGGGCAAAGCCGCCCCCGAAAAGGGCGGCGAGATCCGGGAACAAAGCGTCTTTACCTGCTTTGTTTTCTTATGGAACCGCACCTTAAAAATTGGGGAGCTTTGCTTATCGGAGATCCCCTTCCCGGGCGCCGTCCGGTTTTTTGGGCAGATACAGCGGCAGGCGCACGATGGCGGTAGTGCCCCGGCCCAGCTCGCTTTGGATCTCTACGCCGCCGCCGTGCGCGGCCACGATCTCGTCCACTACGGCAAGGCCGATGCCGCTGCCGCGCACCGCGCCCTTGCCCTTGAAGAATTTCTGCTTCACATTTTCCAGATCGTCCGGCGCAATGCCCGGCCCTTCGTCCGCAATGCTGATAAACGCGTTCGCGCCGTCCGTAAGCACCTCCACGCGAATGATCCCGCCGGGCGGAGAATATTTGACGGCGTTATCCAGCAGGTTCACAAACACCTGCCGCAGCCGCGCCGGGTCGGCCCAAACGGGCATCATCTGTTCGGGCACCTCATAGGCAAGGTGCAGATGCTCGGCCTCCACGCGCCGCTCTACCACGATCACCGCGTCGCCCACCTCGGCCGCGATATCCAGCGGCTGCGGCTCCAGCGTAAGGCCGTTCTGCATACGGGAAAAATCCAGCAGATCCTCCACCATATCGTAAAGGCGGTCGGTCTCGCCGGCGATCACCTGAACGCCGCGGCGAAAGGCCGGGTCTTTTGGGCCCTCCATGCCGGCGATCGTCTCCGCCCAGCCCTTGATGGAGGTAAGCGGCGTACGCAGCTCGTGCGAGACGGAGGAGATAAATTCGTTTTTCATGCGCTCGGTTTTATCCAGCTCGCCCGCCATATGGTTGATGGCGTCGCAGAGCTTGCCGATCTCGCCGCCGTATTTGTTGTCGATGCGCGTATCCAGATTGCCCTGCGCGATGCGCGCGGCCGTGGCTTCGATCGCGCCGATGGGGCGCACGATGCTGCGAATGAAAAACAGCCCCGACGAAATGCTGAACAGGATCACCGCAGCAACCAGCATCAGGCTGGCGATCACACGCACCCGCAGGCTCTCGTCCACCAGCGTTATGCTCGTAACAAGGCGCACCGCCGCGATATTGCCCGCGGCGTGCGGCAGCATCGTGGTAACGGCCATCACCTTTTCGTCCATTGCCGTGCGGTACACGGCGCTGCCCTCGCCCGTATCGCCCAGAACGGCGCGCAAAAAATCATCGCCGGCGGCCGAGCCCTCCGGCGTATAGCCGGTGCTGGTTGCCACCGTGCGGCCCGAAGCGCTCACCAGCATCAGCTCGAACTTATCCTTTTCAGCAAACTGCTCCACCATGCGGCGCAAAAATACGCTGCGGCTTTCGCTTGTCTGGGCGGAGCTGGCGTTCAGCTGCACAATAATGGTGGCGGCGCGGGCGCTCAGTGCACGCCGCGCGCCGTCGTAGTACGTTGTAAAGGAATAATACAAAAATACCGCCTCGGCCACAAAGCACATCAAAACGGTAACCAGCAGGCTGCCGCGCACCCATCGTCTGGTAATGCTGTTCATGGCAACATCCTTTTGAGGGGCTGTTAATAAACCCGCCCCCTCCCAAAATTTTGGCGCTTTGTCCCGGCAGATTCTGCAAAAACGCCTGTTTGGGCACAAAGCGCTGTGCGTGCGCCGCAGGCGGAATGCCTGCCGGCATTTTTGGCCGACAAACCGGCAGCGCCGCAGGTGCTACTCCCGCGCTTTTTGCTTTGTTTGCCGGCTGCGCCCGCAGGCGCGCCCAAAAACGGGCCGGGCGAGGCTCCGGCAAAGCGCAGCTCTTGGGCCTTTGGAAAAATCACGCTTCGCTTACGCGTTCCACCGATATCCATAGCCCCATACCGTGAGGATATGGCGCGGAGCGCTGGGCTCGTCCTCGATCTTCATGCGAAGGCGGCGAATGTTCACATCTACGATCTTCACATCGCCGTAATAGTTTTTGCCCCACACGCCCTCTAAAACCCTCTCCCGTGCCAGCGCGGCGCCGGGATCGGCGAAAAACAGCTCCATGATCTGGAATTCCACCTGCGTCAGCTCGATGGGCGCGCCCTTCTTATACAGCATGCGGCTTTTTTGATCCAGCACAAAATCGCCCAGCGTCGCCCGTCCGTCGTCCGAAGGGGGTGTTTCCGCGGTGTCCTGCCGCCCCACGCGGCGCACCAGCGCCCCCACGCGCGCCAGCAGCTCGCTGACGCTGAACGGCTTTGTCATATAGTCGTCCGCGCCGATGGAAAGGCCCCGGATCTTATCTTCCTCCAGCGTTTTTGCGCTGAGCATGATGATGCCGATGGAGGCGCTGTCGCGCCGGATGCTTTCGCACAGCGAAAAGCCGTTCATCCCCGGCAGCATAATGTCCAGCAGCGCTACGTCAAAGCCGGACGCCGGGCCAAACACGGCCAGCGCCTGTTCGGCGCTGGCGGCCTCGGTTACATCGTAGCCGGCATTGCGCAGGTTGAGCGCAACTACCTCACGGATCGCGTCCTCGTCTTCTACGATCAGGATCTTTTTCACGCCGCATCCCCCGCTTTGTTCGGCAGCCCGTCCTGCCGCAAAGCGCCTTTGCCTGCTGTGGCGCCTGCGGATCTTTTGGCGGGTTGCCCAAATGTGATGGGTTTTCGATTCGCAAAACCCGGAGCGTCTTTTTTATTCCAGCACCAGAACACCGTTCTGGATGAGGCGGATATAGGCCGAGGGGCACGCCTCGCTGAAGTACAAAAGCAGCTTTTCTTCCACCAGCTGCGCGGCTTCGAGATACATGCCGTCCGCGGCAGAGCGGTCTGCAATGCGCACCCGGCAAAGCAGCCGCCCATCCTCGGCATCGCGGATCTGCCAATCGGTATCGGACTGCGCGCTGAGGGAGATCCTGCCCCGCCAGACCTCCGGCAAACGCAGAAAATAATGGTACTGCGTATCGTAGATCCCGTAGCGCCGCAAGGGCTTTTCGCTCAAAGAATCCACCCAATCCACCGGGTAAAAGCGCCGGGCCGCGCGGATGGTGGGAATGCTTGCCCCGGCCTCGGCCGCCAGTGTTTCGCCCGTGCCGGCCAGATCGCGCGGCGTGAGAACGGCCAGCGCCCGCGGCCGCTGAGACAGCACCGTCGCGCGTTCCTCGGAATCCTCGACACAGGGACGAAACAGCTCGCCCTCCCAGCGAAAAAACTGCGACGCCGTGCCCAGCGCCGTGGCGCCGTCCACAATCAGGCCATGTACGGCGCCGCACTGCGTGGGGTAAATGCCCGTGCTGTGCTCGATGCGGGCATCCAGCGCGGCCGTCTGCCGCAGTGCCATTGTGCGCCCGTCCGCCGCAAACAGCTGCAAAATGGATGCGCCCGGCTCCGTTGTGGTGCAGGCAATGGCAAGCTGCAGCCCCTCGCCCGTTAATGCGCCGATGCGGTAGGCGTCATACGGCTGCCGGCAGGCGGAGTAAATGGTAACGTCGCGGTAATCGTATATTTCCAGGTATTTGTCTGTCAAATTCGCGTTGGCGTAGCCCACGCAAAGCTGCACCGAGCCTTCAAACAGCTGTACCAGCTCTACCTCGGCCACCTCGCTGGAAAGGCCCATCACCTCGTAGGCAACGCTCCAGCCGTCCCTTTCGGGCTCCAGCACCGCAAGGTGCACGTTTTGCCCCTTGCTGGGCGCGGTGTACAGCACGGCCGCTTCCTTTGCTCCGTCCCCGTCCAGATCCGCAAGGATCACGGGGTCGGGCTCGCTGCCGCCGCGCGGGTATTTCAGCTGCAGGCTCTCGCCCAGATAGAGGTTCAGCGCCGTCTGCACGGCATTCTGCTGCTCGGACTGCCGCGGCGCGCGCAAAAGATCCTCCACGTTGCCGCTTGGCAAAAGGCCGCCCGGCACAAAGCCCTCGCACGCGCATAGCAGCGCGCAGCATGCCAGCGCTGCCAGCAGCCGGAAGCATCGTCTTCGCACTCTGGAAAAGCCTCCCTCTTGCACAGCCGCCAGATCCGCTTACGGGCACAGCTTTTCTTTCCGTGCCGTTTCGGTGGTTTAAGGTTATTGTACCATATTTTTTTTTATTGTACAATAAGGCAATCGCCAAAAACGAGGATAAGCGTCCGCCAAGGGCGGGGGCGGGTATGCGCCAAAAACGACGGCCGGCCGCAAACGGGTTTTTTCGGGATTTTTTGCGCGTCGCCGCCGGGGCCTTTTTTTCGCTTTTGCGGGTTTGCTTTTTTACGCCGGGAACGGTATAATCTATAGGAGAAGGAGGCCGTGCGCGGCGCGGTTTTTCCGGGAGGAATTTATGGAACGTTCCGTTGAGATCGAACGCAGCATCATCAAAAAGTACAAAAAGCCCATCTGGCACCGTTTTATCGGCGGCTGCAAGGATTACCGGCTGATCGGCGCGGGCGACCGGATCGCCGTGTGCATCTCCGGCGGGAAGGACAGCTTTCTGCTGGCATGCTGCCTGCGCCAGCTGCAAAGGCACAGCGACGTGCCGTTTGCGCTTGAATTTCTCTGTATGGATCCCGGCTACCGGCCCGAAAACCGCGCCATGATCGAGCACAACGCCGCGCTGATGGCGCTGCCGCTGCATATTTTTGAGACGGAGATCTTCGATACCGTCGCGCACGCCGGACAATCGCCCTGCTATCTGTGCGCGCGCATGCGGCGCGGATATCTTTATAAAAATGCCCAGGCGCTGGGCTGCAATAAAATTGCGCTGGGGCATCACTTCGACGATGTGATCGAGACGACGCTGATGAGCATGCTGTGGGGAGCCGAGGTAAAAACGATGATGCCCAAGCTGCACAGCACAAATTAT
The DNA here is from genome assembly GCA_910587145.1 of uncultured Ruthenibacterium sp. Taxonomy (GTDB): domain Bacteria; phylum Bacillota; class Clostridia; order Oscillospirales; family Ruminococcaceae; genus Ruthenibacterium. The sequence goes on along the minus strand of CAJUMH010000013.1, from coordinate 25,020 downwards.
CCCGGCATGGAGCTCATCCGCCCGCTGTATCTCGTGCGCGAGGCGGATATTCTGGCGTGGAAGCGTTACAACGGGCTATCGTTTTTGCAGTGCGCGTGCCGCTTTACCGAGCGCGGGGCCGACAGCGCGCCGCACGGCGCGCGGGCGCAGACCAAAGCGCTGATCGCCGCTTTGCGCGGGGCAAACCCGCAGGCGGATGTCAATCTGTTCCGCAGCATGCACAGCGTCAACCTGAATATGACGCCGGGCTGGACAAAGGACGGGCAGGCGCACAGTTTTCTGGATGACTATGGCGCGCCGCCCGGTTTTGCGCCCGAAGCGGACGAATAAAATTTTGGGGGCTTTGCTGATCGGCAGCCCTATAGAGGAGGCGCCCTATTTTGAAGAGCTTTTCCCTTCCCGCCGCGCTGTCCGCGACAGCGACGCGCCGGCGGCGCGACCCTACGCGCGTAATTACCGGCAGCTTTTTGGCGGTAATCGCGTGCGGCACACTGCTGCTGCTGCTGCCGGCCGCAAACCGCACCGGAGCCCCGCCGCACTGGATGGAGGCGCTGTTCACCGCCACCTCCGCCACCTGTGTTACCGGGCTGGTGGCGTTCGATACATGGTCGCAGTTTTCTGTTTTCGGCCAGGTCGTTATTTTGCTGCTCATCCAAATCGGCGGGTTGGGGCTGGTGACGCTCACCTCGTTTTTCCATATCGCCGTTGGGCGGCGGCTTGGGTTTCAGGGGCTGCGCCTCGCGGGCGAAAGCGTCAGCCTTTCCGATGCGGGGCAATCGCGCGCGGTGCTGCTGTTTGTTATGAAGGTGGCGTTTCTGTTTGAAAGCGCCGGCGCGGTGCTGCTGGCCTTTTCGTTTGTTCCGCGCTTCGGCCCAAGGGGCGTTTTCGTTGCAATCTTTCTTTCCGTTTCCACATTCTGCAACGCGGGCTTTGATATTCTGGGCTTTATCGAGCCGGGCTCGAGCCTCACTGCCTTTGGGAACGACCCCTATGTGCTTGCCGTCATCTCCGTGCTCATTATCGGCGGCGGGCTGGGATTTCTCGTCTGGCAGGATCTGGCCGCATGGCGGCGCACGCATCATCTGCGCACTCATACAAAGTTGGTGCTGTGGGGCTCCGGCGGGCTTTTGGCCGTGGGCATGCTCGGCGTTCTGCTGCTGGAGCATCAAAACCCGCTCACGCTCGGGCCCCTGCCGCCGGGCGAAAAGCTGCTGCACGCGGCATTTACCTCTGTTTCGGCGCGCACGGCAGGCTGCAACACGTTCCCTCTGGAAAAAATGAGCAATATCACCAAGATCTTCCTCACGCTTCTCATGTTCATCGGCGCCGCGCCGGGCGGCACGGGCGGCGGTGTGAAGATTACTACCGTCAGCGTGATTCTGCTGGCCATTGCCGGAGTGGCCGGCGGCCGCGACGAGGCGATAATCTTCGGCCGGCGCATCGGCCACCGAACCGTCTACCGCGCGCTGACGATTTTGCTGCTCTCGCTGGTGGCCTGCGTAACCGTAACGCTGGTGCTGTTTTTTAATCTGAACACCGCCGAGCCAAACGGCGTGGACTGTATGTTCGAGGCCGTATCCGCGTTTGCGACGGTGGGCCTTACGGTGGGCGTTACCGCCGTAATGAACCCCGTGGCGCGCGCGGTGACGATGGCCGCAATGTTTTTGGGGCGCGTGGGCCCGGTGTCGCTCGCCATCAGCCTTGCCGCGCGCCGCGACAATGCCGCCGCGCGCCGCGTTGTTCCCCCGGAGGCGCACATCAATGTAGGCTAAGGCAGCGCTTGCCGCCGCTCTTTTGGCTGCGGCCGCGCCGCTTTTGACAGTTTTCCGTTCAGGCGGCCGCGTTCAGGGCGCGGCCCTGCGGGCGGTTTTATTCAAAAAGGAGACGATCATTTGCAGATACCCGATACCGCTTTTACGCACGGCGGCAGCTTTCATGCCGACGACGTTTTTTCGGCGGCGCTTTTAAAGCTGTGCCGCCCCGATATCCGCATCCTGCGCGGTTTTACCGTGCCGCCGGATTTTGAGGGCCTTGTGTTCGACATCGGCGGCGGCCGCTTTGATCACCACGCCAAAAACAGCCCTGTGCGGCCCAACGGCGTGCCCTATGCCGCGTTCGGCCTGCTGTGGCGCGAGCTGGGCGCCGGGCTGATCGGCCCGGCGGACGCGCGCCGCTTTGACGAGAGCTTTGTGCAGCCGCTGGACGAAGACGACAATACGGGGCGCGGCAACCAGCTTGCCACCGTGATCGCCGCGTATAACCCCCGCTGGGACGGCGACGAAAAGCCGGACGATTGCTTTGCCGAAGCCGTGGCGCTGGCTGTGGAGATCCTTTCGCATAAGTTCGAGACGATCCGCAGCGTGCAGCGCGCCGCCGACGAGGTAAACGAGGCGCTGAAAAACATGAAGCGCCGCATTGTGCGTCTTTCCCGCTTTGCGCCGTGGAAGCAGCAGCTAATCCCCAGCAAGGCGCGCTTTGTGGTGTACCCCTCGCCGCGCGGGGGCTGGGCCGCGCAGGCCGTGCCCGCCTCGTTCGGCTCGCCCGCGCTGAAAACGCCGTTCCCCCTGCATTGGGCCGGCGCGCCGGAGGACGATCTGCCCGGCCTCTCGGGCATTGCAACGCTGCGCTTTTGCCACGCGGGGCGTTTTCTTATTACGGCGGGCAATGAGGAGGACGCCATTGCCGCGTGCGAGGCCGCCATGGAGCAAAACCGCCCATGAGCTGGGTATACATGGTGCAATGCAGCGACGGCACGCTGTACACCGGCTGGAGCACCAACCCGGCAAAGCGCGCGGCCGCGCATTCGGCCGGGCGGGGCGCAAAATACACGCGCGGCCGCGCGCCGGTGCGCCTTGTGTACGCCGAGCCGTGCGCCGATAAAAACGCCGCCCTGCGCCGCGAGGCGGCCATCAAAAAGCTGACGCGCGCGCAAAAGCTGGCGCTGGCACAAAGCTGGCAGGCACAGAGCCGGTATTCAAACGAAACTGCGCCGGCAAAATAGGCCAGCCGGCAAAAAAGGAGAAACAACATGGAACAAAAAACGCTTGCCCGTCCGATGTTTACGGGGCGGGAGCTTTGGCGGCTGATTCTGCCGCTGGTGGCAGAGCAGCTTTTGATGGTAACGGTGGGCATGGCCGATACGGTGATGGTCTCTTCCGTGGGCGAGGCCGCGGTATCGGGCATCTCGCTGGTAGATCAGGTAAACGTGCTGCTCATCCAGATTTTTGCCGCGCTGGCCACGGGCGGTGCGGTGGTGGCCAGCCAGTATCTTGGCCGGCGCGACCGCGAAAACGCCTGCCGCTCCGCAAAGCAGCTCGTCTACTCCTCCTTCGGCATGGCGGTGCTCATCGGCACGCTGGTGCTTCTTTTGAACCGGCGCATTCTGCAGGCCGTGTTCGACAATGTGGAGCCGGAGGTAATGCGCGCCGCCGAAACCTACTTCTGGCTTTCGGCGCTTTCTTATCCGATGCTGGCGCTGTACAACGCGGGCGCGGCGCTCTTTCGCAGCATGGGAAACAGCCGGGTATCGCTGTTTGCCTCGGCAATTATGAATGTCATCAACATCGGCGGCAATGCGTTTTTGATCTACGGCCTGCGCTGGGGTGTTGCGGGCGCGGGCACGGCCACGTTCGCCTCCCGCGCCGTGGCGGGCATCATGATGCTGGCACTGCTGCACAAGCCCGAAAACCCCATTGTTTTGAACCGGCTGCTGCATCCCGAGTGGGACGGCGGCATCCTGCGCAGCATTTTGCGTGTGGGCGTGCCGAACGGGCTGGAAAACGGCATTTTTCAGGTGGGCAAGCTTTTGGTGGCGGGGCTCATCACCACCTACGGCACGGCAGCCATAGCGGCAAACGCCATTGCCAACAATGTGGCGACGATGACGAACCTGGCGGGTTCCGCCATCGGCCTTGCGATGATTACCGTGGTGGGCCGGTGCATCGGCGCAGGGGATCTTGCCGCCGCGCGGCGCTATACAAGGCTGCTGTTGGCGGCCGTTTACGTGAGCATGTGGGCCACCAACATTCTTTTGTATTTTCTGGCGCCGTATCTGGTGCGCTTTTACGCCATGCCGCAGCAGACGGCGGATATGGCGCTGCTGGTGCTGAACGTGAATTTTATTTTGTCCTCCCTGTTTTGGCCGCTCTCGTTCACCACGCCCAACGCCCTGCGCGCGGCGGGCGACGCCAAATTTACCATGACGGTCAGCATTATTTCGATGTGGACATTCCGCATCGGTATGTCGTATGTGCTGGGCACCTGGCTGCACATGGGCCTGCTGGGCGTATGGGCGGCGATGCAGATCGACTGGATTGTTCGGGCGATTTTCTTCTCGCTGCGCTTTCACGGCCACCGCTGGGAAGAAAAGCACGTGATCGACACCTGACGCGCCCCGCGGAATCTCCCGCGCAAGGCGCGGGGCATGGTATGTGCCTATTTTGAGATTGGCCGGCTGATTGTTGAAGAAGAACGGGGCGGCGGCAAACGCGCCGCTTACGGGAAATATGCAATGCCGGGGCTGTACGAATATTTGACAGCCCTCTGACGGGACGCGGAAGGCCGAAGGGCCCCGCGCGGCGCGCTGTTTTTTGCGCGCTGCGGCAAAAATAAAAAGACGGGCAGAGCAGCCCTTTTGGGGCTTGTTCTGCTCGTCTTTTTGCACGCGTTTTTGCGGCGTGCTCGTCTTTCTTTTTACGCGCGTTTTGCGGCGCGCCGCTCCCCCTGCAAATTTATTGCGCCTGCGCCGGGCGGGAGGGGATCCATTCCTGCGTGGCAACGCGCTGCAGAAGGGGCTTGTGGAAGGTTTCCATCAGCGAACAGTATTTGTCGAACATCACAATCACATAGGCCTCGCGGCTGTGCGGAGGCGTGACGGTGAGCGGCCACATGTGGTGCAAAATAATATCCTTTTCGCGCTCCGTCAGCCGGAACAGGCGGTCGGCATTTTCCAGCGCGCGGCGCGGGTGCGTATAGCCGTGGAAATACTCGCCCGTTTCTTTGGCGTGCCGGTGCCAGTCGTACAAAAATAAATCGTGCAGCAGGCCGCCGCGCGCGGCCTCCCCGGCATGCCAGCCGCGCTCTTTGCAGTACAGCCAGCTCAGATACGAAACGTTGAGACAGTGGCGCAGGCAAGACGTATCGCCGTGCTGCGTGTATTCCTCCATCGAGCGCACCAGCGGGTGCGCCAGCAAATCTTCTACTGCCGCAAGATATTCCGCGTCGCGCGGCACACAGACGGGCCGCGCCGCGTCCTTTACCGGTTCTGTCATAGTATTCTGCCTCCTGCCTTGAGATCTCTTGGTTTGATCGTATTCTTTGCTTTACGGACGGTTTTCATCCAAAGCTTCATAGCCGGAACCCTGCCGCGCCCGCCCCGGGCGGCGGGGGATGGGATTTGTCTGCGCCTCCGGCCGCTTACTTCGCCGCAGCCTCCTGCTCCGGCGCGCCCTGTTCCGCAGACGCGGCATGCGTGCGGCGCAGCGACTGGCGCAGGCTGATGAAAAAATCTGCGGCATACGCGCTCACCAGCAAAAACGCGGTGCACATGCTGATGCGCGTTGGGATGCACATCACCGCCCGGAACACGCCGCGGTGCAAAAACGCAAACAGCAGCACGGCGATGAGGCCCCAGCCAAGCGTGCTTTCCAGACAGAGAATGCCCTTATAGTTGAACGGCTTATTCGTGTAATCCCACCAGAACGTGCCGAACAGACGCAGCATCAGGCGCGCGGTAAGATATTCAAAGGCCGTTGCCAGCACTGCGCCCACCACATACAGCAAAATGTAATTGCCCGAAAGCGGGCGCAGCACCGCAAAGCCGAGCATGGCACCAAAACCGTAAATGATGCAGAACGGCAGATGCGCAAAGCCGCGGTTTTCCCATTTGCCCTTTTCGCGGCGGATGACGATGCATTCCATGATCCAGCCCATAAAGCTGTACAGAAAAAACGCGTTGAGAAACACGTGCAGCGCAACCGGCTGGGTATAAACATAGTCGATCATATCGCCGATCCTTTCTTTCCATCGCGCCATCGCGCCGTCCCGGCCTTTCTGCCGGCCGGGGCCGAAAGCCTCACTTGCTGAAAGCGAACAATTGTTCACACAACGTTAACAATATAGCATATTCTGTCTTTCTTTGCAACAAATTTTACAGAATTTGGCCGTTTTGCGCGGCATTTGCCTGCCTTTGCACAAGCGGCAGCGCGCCGCGTGGGGGAAAGAAACGCTTTTCCCACGGCGTTTGCCTTGACACCCCGCGCATCCCCTTCTATAATAAAGCTATCACCGGAAGGAGAATGATCTATGAGCGAAAATTGCACGCACAACTGTGAAACATGCGGAGAAAGCTGCGCCTCGCGCAAGCAGGAGCAGACGGATTTCCGCGAGCCGCCGCACGCCCTGAGCAAGATTCAAAAAGTGATCGGCGTTGTCAGCGGCAAGGGCGGCGTGGGCAAAAGCATGACGGCCGCGATGCTGGCCGTACTGCTGAACCGGCGCGGACGGCATACCGCCGTGCTGGACGCGGACGTTACCGGGCCGAGCATTCCGCGCCTGTTTGGGCTGCACGAGCGCGCAAGAGCGGACGAGCTGGGCCTGTACCCCGTGTGCACCCGCACGGGCATCGACGTGATGAGCGTGAATCTGCTGCTCGACCACGAAAGCGACCCCGTTGTTTGGCGCGGGCCCGTGATTGCGGGCGCGGTAAAGCAGTTCTGGCAGGAAGTGATCTGGAAGGATGTGGATTTTCTGTTTGTGGATATGCCTCCCGGCACGGGCGATGTACCGCTGACGGTGTTCCAGACATTGCCTGTAGACGGCATCATCGTTGTGGCAAGCCCGCAGGAGCTGGTGAGCCTGATCGTCTCTAAGGCTGTGAAAATGGCGAATATGATGCAGATCCCCGTGCTGGGCCTTGTAGAGAACATGAGCTATGTGCTGTGCCCGGAGTGCGGCAAAAAGCTGGAGCTGTTCGGCGAAAGCCACGTAGCCGAAACGGCCGCCGCGTTCGGCGTACCGGTACTGGCGCGCATGCCCATCGACCCCGCCCTTGCGCGGCAGGCCGACCTTGGCGTGATCGAATCGTTTGAGGGCGACTGGCTGGACGGCGCGGCGGACGCGGTGGAAAGGCTGCTTTAAACCAGCGCCCGCGCCGCCCCTCTCGCGGCGATCCTTCCCATCTGAAGCGCTTCCCCTATTAAGACGAGAAACTCCGCCCGAAGGCTTCAGCCCTCGGACGGAGTTTTTTCTTTTTTTCATAATAAAAAACGCCTTCGCCCGCCGTTCGGGTGTTTTCCGCCCGCAAGGCCGCCAAACCTTTGCCGGGCCGGAATTTTGCGTTATTTTTACACAAAACGCCTTGATCGTTTCATCTGCGCTTTTCCGTTCCTTTTTAGGTTCTGCTGCAATCCCGCTCCCCGATTTCTTCGGTTTACGATCTGTCCCGTTTTTATCCATTCCAAAAGCCGCTCACGCAATTTTCCCTCCATTTCTGCCGCCGCGTCGATAAGCATCGAAAAGGCTCTTTTTATATGCGCAGTGTCTGCAACATCATAATTATTAAAAATATTTACGGTTTTGAGCATTTGCCCTGTTTGTCTGTCCTGAAAACGGGCAAACCCGGCAGATTGTTTTGTCTGCCTGTATTTTATGAAGATAACAGCCAAGCAAAACAAATTTTACAAGCTGCGGCACCGGAACAACGCAGATACCAAGGCATTCTCGAATTTTTTTGCAACTTTATCCGGCTTGCTGTCATCCGCCTTCAAAATGTGCTTGGTGCTGTCAGGGCCTTTTGGGCAAATTTTTCCATTTGCCAAAATTTTGGGCAAACAGCCAATGGCGATCTGATTTTTACATAACGAGCGCGTACTGTCTGAATTTACCATAAAACATCCCGTTTGCCCACTTTTCGGGCAGCGGGATTTTTTTGCCCATTCCGCGCAGCGCGTTTGCCCGCTATAGTAAAAGAAGAGCCGGATCCGCCCAAGCGGTGCGGGTGCGGCCCGCTTTGACAACACTGCGGTTATACAAAGGAGGGATATTCCTATGGATTCTGAAAAAATGATCAAAACGGCAAAAATCGGCTGTATCGTCATTTCGTGCGCGCTGTGCCTGCTGGGCGCCGCCATGATCGGCTTTCCGGATTTTTCGGCGTCCGCGCTCAGCACGGTGTGCGGCGTACTGATGCTGCTGTTTGGTGCCGCGCGGCTGATCGGGTATTTTTCCAAGGATCTGTACCGTCTTGCGTTTCAATACGATCTTACTTCGGGCGTGCTGGCCGTTGTGCTCGGCGCCGAGCTTTTGGCACGCCCCGGCAGTCTGATGACATTTTTCTGTGTTGCCGTCGGCTTTTTTATCCTGACGGACGGGCTGTTCAAGGTGCAGATCGCGCTGCAATCGAAAACGTTCGGTATTCTCAGCTGGTGGGCGACAATGATCTTTGCCGTTCTTTCCGCAGTCTGCGGCCTGCTGCTGATGCTGCGCCCGGGAGAGGGCGGGGTGCTTTTGACGCGCCTGATCGGCGTAACGCTGCTCAGTGAGGGCCTTTTGAGCCTCTGCACCATGCTGACGGCCGTAAAGATCCTGCAAAACCGGCAGCCGGAGGTGATCGTGGCGACAGAGTACAGCGAAATGTAAAGGCCGTACCGTTCGCCGAGGAAGGCAGGGGCCATGGATGCAGGTTCCCCCATTTTACAAAAGCGATTTGTTAGACAGTCGGAGAAAAAATCGAAAAGAAAGGCAGATCTGCTGTGCGTTTTTCAAAGGCGGTCGTAAAGTACCGCATTCCCATCCTGATCGTCGCCGTTTTGCTGATAATCCCATCGGCGCTGGGCATGGCGGCGACACGCATCAATTACGATATGCTCGATTATCTGCCCGCGGATATTGATACGGTGCGCGGGCAAAACGAGCTGCTGAAAGATTTTGACAAGGGCGCTTTTTCGCTTGTGATCGTAGAGGATATGCCGGCGAAGGACGTTGCCGCGCTGTGCGATGCCATCGGGCAGATCGATCACGTAGAAACCGTGCTCTGGTATTCCAGCATTGCGGATGTTTCCGTTCCGATGGAGCTGCTGCCGGAAGAGATCTACCGCGAATTCAATACCGACCACGCCACAATGCTGGCGGTATTCTTTGACAGCGCCACCTCGGCGGACGTTACGATGGATGCCATTCGCGCCATCCGCGCCGAGGCGGGAAAACAGTGCTTTGTTTCGGGCATGTCGGCGCTTGTGACGGATCTGAAGGATCTGTGCGAGGCTGAGGAGCCGATCTATGTTGGCCTCGCCGTGCTGTTTGCCACGCTTGCGATGCTGATCTTATTGGACGGGTGGCTGGCTCCGTTCGTATTCCTCGCGTCCATCGGAATGATGATCCTGCTGAATCTCGGCACCAACTATTTCCTCGGAGAGATCTCTTACATTACAAAGGCGCTTTCGGCCGTGCTGCAATTGGCCGTAACGATGGATTACTCCATTTTTCTGTGGCACAGCTACAACGAGCAGAGGCAGCGGCGGAGCAGCCCCGACGCGGCAATGGCCGCGGCCATTCGGGAAACGCTGGCCAGCGTTGTGGGCAGCAGCGTTACCACCGTTGCGGGCTTTGCGGCGCTGTGCTTTATGACCTTCACCCTCGGGCGGGATCTGGGGATCGTGATGGCAAAGGGCGTGATCTTCGGCGTGATCGGCTGTGTGACGGTGCTGCCGTCGATGATCCTCGTTTTTGACGGGCCTCTGCAAAGAACAAAGCACCGTGCGCTGATTCCGGATGCGCGGGGGTTTGCAAAGGGAGTGGTGAAACGGTTCCCGATCTTTCTGCTCATCTTCGCGCTGCTTATTGCCCCGGCGCTGTACGGCTACCGCAAGACGAACGGCGAGGTGTATTACGACATGGGCCAGTGCCTGCCCGAGGATATGGAATATGTCGTGGCCAATACAAAGCTTTCGGAGGAATTTCACATTGCCTCCACCCACATGCTGCTGGCAGACGCGGGCCTGCCCTCGCGCGAGGTGCGCGCAATGATGCGGGAAATGGAGCAGGTGGAGGGCGTTAAGTACGTGCTGGGGCTGGAATCGGCGCTTGGCCCGCGCGTGCCCGAGGAATTTTTGCCGGATGCCGTCCGCGAGATATTGCAAAGCGAGCATTGGAAGCTGCTTTTGATCAATTCCGAATACCGTGTTGCAAGCGACGCGGTGAACGGGCAGCTCGAGCAGCTGAACACGATCCTGAAGCGGTACGATCCCTCCGGCATGCTAATCGGCGAAGCGCCCTGCATGAAGGATATGATCGAGACGACCGACCGCGATTTTCAAATCGTCAACGCGGTATCGATCCTGGCGATCTTTGTCATCATCGCGCTGGTGGAAAAAAGCATTTCGCTGCCGTTCATTCTCATTGCCGTGATCGAGCTGGCCATTTTCATCAATCTGGGCCTGCCGCATTATCTGGGCCAGTCGCTGCCCTTTATCGCGCCGATCTGCATCAGCACCATCCAGCTGGGCGCGACGGTGGACTATGCGATCCTAATGACAACGCGCTATAAAACCGAGCGCCGGCGCGGCCTTGGCAAACGCGAAAGCATAACAACGGCGCTGGCGGCCTCCATTCCGTCGGTCCTCGTATCCGGGTTCGGCCTGTTTGCCGCCACCTTCGGCGTGGCCGTCTATTCGGATATCGACATCATCAGCTCCATGTGTATGCTGATGGCCCGCGGTGCGCTTGTGAGCATGTGCGCGGTGATCTTCTTTTTGCCGTCGCTTCTGATGCTGTGCGACGGGCTCATCCGCCGCAGCACCCTTGACATGAAAACAGAAAAGGACAGCGGGCAGATTGCCGCCGCCGTTCAAAGCAAAATTCTTTCGGAGGGATAACAAATGCTGAAAAAAAGATTTTTCGCGGGCATTGCGCTGGCCGCGTGCGCGGGGCTGGCCGTTACCGGCGTGGGGGCGGTGGCCTACGCGGCGCAGGCGCAGGCGCAGATGCCAGTCGCCCTGGATGCCGCGGCGGCGCCGCAGGCCGCGGACGACGCGGGCGAGCGGCTTTTGTCCAGTGTGGAAAAAGACGAAATGATCTATGTTATGACGGACGCTTCCGGCCAGGTGGAAAAAATCATTGTCAGCGACTGGCTCCAAAATTCGCTCGGCATGGCGCTGATCGACGATCGAACCGAGCTGAAAGAGCCACAGGCCGCAAACGGTGAGGCGGCCCGGCCCGGCGCGGACGGTGCGCTCGTATGGGAGGCGCAGGGCGGGGACGTCTATTATCAGGGCGAGATCGAAAAGGAGCTCCCGGTGACGATGTCCGTTTCGTACCGGCTGGACGGCAAAAGCATTTCCCCGCAGGAGCTGGCGGGGAAAAGCGGGCGCGTTGCGATCCGCTTTGATTATACAAACCGGCAGTATGAAACGGTGGAGATCGACGGCCAAAAGGAAAAGATCTACGTTCCGTTCGCGATGCTCACGGGCGTTGTGCTGGACAACGATATATTCACCCATGTGGAGGTAACGAACGGCAAGCTGATCAATGACGGGGCGCGCACCGCAGTAATCGGCATCGCGTTCCCCGGCCTGCAGAGCAATCTGAAGGCAGACGCGGAAAAGTTTGAAATCCCGGGCTATTTCGAGATCACGGCGGACGTTCAGGGCTTTGCGCTGGGCAATACCGTCACCATTGCCACCAAGGAGCCGTTCGACCGGCTGAAGACGGAAAATCTGGATTCCGTAGAGGCGCTGGGCGATTCGCTGGGCGCGCTGTCCGATGCGATGGGGCAGCTTTTGGACGGATCCTCGCAGCTGTATGACGGCCTCTGCACGCTGCTGGAGAGATCCGGCGAACTGACGTCCGGCGTCAGCCGGCTCGCGAACGGTGCCGCCCAGCTGCAGGATGGCGCGGGTTCCGTCCACAGCGGCGCGGCGGCGCTTGCCGCGGGCACGGCGGAGCTTTCGGCCGGCCTGAACGCGCTGGAGCAAAACAGCGCGGCGCTGAACGACGGCGCGCGGCAGGTGTTCGAGACGCTGCTTGCGGCCGCGAACACACAGCTTGCGGCGGCGGGGGTGTCCGTTCCGGCGCTGACGCCGGAAAATTACACCGAGGTGCTGAACGGCGTATTGGCATCGCTGGACCCGGACGCAGTGCTCTCCGGAGCACAGAGCGCCGCGCAGGACAAGGTGACGCAGGCCGTCAATGCCCAGCGGGACACCGTAAAGGCAGCGGTGACACAGGCCGTCGCACAGGAGGTGACGGCGCAGGCAGCAGCCGCTGTGCGCAGCGCCGTGGAGGCGCAGGTGCTCGACGCAATGGGAATGACAAAGGAGATATATGACGCGGGCGTTGCGGACGGCAGCGTTTCGGCGGAAACGCAGGCGCAGGTAACGGCCGAAATCGACACGCGTATGGCCGACAGCGGCGTACAGGCGCAGATCGCGCAAACGGCTTCCGCACAGATGCAGACGCCCGAGCTCACGGCCGCCATCGAGGCCCAAACCGAGCAGAAGATCGCCGAGCTGATCGCGCAGAATATGGGCTCCGCCGACGTGCAGGGGCAGATCAGCGCGGCACTTGGGCAGGCGCAGGCGGGCGCTGCCGGCATTGCGGCGCTGAAGGCTCAGCTGGACAGCTACAGCGGCTTTTACACCGGCCTTGCACAGTATACGGCGGGCGTGGGGCAAACGGCCGCGGGCGCCTTGCAGCTTGCCGCGGGCGCGGCGCAGCTGCAAGGCGGCACGGCACAGCTGCAGAGCGGCACGACCGAGCTGTACAACGGCGTGAATACGCTGCGCGGCAGCCTGCCCGCCCTGACAGACGGCGTGACGGCTCTGCGCGACGGCGCAATGCAGCTTTCCGGCGGATTGGAGGAATTCAACGAGCGCGGCGTTCAAAAGCTGGTGGATGCGTCCGAGGGCGGCCTGGAGGGTTTGGCGCAGCGCATTCGTGCAACGGCCGACGTCTCGCGGGGCTGGCAGTCGTTTTCCGGAATTTCCGAGGAAATGAGCGGGCAGGTAAATTTCCTGTATCGCACAGACGCCGTTCGGCATTCGTAAACGCCGTGGATTATGAAGATCCTTTTCCGGGCTTGCCTGCTTTCAAGACGGGCAGCCGGAGCAAATGCTCAAGGCGGCCTGCCGGCTTTGCTCGTTTTCAAGGCGGGCAGCCGGAGCCAACCGTCAAAACCAATATTTTTATCAGGAGGACTGTAAAATGGACGCTTCCAGCAAAATGGTACGCTTTGGACTGAAAAAGATTTTTGACGCCGTCGGGAAAGATCCGGATCAAAACCTGCCCCGGCTGATGGAATGGGTGGATCGCTTTGCCGGGGACGACCCGAACAACTTTGGCCCGCAGCGCGATGCGTTTCGCGCGGTAGTCAACGATCCGGAAAACAATATGCACAAGCTGCTCGGGAGCCTCTGGAGCGACATCGACGCGGGCGTTCTGCGCACAACGTTTGAAAATTTTATCCTGAACGCAAATCTGGTCGGCTGGCCGCGCGAGGAAGAGCTGCGCGCAAAATACAACTGCAATATCCCCTGGGCGATCCTGCTGGACCCCACCTCCGCCTGCAACCTGCACTGCACCGGCTGCTGGGCGGCCGAGTACGGCAGCCGGCTGAACCTTACCCTGGACGAGATCGATTCCATCATTACACAGGGCAAGGAGCTGGGGGTATACTTTTACATCTATACAGGCGGCGAGCCGATGGTGCGCAAGGCCGATTTGCTGGAGATCTGCCGCCGGCACAGCGATTGCGAATTTATGACATTTACCAACGGCACGCTGGTCGACGAGGCGTTTGCCGACGAGATGCTGGCCGTGAAAAACTTTATTCCGGTGCTCAGCGTGGAGGGCTTTGAGGAAGCCACCGACGCCCGGCGCGGGCAGGGGACCTATCAGAAGGTAGTGCGGGCCATGGAGCTGCTGCGCGAAAAGCGGCTCCCCTTCGGCATCAGCTGCTGCTATACCAGCCAGAATCTGGATTCCATCAGCAGCGACGCGTATTTCGATCAGATGATCGCGTGGGGCGCAAAATTTGTGTGGTATTTCCATTACATGCCTGTCGGCAACGACGCTGTGCCCGCGCTGCTGCCCACGCCCGAGCAGCGCACGGCAATGTATCATAAGATCCGCGAGGTGCGCCGGACAAAGCCCATTTTCGCAATGGATTCCCAGAACGACGGCGAATTTGTCGGCGGGTGCATCGCGGGCGGGCGGCGCTATCTGCACATCAACGCGAACGGCGACGCCGACCCATGCGTATTTATTCATTATTCCGATTCCAACATTCGCGAAAAGACGCTGTTAGAAGTGCTGCGCTCGCCGCTGTTTCAGGCTTACCACGACGGCCAGCCCTTCAACGAAAACCATCTGCGCCCCTGCCCGATGCTGGAAAACCCCGAAAAGCTGCGCGCAATGCTGCGGCAGGTGGATGCGCATTCCACCGATCTGCAATCACCCGAAAGCGGCGATTGTCTGTGCGATAAGTGCATGTCCTACGCCGAAAGCTGGCAGCCCGCCGCCGATGCGCTTTGGAACCGCGCCGGCTGCGCGGGGTGCGGCGGGTGCAAAGCGGGGGAGAGATAAGCGGCCGCCTTATCTGGCGCGAAAAAGCCGTCAGCGGCTGCCCTTCAGGCGCTGTTTTTGCAGCTTCACAAATCATGCCCGGGCGGCCCTGCAAAGCCGCCCCGGGCTTTTTGCTGTTTTCGGCCGACGCATTTTTTAAAAAACTTGATTTGCCGCTGTGTGTGCCGTATAATAGATTCAACCCACAAAAGCAAAAAACGATATTATGAGAAAAAGGTGTGTAAGGGATGGAACATAGCGCAAAAACCATGGATAAAATCGTTGCCCTGTGCAAAAACCGGGGCTTTGTCTACCCGGACAGCGAGATCTACGGCGGCCTTGCCAACAGCTGGGATTACGGCCCGCTGGGCGTGGAGTTTAAGAATAACGTGAAGCGCGCGTGGTGGAAAAAGTTTGTGCAGGAATCGAAATACAATGTCGGCCTTGACGCCGCGATTTTGATGAACCCGCAAACATGGGTGACCACCGGCCACGTGGGCGGCTTTTCCGATCCGCTGGTGGATTGCCGCGCCTGCCACAGCCGCCAGCGCGCCGATAAGCTCATTGGCGACGCGCACCCCGAGGTGAACGCGGACGCAATGAATTTTGAAGAGCTGGACGCCTTTATTGAAGCGCACGGGGACGTGGTGTGCCCGGTGTGCGGCAAGCACGATTTTACGCCCATCCGCAAATTCAACCTGATGTTCAAAACGTTTATGGGCGTTACCGAGGACGCAAAAAGCGAGGTGTATCTGCGGCCGGAAACGGCACAGGGCATTTTTGTAAATTTCGCCAACATCCAGCGCACCACACGGCGCAAGCTGCCGTTTGGCGTGTGCCAGGTGGGCAAGGCGTTCCGCAACGAGATCACGCCGGGCAACTTCGTGTTCCGCATGCGCGAATTCGAGCAGATGGAGTGCGAATTCTTCTGCAAGCCCGGCACCGATCTGGAATGGTTTGCCTACTGGAAAGAGACGTGCAAAAACTGGCTTGTCAACCTTGGGCTGAGCCCCGAGCACCTGCGCCTGCGCGATCACGAGCCGGCGGAGCTTGCGTTCTACAGCAACGCCACCACGGATATTGAATACGCGTTTCCGTTCACCGATTGGGGCGAGCTGTGGGGCATTGCCGACCGCACCGATTACGATCTGGGCCGCCATCAGGAGGCCAGCGGCAAGAGCCTGGAATACTTCGATCCCGAGACGAACGAGCACTACATCCCGTATGTCATCGAGCCGTCGCTGGGCGCCGACCGCGTGGCGCTGGCGTTTTTGTGCGAGGCCTACGACGAAGAGGTGGTGGACGCCGCCAAAAATGATACGCGCGTGGTGATGCACCTGCACCCGGCGCTCGCACCGTTTAAGGCGTGCGTGCTGCCGCTCTCGAAAAAGCTTTCGCCCAAGGCGGAGGAGATCCGCGCCGGGCTTGCGAAGTATTTTATGATTGATTTCGACGAGGCGGGCTCCATCGGCAAGCGCTACCGCCGCCAGGACGAGATCGGCACGCCGCTTTGCATCACGGTGGATTTTCAAACCGTCGGCGACGCCGATACCCCCGCCGACAACTGCGTCACCGTGCGCGACCGCGACACCATGCAGCAGGTGCGTTTGCCCATTGCCGAGCTGCGCGGGTATATTGAATCGAAGCTGGAATTTTAAACGGGCCGCCGCGAGCGGGAACGATATATTAAAAACGGGAGTGCATTTTGAACGATGCGCTCCCGTTTTATCGTTTCCCGCAGGCGTCTTTCGGAATTCCTTAATATATTTTTTGAATGCAGCATCGCTGTGATATGCCCCTTTAAAATTGCATTCCCGCAGCAAACTGCGTCACCGCTCCGCCTGCCTTTGGTCAAACAGGCTGCGCCGCCGGGCAGACTGCACAAACAGGCGCTTCAGTTCCGCCTCGTCGCCGTTTGCCAGCGCCTGCTTCAGCCCCTCCAGGCTGGCGGCAAACTGGTCGATCTCGGCGATGAGGTTTTCGCGGTTGGCAAAAAACAGCTCGCTCCACAGCTGCTCGTTGATCTTCGCGATGCGCGTTAGATCGCGGAACGAATCGCCCGTGTATTCGGCCAGATGCGTGTTGTCGGTAGCGTTCATCAGGCTCACGGCAATGGCGTGTGTCAGCTGGCTGACGTAGCCGATCATTTTATCGTGCTCGGCAGAGGAGAGCTGCGTAATGTGCGCAAAGCCCAGCGCCCCGGCCAATGCCCGCGCAAAGGCGATGCCGCGCGGCGTGTTTTTTTCGGTGGGTACGATGATGAAATTCGCGGGGCGGAACATCTCGCAATTGGCATATTCCACGCCGCTCACCTCGCGCCCCGCCATCGGATGGCTGGCGATGAATTCCACATCCGGGCGCAAAAAACCCTGAACGGCCTCCACAATGCCGCCCTTCACGCCGCACACGTCCGTTACCAGCGCGCCCGGCTTCAAAAGGCCTTGGTTTTTTTGCAGCCATTCCACCAGTGCCCGCGGGTACAGCCCCAGCACCACCGCGTCGGCCTTTTCCAGCAGCGGCGCGGGATCCTCCGCGGTGCCCGCGGCGATGAGGCCGTTATCCAGCGCGTAGCGGATGGCCCCGGCGCGCAGGTCCACAGCCGATACCGTGCAGCCCGCGCGCGTAAGACCCATTGCGTAGCTGCCGCCCAAAAGGCCCAGCCCCACGATGCAAATATTGTTTGGCAGATCCATTTCGGCCCTCACTCCCGTTTTGCCGCCCGGCGGGCGGCTTTTTTTAAAGCAGGGGACGTTTGCCCCCCTCCCGGCAAAACCGGCGCGCGCCGGCGCCGGCAGGCAATGGGCTTATTCTTCTGCCCGCTCTGCGGCCTGCGCGCCCAGGGTGCGCAGATCCGCAAAAAAGCCCGGCCAGCTTTTGCGCACGGCCTCGGCGCCGCAGATCGTGGCAGGTACGCCCGCGCCCAGCGCCGCAACCGCCAGCGCCATCACCACGCGGTGATCGTTGTGGCCGCAAAGATCGTGCGCCTCGTGCAGCGCGCCGCCGCAGACCGTCACGGTATCCGGCGTGGAGGCGATGTGCGCGCCCAGCTTGCGCAGCTCGGCCTCCATGGCTTCAATGCGGTCGCTCTCCTTCAGGCGCAGGCGCGCGGCGTTTATGATCTTTGTCTCGCCCGCGCAAAGGGTGCCCAGCACCATCAGCACCGGGCCAAGATCCGGGCAATCGGCCAGATCAATCTGTGTGCCGCGCATCGCGCTTTTGGCAAATGTCACCGTATCGCCCGCGCAGGTAAAATGCGCGCCGCAGCGCGCCAAAATATCCAGGATCACCGCGTCGCCCTGCCGCGTATCCGGGCGCAGCCCCGTTACCGTTACGCCGCCGCACAGCGCGCCCAGCACCGCCAAAAACGCGGCCTGCGAATAATCGCCCTCCACCGTGTAACAGCACGGCGCGTATTTTTGGCTGCCGTTTATACAAATCGTATCCTCGCTCGCAAAGCGCGCCGTCACGCCGAAATCGGCCAGTGCGGCCAGCGTAAGGGCAATATAGCTGCGGCTTTCAAAGGGGGGAAGAATGTGCAGCATGCTCTCTGCGCGCGCAAGGGGCAGCGCAAACAGCAGCCCGCTCAGGAACTGGCTGCTCACATCGCCGCGAACGCGATAGCTCCCGGCGGGCAGCGCGCCGTATACGCGGATGTGCTCTTCCGTGTGAGAAAAGGGGATGCAACAGGCCCCGAACAGCTCGGCGTACACCGTCTGCGGGCGCTGCATCAGCCGCCCGTGCCCCGTAAAGAAAACAGGCTTGCCGCAGCGGGCGAATACGGGGATCAAAAAGCGCAGCGTGCTGCCGCTCTCGCCGCAGTCAACGGGAGCCTCCGGCGCGGCCACGCGCCCGCCTGTGCCGGCCACGCGCAGGGCGTTTGCGCCCTCCGGCGCAAATTTTGCGCCGAGCAGCGTCAGCGCGCGGCGCGTGGCCGTAATATCTTCGGAATCGGAAAGGTTTGTAAGGCGGCTTTCGCCCTCGGCCAGCGCCGCGCAGATGAGCGCGCGGTGCGCCATGCTTTTGGAGGGCGGTGCGGCGAGCGTGCCGCAAAGGCGGCTGGGTGTTACAGTTACGCGCATAGCGGCGCCTCCCTTCTTTTGCGTCCATCGTCCCGCAAGGCCAAAACAGGCGCCGGGCCATGGCGCGGCAGCCTGCCCGGCAGGGCCGCGCGGGTTACAGGCCGCGCCCCACCACGCGGGCGATGGCACGGCCCTTTTCGATCACGGCGGCAAATTTTTCCGGTTTCAGGCTCTGCGCGCCGTCGCTCCACGCGGCCTCGGGGTTTTCGTGCACCTCAATCATCAGGCCGTCCGCGCCCGAGGCGATGGCCGCAAGGCTCATGCTCTCCACATAGCGCCAGTCGCCCGTGGCGTGGCTGGGATCGATGATGATGGGCAAATGCGTTTTTTGTTTGATGATGGGCACCACCGAAAGATCGAGCGTGTTGCGCGTGTATTTTTCAAATGTGCGGATGCCGCGCTCGCAGAAGATCACGTTCTCGTTGCCGCCGGCCATGATGTATTCGGCGCTCATGATCCATTCCTCGATGGTGTTCGCAAGGCCGCGCTTGAGCAGAATGGGCTTCGACATTTTGCCCACTTCCTTCAAAAGCTGAAAGTTCTGCATGTTGCGCGCGCCGATCTGCACCAGATCCACGTACTGCTCAAATTCGTCGATCTTATCCGCGCTCATCAGCTCGCTCACGATGGGCAGGCCCGTGGCCTCGCGCGCGGCCGCCAGGTCTAAAATGCCCTCGGTGCCAAGGCCCTGAAACGCGTAGGGCGATGTGCGCGGCTTATACGCGCCGCCGCGCAGCATGCAGCCGCCGGCGTTTTTTACCAGCTGCGCAATGCGCACGGCCTGCTCTTTGCTCTCGATGCTGCACGGCCCGCCAATCACCGCCACCTTTTCTGTGCCGCCCACGCGTACGCCGGCTACGTCCACGATCGTATCCGCCTCGTGGAACAGGCGGTTCGCCTTTTTATACGGCTCGCTCACGCGCTGCACGTTCTCCACATAGGGGTTTGCGCGAATGCGCTTTTCGTCTAAAATGGTGGTATCGCCCACCAAGCCGAACACGTTGTAATCCGTGCCGCGGATGATGGTGACGCCGAGGCCCATGCCCTCGAATTCCTGAATGATTTTGTCCAGTTCGGCGGCCGGTGTGCCGCGCTTTGTGCTGATGATCATACGATGCTTCCTCTTTCCCCTCTGATTTCTGAATGGCGGCTTCCCGGAAAAACGAAACGGCAGCGCCTGCCCCTGAGGGCGTGCTCGCGCCGCCCTGTTCCGGGAAGGAAGAAATTACGAACGGCGCAGCATCTCGATGAGCTTTTCCATCGCGTGCACGTATCCCAATTTGCCCTCGCCCACAAATTTGCAGCAGCAGGCCATGCCCAGATAGCTGATCTGCCGAAAATCCTCCCGCTTTGTCACGTCCGAGATGTGCACCTCGGCGGCGGGGATGGATACGGCCTTCAGCGCGTCTAAAATGGCGATGCTCGTATGCGTATACGCGCCGGCGTTGATGACGATGCCGTCGATGCGCCCATACGCCTGCTGGATGGCCGTTACCAGATCGCCCTCGGAATTGGATTGAAAAAACTCCGCCTCCACGCCAAGGCGCAAAGCCTCGCCTTTCAGATAATCCACCAGTCCGTCATACGTCAGCGTGCCGTACAGCTCCGGTTCCCGCACGCCGAGCAGATTCAGGTTCGGCCCGTTCAAAACCAAAAATTTCATCAAATTTCTCCTTTACGGCCCGCGCGGCTTCGTCCGCCGTGCCGGTATTTTCCACACGCGCCTCGCAGGCCGCCGCATACAGCGGCGCGCGCGTTTCGTACAGCCTTGCCACGGCCTCGGCGCTCTGCGAGAGCGGCCGGCCGCCGCCCAGAGCCAGCGCCTTCAGCGGGCGGGAAAGATAGACGATCACGCCGTTTTGCCGCAGCGCGCGGATATTTTCTTCCCGCAGCACTACGCCGCCGCCCGTGGCGATTACCTGGCCGTTTTCCTTGCCCAGATCCCTTGCCGCGGCGCTCTCTAAATCGCGGAACGGCTTTTCGCTGCCCGGCGAGAGAATGCCGGAGATGGGCCCGCCGATGCGCTCCACCAAAACGTCGTCCATATCCACAAAGCGCTTGCCCAGCAGCTGCGCGCACCGTTTGCCAATGCTCGTTTTGCCGCAGCCGGGCATGCCGATGAGCACAAGGTTTGAAAGCCGCCTGCGCAGCGCCTTGTCGATGCGGCCGATCTCGGCGTCCGGGATCTGCTTGCCCGTAAAATATTCGGCCGCGTACTTTGCCTGCGCCACCAGCATGCCCATGCCGTTTACGGCGGGCAGGCCGCGCGCCTCGGCGCGCAGCAGCAGCTCGGTGCGAAACGGGTTGTAGATCACATCCAGCACGGCCTCCAGGTTTGGATAATGCTCCAGATCCACAAGGCACGCGCCGTTTTCGGGATACATGCCCACGGGACTGGTGTTTACCAGCACCTGCACATCCCGCCGCGCGGCGGCCTCCTCATACGAGATCGCCTTTTCCGAGTGCCGTCGGCTGACGAGGATCACCTCGGCCGCGCCCTCGGCGCGCGCCACGGCCAGCGCCGTTTTCTGCGTGCCGCCCGTGCCCAGCAGCATCACGGTTTTGTTTTTCAGGCAGATGCCGTTTTTGCGCAGCATCCAGGTAAAGCCCGCAAAATCGGTGTTGTGCCCCTCCAGCCGCCCGTTTTTGTTCACGAGGGTGTTCACCGAGCCGATGGCGCGCGCCGCGTCGTCGATCTCGTCGCAGTAGGGGAGCACAAGCTCCTTATAGGGAATGGTTACGTTGATGGCCTTAAAATCGCGCGCGCGCAAAAACGCGTGCGCCTCTTCGGGCGTAGGCAGGGGACAAAGCCGGTAATCGTAGCCGCCCAGCTCCTCGTGGATGGGCTTTGAATAGCTGTGTCCCAGCCGCCCGCCGATCAATCCGTATTCCATGGCGTTTCCTCCTGCCAGCGCGTGCCGAAATGCCGCCCGCACAGATCTGCAACGGCAAACGCGGCAAGGCTGTCCTGCACCACGCGCGCGCGGTGCAGAATGCACGGGTCGTGCCGGCCTTCGATTTGCAGCACGGCATTTTTTTGGGCGATAAAATCAACCGTCTGCTGCGGCTTGTAGATGCTGGGCGTCGGCTTCACGACGGTGCGCACCACAACGGGCATGCCGTTTGTAATGCCGCCGTTGACGCCGCCGTTGTGGTTCGTAGCCGTAACAATGCGGCCGTTTTGCATGCGAAACGGATCGTTCGCCGTGCTGCCAAGCCGATCGGCAAAGCCAAAGCCCAGGCCAAATTCCACGCCCTTTACGGCCGGAATGCTGAAAAACAGCGCGGCCAGCGTGCTTTCCACGCTGGCGAAAAACGGCTCGCCCAACCCGGCGGGCAAACCGAGGATCACGGTTTCCAGAACGCCGCCGACGGAATCGCCCGCGGCGGCGGCCGCCTCGATGGCCTGTGTCATGGCTGCGCCGCGCGCGGTGTCCAGCACGGCAAAATCGGCGCGGTTCAGCGCCTCGGCCTGCTGCGTCAGCAAAGCGGGGTCGGCCGAAAACGGAGCGTCGTCCACCCCCGCGCAGCGGGCCAGATGCGTGGCAATGACAACGCCCTTTTGCCGTAAAAGATACGTAAAAATGCTGCATGCCGCCACAACGGGCGCCGTCAGCCGGCCGCTGAAATGGCCGCCGCCGCGCGCGTCCTGATGGCCGCCGTATTTTCTGTACGCGGTGTAATCGGCGTGTCCGGGGCGCAGCAGATCGGACATTTTGGCGTAGTCCGCGCTGCGGGTATTGGTGTTTTCGATCAGCAGCGTCAGCGCCGTGCCGGTGGCAGCGCCGCGGTATACGCCCGAGACGATGCGCACCGCGTCCGCCTCGGTGCGCGCGGTAGAGATCCTGCCCCTGGCGCGGCGCAGATCCATCTGCGCGCGCATAAAATCGGTGTTTACCGGTACGCCCGGCGCAAGGCCGGTGACGGTGGCGCCAATGGCCGGGCCGTGGCTTTCGCCGAACACCGTCAGCGTGATGCTTTGCCCAAAGGTATCGCTCATTGCACGCCCTCCCGAACGATGGCGCGCAGCTGCTGCATCGTGATCTGATCCAGCCGCGCCTCGCCCAGCCGGGGCGCGCGCACGATCCGGATTGTACCGTCCGCCGTTAGCTTTTTGTCGTGGCGGATAAATTCGCAGATCGCGTCGCCGTCGTAGCGGATGCGCGAGGGCAGGCCCAGCTTTTTGTACACCGCGCGCGTGCGCCGCCGCAGTGACGGCTGCTCGATCATGGGCAGCATGCCCAGCGCAACGCACTCGCCGTGATACAGATCGCCCAGATGGTTCGCGCTTTCGATGGCGTGGCCCAGCGTATGGCCGAAGTTCAGCACGGCGCGCATGCCGATTTCGCGCTCGTCCTGCTCCACAACGTTCTTTTTCATCACAAGGCTGCGGTACAGGATCTCCTCGATTTTTTCGTGGACATCCTCGGTTTCAAACAGCTCGAACAGCTGCTCGTCGGCGATAATGCCCGCTTTCACAGCCTCGGCCAGCCCGTTGACAAAATGGCGCTCGGGCAGCGTTTTCAGCGTATCGGGGTCGGCTGCCACAAGAGCCGGCTGATAAAACGCGCCGATGATGTTTTTGGTGCCGTTCAGGTTGACGGCCGTTTTGCCGCCGATGGAGGAATCAATTTGGGAAAGCGTGGTGGTAGGGCAGTTGATGAACGAAACGCCGCGCATGTAGCTGGCCGCGGCAAAACCCGCAAGATCCCCCACCACGCCGCCGCCCAGCGCCAGCACCGCGTCGCCGCGCGTAAAGCCGTGCTCCAGCATCACGCCCAGCACCTCGCCAAAGTGCTCGAGGCTTTTGGAGCCCTCTCCCTGCGGCAGCACCACCGGCACGCCCTGCCCGCACTGTGCAAGAACCGTTTTGATGTATTTTTTCGGCACGCCGGCATCGCTCACCACCAAAACACGCCGGTTCAGGTTGATGAGCTGCCCTACGCGTTTGAGCACGCCGCGTTTGACGATGATATCGTAGCTGCGCACGCCAAGCCGCATTGTCAGTTTCATTCCAAGCACTCCTTTTTCTTCTCGTACACACCCAGCACGCGCACGGTGCGGCAAACATCGCCCAGTGCCCGCAAAAGCTCCTGCGAGCGCTCGGCGGAATAATCGCCCACGATCTCGACATAAAAATAATATTCCCATCGCACGTACGGCATCGGGCGGCTTTTGATGCACTCCAAATTAAAGCCCATCGCGCCGGCCGTCTGGATCACGCGGGCAAGCTGCCCCGCGCGGTGATCCACCGTGAACAGCAGGCTGAACCGGTCGCCCGCCGTGGGCAGCGTTTTGCCGATCACGATAAACCGCGTGGTATTGGTTTCGCTGGTATTGATATTTTCGGCCAGCACCGCAAGGCCGTACAGGGCCGCCGTCTCCAGCGAGGCGACGGACGCGGCCGTTTTGTCGCCGGCCTCGGCAACGGCCTTTGCGGCGGCGGCGGTGTTTGCGGCGGCCTGCGTTTCCAGCCCAAGGCTTTTTAAAAAGCGCGCCGATTGCTGCAGTGCCTGCGGGTGCGAAATAACGGTTTTTATATCGGAAAGGCGCGCGCCCGGCACGCCCAGCAGGTTTTGTGTAACAGGCAGATCGTAGACATCGCATACCACAAGCTGCGGATGGGCATAGCAAAGATCCAGCACCTCGGAAACGTCGCCCGCGTGGCTGTTTTCAAACGGCAGCACGCCGTAGGCGGCGTCGCCGGCCTCCACCGCGTCGAACACTTCGGCCCAGGTGGGGTACGAAAGCGCCCGCACATGGCGGAACAGGCGCATGAGCGCAATATGGCTGAACGCGCCCTCCACGCCCTGATACGCCACGGCGCTTTGCCCCAGCGCCGCGCGCTGAAACGCTTTGGAAACCTCCATCGTATGGCGGATAAAATCCTCGTAATACGCGGCGTAGGCCGCATCCGGAAGGCGCGCCAAATTTTTTTGCACCACGGCCTCCTCGCGCGCGGCGTCCAGCACAGGCAGGCCGTTTGCCTGCTTGTATGCCGCCACGCTGCGCACCGCGTCCATCCGGCGGCAGAACAAAGCCGCCATTTCGGCATCTATGCCATCAATCTCGCGCCGGGCCTTGTCCAGAAGGCTCGGCGTCTGCGTCTGTTCCATCCCCATCACCTCTGTTGGAAACGTTTTCTTCAACTAAAATTATACGAGGAAACCGCATAAATTGCAATAAAAACTGCCGCGCGGCGCAAAAAACCATCAAAAAACGTTTCGCGGGATTTACGGGCGGTTCCATGGATGGGCTCTCTGGCTTGATTTACAGGACGGTTTCTATTATTCGGGATGCATTTTATACGCAAAAGGCAACAGAATATCGGGCTGTACAGTTAAGAGAAAGACAACCCCCCACACAATTTTGTATGATAGAGACA
>CAJUMH010000012.1:66134-68737 GCA_910587145.1 uncultured Ruthenibacterium sp. | reverse complement strand
AATACCGCAAAATACCTGCGATGCCCGGAATATCAATACATTCAAGAGGTTTCAGAATATGACTAAAATACTGTTCGTCTGCCACGGCAATATTTGCAGAAGCCCGATGGCGGAGTTTGTGATGAAAGCTCTGGTGAAGAAAGCGGGGCTGGAAAAGAACTTCCAAATAGCCTCCGCGGCCACCAGCACCGAAGAGATTGGCAACCCGGTCTACCCTCCTGCGCGGCGCAAGCTGGCAGAGCATGGGATTTCGTGCGACGGGCACAGTGCCCGCCAATTGACCGATCGGGATTACGAGGAATACGATTTTCTCATTGGCATGGACCAGGCGAACCTGCGCAATATGCGCCGTATTTGCGGCGAAGACCGCGCCGGCAAAATGCATCTGCTGCTAAGCTTTGCGGGCCGGCAAAAAGGGCTTTCGGCAACGCCGGATGCTGTGTTAGAAAGAAGAGAAGCGAGGGAGCGGCCGGAGCTTTCGCCTCAGGCGGAAACGGAGAAAAGCGCGCGCTGTTGCGGCGAAGTGGCCGACCCGTGGTATACGGGCGATTTTGAGGCGACTTGGCGGGATGTGCTGGAGGGCTGCCAGGGACTGCTTGAATTTACAGAGAAAACGGGGGCGTAGCGCCGTGGCCCCGGCGCAAAAGGATCCGCGCCGCTTTTTGAAGCGTTGGCTTTTTGAAAGATAAGCCGGCCCGCACTGCCCAAGAGGTGCGGATCTGCACTGCCCGGAAGGAAGAAAAACGGCGTCCCCCACCCTCATCACGCGCATCCGGGGATACGCGTGATGAGGGTGGGGGAACAGCTGTTCACTTTTTTTGCTTTATCCCCAAAACAAGGTATCTGATGATTGGTATTCTTTTTATTGCCTCGTACAGCGCAGGCGTTAGGATCAGCTCGGCGGCAAGGGCTATCATGTAATTGCAGATCACCGGAAGATCAAAATGGAAATACAATAAATAACAGGTAACGATCAATATTGGATAGTGTAATATATATAGCCCAAAACTCGATTTTGCCATATATCTGGTGAAAGCCGTTTCCCGGTTCCAATAGTGCTTTCCACACCCTATAATCGCAAGCACGGCAAGCCAAAGATAAAGATTGGTTACGATATTTTGCAGGCAGGAGGGCGATGTATAATCGCCTGTTCCATAACGGAACGCATATACAGCAGCACCGGCAATCGCCGCACATAACATCGGGATACGTATTTTTTCGATGTTTGTTTGTACCGTGTTATGTGAAAAAACATAATAACCGATCAAAAACGAAACAAGGTAAATTCCAAAACGGTACATTGTCAAAACAGGCGTGTTTAAAATTTGCGCTGCTCCATAAATCAATACAAAAAGAAAGATCAAAACCGCGCTGTTTGCCTTTTGGCATAGTTTCCACACCGCATCTGTTTTATCGGCTTTTTTAAGCAATACAAGGATGCAGGAAAACAAAAACAACATTTGAATAAACCAGAGCGGCCCTGTGCCGCTGATCACCGAAATGGGGTAGACCAAGAAGCGGGGGATATACGCAAGCCCGCCGCCCATTTTGATATTGAAATATCCTGTTATCCAATGAATGATAAATAATCCAAGCGTGGAGGGGATCAATAATTTCACGGTTCGTTCTTTCAAAAATTGTCTTGCGGTTCGTCTCTCCAAAGAATACCTTGCGCTCATGCCGGAAACAACAAATAACAGCACCATAAACCATGGGTATATAACAGCTGCCGCCGTATCAAACAGGGGAATACTTTTCGCATTTGGAATACCGCCCGGAACACCCGCGCCGTTAAAAATATAAAACACATGATAGATCAGCACCAATAAAACCGTAGACCAGCGGATATTGTCAAGATAGATTTTTCTCATTTTATGCTCCTCCTTCGCGAGCGGGATCCGTTTTAAAAACAGCGGCGGCAAATTCCGCAAATACATTTTTGGGTGGGATTGCCAGCCCCCTTTTTTCGTCCCCCAAAATCACCAAATGATCTCCCGGGTTGATGTCAAAAATATCTCGTGCCTGCTTGGGGATCACGATCTGCCCCTTTTCTCCAACGGCTACGGTCCATGCGTATTTTCCTTTTGGCTTCTTCATTTCGTCCCTCCTTGTGCGGTAAGTATGATTTATTATACTTGTTATACTCTATTGAGGGCGGGAATGCAAGTGCTATTTGCTGATTTCTGGAGGGAGATCTGCAAATCGAAAAGCCCGAAGAGCCCGAAAAGCCTACAGAAAACAGAGAGGCTTTGACAGAGAGATCCTGGCGGAGAAGCGAAAGAGAGATCTTGACCAAAAATCTTTGTATGAGAGAGCACAAAAACAGCGCTCCTGCTTTTGGTACAATGGCTGTACCGGGGCAGGAGCGCTCTGATTTTATAAACGGAAGGTGTGCTTTTTGATAAATGAAGGACGTGTTTCCGGTAAACAGAAGGCGCGTTTTGGCAGCGCATCCCAATTACGGGCACACGGTGAGCGGAACCGTGCGCAGCCCAAAACAGCGAGGCTGCAGGGGTTTGGGCTGCGGATTTTGGGGCCGCGGATTCCGGGGCTGCGGATTTTGGGGCCGCGGATTCCGGGGCTGCGGATTTTGGGGCCGCGGA
>CAJUMH010000012.1:0-66034 GCA_910587145.1 uncultured Ruthenibacterium sp. | reverse complement strand
TTGGAGCCGCGGATTCCGGGGCTGCGGATTTTGGGGCCGCGGATTCCGGGGCTGCGGATTTTGGAGCCGCGGATTCCGGGGCTGCGGATTTTGGGGCCGCGGATTCCGGGGCTGCAGGCTTTGGGCCGCATTTTTGGACCGCGGCTTCCGGGGCTGCAGGCTTTGGGCCGCATTTTTGGACCGCGGCTTTATTTTCTTTTGTATACAAACTCCCGCTGGATCACATAGCTGAGGAAGAACAGCAGAAGATCGACCGGCAGCTTTACCCAAAATTCCGGTACGCCCGGCAAAAGAAATACCCCGCCGGTAACAAGCGCGGCGCTGAGGCCCGTCTGACAGGCGGCCAGCAGCACATACCGCACTGCCGCGCGCCCACGCCCGGCCCCGCTGCGAAAAACGATGCTGTAATTGAGCAGATAATTCGCGCTGGCCGAGCAGACGCGCGCGGCCACGGTGGCGGCGGCCACATAGGCGGGAAAGCGCCCGCGCAAAAGGCCGCAGAACAGCCCGAAAAGCAACAGGTCGAGCACGCTGGAGCTCAGCGAGCAAAGAAGGAAGCGGCCGAATTCCGCACCCAGAACGCGGTAGATGCGCACGGAGTCGCGCACGGCATGAAAATGCGTGGTGTGATTTTCTTTGGAATCGTACACCGTTTCAATGGAAACCTCGCAAATGGGGCAGCGCTCTTTTGTCTCTACAAGCATGCGCATCTCGAATTCAAAGCGCTCGCCCGGAACGTTCATAAGATGGCGCATAAAAGCCTTTGGAACGGCGCGCAGGCCCGTCTGCGTATCCGATACCCGAACGCCGCACGTCCATGCGCAGACGCGGCAGGTGATCTTATTGCCCATGCGGCTTTTGTCCGGCACACCGGGCGCGTTGAAATCGCGCACGCCCAGCACAAGGCTGTCCGGCGATGCGAGCAGCGCGTCGCGCACCCGCTCAATGCAATGGGGCGTGTGCTGTCCGTCCGAATCGGCCGTTACGCAGCCCACAAGGCCGGGCCATGTGTTCAGGCAATGGTTGAACGCCGTTTTCAGCGCGCGGCCCTTGCCGAGGTTTACCGCGTGCCGCAGCAGAATGCAGCCGTACTGCGCGCAGCATTCTTCAAAGCGCCCGCGGTAGGCCTCGCTGCTGCCGTCGTCCACCAGAACGATGGGGCCCAGCTGCGCCTCGGCAAGCGCGCGGACAAGCTGTGTGAGCCGGTCGTCCGGCTCTAAAGAGGGAATGATGATGGGAACGATTCCTTTTTCCATAGAACGCCTCCTGGCGTTTTTGTTGTTTGCCGCGCCGGGACGCCCGGTGCGGCGGATGCCAAAGCTTTTTATCGAACGATAAATCCCGCGGGCAGCTTCCAGGACGAATTGGAATGGTAGAAGGTGACGCTTGTCATCAGGTATTCACCGTTGTAGTACATACACGAGGAGCTGCCGCCGTCCAGATTGGCGGCATTCACCGCGCCGAATTCCTGCATTACAGATACAAGGTCTCCGCTCGAGGCGCCCAAATGGCCCGATTTGCCGCGGCCGTCCGTAACAAAGAGCAGCACCGTGCCGTCCGCCCGCTGCCCAATGGCTGTGCGCGGATTAAGGCCGCTGCCCAGACCGTTCATTTCCCGCGGCTCGTTGTTGATGATAAGCTGCACAAAATGGTTGTTGACGTCGCTGGATTCCTCCTGAAAGGTTACGGCGTCCCGAATGCGCTGCTCTTCCACAAGGCGCTCGACATCGCCGGCCGTCATACCCGCAAGATTGATGATCTGCAGGATGTTTTCCTCGGTAAAGCCGATCAGCACCAGGCCGACATGATCCTGCGGGCGGTTGTACTGGATCTCGCCGTGGCTGACGACCACGCCGTAGGGCGAACCGCCCGAGTTGTTGTAGGAATTGTACAGCCCGCCGTTGATGCCCGCGACGGCGTTGTTTTCCTGCACGAGTACGTCGAGCGAAACGCCGTTTTCGCGCCACGGATAGATGGTGGCGAGGCTGATGCGCGTGGGATCCTTTACAATCATCATGGTGCCCGTAAAGGTTGCGCCCGATACCTCCTGGATCTCGATATCCGCCTGCGCTTCGCCGGCGCCGTCCGCGCCGATTTGGATCAGGCCGGCATCCACCTCGGCATCCAGCGCCTGCATGGAGTTCTCGTCCACGATGGCCTGGATCTTCTCGGAGCTGAGGAACCACGAGGCCAGAAACTTGAGCTGTCCGGTTTCAAGAACGGTGGTCACGAACACCTGCTGCGCCGAGGGAAACGCATCGGAGCACATCATATGCATCGCGATCATCAGCGTGGCGGCAAGGGCGACAAACACCGCTGCCAGTACCGCCAGCGCCCGCGCGCAAACGCTGCCCACCGTGAGCCCTTTCCACCGTTGGGGTGCCGGCGCCTGAATCTCTGTCTGCTGCATGTTACACAATCTCCTTAATGCCGGCGAGCTTCCATGCGGGGTCGTCCCGGCCGTTGTCGGTATCGTCGTAATAGACAAAGTAAAACCGGTCGTTCATGGCGTCATCCACATCCATGCCGTTGGACAGATGCATGTGCTTGACAAAGCGGATATCCACGGAAAAGCAGTTTTCCGCGATGCGCACGTAATTGCCGACGGCTTCCTCCGTAAAGGGAGGATCCTGCAGCGTGTGAATGCTGGTGAACGTGATGTCGATGCTGTGGGCATATTTATACGCCATCTCGTACTGGTAAGAGCCGCGCAGCAGATACGGCGCAAGCTGGGCAAAGGTTTTATCGGTTGTCATAAAAAGGCTCCACGTCTGCGCTGCCTCCATCACATCCACGGCATCGGCAATTTCCGGCGGAAGATCGCCTGCGCCCGTGCTCCACTGCGTGAATTCATATTCCGAAAGGCCCGGCTCCGCCGGCAAAGGCTCGCCCTGCTCGTTCCAAACCAAAAGCGGCGCATCCTTTTGCAAAACGGCGATATGATAGGTGGAGATCTGCGGAAACTCCGGCACAAAATCGGAGAACACCTCATATTCCGGCACGGGGCCCGTGCTGTCCGGCGTAAGCGTTTGGCCCGCCGCCGCAACGGTGTAGCGGCTGTCCGCGCGCACGGTCATGGCCGTCAGGGGAAGATCGCCCTTGCCGTCAAACGCAACGGCATTGCCAAAACCGTCCCGCACCTCAACCGCCGGTTTTTCCAGACGGATGATATCGTGGCGCACGCGGCCGTCTCCGTCATCCGTTCCCTCGTGCGGCGCGCCGTCCACCGTCACCGTCAGCGCCGCCGGAAGTGTTATATCGTAGCGGTAGATCTCCGGCACGATCTTATCCCCGCGGAACGTGAGGTTGGCGCGCGCGCCTGTGGGATCGAGCACCTCCACCTCCGGCTGCAGCCAGAGGCCGGAAAACACATAGTCTATACTGCCGGCGCCGTTGGGCACGCCCTCTTCCGGCGCCGCCTGCAGCCCGTTGACGCGCACGGCAAAGCCCTCCGGCACCTGCAGCGTGTAATCGTGTGTGCGCAGCACCGGCCGCACCGCCTCCACCGCCCACGCCTGCTGCGTGAGGATGGTGAGCTGCGTTTTCGGCTCTCCCTGCGGGCGAAGCTCGATCTCGGCCAGAACAAGGCCGCCGGCCTTTACGTCGTAGCAGATGTGATCGTCCTGCCGGCGCGCTGTCTGCTTTACGCAGTCGATCTCGTCGCTGCAGAGCAGCGCCGCATACGCCGCGCGCACGTCCTGCCCTTCCTCAAAGCGGCCGGGCTCCGGCTCCGGCAGGCTGTAGCGGCTCCAGAGCGTGCCCGCCTGCGCCTCGCCGGCCAGCTGAGCAAGCGCGGCCTCTACCTGATAGATGGGCTGGGAGGCTTCGTATTCCTTCAAAACACCGCGGACATACAGGCACGCGGCCAGCACCGCCAGCGCCAGCACGGCGACGAAGATCAGATAGCCGCGCCAAAAACGCGCGCGGTGCCCTCTGTCCCGACAGGGTGCCGGGGCGGCAGACGCTGCGGCCTTACTGCTGTGCGTATTGTTCATGAACGGTATTTCCCTTCCTCTTCGGTCAATCTTTTCTCTTTGGATGCCGCCTTTTTGAACGCCGCCTGTGCCCCAGCACCCGAACGGCCAGCAGAACGCATACGGCGCACAGCGCGGCGAGCGCCGCGCAAAGCAGCGCTTGCCGGCTTTTTTGCGCGGCGCGGGCGGCCGCTTCTTCGGCGCGCCGGGCCTCTTCCTCGGCCCTTTGGCGGGCGGCCGCTTCTTCTTCGGCGCGCCGGGCTTCTTCCTCGGCCTTTTGGCGGGCGGCCTCCTCCTCGGCGGCACGCCGACGGCGCTGCGCGTAGGTTTCGATGTTTTCAAACATGTCGCCGCCGTTTACGTCCGGCCCCACCTGCGTATCGAACAGGCCGTAAAAGCAGGGGGAATAGTGTCGGATCTGTGATGCCTTTGTAATGGGGGATGCGTCTGTGCCGTAGATCCATTCGTAAAACCATGTCCAATGCTGGCTTTTGTGGCACGCAAAGCCGTCCTGCGTCACCTCGAAGGGCGTTTTGCCGCCGAGGCTCTCATACGGCGTATCAAGATCCATTACAAGAGGGTTTTCGGCATACAGGTGCAGATAGGTTTTTTCCGGATGCCAGGCGCCGTAGCCGGCGCTCTCGGGGTACTGCGAAAGATCGGCCGCGGCTTCGATGACAGTGGAGATTGTATCGGCGCACAGCACATGCGTGCCGTGCCCATATTCGCCGTTCCAATCGTGCGAAACCACCACAAGCG
Source organism: uncultured Ruthenibacterium sp. (assembly GCA_910587145.1). Lineage (GTDB taxonomy): Bacteria > Bacillota > Clostridia > Oscillospirales > Ruminococcaceae > Ruthenibacterium. The sequence goes on along the minus strand of CAJUMH010000012.1, from coordinate 61,301 downwards.
GTTTGCAGCGGCGGATACAGGCGGTAAGGTAAGCCGCAAAATCATCGTAATCGCGATCGGCCGAGGCATACGCCGCAAGCGCGGCCGACAGCGCGGTCTCGTGCGATTTTCCCTCCGAAAACAGATCCGGAAGATCGGAGATGAGGGGATACGCGCGCACGCCCACCGTCCACAGGCCGTCCAGCTGCTCGTGCGGGCGGCGGTGCTCCTGCACGCCCATCGCCTCGAAGTGCTGCACCAAATAGGCCACCTGCACATCCAGCCTGCGCTCTACCGCGTAGTAGGGCAGCAGGCCGGCAAAAAAGAGCTGTTCGTCATCGGAATGCGAAGAGATCAGCATCAGATCGGCCTGCTCCAGCGGCGGGCGCCAGGTCTGCACCCAATCGGGCAGCCCTCCCTGCGGAAAGGCGTAGATATCGGCCACGACGGTTCCCACCGGAAAGCGCAGCTCCAGTGCCTGCGCCGGCGCGCCCAGCAGCGCGGCTACGTCCACATATTCGTGCAAAAACGCGTTTTCGCCGGCAGGGGCGGTTTGCCCGGAGGCCGGCTCCGTCAGCGTCCACGGCGCGGGCACACGGTCGAATTCGATATACAGCGCCGCAATGCCGTCCGCGCGCGAAAGCGTAACGCACGCATCCTCGCCCGCGGCGGTATAGGTGCTGCGCGCGCCGTCTCCCAGCGCGGCCTCGTTCGCAAAGCCCGTTGCGGTGAGGGCTGTATCCTCCCACGGCTCCGCCGCAAAGGCAGGCAAAGCCAGCGCCGCCGCCAGCGCCAGCAGCATCAGAAAACGTTTCGTATTCTTTCCCTCCCTGCCACTCTCGCAAAAACCCGGTACACCGGCCGGCCCACCGCCGCCTTCGACAGCAAACGGGCCAAACGGCGGGTTTTCTTTTCGATCCCCTCCATTTCGACACAGTATTATTGTATCACGCGCAAGGGGCAAATGCAATGCAAAACTGTGGGGACGGCAAAAAGCGGCCACGGGGGGATGCGGGGATATGGGCGCGAAAAAAACGCGAATGGGGAAGAGAGGGCAGGGAAAGCGTGCGCGGGGATTCAGGAGCGGGTATGAGCGTGATACGTTCCGAACGGAAAAGAGCAGGCGATAAAAAAGTGGGCGCTCCATTCAGAGCACCCACAAGCAAATCGGGTTATGTAACATTTTTGTCAGTCTGCATTGATTCGCCCGATCTTGAAAATTACCGGACGTGTACCGTCCGGGCAACAGGTGATCATTGTACTTTCAGCTTTCATCCGGCCTTCCAGGATGAAAGCTGCCCTGCAGCCCTGTATAGCAGTCCGGCAAAAAACGGCTTTTCGCCTGGATCCGGGCCAAAGCGGCCTACGGCCGCAGCGCAAGGGCGGGCGCCGTTTGAAAGGCCCCTTCCCGGGCGGCGGGGGCCATCCGCTTCACCGTTCGGTGGCTCGCCGCCCGGGCATAGCATTCCGCGTGGCCGGTATGGGCCAGAATACCGTTGAGCCGGCTTTTTATGGTATAGTATTCCACGATGGGCAAAAATGGGCACTGCAGAACGGATATTTCCTTTTGCAGCGCCTTTTGCCACAGCGCGTAGCCCTCGCTGGTGTCGATGTACAGTTCTTTTTTAAAGTCCTCGTTGTCCTCCCAGTTCTCGGCATAAAGAAGCTCGGGTACGCTATGAGGCATATCTCCCCGTCCGGAGTTGGGCAGAGACGCATAGAACACGGCCTGGTTCACAACGGTGTGGCACGCCATATGATCCTTGTGAGGGCTGGCGTAATGGGTCACCACGATCTCCGGCGCGTCTCTGCAGATCAGATCCCGAAGCAAAAAGGCCACCTTCCGCGATGCCTTTAAAAAGCCGTCCGGAATGTTCAGCACTATAGATTCCGCGCCCAGCACACGGGCAAAGGCCGCGGCCTCTTCCGCCTTTGTCTGTTTTATCTGCTGCAGGTCCGCGCCCTCCGGGGCGCTGCGCTCGCTGCTGGTGAGCGTGACAAGAACGACCTTCCAGCCCAGCCGGGCACAGGTGGACAAAAGCCCCCCGGCCGTCAACTCCATGTCGCCCACGTGTGCGCCCACCGCCAGAATGCTTTTTTGTCTGTTCATGGCTGTGCTTCGCCTCCCTGTGTGATTTGGCAGAGCATATCCCGGGTCAGCGGCAGTTCCATGGCGATGAGAACGTTGCAGATATCGCGCACGCTCTGCACCCCGATCACCGGGACCGTGGGATAGGGCTGGTGGTACAAATAGGCCAGCGCGATCTGCGAGGGATCCCAGCCGGTTTCGTCAGCCAATCTGCGGACCGCCTGCGCGCGTTTGCGGGTGGCGGGGTTTTCAAACAGCGCGCGAGGCGAGCGGCAGACTTCGGACATGAGAAACGCAGGTTGGTCGAACAGCGAAAAGTATCCCCGTGCGGCCGCCGTGTAGGCAAAGAGGGGAAATGCCTTCTCCCGATGCATTTTTTCCAGCTCGCCGGAGAGATAGGTCATCCCATCATCCCAAACGGCCTGCAGATTGGGGCAGGCCAGGTTTTTCATGCTCTGGTTGGCCGTAAAGCCCTCCAGTTGGTGCCGGGCGGCGTAGTCCTGCGCCTGTTCGATGCGCCGGACGCTCCAGTTTGAACAGCCGAAATATCGGATCCTGCCCGCTTTTTTCTCTTCGTTCAGCACATCCAGAATTTCTTCCACCGGCGTTTGGGGGCAATCTACATGCACCCAGTAGTAGTCCAGATAATCTGTCTTCAGGTTGGACAGGCTGTTTTCCAAATCGGCGCGGATGCATCGGGCGTTGACCCGCGCGACCCCCTTGTTCCAGGGATCAAAGGCGCCGCCCTTGCTGTCGAGAAGAAATTTGTGTCGGTTTTTTCGCCGGGCAAAGTAGCGGCCCATCCAGAGCTCGTTGAGCGGCTGCCCGCCCGGAAACCATCGTCCGTACACATTGGCAGTATCTAAAAACACACCTCCTGCGTCCAAATATGCGTCCAGCAGATAGTAGGTTTCCGTCTCGGTATAGTCGGTGCCCGGCGGCGCAAAGCTGGCGGCCACCCGCGGGAAGGAAAGCGACGTGCCGGGAATGGTGATATGCTTCATTTCTGTTTCCCCCTTGTCCTGTTCATCGTAACGCAAGGGCATGCGCGAAGACGGATGGCGAGGAGAATTCAGGTATTCCTTTTTCGATATTCCAGCGGAGTCAGGCCGGTGATGCGCTTAAAGGATTCGGTGAAGTTGGACAGATTGGTGTACCCCATTTGAAAGGCGATTTCGCTGATGCTCAGCGAAGTGGTGCGCAACTGTTTTTGCGCCTTTGCGATCTTTTTTTCCCGAATGAAGTGGGCGACGGATATGTTCAGTTCCGCTTTGAACAGCCGGTCGAGATAATCGGGGTGCAGGTGGACGTATTCGCCGACCTGATTGCGGCCGATATCGTTTTCAAAATTGTGCTCGATAAATTTTTTGGCCTCCACAACGGGTTCTCGCTGAACGCGGTAAGCGTGTTCGGCCTCCGCGCTGTAATGAGCGCTGGAGTAACAGGGAAAATCCGACGAAAACCGACACATGTTTTTTGTTTCGTCCAGCACCGCGGGAAACGCGACAGGCCCTGCGATCAGATAGCTGCAGCCGCTGTGCCGCGCCGATACTTCTTCGGCCAGCGTTTCCAGAAGCGCCAGGTGCGTTTTGCAGGTTTGCGGCGCGCAGTCCGCGAGCGTCAGGATCAGCACTACCTGCCCGGTTTGCCAGGGAAACAAAATCACATTGGGGATCCGCCGGGTCTTGTTCGCCAGCTCCTTTTTGATCTGAAAGCGCAGATCCACAACGGCCTGCGGCCCCAGCGAGGGAAGAGGGTGCACGCTGAAAAGGCACGGGATGAAAAAGCAGCCGGAAAATTCTTCTGCGGGAAACGACGCCGAGGCGTTGGAAAATCGGTTGCTCAGCATATCGTGCCACAAAGCGTTGCGCTTGGCGGTTTCGTTTTCGGCCAAAGAGACCAGCCGCTCCGTTTTCTCCCTGACGATGGCGCGGATCGTGTCCGACACCACCGCCGGATTTAGCGGCTTTGTCAAATAGTCCACACACCCCAAGTGCACGGCCTGCTGGGCATACCGAAAAACCTCGTGGTTGGTGATGATCACCAGCTTTGTCTCGGAATGGCGCTCGCGCACCCACCGCAGCAGGGCAAAACCGTCTGTTCCGGGCATTTCGATGTCGCACAGAAGGATGTCGATTTTATCGTTGGTGCAAAACAGCTCTTTGGCCTGTTCGGCATCAAAGGCCAGAAGCGTTTTCGAGACGCCCAGGCGAGCCCAGCTGATGCTTTTGGCCAGGGTTTGAATGGTCAGGGGCTCGTCGTCTACCATCAGAACAGTCATAGCGTCCTCCTGCTTAAAAAGTGATGGGAATGGTCACGGTGACATGCGCGCCGCCGTCCGCCGCGTTTGCGTACCGGATGGAAGCCCGCATGCCGTAGCGGTAGAACAGCCGGTTCTGCAGGTTGGCCAGCCCCACGTGGCCGCCGGTCACCTCTACCGGCGGCCGCATTGCGCTCAGGCGCTCCAGCACCGGGCCGGGAAAGCCGTTTCCGTTATCGACAAGACAGATCTGCAGGCCAATGCCGCTTTCTGCCAACTCAACGCACCGGATGGACACGCTGATGTGAAGGCGCACACCGTTTCGCACGGCGTGCTTCAACGAATTTTCCACAAAGGTGAGCACCGAGAGCGGCGGAACCGCGTATTCCATCAGCGATTCCGGTACGTCGGTTAGAAAGTCGATGGTTTGCTCCCTGCGGATCTGGTAAATGGAGATGTACCGGCGGCACTGCAGCAGCTCGTCGCCCAGCGGGATCGTGGGGCTGGAACTGTTGAACACGTTGCGGAAATATTCGATCATGTTCAGTGTGATGTCCTGCAATTTTTGGTGTTCATCGTTGTAAGACAACAGATAAATGGTGTTCAGCGTGTTCAGAAAAAATGGGGGCTGAGCTGCAGCTGCATGCACTGCAGATATACCTGACTGTGCTGCTTTTGCTCCTCCAGAACCCGTGCATTCAACTGCTGAATGTCGTCCATCATACGATTGAAGGCCCGTGCCAGAATGTTCATTTCGCAGCTGCCGATATCGTCCGGCAGGCGGGCAAAGGCGTCTCCGGCCTGCACGCGCCGCATATGGGAGAGAACGATGTCGATGGGATCGGAAAAGTGCTGGCGCATGTAGTGGCGCGAGAGGGGAATGATGGTGAGCAGCAACAGGGACAGCACGGTGCACAAAAGGTAGAACACAAAGGGCGCGTTGCTGTCGAAGGGCGCTGAAGAACGCAGCTCGATGGAAAAATCCCCGGCGGAGGAGTGGGCGTAAATGCACAGCTCGCGGAGCGTCAGGCGCGCGGGAGGGCGCGGTGCGCCGTCCTGCGGCATATACGCCGTCACCGTGAATTGCCCGTTTTCAATGTGGTACTTTTCCAGCTTTTCCAAAAGCACGCTGATCGGCACAATGGCGCCGAGCTGTGTATCGTTGAATTTGAGGATGCGCAGCAGGTATTGTTCGTGCTGAATGTCCAGCAGCTGCCATTTCCGGGAGTCGTCCGCGTTGTCGGTCAGGTGTTTCGTCAGATAGTCCCGCATTTCAAAATTGGACAGGGAGAAGGAGTGATAGGTCAGGTTGGGGGCCAGCACCATCAGGGGCTCTGTCCGCATTTTGTGCACGAATAAATATTGCAGGTCGGGATACAGCGCGGCGTTGTGCTGCAGATACTGGTAAAGACGGATGCGCTCCATGTTCAGGTCGGCGTCGGAATAATCGTACGCAATGCTTTGAAAGGTGTTGTTTTTCGCCGCTGTGTTCACCAGAAAGCGGCTGATAAAGTTCAGGCTGGTATCCATTTCATCCATAAAGAAATCGATCATGTTCTGATAGGAAGTGCGGGTGTGCTGATACAGGATCAGTGTGGATGACGCGGTGATACCCAAAAGCAAAATGTGAAGGGGAACCAGAAAAAGAACAATAAAGAAGGTGAGCTGGCGCTGCAGGCTGCTGCCGCGCGGCCAGAAAAGAATTTTCTTTTTCATCGAAGATCATCCCCGGTATCGGTCAAGTACGACAGTATTATAGCACGGAAATAAAATTTATTATACACTAAGTAGAAAATTCGGAATAAAAGGTCGAAATATAAGTAGTTTGACAAAAAGGCTCGTGCTAAACTTACATTGTAGGGCATGCGCGAAGCTGAATACCAACAAAAACATACACAAAAGGAGCACACGACATGAAAAAGATTCGATGGTTATCCCTGCTTTTGGCGCTGGTGCTGTTTGCAGCGTTGCTTCTGACCGGGTGCGGCGGCAGTTCGTCCTCCGCCGCCTCCGGCGAGGCGGCGGGAACCTCTCAGGGTACAGACGGCGATTACGATCAGATCACCTTTGCATTCTTCTGCAACCTGTTCATTCCGCAGGACATGCAGATGATCCAGGATGCGATGAACGAACAGCTGCGCGAGAAGATCCACGCAGAGGTCACGCTGGTGCCCCTCAGCCTGGGCACTTACGACCAGCAGATGAATTTGATGATCTCCGGCCGTGAGAAACTGGATCTGTACATCATGTTCGGCGGAGATTTCAGCTCTGCCATCAATCAGAACAAGCTGGCGGTGGTAGATCCCGATCTGATGGCCGAGTACGCACCCGGCGTGTTGGACGCGCTGGGCGACTATATGGATTCGGTTACCGTGGACGGCAACGTGTACGGTTTTCCGGTGAACAAGGATATGGCAACCCGCCGCGGCGTGAACCTGAACCGTGACCTTTTGGAAAAGCACGGGCTGCTTGAAGAAGCCGAGAACATCCGGAACGTGGACGATCTGGCCGCTTTGTTTGAAAAAATGTCCGCATTGGAGCCGAATCTGATCATGACATCTTCCCAGGACAACGGCAAGAGCGTTATGGAATCGGGTTTTGCAAGCTTTGACAAAATGGGCGACTACTACGGTGTTCTGATGGATTGCGGCGGCGACGATCTGGTTTTGGAAAATCTGTTTGAGACCGAATGGTACGCTCAGACGCTGGAGTATATCCGCGATTGGTACAACAAGGGCTGGATCCTGAGCGACGGTTCCATCAACCCGGACACGGGCATCAACCTGTACAAGTCCGGGCGCCTGTTCTCCTATCTGGGCGACAAGAAGCCGGGCAGCTATGTGGACGTGCAGAATACGACCGGAATTCCCACCATGGACGGTATTTTGACGACGCCCATCTCCACCAACGACACCACCAACGGCGTGATCATGGCAATTCCCATCACCTGTGAAGATCAGGTGCCGGTGCTGAAGTTCCTGAATTTGCTGTATTCCGATGCGGAAGTGCTGAACATTCTGGACTGGGGCATCGAAGGCGTTCACTACGAACGCGTGCCCGATACCAATACGCTGATCCGCTACCCGGAGGGCGTTACTTCTGACAACGACGGCTACGGCCTGAACCAGGGATGGTCCTTCGGCAACCAGCTGATCTCCTACGCGTGGGAGACCGTGGGCACGGACGATTACTATGAAGAGATGCAGGAATTCAACGAAAGCGCGGTAAAATCCAAAGCCATCGGCTTTCTGTTCGACTCCTCTTCGGTGAAATCTGAAGTTGCCGCGCTGGACAGCGTGCTGGCCGAGTACCGCCTGGGCCTGGAAAACGGAGAGCTGGATCCGGAAGAATACCTGCCCAAGTTCCAGCAGGCCCTGCGGGAAGCAGGCATTGAGAAAGTCATTGCCGAAAAGCAGCGTCAGCTGGACGAGTGGGCGGCCGCGCAGAACTGAGCGGTTTTCGGGGCGTCGTGACATGCCGCAACGGCTCGTCTGTGGGGTGTGACGGCGCACGGCTAAGGCGCAACGGAAAGACCGTGGGGAGAACTGCAGGCCCTGCGGCCTTTCCACATATCAAAGGGCTGCGGGTGCAGCCTGACACCTGCAACAAACCGCTGGGGGAATGAAAATGAGCGCAAAAACTCTTCGGAAAGTGAAGCGGCAGCTGCCGCTGTACCTTATGGCGCTGCCGGGACTCATCTACCTGTTGATCAACAACTATATCCCGATGAGCGGATTGGTGGTAGCTTTTAAAAACTTCAACTTCAAGGACGGAATTTACAAAAGCCCGTGGTGCGGTTTTCAAAACTTCAAATACCTGTTCAGCACGTCCGCTTCGTTTATCATAACCCGCAATACCCTGCTTTACAACCTTGTTTTTATTGCGCTGAACACGGTGGTGGCCATTGCGATTGCCATTTTGCTCAACGAGATCAAAAACCGTTTTTTCGTCAAATCGTTTCAAACGGTTATCCTGCTGCCGTATCTTTTATCCATCATCATTATCGGATATCTGGTGTACGCCTTCCTCAGCAATGACACGGGGTTTGTAAACACTCAGATCCTCCGCCCGGCAGGCAAGGAAGAGATCAACTGGTACACCACGCCCCAGTACTGGCCGTTTATACTGGTGTTTGTCAACATGCTGAAGAATTTTGGCTTTCTGGCGATCATTTACTACGCCACCGTGATCTCCATCAGCAGCGAGTACTACGAGGCCGCCCAGTTGGACGGCGCGGGAAAGCTCAAGCAGATCTGGTACATCACCCTTCCGTTTTTGAAGCCCACGGTCATCATGATGGTGCTGCTGGCCATCGGAAGAATTTTCTTCTCCGACTTTGGCCTCTTTTATCAGGTGCCGCAAAACTCGGGGGCGCTGTTTAATGTGACAAACACCATTGATACCTACGTATACAGGGCGCTGATTCAACTGGGCGATGTGGGTATGGCGTCCGCCGCGGGGGTGTATCAGTCCATCGTCGGGTTCGTGCTGATCCTGATCACCAATCTGATCGTCCGCAAAATCAGTCCGGAAAACGCGCTGTTCTAAAGAGGTGGGAAATTTGAAAATTCGTGTTTCAAAGAGGGAGAGCCCCGCAACCAAAATTGTAGCGTACGTTGTGTTTTCGCTGGTCAGCCTGATGTGCGTGCTGCCGATTTTGCTTATGGCGATCGCTTCGTTTACCGACAACGACATTTTGAATCTGCAGGGGTATTCGTTCTTTCCGAAAAAATGGAGTCTGGAGGCCTACGCGTTTTTGCTCAAGCAAAGCGGCGTGATCTCCACGTCGTTTTTCAACTCGATCCTTGTCACCTTTGCGGGCACGCTCCTGGGGCTTTCCGCCACGGTTCTGCTTGCCTACGCCATCTCGCGCCGGGACCTGACGGGAAGGCGTGTACTGATGTTCTTTGTGTTTTTCACAATACTGTTCAACGGCGGTATGGTGCCTACTTATCTGATGTACATTCAGCTTTTCAAAATCAAAAACACCTACTGGGCGCTGCTGTTCCCGCATCTGCTGGTAAACGGGTTCAACATTCTGCTGGTGCGCACGTTTTTTGCCAATAGTGTGCCCGAGGCGCTGCTGGAGGCCGCGCGCATTGATGGCGCCGGAGAGCTGCGCACCTTCCTGAGCGTGGTACTGCCGATCTCCAAACCCATTCTGGCCACGGTCGGCCTGCTCATCGGGGTGGGCTATTGGAACGACTGGTACAACGGTCTGCTGTTTGTCACAAAGGTTCCCTATTATACGCTGCAAAACTTTTTATATAAGATCATGATGGATCTGCAGTTTTTGTCTCAGAACATGTCGGTCACGTCTGATGTCAACTCCATCATCGCCAACGTCCCCTCCGGCACGGTGCGGATGGCGATGGCCTTTATCGGCGCGCTGCCGATCATTGTGATCTTTCCGTTCTTCCAAAAATACTTTACAAAAGGCATTGCTGTCGGCGCGATGAAGGAATGATCGCCCGGCGGTGCCGAGCATAATGGAAAGGTGTGGTTATCAAAATGGATGCAAAAGCGGCTTTTCATTTTCCCGCCGCGCTGATCCTCAGGGCACAGCCGCGTTTTGAATACGCCAGGGAGCCTCTTCTTCGGCGGATGCCCAACGGAGACCTGCTGTGCGTCTTTCTTAGCGGCGGCCACACGGAGCCGGACAACCAGAACCTTGTGATCGCAGTGCGCAGTCAGGACGATGGGGCCAGCTGGAGCGAGCCCCGGATCCTGTTCCGGCACGGTGAACGAGCGGTGTGGGCGACCGAGCTTTTTTGCGAGAAAGACACGGTGTGCCTATTTGTCATGACATATTACGCCCCTTCCCGGTATAGGGAGCTCATCCTCTACCGCAGCTTCAGCTACGACAGCGGCCGAACCTGGACACAGCCGCGGTCTCTGCCTAACGGCCTGCTCAGCGGCAGCGTGCGGCAGGGCGTGGTGCTGAGCAGCGGCCGCTGGGTGTTTCCCTTTTATTGGCAGGAGTGTCTGGACGGCTGGGATTGGACGGCCGGCACCGTGTCCAACGGCGGCATTGATCCGCGCTGGCCGTTTCGGTGCGGCGCGCTGATTTCGGACGACGGCGGAAAGACCTTCGACCTGAGAGGATATCTGACCGCGGATGTCCCGCTGTGGGAGAACAACGTGTGCGAGTACGCCCCCGGCAAGCTGGTGATGCTGATGCGCGCCGAATACACCGGCCGACTGTACCGGTCTTTCAGTGACGACGCCGGCCAGACGTGGAGCGCCGCCCAGGCGACGGACATTCCGAACCCCGCTTCCAAAATCACGCTGCTGAAGATCGGGAACAAGACGGTTCTCATTCACAACCCCACGGCCAGCAGCACCTTCTGCGATTGGAGCAAACGTACCCCGCTGTCTGTGTGGGTAAGCCCGGACGGAACGCGAACCTGGTCCAGAAAAGTGGATCTGTGCGAGACGGGGGAGAGCTTCTTTTACCCGCATGGGTTCTGGGATCCTGCCGCGCAGCAGATCTACCTTGCCTGCGAAAACGGGCGGGAGCACTATCTGCTGAAAATTCCCGGGGATGTTTTGAGCTGAGCGGCGCGTATCGACTTCGCCGGAAACACAACAAGGAGGAGAGCTGTTTGAAAAAAGTAATTTATCCGCGGCCCGACATTGATGAAAGGCTTGTGCAGCCCTTTCGAGAGATGAAGGATGTGTTATCTTTGTCGTGCGTTGTGGGGGATGCGATGGAGCGCTGCAACATCATGCATCCCGACATCAAACCGCGGGCTGCAGACAAAAAGATCATCGGGCCGGCAATCACCGTAAAGCTGACCGCCGGCGACATTGTGGACTGCCTGGCCGTGTACCAGGTGGCGCGCCCCGGCGATGTGATCGTCATCGATGCCTTCGGCGAGACGGAAACCTCCATCTGGGGCGGCCTGATGTCCGGTTTGGCGCATAGCGGGGGGATCGCGGGCGCAGTGATCGACGGCAGCTGCCGCGACACCGATGAGGCGCGCCTTCTGGGATTCCCCGTCAGCGCAAAATCGGTGAGCCCTCGCGCATCCCACACCGCCTACTCAGGCCGTCAGGAGCCCATTGAGATCAACGTCCCGGTGGTGTGCGGCGGAGTTCTGGTTCGTCCGGGCGATCTGGTGATCGCGGACGAGATCGGCGTGGTGGCGGTTCCCTATGACCGGCTGGCCGAGGTGTACAAGCTGGCGCGGGAACAGGCGAACCGGGAGGAGGAGACCCGGCGTGCAATTCTGGCTGGCGCCACCGTGGAGGAGCTGCTGGCCCGCTTCGGCCGGATATGAGATAAAAGGCGGTGTTCCGTTTGAAAAAATGTCTGCTGCTGCTGGACGGCGGCACCACCCATACCCGGTTTACGGTAGTGGAGAACGGCCGGATCCTGGCGCAAAGCCAATGCCGCGCCGGCGCTGCCGACGCGGCGCGCGAAGGCCGGAACAGCCTTCTGCGGGAGGCGGTGCGTCGGGAGATGAACGCTTTGCAGAACCGATGGCACTGTTCCATCGGGGAGATATACGCCGCGGGGATGATCACTTCGGATACCGGTTTGTGCGAGATCCAGCACATCGTGGCGCCGGCGGACCTGCCCCGGCTGGCCGCAGGCGTGCAGGTTCGCACCATCCCGGAGATCTCGGACGTTCCGTTCTGCTTTGTGCCGGGTATCCGGTTTGAAGCCGACGACCCGGACGGCGCCGATATGCTGCGGGGCGAAGAGGTGGAGGTTTTTGGAATGCTTGCTCCCGAAGACGGCGAAAAGCAGCTGTTCATCCACTTTGGCTCTCACAACAAAATTATCTGTGTGGAGGACGGCAGCATCACACGGGCAGCCACCACCCTGAGTGGAGAACTGCTGTGGGCCGTATGCAATCATACCATTTTAAAAAGTTCGGTTCCGCCGTCCGGCCCTGTCTGCTGGAAGACGGACACGGCCAGCATACAGCAGGGCTTTCGCACCGCCGAACAGTATGGCCTCAGCCGCGCGCTGTTCTGCGCGCGGGTGCGCCAGAAGACGGACGGCATCACACAGCAGCAGGTTCTCTCTCAGGTGCTGGGAGCACTCACCTGTGCGGATTGGCAGGTGTTCCGGCGTTTTTTTGCACCGGAGTGCAAAAAGTTGGTGCTGTACGGCCGTCAGGCCTTTACGGACGCTTTCTTATCCTGTTTGCCGCTGATGGAAATTCCCCGGGGGCTGCAGCAGAATCTGCGCGTCATCCGCTATGAGGAGAGCGGCGGTCTCAGCGTCAGCGGCCTGCTGAAAATTCGTCGGCTGCGCGGGGCAGCCGCCCGAAATTGCTGAAAGATCTGCTTTGTATCTGAGGAGGAAGTTTATGCCAACGTGTGCTTTGCGGGCAACCGGCACCGTCGCCATCCTGCGCGGAAGGCCCTACGCGCAGGCAGCGCCTTTGGTGCGAGCGCTGTACGCGGGCGGCGTCCGTCTGGCCGAAGTGACGGCGGACAGCCCGGATGCGTTTGAAACAGTTGCAAAACTGCGCAAAATCTGGGACGGCAAGATGTACATCGGCAGCGGCACGATCACCGACGAGCACCGGTGCGCCTGCGCACTGAAGGCGGGCGCGCAGTTCATCGTTATGCCCAATTATCGTTCGGAGGTCGTATCCTTGTGCCAGAGAAACGGAATTCTGGTTCTTCCCGGCGTGTTCACCCCAAGCGAGATACAGGCAGCCCTGGCGCAGGGCTGCGAATACGTTAAGCTGTTTCCCGCCGGGCGGATGGGGCCGGGGTATATCCGGGACATTCTCTCGCCGCTGCGCGGAGCAAAAATCGTAGCGGTGGGCGGTATTTCTGCCGACAACGCGCCGCAGTATTATGCGGCGGGGGCCGCAGGTGTGGGCGTGGGCGGCAGCCTGGGCGCTTTGGCGGACGCCGACGACTGGGACGGTGTTGTGCAGCAGGCTCAAAGGCTGGTGAGCGCTTTTTGTGCGCGTCCGGCCAAAGAGTGAGCGAGATGTCCGCCTGCCGCGCTGCTTTTGTTCGTGCGGGCAAACAAGACCGTCCCCCGGGGCTGCTGCAAAATAGCTGCCCGGAGAAATAATGCATAAAAATCGGCGCCCTTTCTGGCTTGTCATTACCAGAAAGGGCGCCGGCTTTTCGTTTGCATTCGGGCCGGAGCGGCCCATGGTTGCAGCGCAAGGGCGGGTGCGCCGCTATTCGGCGTATACCGATGTGATGTTCAGATATTCCTCCAGACACAGGCCGCTTTCAAATACCTCCCGCGCCGTCTCCTCGCCGAGATACCGCACGTGCCACGGCTCGTACATATAGCCGGTGATGTCTTCTTTTTCCTCCGGGTAGCGGATGATGAAGCCGTATTTGTGGCAGTTGGCGGCGAGCCACTGCCCCTCGGGCGTTGCGCCGAAGGTTTGCTCCAAAGAGTTCAGATCGAACGCGAGGCCCGTCTGATGTTCGGAGTGCCCGGGGCGCGCCGAATAGCGGTCGGCCGCGGCCGCGCCGTCGCGCGCGGTGTAATTTGCGTAAATGGCCGCCTGCGTATTGTAGGAGCGAAAGCCCGAAACCACCCACAGGGCGATGCTCTCTTCTCTTGCAGCGGCGATCATTCCCTCCAGCGCGTTTCCGGCCTCTTCGTCCACGCCGGGGTTGTAATCGGCGGGCAGCGCAAAGGTTTTGTTGGCGATGAGAATGCCGTTGATATATGTGATCTCCGCATGCGGCGTAACTTCTACGCGGATCTCGGCGCAAAGGGCGCTGTCGGCGCACGTTACCGTTACGGTGCAGACGCCCGCACCGATGCCCATGATGTTCCCGTCTGCGTCCACGGCGGCCACGGCGGGGTTGTCGCTCTGCCAGAAAAGCGCCTGCGGCTCGCCGCCCTCCGGCAAAAGGGCGATTTTGGGCCGGCAGCCCTGTCCGACGGTGACGGAAACGGCGTCCGGCTCGGCGAGGAGGGCGGGCTCCGGTTCGGCCGCGACGGGCGGCGCGGGCTTGGCGGAGCCGTCTGCGGGCTTGGCTGCGTCTTCGGCGGACGCGAAAGCGATGCACGCGCAGAGCAGCAGCAGGGTGCACAAAAACAGAGAGACCACATAAACACGCTTCATCAGAAAACCTCTTTTTCGGGAGAGCTCCGATCCGACCGGGCGGGCCAGGCGCTGCCGGGATGCATCCGGCGAGCGGTTCGGAGCCTGTTTGAATGATTTTGTCCGAAGATCTTTTGCTCTGCAAACCGTTTGCCCACGGTCAGCCCTCCTCGATGCTCTGCGTAGCAAGGCCGTTGAGCGAGAGATCGGCCGTGTGCCCGGCCCGGTATTCATAATACCCCTGCGCGGCGACCATGGCGGCGTTGTCGCCGCACAAAGAGAGCGCGGGCAAAAAGAGCTGCGCACCCAGCCGCTTTGCGCCCGCTGTGAGCGTCTCGCGCAAAAGGGCGTTGGCCGCCACGCCCCCCGCAAGGCAGATCTGCTTTGCGCCCGTATCCCGCGCAGCGGCCAGAAGCTTTTCGGCCAGAATTTCGGTAATGCGGAACTGAAAGCTTGCGGCCATATCGGGCACGCACACCTCCCGCCCCTGCATGCGCGCCTGGTTGACAAGGTTGAGCACGGCGGTTTTCAGGCCCGAAAAGCTCACATTATACGCGCCCTCCACATGCGGTGTGGGCAGAGCGTAGGCGCGCGGGTTGCCGGAGGCGGCAGCCTTGCCGATTGCCGGGCCGCCGGGGTAGCCGAGGCCCAGCGTGCGCGATACCTTGTCAAACGCTTCGCCGGCCGCGTCGTCTACGGTGCGGCCCAGTACCTGAAAATGCGTGTAGTCCTGTACCGCCACGATATGGCTGTGTCCGCCGCTTGCCACCAGGCACAGGAACGGCGGCTGCAGCGTGGGGTGCGTAAGGTACAGCGCGGCAATGTGCCCGCGCAGATGGTGCACCGGCACCAGGGGCTTTTGAGCCGCAAACGCGAGCCCCTTGGCAAAATTGAGCCCCACGAGCACCGCGCCGATGAGCCCCGGCGCATAGGTGACGGCGAGAGCGTCAATCTCGCGCAGCGTCAGCCCGGCTTCATCCAGTGCGGCGCGCGTTACCTGCGAGATATGCTCGATGTGGCGGCGGCTGGCGATCTCCGGCACTACGCCGCCGTAAAGGTTCTGCTCGGCGGCGCTGGAGGCGATGCAGCTCGACGCCACGGCCCGCCCGTCGCGCACAATGGCCGCACAGGTATCGTCGCAGCTCGATTCAATGCCTAAAATATTCATGGAAAAACAGTCCCTTTCCGCGTGAATGGCATCCGGGCCGCAGGCTCAGCCCATCTCCGGCAGTACGCCGGAGGCATCCACCGCATAGTGCCGGTAGTTGTTCGGATCGACGTAAACGGGGAGGGTACACGCACCCGCATCCTCCAGATAGGGGCGCGGATCGTACCAGAAACCCTCGCTGCGAAACACGTATACGCGGCCGTCCTCGGGGTTTTGCGCCTGGCAGCAGATTACCAGCGGGCACCGGCCGTTGAGGCGAAAGCGGGTGTCCATCGCAACATCGGTGATATCGGCGGTAATGCAAATGCCTTCGGCCAGCAGCTGCGCGCGCCGGCGGATGTGCGCCGCAAGATAAACCAGAACCCCGGCGCCCGCTGCAAAAATCAGCAGGCCGGCGAGCGTAAATATCAGAAAGATTGGGCCGCGCGCCGGCAAAAGAAGGATGCCGATCCCGGTAAACACCGCTCCGATCCCCGCGAAAAGAATGCCAACCCAACGCAGTACTTTTGTCATGACAGACAGCTCCCTTTTGATCGATATGGTTTGCGGCCCTTTTTTGCTTTCGCCCGGCCATGCCCCGGCCCGGCTATGCTTTGGCCCGGTTATGCTTTGGCAAAGAGCATCCCGGAAAGGCTTTTTTGCAGCAGCACCGCATCGTCGCGCGGATTTGTGTAAAACCCGCGCCGCATGCCGGTTTGCACAAAGCCGAGCGAGGCATACAGCGCGCGCGCGGCCCCGTTTTGTGCGCGCACCTCTAAAAAAACCGTTTGTGCGCCCTCGGCCGCCAGCTGCGCGAATGCGTATTGCAGCAGCGCGCGCGCCGCACCCTGCCGCCGCAGCGCGGGCGCGGTGGAAATAGTGTAAAGGCTTGCCTCCTCACACACAAGCTGGAATACCGCCAGCGCGGCGATGGGGCGCGGCGATGCGCCGTTCGGCGTTTGCGCGCCCGCCGCCTCGGCCACAAACAGCCGCGCCGCGGGCTGCGCAAGCTCTTCGGCCAGCGCGGCGGCGTTCCAGCCGTCGGGTACGGCAGCTTCAACGGCCGCGCACGCGGGCACATCCTCTGCGCGCATTGCGCGGCATAAAAAGGCCGATACCTTTGCGGATGCGCCCTCACCTTGCGGCGCGCCGCCTTGCGCGCGCCGGGCTGCCTGTGCCGCCGCGCTCATCCCTTTGCCTCGTACCAGGTTTGGCCGCGGTTCACGTCCGCCGTCAGCGGAACCGAGAGCTGTGCTGCGCCGCGCATTTCCTCGCCCAAGATGGCGGCGGCGCGCTCCGCTTCGTTGTCCGGGCATTCCACGATCAGCTCGTCGTGCACCTGCAAAACCAGCCGCGCCTGCAGGCCCTCGGCCTTCAGCCGCTGCGAAACATGCACCATCGCCAGCTTGATGATATCGGCGGCGGTGCCCTGAATGGGCGTATTCATTGCCATGCGCTCGCCCAGACTGCGCAGATTGAAGTTGCTGCTCGCAAGCTCCGGCAGCATGCGGCGGCGGCCGTACAGGGTGGTGACATAGCCGTTTTCGCGGCCGTGGGCGACGGTTTCGTCCAGATATTGCTTTACGCGCGGGAAATTGGCAAAATAGTTTTTGATAAACGCGTCCGCCTCTTTAACGCTGACGCCGATATCCCGCGAAAGGCTGTATGCGCCGATGCCGTACACGATGCCGAAATTAACGGCCTTGGCCGAGGAGCGCAGCGCGGGCGTTACCTGCTGCGGGGAAAGGCCGTAAATTTTTGCGGCTGTGCTGCGGTGGATATCCGCGCCCGTGCAGAAGGCCTCGCGCATGGCCTCGTCGCCGGAGATGTGCGCCAGCAGACGCAGCTCGATCTGGCTGTAATCGGCGTCGAGCAGCGTTGTGCCGGGGGGCGCAATAAAATATTTACGAAACCGGCTGCCCAGCTCGGTGCGCACAGGGATATTCTGCAAATTCGGCTCGGCCGAGGAGATGCGGCCGGTGCGCGTCTCTGTTTGGATGAACGTAGAGTGTACGCGCCCGTCGGCCCCGATCACCTTTAAAAGCCCCTCCACATATGTGGAATTCAGCTTTTGGTACGTGCGGTATTGCAGAATGTGATCGATCACCGGCGTATACTGCCGCAGGCTCTCCAGCGTTTCGGCGTCGGTAGAGTAGCCGCTCTTTGTTTTGCGGCGCGTGGGAAGGCCCAGATCCTCAAACAGCGCCTTGCCCAGCTGCTTGGGACTGTTCACGTTGAACTCGTAGCCCACCTCTTTGTAAATTGCGGCCAGCTCGGCGGCCAGCGCCGTCTGCAGCTCTTTGCCGAACGCCGCGATGCCCTGCCGGTCGGCCGCGATGCCCGCGTGCTCCATTTCCGCCAGTACCTCGCACAGGGGCAGCTCGATCTCGTCCAGCAGTTTGCCCATGCCGGCTGCGTCGCACTGTGCGCGCAGCGTCTCGCACAGCCCGGCCAGCACGCCGGCCTCCGGCCATTCGGCGGCAAACGCGGGGGCAACGCCGTATTCCGCCGCAAGGCGCGTTACCGTGTAATCGCTGGCGGAGGGATTGAGCAGATAGGCCGCCAGCTTTGCGTCGAACACGATGCTTCTGGCGCTGCGCCCGCGGGCAAGGCATGCGCGGAACAGGGGCTTTGCGTCAAAGCATTTTTTGGGAATGCGCTCCTCGCAAAGCAGCTCCAGAAGCGCCTCACTTTCTATGCTGGAAGTATATATACAATCGTTTTGTACAACAAGTATTGTATCGCCTGCCGCGCAGATGCACACCGCACCCTGCAGGGCCGCAAGCGGCCGCGCCTCGATTTGGGGCAGGCAAGGCTGCGCCTCGGGGGCGGCCGGAGCGGCATCGTCGGCGGAAATGCCGAATTTCTGCATCAGCACATGCAGCTCCAGATCTGTCATCAGCCGGGCGGCGGCCGCGGCGTTTGGCGGATCTTTTCGGTAAGCGCCGGGCGCGGTGTCTACGGGCGCGGTGCACACGATCTCGGCAAGGGTGCGGCTCATCTCGGCTTTTTCGCGGTCTCGCAAAAGCTTTTCGCGCACGCCCTTTTTCACACGCGCGTCGTCGATGTTTTCGTATACGCCCGCGAGCGAGCCGAAGGCCTGAATCAGCGCGAGGGCCGTCTTTTCGCCCACGCCCGCAACGCCCGGAATGTTGTCGGAGGCGTCGCCCATCAGGCTTTTCACATCAATCAGCTGGCGCGGCGCAACGCCGTATTTTTCCCGCACGGCGGCCTCGTCCATCACGGTAGTAACACTTTTGCCCATCGCCGTGCCCGCCAGCAGTACGCGCGTGCCCGGCCCCGCAAGCTGCAGGCTGTCGCGGTCGCCCGTGGCCAGCACGCAGGTATCGCCGCGCGCGGCCGAGGCGGCGGCCAGTGTGCCGAGAATGTCGTCCGCTTCGTATCCCTCGCACGCGACCATCCGGTAGCCAAGATCGCCCAGCAGTTCCTTCAGAACAGGCAGCTGCGCGGCCAGCTCCTCGGGCATGCCCTTGCGCTGCGCCTTATAGCCCGTATACATTTTGTGGCGGAAGGTGGGCGCGCGCAGATCGAACGCAACGGCCACCTCGTCCGGCTGTTCCTCGGCCTCGAGCCGCAGCAGGATATTTAAAAATCCGACGATGGCGTTTGTAAAGCGGCCGTCCTTTGTGGTGAGCAGCTTGATGCCGTAAAACGCGCGGTTGACAATGCTGTTGCCGTCCAGTACAAGCAGTTTCAAGGGAGTGTCCTCCTGTGGATAAAGTGGATCAGTTTGAAAAATCAGGGGCTGCAAAGGGAACGAACGTTTTTCGCAGGGTTTGACAAAAAGCCGAAAAAAGGATATACTGTCGGTGTAAAGGGTGCCGCGGCAAGCGGTTCGCCCAAGCGGCGGTTCGCCCAAGCGGCGGTTCGCCCAAGCGAAGGTTTATAAGCTTAAAATGAACCGTCACCTGCCGGGGTGAGGCTCCCTGCCAAGCAGACAGGGGAAAAAGCAAAAATACGGTCAAGCGAATCCGCGCGCAGGGGTTCGCTTGATTTTTATTACGCAAATTTCTCCAACAGGCAACAGCAGGCAACGATACGCTGCCGGGACCATGCATTGCGGTCTGTGCTGCCGTTGATGGCGGTTATAGAAGGAAATAACCTGTCGATTGTATTTTCAGCCGGGCATAGATAACCAAACGCTGCCGGGAATGCCTCTCACACTTCAAAGCTCCCCCAAAGCCCTCCATCGGCCCATTGCGGGATGTGAAAGGTCAAAGTAACCGGCATGGCCGCACCCCCTCTCAGGGATGCGGCGAACCGCCCGCCGTTGCCGCAGCGCCGCATTCATTGTAACACGGCTCGGCAGGATGTGCAAGAAAAAACCGCCGTGCCTGCCGGCGGCGCTCGGGCGCTCTCTGCTTGTGGTTTATATTATAGTACCACATTTTAGGAATTTGTGGTACAATGGCGGAAGAAGATTTTAAAAAAAGCGGGGCGAAACATGCGATTGGGGCAAATACAGCTGCATACGGGCGCGGCGCTGGCGCCGATGGCTGGCGCGACGGATGCCGTAATGCGGCGGCTGTGCGCCGAATACGGCGCGGTGTGTACCGTCAGCGAGATGATCAGCGCAAAGGCGCTGACGATGGGCGACCGCAAGAGCGTCCGCCTAATGGAGGGGGGCGGCGGAACGGCGCCGTTCGGCGTGCAGCTGTTCGGGGCCGAGCCAGAAACGATGGCCGAGGCCGCGCGTATCGTCTGCGGCATGCGGGAAAGGCTGGCATTCGATTTTATTGATCTGAACATGGGCTGCCCCGCGCCGAAGATTACCGGCTCGGGCGCGGGCAGCGCGCTGCTGAAGGATCCGCTGCGCGCCGGCGCGATCGCGCGGGCCGTGCGCGCGGCCGTGCCGCCAAAGATCCCCGTAACGGCAAAGCTGCGCATCGGCTGGGATGCGGATACCATGACGGGCGCCGAAACAGCGCTGCGCTGTGCCGATGCCGGCATCTCGCTTTTGACGGTGCACGGGCGCACCCGTGCCGAGCAGTACGAACCGGGCATTCACGCCGACGAGATCGCGAAGATCCGTGCCGCCGTGCCGAAAGAGATCCCCGTCGTGGCAAACGGCGATATCACGGATGCCGAGGGGGCGCTGGCACTGCGCAGTGCGACGGGGTGCGACGGCGTGGCCGTCGGGCGCGGCGCAATGGGCGATCCTTGGCTGTTTGCCCGCATCGCGGCCGCGATGCGGGGGGAGCCGGTTCCCGCGCCGCCCACGCTCGCCGAGCGCTTTCGGGTGCTGCGGCGGCACATTTACGAAATGTGCGAGGAAAAGGGCGAATTTGTTGCCATGCAGCAGGCGCGCTCGCACGCGGGCTGGTATATGCGCGGGCTGCGCGGCGCGGCCGCTCTGCGGCGGGAATGCTGCGCGCTGCGGTATTTTTCCGATCTGGACGAGCTGATCGAGCGCGCGCGGCGGCTGCAAAAGGCAGAATCCGGCGCGGCAAAGACGGAAAAGGGATAATGCCCGCCGCACCGGGGCCGCTGCAAAAAGAGCGCCGGCGCGGCGCCGCCTTTGTTATGCGCGGCTTGCTGACAATTCATCCAGCGTCCAATCATAGCACGGCAGCATATGCTCGATAAAATAATCCGCCTCGGGGCAGCGCATGGCGGCAAGGGCGTCCGCCTGCTGGCGGCGCGCGCCGGCAAACTCCCGGTTGCCGCTGTTTTCTTCTTCCACGCATTTGATCAGCGCGGAAAGGCGGTCGGCCGCCTTCAAAAGCTGCCGTTCCTTTTCCGTTAAAAACGCGCCGGAAAGATACCCCGCCATCGCGCCGCGCACGGGCTCGGGCAGCAGCGCGCCCAGCGTGTGGGCCGCGTCGGCCTCCACGGCCTTATATGCGGCGCGCAGCGGCTCGCTTTTGTATTTTACGGGCGTGGGCATGTCTCCGGTTAAAATTTCGCTCGCGTCGTGGTATAATGCGGCTACGGCAACGGTTTCGGCGCGCACATTTGTGCCAAAAATCGTATGGGAAACAGCGCACAGCGTGTGTGCGAGAATGGCCGTGTCTGCGGTGTGCTCGCACAGGGATTCCGTACGTGCCGAGCGCATCAGCCCCCATCGGGCAATATACTTCATGCGCGCCAGCAGCGCGTTGAACGGATACAGCTTCATTGCAATTTTTGCCCCGCTTTCGTCGTTGTTTTCGGCTGTTGGCAAAGCCGGCAGCCTTCTGATTTTTCTGTCAGGGTGCTTGCGTGCCCGGCACCGGTTCGTGCATGCAAACAGAACGGAATCTGCTTTCAAAAGACAGATCGTTATAGATTAAGCTGAATTTGCTGTATTCCTATTGTATCATGAAATCGGTACAATAAAAGGTGCATGGCAATAAAATTTTGTTGGGAAAGGGGATGCCTTTATGAACCGCCTTGCAAGGCCGAGGCCCCGGCCCACCCGCAGCGGCGCGCTGCTTTCGTTCGCGCTGGGCGCGGCGTCGGCGTTTTTGATCTTTTTGCCGTTTTTGGTGGTGGACCGCGGCCTGTTCCAGTACTGCGGCGATTTTAACGGCCAGCAGATCCCGTTTTACACATATATGAACGGCTTTGTCAAAGCGGGCGCCGGGCAGTGGAGCTGGGAGACGGATCTGGGTTCCTCGGCCGTGAATTCGTATGCGTTTTACCTGTGCGGCTCGCCGTTTTTCTGGCTGACGCTGCTGCTGCCGCAATCGTGGGTTCCGTATTCGATGGTTCCGATGTTCTGTGTCAAGTTCGGCGTGGCGGCGCTTGGCGCGTACCGGTATCTGCGCCGGTACGCCGCGGCCGATCATTGGGCTGTAATCGGCGCGTGCCTGTATACGCTTTCGGGCTTTACCGTCTACAATACGTTTTTCAACCATTTTGTCGATTGCATCGCGCTGTTCCCGTTTTTGCTGTGTGCGCTGGACAGGACGGTTTATGACGATGCGCGCGGCCTGTTCCCGCTGGCGGTAGCCGTGAATCTTCTGAACAACTATTTCTTTTTTGCCGGGCAGATCGTATTTTTGTTCCTTTATTTTTTTGCCAAGGTGCTGGCGGGGGAATACCGCGTTACGGCAAAGCGCTTCGGGCGGCTGGCGTTTGAATCGCTGCTGGGCGTGGCAATGGGGTGCGCGCTGCTCTGGCCCGCCGTGCTGTGCCTGAAGGACAATCCCCGCACGGTGGATCTCTCCAGCGGCTTCGGCTTTTTGCTTTATGGGCGCGTGCAGCAGTACTTTGCCATTTTTGCCGCGCTGTTTTTGCCGCCCGATCCCACCTATCTGCCCAATATCTTTACCGATGCCGTGGTTAAGCACACCAGCATGACGGCCTTTTTGCCGGTTGTAAGCTGTGCGGGCGTGTGGGCGTACCTGAAGGCGCGGCCCAAAACGGCCCTTTCCAAAATTCTGTGGGCATGCCTTGTGATGGCGCTGGTGCCGGTGCTGAATTCCTCGTTCTACGCGCTGAATTCCAGCTACTACGCGCGCTGGTACTATATGCCGATTTTGATGATGTGCGCCGCCACCATGCGCGCTTTGCAGGATGAGCGCATTGATTTGGCAAACGGGCTGCGGCCCGTTGCGGTGGTTACGGTGCTGTTTGCGGTGTTCGCTCTGGTGCCCAAGCGGGAAGAGGGCGTATGGAGCATCGGCGTTGTGCAGCGCCAGCCGCAGTTCTGGCTCACCTATCTTACGGCGATTTTGGGCCTCCTGCTGTTTTGCGGCGCGCTGCGCATCCGGCAAAAAAAGAATTTTCCGCGTGTGCTGCTCGCGTGCATTCTGGGCTTTTCGGTGTTTTATTCGGTAGTGCATATCGCGCTGGGCAAGTTTCCGCAATGGCAGGGGGACGCCGAATACCGCGCCCAGTGCACCGTCGCGGCAAAGCAGGCCGATCTGCCAAACGATCATTTTTACCGGCTCGACGCCTACGGCTGCTACGACAATCTGGGCCTGTGGATGGAAAAACCCGTGCTGCAGTGCTTTAACAGCGTTGTAACCCCCTCCATTATGGATTTTTATCCGCGCATGGGCGTAAAGCGGGACGTATCCTCCAAGCCCGAGCCGAGGATCTATGCCCTGCGGGGGCTTTTGAGCGTGGAATATGTCATGATGCCGCACGGCCGGACGGAGGCCTTTGCCGCGGAGGACGGCGCCGACCGCTATATCTACGACCATGAGGACGACACGTTCGCCTATTACCGCAATCCCGACTATGTGCCCATGGGCTTTGCGTATGACCGCTATATTTTGCTGGAGGAGGAGCCGGACGAAGCAGACGAAAACGAAACAGGCGACGGGGCGAACGGCGCGCAGGGCGGCGGGATGCCGGACGCAGACGGCGAAGCGCCGGCGGAACCGTTGGCAGAAACCGAAAAACCTGTCACACTCATGGGGCTGGCCGAATCGTTCCGCCCCAATATGCTCATGCGCGCCATCGCGCTGACACAAGAACAGATCGAGCGCTACGGCGCGTGGCTGACGCCCGTGGCGCGCGAGGATACCCTTGGGCTGACATACGAGGCCTACGCGCAGGACGCCGCCGCGCGCTGCGGCATGGCGTGTTCCTCGTTTGAGGCCGACAGCGCGGGCTTTACCGCGCACATCTCGCTGGAGCGCGAAAACCTTGTGTTTTTCTCCGTACCGTACGACGAGGGCTTTTCCGCCACGGTGAACGGCGCGCCCGCGCCCGTGGAGCGCGTGAACGGCGGGCTGCTCGCCATCCCCTGCCCCGCAGGGGAAAGCGAGATCGCCGTCGTCTACGAAACGCCCGGCCTGCGGCTCTCGACGGCGGTTTCGCTGGTTGCGTTGTTCGTGTGGGGCGTTTATCTGGTGCTGGGCCGCAAAAAGCGCGGGAGGCGGCGGGCACGCTGATCCGGCGGTGCTTTCCCGCCCGGCGCAGAAGACGTCTCCCCGGGCGGACAGGCGGCGGATCCCCACGCCCCGCACGCTGCGTCTCCCCGGGCGGACAGCCCCCTTTTGCGGACAGGCCTTATTTTGGCCAAGATCCGCCGATTTTTCTGCTTTCGTTGCGTTTTGCTGCCGAATGTATTATGATAGATGGGAATTAAGAAAACAGGAGCCGATCAAAAATGTCTAACCATGCCAATATTCTGGCTGCCGAATTCAAACTGCCCGCCGCGCGCGTGGCCGAAACCGTTACGCTGATTGATGCGGGCAACACCATTCCGTTTATCGCGCGCTACCGCAAGGAGGCCACCGGCGGTATCGACGACCAGACACTGCGCGCGCTGGACGAGCGCCTTTCGTACCTGCGCAGGCTGGACGAGCAGAAGGAGACTGTGCGCAATTCCATCACCGAGCAGGAAAAAATGACGGACGCCATCGCCGCCGCGCTGGACGCGGCCAAAACGCTGGCCGAGGTGGAGGATATTTACCGTCCCTATAAGCCCAAACGCAAAACGCGCGCGTCCGTTGCCAGAGCGCGCGGGCTGGAGCCGCTGGCGCGCCGCCTGTACGAGCAGCGCCCGGCCGACGAGCCCGGGCTTTTGGCCGCGGAATACCTTTCGGACGAGGTGCCGGACGCCGAGGCGGCGCTGGCGGGCGCGCGGGATATTCTGGCCGAGGACCTTTCGGATTGTGCCGCGCTGCGCGCGACGCTGCGCAGCTTGTACCGCGCCGCCGCGCTGGTGGAAAGCAAGGCTGCAAAGCCCGATACAGACAGCGTTTACGCCGCTTACTACGATTACAGCGAGCCCGCCGCCAAAATGGCGGGGCACCGCGTGCTGGCTGTAGACCGGGGCGAACGCGAGGGCTTTTTGAAGGTGGAGGTATCCGTCGATCCCGAGCGCGCGGTGCGCATGATCACCGACCGCGCGGTGAAAAACGATTCGCCCGCTGCCGGCGAGGTGCGCGCCGCGGCCCGGGACGCTTACACGCGGCTGATTCACCCCAGCCTTGCGCGCGAGCTGCGCGCGCAGCTGACAGAGCGCGCCTGCGACGGCGCCATCGAGGTGTTCGGCAAAAATCTGCGCCAGCTGCTGCTGCAGCCGCCCATCAAGGGCAAGGTGGCGCTGGGGCTCGACCCCGGCTACCGCATGGGCTGCAAAACGGCCGTGGTGGATGCCACGGGCAAGGTGCTGGATACCGCCGTTGTGTATCCCGTGCCGGAATTTAAACGCGTGGAGGAGGCAAAACGCACCGTCCGGCGCCTGATCGAAAAATACGGTGTGGAGATCATCGCCATCGGCAACGGCACCGCGAGCAAGGAGACCGAGATCTTCGCCGCGGGCCTCATTGCCGAGCTGGACCGGCCCGTGAGCTATATGGTGGTGAGCGAGGCGGGCGCGAGCGTGTATTCCGCCTCCAAGCTGGCGGCCGAGGAATTCCCCGATTATGATGTAAACCTGCGCAGCGCGGTGTCCATTGCGCGGCGCCTGCAGGATCCGCTTGCCGAGCTTGTGAAGATCGACCCCAAGGCCGTGGGCGTGGGGCAGTACCAGCACGATATGCCGCCCGCGCGCCTTTCGGCCGCGCTGGACGGCGTGGTGGAGGATTGCGTCAATACCGTGGGCGTCGATCTCAACACCGCCAGCGCGCCGCTTTTGGCCCGTGTGGCCGGCGTGACGCAGGCCACGGCCAAAAATATTGTCTCGTACCGCGAGGCGCAGGGCGCGTTTTGCGCGCGGAAAGAACTTTTGAAGGTGCCGAAGCTGGGGCCGAAGGCGTTTGAGCAGTGCGCAGGCTTTTTGCGCGTGCCGGGCGCGAAAAACCCGCTGGACGCCACGGCGGTGCACCCGGAGAGCTATGCGGCGGCGCAAAAGCTGCTGGCGCTGTGCGGCCTTGCGCCCGAGGACATCGGCACGCCTGCGGCCGCCCGCCTGCGCGAGCGTGCAGGCGGGCTGGGCTACGACGCGCTGGCACAGCAGCTGGGCGTGGGCGTGCCCACCCTAAAGGACATCATCGAGGAGCTTTTGCGCCCGGGGCGCGATATGCGCGACAGTCTGCCCAAGCCCCTTTTGCGCACCGACGTGCTGGATCTGAAGGACCTTGTGCCCGGCATGCAGCTGACGGGCACGGTGCGCAATGTCATTGATTTCGGCGCGTTTGTGGATATCGGCGTGCATCAGGACGGGCTTGTGCACATCAGCCAGATCAGCAGCCGGTACATCCGCCATCCCAGCGAGGTGCTGAAGGTGGGCGACGTTGTAACGGTGTGGGTGATAAGCGTTGACCTTGCCAAAAAGCGCATCGCGCTGACGATGAAGCAGCCCAAGGCCGGCCCCGCAGAAACGGCGTAAGCCCCGCATGCCGCGCCGCTTTGGCAATGCGGTTAGAACATTTAAAAAAAGAGGTATTTGTGTGAAACAGAAGCTTGGACGGTATTTTTTGCTGGAACCGTCTTTTTTGCGGACGCTGCTTGCCATTGCGGTTCCCATCGCGCTGCAGAACATGATCAGCTTCGGCGTCTCTGTGATGGACAGCGTGATGCTGGGCAGCTTTGGCGACGTTGCCATTGCGGCGGCGAACCTGGGCAGCCAGCCGTTTTTTATTCTCATGTCGTTCGGATTCGGCCTTTCCTCCGGCGGCACGGTGCTCATTGCGCAGTATTGGGGCAAGGGCGATCTTGTGCGCATCCGCAAGGTAATGCGCATCAGCATGCAGCTGGTATTTTTAGCATCGCTTGTCATCAGCACGGTGTGCCTGCTGGCACCGCAGGGCATTTTGCGCATCTTCACCACCGAGGAAGAGATCATCCGCGCGGGCGCGGGGTATCTTTCGCTCGTGGTATTTTCGTATATCCCGTACAGCATCTCCAACAACTATATGATGAGCCTGCGCGCCGTGGAACAGGTAAAGATCTCTACCGTCATCTACGCCGTGAGCTTTTTTGTGAACGTGTTTTTCAATTACGCGTTCATCTTCGGCAAATTCGGCGCGCCCCGGCTGGAGGTGCGCGGCGCGGCCGTGGGTACGGTGTTCGCGCGGTGCAGCGAGCTGCTGATGGTGCTGATCTATATGTATGCAAAGGAGCGCACTGTCTGCTTTCGCATTCACGATTGCCTGAAATTCGACCGCGAGATGCTGCCCGGCTTTGCCCGCCACAGCCTGCCCGTGCTGGGCAACGAGCTGCTGTGGGGCGTGGGCACCACGGCCACCAGCGTGATCATCGGGCGTATCGGCAGCGTGTTTGTGGCGGCCAACAGCATCGCGGGCGTGATGAACCAGATGATGTTTAT
Source organism: uncultured Ruthenibacterium sp. (assembly GCA_910587145.1). Classification (GTDB taxonomy): domain Bacteria; phylum Bacillota; class Clostridia; order Oscillospirales; family Ruminococcaceae; genus Ruthenibacterium. The sequence goes on along the minus strand of CAJUMH010000012.1, from coordinate 33,602 downwards.
CACGGTGGCGGGCGTTGCCAACGCGGCCGCGGTGATTACGGGCAAAACCATCGGCGCAGGCAACCGCGGCAGGGTGCAGCGCGTGGCCAATACGCTGCTGCTCGTAAGCGTGGCACTGGGCGTATTCAACTGCCTGCTGATTCTTGCGCTTCGTCCGCTGTTCCTCACGCTGTACAGCGTCACGCCCGAGACATATGCGGCCGCATGGTCGATTTTGGGCGTGCTGGCGGCGCTGCAGCTCGTTATCGGTGTGGACGTAACAACGATCGTCGGCATTCTGCGCGGGGGCGGGGATACCCGCAGCGCGTTTTTGTACGACTGCGGCGCGCTGTGGTTCGTCAGTCTGCCGATGGGCATTCTGTCGGGCCTTGTGCTGCACTGGCCCGTGCCGCTGGTATATGTTTGCCTCAAGCTCGACAGCCCCATCAAGGCCCTGCTTGCGCTGCTGCGCATCCGCAGCGGCAAATGGGTGCGCAACGTAACGGTGCAGACGGCGCCGCTGGCCGAGGCGGAATAGGGCGCGGCGCGAAAAGCTTGTGCCGGCGGGGCGGCTTTCCGGCAGGGGCCCCGCAGGCGGGAAAGGATGATACAGGATGGAAAAAACGGTTTCGATCGCAATTGACGGGCCCTCCGGGGCGGGAAAATCGACACTGGCGCGACGGCTGGCGGCACAGCACGGGTGGCTGTATGTAGATACGGGCGCCATGTACCGCACCGTCGGCCTGCAGGCCGTGCGCGCGGGCGCGGATATGGACAGTGAGCAGGCGGTGGCCGCTTTGCTGCCGGGGCTTTCGCTGGGTCTTCGCTATGTGGACGGCGCGCAGCATATGTTTTTGAACGGAGAGGATGTTTCGGGCCTCATCCGCACCGAGCAGATCTCCATGGCGGCATCGCGGGTATCGGCGCACCCGACGGTGCGCGCGTACCTGCTGGAAACGCAGCGCGCGTTTGCCCGTGAACACAGCGTGGTGATGGACGGCCGCGATATCGGCACCGTTGTGCTGCCAAACGCGAGCGTGAAGATTTTTCTCACCGCCGCCGCCGAAGAACGCGCACAGCGCCGCTATGCCGAATTGACGGCGCGCGGCGAGCGCGTAACCTATGACGCCGTACTGGCCGACGTAAAGCGCCGGGACGCAAACGATACCGGCCGCGCCGCCGCGCCGCTGCGCGCCGCCGCAGACGCCGTGACGGTGGATACCACGGGCCTTGCGCTGGAAGATGCGTTTTGCCTGCTGAGCAAAACCGTACAAAGCAGGCTTGCATAAGCGCCGGCCCGCAGCCGTGCCTGAAAAAGCCGCCGTGCCCGAAAAAGCCGGCCCGGCGGCAAAGCGCGTTTTGCGCGGGGCTAAGGGAGAGGGGCGCCGGCGGGCGCTCGTTTGCCGAAAAGCCTGCGCAGGGGGAGGAGCTTTGGCGTCTGGGAAAAGGGGAATGAAACGATGTGGTTTTATTGGATTATTATGCCGGCGGCGTGGCTCGTCTGGCATCTGGCGTTTCGCATCAAGGTGATCGGGCGCGAAAATCTCATCCGTGACCGCGGCTTTGTGCTGTGCCCGAACCATATTTCTGCCATCGACCCGGTGTTTGTCGTCATCTCGCGTTTTTGGGGCCGCCCGATGGCGATTCTGGCAAAGGAGGAGCTGTTTCACATCAACCGCCTGCTCACATGGGCGTGGCGCAGCGTGGGCCTTGTGTGCGTGCGGCGCGGCAGGGGCGATTCCGCCATGCTGGAGGAGGTGGTGCGGGAGGTGCGCGGCGGCCGCGGTGCGCTGATCTTTCCCGAGGGCACGCGCACGAAGGACGGCAACCTCGGCAAGCTGAAGAGCGGCGCGTTCGTGATCGCGGCCGAGGCGGGCGTGGATATGATCCCCTGCCGCATCATCTACAAGGGCGGCAAAATGCGCGTGTTTGGGCGCTGTACCGTCGTGTTCGGCAAGCCCATCCCGGCCGAAACGCTCGCGCTGGACGCGCGGTGCAGCGCCGCGCGCCTGCGGGAATGCAAGGATCTTTTGCGCGGCGAGCTGGAAAAGCTGCTGGAAGAAAACCGGCAGTATCTTTGATAAAATCTGCCCTTGAAAGAGGACCGGGCGAAACCGGGATCGAAAACGCGAAGCCGGGCGGACGCAGAGCCGGCAGGCGCCAAAGCGGGGAGCACAAAATCGGAAACGCAGAATCGAGGGATACAGATGGAGATCATCCGGGCCGAGACCGCGGGCTTTTGCTTTGGTGTGGACCGCGCGGTGCAGCTTACTTATGGCCTGCTGGCGCGCGGGGTGCGCGTGGCGACGCTGGGGCCGCTCATCCATAATCCGCAGTGCGTGGCCGATCTTGCCGCGCGCGGCGCGGTGATTATTGATACGCCGGAAGCTGCGCCGGACGGCTGCGAGGTGGTAATCCGCAGCCACGGCGTGGCGCGGGCCGTGTACGACGCGCTGCGCGCGCGCGGGCTGCGGGTGCACGACGCCACCTGCCCCTTTGTGGCAAAAATCCATCGCCTTGCGCGCGCGGCGGGCGAAACGGGAAAGACGCTTTTTCTCGCGGGCGACCGCACCCATCCCGAGGTGCAGGGCATTGTGGGACACACGCGGGGCAGTGTGTTCGTTTTTGCCAATTTGGAGGAGCTGCGGGCAATCTGCACGCCAGAAAATGGAAAAAATGGTATTTTTGTGGCAGCACAGACAACTTTTGAGGTGAAAAAATGGCAAGAATGCGTAAAGTTTCTCAAAAAAGTCTATACAAATCCCGAGATATTTGATACAATATGTAATGCAACAGGGGCGAGGCAGCAGGAAGCGGAGAATCTTGCCCGCAGATGCGACCGGATGGTCGTCATCGGTGGGCGGCGATCCTCCAATACCCAAAAGCTCGCCGCCGTGGCAGGGCGCTTTGCAGATACCGTTGCCGTGGAAACAGCCGACGAGCTGGACATGGCATGGCTGCTCGGCGCGCGCACGGTCGGCGTGACGGCGGGCGCCTCCACGCCTTCGTCTATCATTGAGGAGGTACTGAGCAAAATGAGCGAGGAAATTCGTGAGGAAGAATTGAGCTTTGAGGAAATGATCGACGCTTCGATGAAGCCCGTTTACGCCGGCAAGGTGGTAAAGGGCATCGTAACGGGCATTTCCCCAAGCGAGATCCAAGTCGACATCGGCACGAAGCAGACGGGCTTTGTCAAATTTGAGGAACTCACCAACGACGCGTCCGCCAAGGTGGAGGAGCTGGTGCAGAAAGGCGACGAGCTCGACCTCATTGTGACGAAGGTAAACGATCAGGAAGGCGTCGTCTATTTGTCCAAAAAGCGTCTGGACGAAAACAAGGGCCGCGAGGCCGTTGCCGCTGCCGTCGAAAGCGGCGAGATTCTGGAGGGTTATGTCTCCGAATCGAACTCCGGCGGTTTGGTGGTGCTGGTAAACAACGTGCGCGTGTTTGTACCGCGCTCTCAGGCCACGCTGCGTCACGGCGAGGATTACACCGCGCTGGTGAAGACGAATGTTCGCCTGAAGATGAAGCAGTGTGAGGGCCGCCACATTGTCGGCTCGATCCGCGAGGTGCTGGCCGCCGAGAACGACGCCAAGCGCGAGGCGTTCTGGGCGAGCGTTGAGGTGGATAAAAAATACACAGGCGTTGTAAAGAGCCTTACCAACTACGGCGCGTTTGTGGATATCGGCGGCGTGGATGGGCTTGTTCACATCAGCGAGCTGTCGTGGAACCGCATCAAGCATCCGTCCGAGGCTGTCAGCGTCGGCGATACGATCGAGGTGTATGTCAAATCCATCGACGCCGAAAACCACAAGGTTTCTCTGGGCTACAAGAAGGCCGAGGATAACCCGTGGGAGAAGTTCAAGGCCGAGTATCCCATCGGCTGCACGTTTACCGCACCGGTGGTCTCCATCACCAAGTTCGGCGCGTTTGTTCGCATTCTGCCGGGCGTGGACGGGCTTGTCCACATCAGCGAGATCTCTACGGAGCGCGTGGAGAAGGTTTCCGATGCGCTGAGCGTTGGCCAGGAAGTGGAAGTAAAGCTCATCGACGTGGATTACGAGAAAAAGCGCATCAGCCTTTCGATGAAGGCACTGCTCTCCGGCAAAGCGGACGGCGAGGAAGAAGAATAACCCGGCTTTGCCCTAAAAAGCAGTTCGCTTTTTGGGCCGGCCGGATCTACGGTCCAGGCGGGCGGCCATGCGGAGCAATCCGTGTGGCCGTTTCCTATGTGCGGCGGCTCCGCCTTGCGCGGGGCAAAATGAAGGCAAACGGCTTCGAGGCCCCTGCCGGGGAGCACCGGCAGGGGCGGATACGGAGCGTTTCGGAAAAGCGTGGGGAAAAAGTTGCGGGAGAAAAACAGACAAATGCAAAAACGGCGCGGCGCCGGTTTGCCGGCGCTGGGCTTTGTGCTGTGTGCGGCGCTGCTGCTTGCGGGCTGTGAGACGCCGCCGTTTTTGGCGGGCCCTGCGTCGTCCTCCGTTTCGTCTGCGCCGGCAGGCGCGCTGCCCGAGGGCGCGCAAAGCGAGGAAGGGGTTGTGCTGGACGCCTCGGGCGGGCTTCTGATCCTGCGCACCGTCTATAATAAAGAATATGTGTTCCGGATGACGGACGTGGACGACCGCACAGAGGGCGGCGTATCGGCGGGACAGTATGTGCGCGTGTGGTACAGCGGCCAGTTGGAGGGCACCAACGCGCGCAACGTAAAGCTGCTGCGCATCGAGGCCACGCAGGAGCAGCAGGCCGACGCGCTTGCGCTTGGCAGCATGGCAGAGGGCTTTGTTACGGATTTTAACGAGACCGCCGTTTGGATCGAGACGGCTTCGGGCGAGCGCCGCCGTTTTTCGGCAGCGGAGAATGTGCGCGCGCTCACGGGCGAACTGCATGAGGGAATGTGGGTGCGCGTCTATTTTGACGGCGTACCGGACGCCGCGGTGGTGAGCCGTATCACAGAGAGCGCTGCATCTGCCGATGTATTTACGCTGGTGGGCACGCTGCGCGGTGTGGACGAGGAGGAAAACACGGTATCCATTGTGGCCGATACCGGGGCATGGTATACCTTTGCGCTGGGCAATGCCGAGATCGACGCGCCCGACGGCCTGTGGGCGGGCACGCGGCGCTATGTGCTCAGTTATCGGGGCAGCGCTTCTCCGGACGGCACGGAAAACGCGCTTTTGCTGCGCCTGCAGGCCGAAAAGCTGGCCGGGCCGCAATCGGTTCAGGGCGTGGTATGCGCCGCAAACGCCGATTGGGGCAGCATCGAGCTGTGCACGGCAGACGGACGGGTGCTCGGCTTTGCGCTTGGCGCTGCTGCGCTCACGGGTGAGTACGGCATTCAGCCCGGGGATACGGTGTGCATCGAGTACACGGGCTGCATCAGCGGAGATTATACCGGGGCGGTAAAGGTAGTTTCGCTCGAGGTGCGCGGCCAGGAGGGCGCGGGAGAAAGCAGCGTGCTCGGCACGGTGCGCAGCATTTCGCAAAGCGCGCTGACGCTGGACGCGGCGGACGGCCGCACGCTGCGGTTCGAGGCGCCGGAGGGGATGAGCTTTCCCGATGCGCTCGGGCGCGGCGATACCGTGCGCGTCAGCTATCGCGGCTGGATCGCAGGCGAAGAGACGGAAAACGCCGTATTCGTCTCGGTATCCCGCGCGTATGATTGAGCGGCCGGGCCAAAGCGCCCGGCCATGTTTTGGGCATCAGGCAGGGAGGGCGGACGGATGGCACGCAAAAGGCAAAACGATCCGCTGCGCTATACGGCAAATCTGATCGGACTTTCCGTGGCGGCGTATCTCGCAGCCACGGCGCTTTTGCGGTGCGGCGCGGGGGTTTTGCTGCGGCTGTTCCACGAGGGAGCAACGCTTGCAAACCCCATTGCTGTGCCGGAATGGGCGCTGGGCCTTGTAAATCTGGCTCTGCCCGCCGCTTCGGCGGGCGCATCGCTGTGGCTGATGTGCGCGGCCCTGCGCGGAACGCCGATGCGCCCGCGCCTTTCGCGCAGGCTGCCGCAGGACGCGCGGCTGTGGCTGTTTTTGCCAGTGTTTTTGGGCGCCGGCTTTTTGGGGAATCTGCTCACGGCGCTTTTGCAAAAGCTGTTGGGCGCGTGCACACGCTACACGCCGCCCGCTGCTCTGCGCCTGCCGCAGAGCAATTTTGCGCTTTTGCTGTATTTTCTCGGTGTCTGCGCCGTGCCGGCCGTGCTCGAGGAGCTCTGGCTGCGCGGGGCCGTTCAAACAGCGCTCTCCCGCTGGGGCGCGTGGTTCGCGATCCTTGTATCCAGCGTGATCTTTGCGCTGCTGCATGGCGATCCCGCGCAGATGCCGGCGCTGTTTTTTCTCTCGGTATTTCTCGGCCTTGCGGCGCACTGCACCGGCGCCCCGGCCTTCGGCGCCGCACTGCATCTGGCCAACAATACGGCGTCCTTTCTGTTTTTGTACGCAAGCCAGCGGATGGACGGCATTTCGGCGCTTGCGCTGAGCGGATATCTGGTGGCAGTGTTTGGCCTTGGCGCGGCAGGCTGCGCCGTGCTGATCGGCCGATCGGGCGTGCTGCGAAAATTTCGCCCCATCCCGCGTGTGCATGACCCCAAAAACAGGCAGAGCCGCTTTGAGCGCATCACCTGCGCGCCGCTGTTTTTGGGGATGATGCTCGTTTTGGCCGCGCGTGCGCTGTGGCCGCTGTTTGCGGGCTGAAGAAGGCGCTGACAGGAAGCTGCGAGGCAGACAGGAAGCATGCCGCCAGCAGGCGGACGATGAGAAAACGCAGGGCACCCAAAATCAAACGGAGGACACATGGACGATGTTGCGCTGATGCGCCTTGCGCTGGCCGAGGCGCGCAAGGCCGCGGCTCTGGGCGAGGCGCCTGTGGGCGCGGTGGTGGCAAAGGACGGCGAGGTGGTCGCCGCCGCGCACAATACGCGCGAAACCGAAAAAAATGCCACGCACCATGCCGAGCTGCTGGCCATCGACGCCGCGTGCCGCGCGCTGGGCGGCTGGCGGCTTTGGCAGTGCGAGCTGTTTGTAACGCTCGAGCCCTGCCCTATGTGCGCGGGCGCCATCATCAACAGCCGGTTGCGCCGTGTGGTGTACGGCGCACGCGATGCGAAGGCCGGCTGCTGCGGCAGTGTGACCGATTTGTTCGCACTGCCCTTCAACCATCGCCCCGCCGTGGAGGGCGGCCTGCTGGAGGAAGAATGCGCCGCGCTACTGACGGCGTTTTTTGAGCGGCTGCGCCTTGCGCGCCGGGAGGGGAAGAAGCAAAAATGGAAAAAACCGCAGTTGTAACGGGCGCCTCGCGCGGCATTGGCGCGGCAACGGCGCGCGCGCTGGCCGCGCAGGGCTGCCGGGTGGCTGTGTGCTGCCGCGAGCGGCGCGCGCAGGCGCAGGCCGTTGCCGCAGAGATCTGCGCGGCGGGCGGCACGGCGCTGCCCTTTTGCGCCGATGTCTCCGACGAGGCCGCCGTACAGGCGATGTTTGCCGCCATTCGCCGCACGCTGGGCGAGCCGGAGATTCTGGTGAACAACGCGGGCATTGCCCGGCAAAAGCTGTTCACCGAGGTAACGGCCGCAGAGTGGGACGAGATGTTCGGCGTTTGTGTAAAGGGCGCGTTTCATTGCTGCCAGGCGGTGCTGCCGCAGATGATCCGCCGCAAATGGGGACGGATCATCAACGTATCCTCCATGTGGGGGCAGGTGGGCGCATCGTGCGAGGCGCCCTATTCGGCGGCGAAGGCGGCGCTCATCGGCCTTACCAAAGCGCTGGCCAAAGAGGAGGGCCCCAGCGGCATTACGGTAAACTGTGTAGCGCCGGGCGTGATTGATACCGAAATGATGGCGGCCTTTTCCGCAAAAGAGAAGGCCGCGCTGGCCGAAGAAACGCCGCTCGGCCGGTTGGGAACGCCCGGGGACGTGGCGGCGGTCATTGTGTTTCTTGCCTCGGAGGCAGGCGCGTTTGTTACCGGGCAGGTGCTTTGCCCAAACGGCGGGTTTGTGATCTGAGATTTTGGCGAGATGGGGAACGAGTGAATCGCCCGCCGAAGTATTACGGGGCGCTGTACATGCAGAAAAGACATATTTTTAACAATGTTTGTGAAGCAGAGACATTGTTGAAAATGTTTGTCAAACTGTACAATCTTTACGCGCAAGATTTGGAACCCCCGGCGGCGCTTTTCTTGTGACTTTTTCCAACAAAAGTGGTATAATAGGAGTACCATTTTTGTATAAGTTGCTGTTGCGCGTTTTTTGCGCAACGGAAAAGAGGGTTGTAGTATGAATTACACAAGCGATCACATCCGAAACGTACTCGTTGCAGGGCACAGCGGCGCGGGCAAGACCAGTCTTGTTGAAGCAATGGTGTACACTGCAAAGGGCTCCGACCGATTGGGCCGTGTGGAGGACGGGAACACCGTGTGCGACTTCGATCCCGAGGAGGCCAGACGCCGCGCGTCGCTTTCGCTGGCCGTGGCGCCCGTCGAGCATGAGGGTGTGAAGATCAATCTGCTGGACGCGCCGGGCCTGTTTGATTTTGAGCTGGGGATGCACGAGGGCATTCAGGCCGCCGAGAGCGTGCTGATCACCGTATCCGCGCGCAGCGGCCTGACAGTGGGCGCGCAGAAGGCATACCAGCTGGCGCTGAAAAAGAACAAAAGCCGGATGATCTACATTTCCAAAGTCGATGCGGAGCATGCCGATTTCTATAAGGTGTTTGAAGAGCTGAAGACGGCATTCGGCCCGTCCGTATGCCCGGTTGTAGTGCCGGTGGAGCAGGCCGGCGGCCGCATCTTTGTAAATATGATCGAAAATAAGGCCTACAGCTTCGCGGGCGATACGCGCCGCGAGGTACCGCTGCCCAAGTACGGCCACCGGGAAGACGGCCTTGTCGAGGCCATGCGCGAGGCCGTGGCCGAAACAGACGACGCTCTGATGGAAAAATTCTTCGAGGGCGAGCCGTTCACACGCGAGGAGCTGATCAACGGCGTGCGTGCGGGCGTAAAGGCCGGCACCATCACGCCCGTGGTGTGCGGCAGCTCGACGGCGCTTGTGGGCACGCGCATGGTGATGGACTGCATCAAGGAGCTGCTGCCCAGCGCGGCGCAGGCCGCGGGCTGTACAGGGGAAGACCGCGACGGCAATACGGTGGAGATCGCGTGCAATGCCTCCGAACCGCTGTGCGCGTATGTCTTTAAAACCGTGGCCGATCCGTTTGTGGGCAAGATGAGCTATATAAAGGTAATCAGCGGTACGCTGAAGACCGATACGCCGGTGGTGAACGGCCGCACGGGCGAGCCCGAGCGTATGGGCAAGCTGGTGTACGTAAAGGGCAAAAAGCAAACGGACGCTTCGGAGCTTTGCGCGGGCGATATCGGCGTTGTGACAAAGCTTTCCACCGCGCAAAGCGGCGATACACTGTGCGCGCCGGGCCGCGTAGTGAACCTGCCGCGCCCCGATTTCCCCACGCCTACGCTGACAATGGCCGTCAAGGTGAAGCAGAAAGGCGACGAGAGCAAGATCAGCGGCGCGCTGCAGCGCCTGATGGAAGAGGACCCCACGCTAAAATACAGTGTCAATACCGAGACTGTGCAGCAGATCATCTCCGGCCTTGGCGAGCAGCATCTGGATGTGATCTGCGCCCGGTTGAAGAACAAGTTCGGCGTAGAGATCACGCTCACCGAGCCGCGCATCGCGTACCGCGAATCCATCGGCAGGAAGTGCAAGGCGCAGGGACGCCACAAAAAGCAGACCGGCGGCCATGGGCAGTTTGGTGACGTGTGGATCGAGTTCGAGCCCACGACAGAGGGCGACTTTGTCTTTGCCGAGAGTGTGTTCGGCGGCAGCGTGCCGAAAAACTATTTCCCGGCGGTGGAAAAGGGCCTGCAGGAGGCTGTGCGCCATGGCGTGCTGGCGGGGTATCCCGTTGTCGGCCTGAAGGCGACGCTGCTGGACGGCAGCTATCACCCGGTGGATTCCTCCGAAATGGCGTTTAAGATGGCGGCGAAGCTGGCCTACAAGGCGGCGCTGCCCGAGGCAAACCCCGTGCTGCTGGAGCCCATCGGCAATTTGATGGCGACCGTACCCAACGATGTGATGGGCGATATCATGGGCGAGGTGACGAAGCGCCGCGGCCGCGTGCTGGGTATGCATCCGGCCGAGGACGGCCAGCAGACCATTGAGGCCGATGTTCCGATGAGCGAAATGCACGATTTTACCACCTTCCTGCGCCAGCTGACGCAGGGGCGCGGCAGCTTTACCTATGCGTTTACGCGGTATGAGACGCTGCCCTCGAACCTGGAGGCCAAGGTGATCGAAGAGGCGAAGAAGTTCATCGATATGAAGGACGACGAGGAATAACAGATATTTTTCGCCCTGCCGGGCGGGCTCTGCCGCCCGGGGGGCGGATCGCCGCGGGCCTGCGCGGCCGGAACGCCGCGTGGCTGTGCGGTTCCAGGCGTTGCAGGGCCTGCGTGCCTGGAGCGCCGCGGATCTGTGCGGCCGGGGGCTTTGCGCCGGCCGCTTTTCCTGTGAGGAATGCGGATCGGTTCCCGCCACAGAAGAGGGAGAAATCCTTCTTCTGTGGTTCTGTTTTGCCCCGCCCGCGCATAAAAATAAAAGCAACGGGACAAGGTGAAACAGCGGGCCGCGGCCGGGCAAAGCGGCATAGGCAGGATCCGGGCGTCGGGCAAAGCCCGCAGGGCCGGGCGAAGCGGCACATACCGCTTGACAGGCTGCCGCGTATTTTTTATAATAAGGTCTGCCGGATCGACCGCATGGCGGAATGATACTGCGCCTGTGCGGAGGCGACGGAAGAACCATGGCAAAGGAGAACACAAACTGTGGAAAAAGAAATCATAATGACTTACGCCGGGTTGCGTGCGCTGGAGGATGAGCTGGAGCAGCTGAAAACCGTGAAGCGCAAGGAGGTGGCGGAAAAAATTAAGGTAGCGCGCGGCTACGGGGACCTTTCGGAAAACAGCGAATATGACGAGGCCAAAAATGAACAGGGCCTTATGGAGGGCCGCATCGCCCTTTTGGAAAAAATGCTCAAACATGCCCGGGTCGTCACCGAGGACGAGCTTTCCAACGATCGCATCAGCGTTGGCAGCCATGTGACGATCCGCGATGAGGACGGCGAGGAAGAGGAATACGACATCACCGGCTCGGCCGAATCCGACCCGATGAACGGCAAGATCTCGGACGCTTCGCCCATTGGCGCGGCGCTGATCGGCCACTCCGAGGGCGATACGGTGGAGATCACGCTGCCCAGCGGGATGACCGTTCAATATGAGGTGATCGCCATCGGGCGCGCCGAGCTGTAAAGCGGAATGCGCGATGGGCGGTTTGCTTTCTTACCGAATCGCCCATTTCTTCAAAACCGTTCCAGGAAGCAAAGATTTTTTTCAAAACAGGTGCGCGAGCGCCTGTTTTGTGATATAGTAGAAGAGAATCAAACGCCGCTGATCCTTTGTGGCCTGGCAAGAGAAGACGCTGCCGCGCTGCCGTTGCTCCGTCCGGCAAAACGGATGTGGGTTCGGCTCTCTTCTGCGATACGGACAGCACGGCAATGCAAAACGGGGGAATACGATGCCGATCGAGGGAATTGTCCAGCCGGAGACGCTTGCGCTCGGCGAAGGGCTGCACCTGCGGAAATATGACGGGGAGTGCGGGTTTGCGCTCGAATGGTATCAGGATCCCGAGACCGTGTGGCTTGTCGACGGCAGACGCGTTCCCTATACCATGGAGCGCCTGTGTCAAATGTACGCGTATTTGGCGCAAAAGGGCGAGCTGTATTTCATTGAGGCGTGGGAAAACGGTGGCTTTCGCCCGATCGGGGACGTGACCTTCTGGCAGGAGGACATGCCGATTGTGATCGGTGAGCGGACTTGGCGCGGCCGGGGCGTCGGTGGGCGCGTGATTGCCGCGCTGGTGGAACGCGGACGCCGGCTGGGATATCGGGAGCTGTTTGTAAGCGACATCTATCGCTGGAACGGCGCGTCCCGCCGGTGCTTTGAGCGGGCGGGTTTTCGCGCCGGTGAAAAAACGGAAAAAGGAAACCGCTTTCGGCTGGGGCTGGAGTGATAAGGCTTACAGGCCGCTGCAAACGCGCGCGGAAAAGGGCGGTGAGATCAGAAAACGAAACGTCTTGAGACCTGCGCAGCAGACGCGTCCGACCAGTAAAATTCCGCGATTTCGTTTTCTGATGGAACCGCCCGTAAAGGCCGCGCTTCGAAACACGACGAAAGCGTTACAAATCATATTTGGAGGAAAAGGATGGAAAAGGAAGGATTGAATCCGCTGGATTCGGCGCTGGACACGGCCAGGGAAAAGTTAGAGGGCGCGGTGGAGGCTCTGACCGAGCAGGCCTATAACGAGCTTGTCGCAATTCGCCGCGGCAAGCTGGCAGAATTGCAGGAGAACGGCAGCGACCCGTTCGAGCGGACAAGCTGGCCGCAGACGCACTTTGCCGCGCAGGTAAAGGCGGCATTTGTAGATCCGCCCGAGGGCGAACGCGGCCCGGATGTGTGCATGGCGGGCCGCATGATGAGCAAGCGCGTAATGGGCAAGGCCAGCTTCGCCGATCTGCGCGATGCCAGCGGCGACATTCAGATGTATGTGCGCCGCGACGACGTGGGCGTGGATGACTATCAGGCGTTTAAAAAGTTCGATATCGGCGATCTTGTCGGGATTCGTGGCTTTGTGTTCCGCACAAAAATGGGCGAGATCAGCGTACATGTATCCGGGATCGTACTGCTGGCCAAAAGCCTGCTGCCCCTGCCGGAAAAATTCCACGGCCTGCGCGACCGCGAGGCGCGCTACCGCCAGCGCTATGTGGATCTGATCGTCAACCCGGGCGTGAAGGATACGTTCCTTAGGCGCAGCCGTATTCTGCGCGAGCTGCGCGCCTATTTGGACGGCAAGGGCTTTGTCGAGGTGGATACCCCCATTCTGACGCCGTTCGAGATCGGCGCGTCGGCACGCCCGTTTTTGACACATCACAACACGCTTGATATGGATATGGCGCTGCGCATCGAGACAGAGCTGTACCTCAAGCGCCTTGTTGTCGGCGGTATGGACCGTGTGTACGAGGTGGGGCGTATCTTCCGCAACGAGGGCATGGATCCGAAGCACAACCCCGAATTTACCACCATCGAGGTGTATCAGGCGTATACCGATTACCGCGGCATGATGGATCTTGTAGAGGATATGATGAAGACCGTGGCACGGAATGTCTGCGGCACGCTGCAGATCCCTTATCAGGGCAAAGAGATTGATCTTTCGCACTGGGAGCGCATGACGATGGTAGAGGCCGTGAAGAAGTATTCCGGCGTGGATTTCGCCGCCGTGACAAGCGACGAGGAGGCCGCGGCGCTGGCGAAGGAGCGCGGTGTGGCCTTGCCCGAGCAGCCCACAAAGGGCGCGATTCTGGCCGAATTTTTCGATGCGTTCGTGGAAGAAAATCTCATTCAGCCCACGTTTATTTACGATTATCCGGTGGAGAACAGCCCGCTGGCAAAGCGCAAGGCGAAGGATCCCGCGTTCACCGAGCGGTTTGAATATTTCATCAACGCCACCGAGTTCGGCAACGCGTTCAGCGAGCTGAACGACCCCATCGATCAAAAGCAGCGCTTTGAGCGCCAGGTGGCGCTGCGCAAAGCCGCCGACCCGGCGTGCAAGGCGCAGGTGGACTACGATTATGTTACCGCGCTGGAATACGGCCTGCCCCCCACGGGCGGCCTCGGCTTCGGCGTGGATCGCCTGGTGATGCTGCTGACGGATTCGGCCTCCATTCGGGATGTGCTGCTGTTCCCGACAATGAAACCTTTGGACAAGGATAAGACCGAAAAAGCCGAGACCAGGGCGGAAGAAAAGCCGGTTGAAGCGGCTCCTATCGTCGAAGAAAAAATCGACTTTTCCAACGTCGTGATCGAGCCTCTGTTCCAGGATCAGGTCGATTTTGAGACCTTCTCCAAGTCCGATTTCCGCGCTGTGAAGGTTCTCGAATGCGAGGCAGTACCCAAGTCCAAGAAGCTCTTAAAGTTCACTTTGGATGACGGTTCTGACGAGAAAAGGACGATTTTGAGCGGTATTCACGCATATTATGAGCCGGAAGAGCTGGTCGGAAAGACCTGCATCGCCATCACGAATCTGCCTCCCAGAGCCATGATGGGAATCGAATCCTGCGGTATGCTGATTAGTGCCGTTCACCATGAAGGAGAGGAAGAAAAACTTCATCTTCTGATGGTCGATCCCCACATCCCTGCGGGTGCTAAGTTGTATTGATTGATGGGGCCAAATCGGCTCGAATCACCAATTTAGTCACCAAAAATCACCTTTCGATCTCCAAATCGGAAGGCAAAAATGTGCGATTCCTCATTGAATGGCATAAATCATCGTTATTCTGCAAGAGACTCACTATCATACGGTAGTGGGTCTTTTTTTCTTTTCGGACATTCTTCTGACTGATTCCCATAACGTAGCTATCTGTATGCCCGCCGAGTAAAATCGGCGGGCTCAGCCTGTAGAAAAACCTGCTCCGGCAATTAAGCCAGAGCAGGTTTTTTGCTTGGAAACGAAAGCGGAAACGGAAAAAGCATCAAAACAGCAGCTACACTTTTCCCCCATCCTGTTTGTTTTCCGCCATCCGGCGCCGGATGGCGGCCATTCCATTTCCAAATGGCCAGTTTTTTCAGATTCATGGCAGCAAATTTAAGCTTCACCCAGTTTGTCACCTGGGCCAAGCCTCTGTACTGCGTGTAACGCATCCCGTGTTTTTCCTTTGCATCGGCAAACACACGCTCAATCTTCTCTTTTCGCAGCCGGTACAGTTCTTTGTACACCGCCATATGCCGGACATGCTCTGCCATCTCCACATAGTCCTGCCAGACATGGCGCAAGACTGTTTTCTCGCACTTGGCGTTCTCGGTGCACATCCCTCTGGTGGGACAGCTCTTGCAAAGATAGCCTCGGCTCTTGTATTCCCGGTAGCCCTCCCGGTTTGTGGTGGAATAATGCAGCGCACGGTATTCCGGACAGATCACATCGTCAAAGTATTCGTCATACACATAGGCCCACCAGGGGTGGCCGTTTTCTTTGGTCTTGGGGCGGGTATAGCAGGTGGAAAGGACGCGGCCGCTCTCAAAAATACGCTTGCAGATCCAGGGTGTTTTGTAGGCGCTGTCCGCCACCACGGTTTTGTGCTCGGGGTAATACTGGCATACTTCATCGTACAGAGGATCAAAGGCTGCACTGTCGTGGATATTGCCGGGAGTGACGTGAACACCAACAACAAAATTGTGCTTGTCACATGCTGTGTGCGCTTCGTAGGCAAAGCACTTTTTGTGCTCCCCCTTGTGGAATACACCGCTTTCCGGGTCGGTGGTGGACACCACCGTTTCCTTCTCCTCCGGCGGCTTTTTGTCGCTGTCATCCGAGAAAGGTTT
This sequence comes from uncultured Ruthenibacterium sp., assembly GCA_910587145.1. Lineage (GTDB taxonomy): Bacteria > Bacillota > Clostridia > Oscillospirales > Ruminococcaceae > Ruthenibacterium. Next base: position 18,191 of record CAJUMH010000012.1, on the reverse strand, counting down.
CTTGCCGTGTTCCTCCCGGTCCTTGTTCACTTCATCGAACAGCTCTTTTGCGTACCGCTTTGCCTGCTTGGGGACCGCCTTTTTGGCCTGCTTTTTCAGATTGGCACTTGCCTTAATGTGGGTTCCGTCCACAAAAATCGCTTCTGTGTCCAGATACCCTTCCTCTGCCGCTGCTTTCAACACCCAGCGGAACACATATTCCACCGTGGCGTGGTTGAATCGGTGCTTGAAGTTGTAGCTCACCGTGGAGAAATGCGGTACCGCTTCATTCAGCGGATACCCGATGAACCACCGGTATGCCAGATTCATGCTCACTTCCTCTAGGGTTCGGCGTAGGGAAGAAATTCCATAGATATGCTGGATCAGCACGATCTTGAACAGCACCACCGGGTCAACGCTGGGCCGGCCGTTGTCCTCGCAATACAGATCCTCCACAAATTCGTAGATTTTCTTGAAGTCGATGGCTGTGTCAATCTTGCGCAGCAAGTGATCCTGCGGGACCATGTTCTCCAAACTTACAAATTCCAGCTGCTCTCGATTTTCTGCGTTCTTTACCAGCATTTTTATCACCCTACACCATTATACCGCATTTTCTCTCTCAATACGAGAAAAAGGCCACCAAAAGGTGACCTTTTTCGACAGGCTGTGCCCGCCGAGTAAAATCGGCGGGCTTTTTTTGTTTCAAGAAGGAGTTGCTGATGGTCCACGAAAAATTTTTTTATTTTTTTTCAAATTCGATGTCGTTTTTTGGCCTTCGATGTTGCGGTAAGGGGGTGAGAGGAGCAATTCCTACTCACCGCAACTTGACAACTGAATACACATTCATCAGATACGTCCCTGAGCGGGGGCGAAAGCCCCAGCCGAATGAAGGTGCGCCAAGACCCTCCTGCCCATCCGGGTTATAACGGAAAGCAAGGTGGCGAGCGTTTCCGAACCATTCTGAAATATCCGATTGCTACGGATATGGCCATGAAACGCTACAGGGTTAATGATACTTCTCTACGGAGCTGGCGGAGGACCCGGCAGGGGTGAGATTCCCATGGACTTGTTTCGCAAGCAAGCGTCTGATGTATTCCCATGTGCGTGGGGTGTCGAGGACAAATAACGCACAGGTACATAGCGGTACAGAAATGGATCGCTGTGAATTTCAAGAAAGGAGGAAAACGCATGGAAAACTGTAAAGTGATTGCCATCACAAACCAGAAAGGCGGCGTCGGCAAAACAACCACGACAGTCAACCTCGGCGTGGGCCTTGCAAACACCGGAAATAAGGTTTTGCTGATAGACGCTGACCCGCAAGGGAGCCTCACGGTGAGCCTCGGTGTGAAGAACCCAGACGAGCTGGATGTGTCGCTATCTACGCTCATGCAATCGGTCATAGAAGATGAACTGCCTCCCGGCAATGCGATTATCGCCCACAATGAAGGCGTTGATCTGCTTCCATCTAATATTGAACTGTCCGGCATGGAAACGGGCTTGTTCAATGTTATGAGCCGGGAGTACGTTCTGAAATCCTGTATCGAGGGTATGAGAAAGAACTACGATTATATCCTTATCGACTGTATGCCTTCTCTGGGAATGATGACGGTCAATGCGCTTGCTGCGGCAGATAGTGTGATTATTCCGTCCCAGCCGAACTTCCTGTCAACCAAAGGTCTTAACTTGCTTCTGCGCTCGATTGCAAAAATCAAACGGCAGATCAATCCGAGACTGAGGATAGACGGCATTCTGCTGACGATGGTAGATAACCGCACCAACAATGCCAAGTCGATTATCACATCGCTCCGTTCTTCAGTAGGAGAAAACATCCGCGTGTTCGAGTCTGAAATTCCCTTTTCGGTAAGAGCAGCGGAGTGCAGTCTTTCCGGAGAAAGCATCTTCTCCCACGACAAGAACGGAAAAGTGGCAGCAGCGTATGAGGCACTCACGAAGGAGGTGACAGAGATTGAAGAACGTGCAAAAAATCGACCTGGGCCTGACTGGATACGATGAGTTGTTCGCAAATGACGAGGAACGCAAGGTAAACAAGCTCCCTCGCATTTTCGATATTCCCATCTCGGAGATTGATGATTTTCCCGACCATCCCTTCAAGGTGAAAATTGATGAGGATATGGACCAGCTTGTTCAGAGTATTAAAGAGCGCGGGATCATCACCCCTGTCACACTTCGCCCGAAGGAAGACGGACGCTACGAGATCGTATCTGGCCATCGTCGGAAAAAGGCTTGTGAGCTCGCAGGACTGGACACCGTAAAGGCAGAGGTCCGTGAGATGAGCCGTGACGAGGCCATTATCTTGATGGTTGAATCCAACCTACAACGTTCCACCATCCTTCCGAGCGAAAAGGCATTTTCGTATAAGATGCGTCTTGAGGCTATGAAAAGGCAAGGTGAGCGGTCCGATTTAACTTCGTCTCCAGTGGAGACAAAGTTACGGTCCAGCGAAGTAATCGCACAAAGTTCAGGAGATAGTAGGGCTCAGGTTGACCGCTATATTCGTCTGACGCAGCTTATCCAACCTTTGCTCGACCTTGTTGACGAGGGACGTATCGCGTTCAGACCGGCAGTTGAATTGTCCTACCTCAAAAAGGAGGAGCAGGAAGACTTGTTGGAGGAAATCTCCTACGCTGACGCGACGCCATCCCTTGCCCAGGCAATCAAGATGAAGAGATTCTCCCAGGAAGGCAAGCTCTCCAATGAGGTCATTGAGTCCATCATGAGTGAAGAGAAGCCAAACCAAAAGGAGAAGATTCGCATTAAGTATGAAGATGCGAGACGGTTCATTCCTGACAGCGTTCCGTACAACAAAACCGGTGAGTATATTATGAAAGCGCTTGAGTATTATCACCGGGTACAGGAACGTCAGAAAGACCGAGGTGAAGCAAGATGACCCTTACGCCAAGGGAGTAGTGTACCCTTTGGGAGAAGCTTTGCCGTTTCCCCCTCTCACACTCTCCCCCTGTTTCACCAGCTTACCAGCTCAAAGGAAGAAGAGTAAGGAGATAGGCGTACCTTTGCCTTACGAAACAGACAACCGTACAATGATGGTGAGAAAAATCAAGGAGGCGATCCTATGAGGAAGTCACTTATCATCACGGTTGTCATAGCCCTGCTGTGTTTATGCGGATGCGAGGCCGTTGTAACGGTTCCGGAGAGTCCTGAACCGACTAAAGCAAGCGAAATGCTGCTGACGACGACCGCCCCAGAAGAAAGCACAGATAAGCTGGAAGCAACCACCACATCAAGCGTTGAAATAGATGTACCTGAAAAGAACGAAGAAGAATCTGGAACCCCGACAGAAGATGTTGTCTCTGTAGACAACGAAGCTGGCCCAGCAGAGCATAATGACCCGGTAAGCTCAGGAAGCACGGTCCCTTCTTTTGAGGAAGTGAAAGCGGATAAGCCTTCGGAGCAAACCGAGACTCAACTGCCAGCACCGAGTGAGCCGCCCAAGGAAACGGAACAGCCCAAGCCTACAGAACAGCCGGCTGCCACTGAACCAGACGAAGCACCGGCAGAAGTTCCGGCACCTATGGAGCCGCCTGCAATAACTGAACCGCCCGCCCCTGCTGAGACGAAACAGCCAGTGGAGACACAGCCAAAGACCGCATACGATTACGAGTTCGATATCAGTTCGATCCGTGCTGACTGCATTGCCATCGGTCAGGGTATGGGCTACACGCTGAATACCTCGCTGTCTCCGCAGAACGCAACATGGTGGAATCCAGTAACAGCATCGGAGTCCAATCAAGGAAGCGGACTGCGCTCCAGGCTGGAACAGTATATTCTCTTCCACACCGTAGAAAACCTCAGTGCCTATGGTCTCGATGAGATCACGGAGTTCAACATCTGCTGCGAATCAACTGGCGGCGGCTCTTACGCCATCTACTTTGTATTCGCGTAACAACACAACACAACAACAAGGACGAAGTCCTCTGCTGAAATAGCGGAGGGCTTTTTCTTTATCAAAAAATGAAAGGATGAAAAGTCGATATGAATGGTATTACCAAATCCAAGAGCACGAAGCTGCTCTCGGCACTTCTCGCTGTCCTCATGATCGTCGCAATGCTTCCTACAACGGCGTTTGCATGGTCTGTCGAGGAAGGCACGAAGTGTACCTCCACGTATGGAGATCATTATGTCGGTTCTGATGGAGAAATGTTCTACAGCAAGCCGACCACCACTGCCATCTTCTATAACGATGACGGCAGTTTCTATGTAAAGACCTACAGCTCCGGCAATGCCAAGTACAAATATATGATGATCGACGGCAACGGAAATCAGCATCATGTGTACTGCATTGAGGGCGGCGTATCCTTCGACTACAGTGACACCTACAATTCCACCAGCGGCAAGAACAGCAAGTATTTTCAGAATCTGCCTATTACCGCACAGTACGGAATCATGATGGCGCTGATGTACGGCTATCACGAAGGTATGACCAGCCCAATTCCCGGTACGAACAATGATGACTTCGCATTTGCAACACAGTGCATCATCTGGGAGTACCAGCAGCAGCTCCGCACGAGCCCTACCTCCATTGCCTCCAACAATGGCATTGATGCGGATATGTACAACCACACCATCAAGGGCAGACCCGCAGAGCAGTGCTACAACTGGATTCTGGAGCAGATGTCCAAGCACTATGTTGTGCCGAGCTTCTCCTCTCGCAACCAGAGCAACGCACAGACCTACACCATGAAATACGATCAGGCGAATGACAACTACAGCATCACCCTGACCGACACCAACAACACACTGGCCGATATCAACTTCTCTGCCAGCGGCATTACCGTCACTCGCAGCGGAAACCAGTACACCTTCACCAGCAAGAACATGATTTCCAATGCTGTGATGATCCCGGCGCAGAAGAAGACCAATCTCAGCATGGGCAAGATGCTCATTTGGGGCTGCCCCGGCAAGCAGACGATGGCCTCCGGCGCAGAAGACCCTGTGTACTTCTACCTCAAACTGAACACAGAGACCTATGGCGTTGGCCACATTGTAAAAACCAGCGAGGACGGCAAAGTCGAGGGTATTAAGTTCAATATCTCCGGCAATGGCGTCAATGAGACGGTTACGACCGGTAAGAACGGTACAGTCGATCTGGATCTGCTTCCCGGAACCTATACCGTTACTGAGCAGACCGATGATAAGTATGAAACGCAGTCTGCACAGACTGTCACCATCGTCAGCGGCAAGACCTCTACCGTCACGTTCAATAACACCCTGCGCCGTGGAGATCTGAAGGTCACGAAGACTTCTGAGGATGGCCTCGTCGAGGGTATGAAGTTCCATCTGTACGGCACCTCCTATTGTGGACTGCCTGTAGATGAGTACGCTGTCACTAATGCCAGCGGTATCGCGGTATTTGATGATGTGCTCATCGGGACCGGCTATACCCTGGAGGAAGTCGGTACTCCCGACCGCTATATTGTTCCCGACAGTCAGACCGCTGCTATCGAGTGGAACAAAGTCACCAATAAGAGCTTCGACAACGACCTGAAGCGCGGCGACCTCAAGGTCACTAAGACCGCAGAGGATGGGCTCAACGAAGGTCTGAAGTTCCATCTGTACGGCACTTCCTACAGTGGTATTCCCGTTGATGAGTATGCCGTGACTGATGCTACCGGTGTTGCGACCTTCAGCAACATTCTGATTGGCACTGGTTACACGCTGGAAGAGGTGGACACTCCGATCCGCTATGTCGTCCCCGACAATCAGACAGCGGCGATTGAATGGAACAAGGTGACCAACAAGAGCTTCGATAACGTGCTCAAGAAATGGAATCTGACCGTTACCAAGCAGGATGTGGAAACCGGTTCTGCCCAGGGTGACGCGAATCTGGCAGGTGCCAAGTACGGCATCTACAAGGGTGACGAGCTGATTGACACCTACGTCACCGATGCGGACGGCAAGTTCACCACTAAGTATTATATCTGCGGTAATGACTGGTCGATCAAGGAACTGGACAGCAGCGAGGGCTATCTCGTCACCTCCGGCAACGAGCAGATCGGCGTCGATCCCAAGAACTATACTGCTGAGTATAACAGCGAAGCCATGAAGCAGTACGAACAGGTCAAGAAAGGCAATATCGCCATCATCAAGCACACCGATGACGGCCAGACACAGATCGAGACCCCCGAGGAAGGCGCAGAGTTCGCCGTCTATCTCAAGAGCGCAGGTTCCTATGACAACGCCAAGGACTCCGAGCGCGATTATCTGATCTGCGACGAGAACGGCTTCGCTCAGACGAAGGATCTGCCCTACGGCAGATACACCGTCCAGCAGATCAAGGGCTGGGAAGGCCGCGAGCTTCTGAAACCCTTTGACGTGTTTGTCAGCGAGAACGGAGAAACCTACCGCTATCTGATCAACAACGCCAACTTCTACTCCTATGTGAAGGTGGTCAAGATCGACAGCACCACCGGTAAGACCATTCCGGCTTCCGGCATTGGATTCCACATCTACGATCCTTCCGGTAATCAGATTCAGATGACCTTCACCTATCCGACTGTCACCACCATCGACACCTTCTACACGGACGGCGACGGTATGCTGATTACGCCCGAAAAGCTGGAGTACGGAAAGGGCTATTCGCTGGTCGAAGTATCGGCTCCCTATGGATACGTTCTCGACAGCGACCCTGTGTATTTCGACATCACCAAAGATAACTCCACCGAGGAAAACGCCGTAACTGTTGTGATTGTCGAGAAAGAAAACGCGCCTCAGATGGGCGTCATCAACGTGGAGAAGACCGGCGAGTATCTCGCTTCCGTCGTGGACACCAAGGACAGCAAGCGTTTGGTTTATGCTGTCGGCGGTCTGGCCGGTGCTGAGTACACCGTGACCGCAGCGGAGGATATCTACACGCCGGACGGCACTCTCAGATACAGCAAGGATGAGGTCGTGGCAACTCTTGTTACCAAGGAAGACGGCAAGGCCGTAACCGAACCTCTCTTCCTGGGCAGATACCATGTTGTTGAGACGAAAGCTCCCTATGGTATGATTCTCAATCCTACTGTTCAGACTGTGGAACTGACCTACGCAGGCCAGGAAGTGGAGATCACTGAAACCTCCACCGGATTCTACAACGAGCGTCAGAAGGTCGAGATCGACTTGAACAAGGTAATGGAGCAGAACGAGGTCTTCGGCGTTGGCAACAACGGCGAAATCACCTCTGTCAACTTCGGCCTGTTTGCCGCAGAGGAAATCGTTGCGGCTGACGGCAGCAGTATCCCCGCTGGCTGGGTGCTTGAAGTCGTTGAGTGCGACGAGAACGGCTATGCAGCCTTCAGCACCGACCTTCCCGTTGGTGCAAAAACCTATGTCAAGGAAATCAGCACCGATAAGCACTATGTCCTGTCCGATAAAGAGTACCCTGTCGTATTCGAGTACGCAGGCCAGGAAGTTGCTACTGTTCACATCACCGTGAACGACGGCAATGAAATCCCCAATGAGCTGATCTACGGCACGATTAAGGGGTATAAGGTCAACCGTGAAACCGGCGACAAGATCTCCGGCGCTCTGTTCGGACTCTTCCGCGCAGACGAAACCAGCTTCACCGAGAACAACGCTCTGCTGACTGCTGAATCCGGCGAGGATGGCGTCTTCACCTTTGAGAATGTGGTGTACGGCAGCTATACCGTGCGCGAGCTGCGCCCTGCGGCTGGCTATCTTGAAAACGAAACGGTCTATGCCGTGACAGTCGATAAGGACTGCGACGTGGTTGAGATCACCGTAGTGAACGATCTGATCCCCGAGATCGGAACGACTGCCACCATCGACGAGGAAAAGGAAGTCTGCGCCACCGAGGTGTTCACGCTGACCGATACGGTCGAATACAAGCACCTTGTCCCCGGCAAGGAGTACACCGTCAAGGGCATTCTCATGGATAAGGCGACCGGCGAGCCGTTCCTCCAGAACGGAGAGCAGATCACTTCCGAGGTGACCTTTGTTCCCGAAGCTCCATCCGGCAGTGTGGAGGTGCTGTTCACCTTCGATGCCAAGCTCATCAAGGCTGATACGAACATCGTCGTGTTCGAGAGCCTCTACAGCGACAGCAAAGAGCTGACTGTTCATGCGGACATTGAGGACGATGAGCAGACCGTGACCGTCATTGTCCCCGAGATCAAGACCGAGGCTTCTACCGACGGAAAGAAAGAAACGACCATCGGCGGCGAGATCACCATCGAGGATATCGTTTCCTATCACAACCTCACCCCTGGCAAGGAATACGTTGTCAAGGGAACGCTCATGAACAAGACCACCGGTAAGCCCGTGACGGTCAATGACGAGCCTGTGACTGCGGAAGCCGCATTCACACCTGAAACCAGGGATGGCGAAGTCAAGGTGGCTTTCACCTTCAATTCCTATGTCATCACCGAAACGACCGATGTTGTGGTGTTCGAGAGCCTCTACCGTGAGGATGTTGAAATCGCAGTTCATGCAGATATCGAGGATGAAGGCCAGTCTGTGAAGGTATATGTCCCCGAGATCAAGACCACTGCTTCCATCGACGGCAAGAAGGAGATCACTACAGCCGGTAAGGTGACGATTGAGGATGTGGTGTCTTACACCAACCTTATCCCCGGCACCGAATACACCATCCGTGGCACTCTCATGAATAAGGCGACCGGCGAGGTCTTCACTGTGAACGGCGAGACGATCACCGCAGAAGTGAAGTTTACGCCGAAGGATAGAAATGGCGGGGTGAAAGTGAAGTTCGTCTTTGACGCTTCCGGTATCACCAAGAGCACAAGCCTGGTAGTCTTCGAGAGCCTGTACCGTGATGATGTGGAGATTACCACGCATAAGGACATCGAGGACAAGGATCAGACGGTGACGATCACGCCGCCGCCCGATATTCCCAAGACCGGAGATACCACGAATATCCCGCTGTGGGGTGCTCTCACCGGTATTTCTCTCCTGGGAGCTGGCGTAGTGGCGTTCTTCACCTTCAGAAAGAAAAAGGAGGAAAACGGACATGAACGCTAAGATGATTATCGGCATCTGCCTTGTGGTATTCATTGTCGCAGGGCTTATCGTTCTTCGCCTGAAGAACAGAAAGTGATGGACAAGGGCGGCACCCGTCAAAAGGTGCCGCCCGATTCCATAAGGAGGAAAGATTATGGATGAAAAAAGAATGGTCGGTGATTACACCGTCATTAACTCGATGTATATCGGGCACAAAGAGATCATCCTGGGCGAGAACCCGAAAGCAGCCAGCGGAGAGAGATATGTCTGCTGCTATGCCGAGCGTGTGCTGTTCTATGAACAGTATCTTGAGGCACAAGTCAGCGATGATTTTGCAGAGATCGTTAAGCTCTACGGAGAACGCGTGACGCAGGCCGCAGACGAGATCATGAAAGAAACGGAAAAGGTAGCGTCCGAGATTGGTATGAACGACGAGATTACGGCAAAGGACTGTAAGCCAATTTCTCATGATGACGCTATCGAAGATAAAGTCATCGTGATACGCGGGAACGTGCTTCGCCCGGAGTTCAGACACGCATCTCACCAACTGATGCTTTGCACAGGAGGTTTCGGCGCACAGAAAAACGCAAGAGGACGAACCTGCTACTGCATCTCCCTCTATAGCGGAAAGCAGACGTCGTTTTTTCGCGGCGATGTCCTTGGCGTCATGGATAAGCGTTCCTTGCCTGAGTGGGCCAAGATCGGACTTCAAAACGCCCTTGAAATAAGGCAAAACGAGAAAAGCCATCCCAATGAAAGAGGTGAAGCAAGATGATCGACTATGAAAAGCGAGCTATGATAGAGGCCGAAGACAAATACACTTTCCGTCAGAGCTCTCAGATTTCTTCGCAAACCGGCTTGATCGGTTATCTCCGCGCTGATATGGATACTGACGGAAACGGATTCTTCAGCTCATGGAACGACTACCGAAAAGACCTCAAAACCGATGAGTTCAAGCAGGAGTTTGACGAGGTTATCAATTCTCTGCGTGAGGAAGGAGATATCCTTCACAACCGGAAAGACCTCGCTTATTACTGCTATACGAATCCGCAGAGCAAAATGCCCACCGAGCAGGATTATTACGGTGTCCGTGTCGATACGGATAAGTACGCCTATCTGCTGCGCCTGAACCCGAATAAGGGCGAATACAATCTCTATTGCTATTGCTACGTCAAGGACTGGCTCAATGGGCACATGAAGGACGCGGCAAAGGGTATCCGGTTCATTAACAGCCACTATAAGGAACTGTTTCGCATCCCCGATGGAGGAAAAATCAAGATCCACCTTGCATGGAACGAAGACCAGGTGCGAACTTGCAGATATATCGACGACTACCACGTTGAGATTGGAGACAATCTTTACCACATTTGCGAGTTTGCCGAGCGGATGGAGCAAAACGGACACACCTATGAGCCTGTTCGCACAGAGCTTCCGGAGCAATGCTACAGCATTCTTCCCGGTTCCGGTGAAATCATCGTAGTCAAGCGAAATGAAAAAGGCTACTACAATCCCCATATTCCCGCCTCCAGCCAGGAACAGGCGCGGGAAATTGTCGATGAGTACAACGGAAAGCTGGGCGTTACCAGAGCCCAAGAGGAAGCTATGAGAACCGGGTCCATGTTCGGCTTTCATGTTCCCGGCGCTGATCCGAAGAACTATGACAAGGACGGCAAGCCCCTGCCCACGAAGGACAGAGGTGACGCCAGATGAGCGAATACTGTGTCTGCTGCGGAGCAGAAATACCGGAGGGCAGAATGATCTGCCCTATTTGTGAAAAGGACGGAGGTGAAGGAAGTGGAAGACAGACACATCATATGGAGCAACGAAAATCTCGACTTGGATGACTGGCGCGAAGACTTGCAGGAGCAGTATCCCGACTGTTCCGAAGATGAGCTCTATCGTATCATGTGCGAAACAAACGCCGACTATCTCTCCGACGAGCGTGTGAACCTGAATATCCAGTTATCCCAACCGATCCTTGTGATTGCTGACCTTGGCCTTTGGGACGGACGGCGCATGGGATATAAGGAGATCCCAAGCGGCAATATTCGCGACTGCCTATCCGGAGGATACGATTACACCACCTGGTACGTGGACAAGAAGGGCGACTTCCGTTGTGATGACATTCACCATGATGGCACCAACCACTATCTCTACCGGGTTTACAAGGACGGAGTTTCCGAATATCAAAAGGACCGGCTAAAAGAGAAGCTATACGAGGGCACCGCCACAAGAGCCGATGTTACGAGGATCACGAGACGCCTCGGTGATGAGATCGGCAAGGTGTATGGCTGGGATTTCCCAACACATCAGAGAAATGAACAAGAACCTGTGAGATAGGAGAAAGCGATGGATAGAAAGAAAGCCATCTGCGAATATCTCCGCCAGAATCATATCGGCAAAGAAAAAGCCATCCACAGCAAGGAGCTTGAAAAGCTGTTCATGCTTGACGGAAGAAATATTCGCCGCAAGATCAGTGCTCTTAGACAGGATGGCTTTCCTATTTGCAGCGATGAGACGGGATATTACTACGCAGACAATCAGAAAGAAATCAACCACACAGTTTGCAGGCTCAACGAGCTTGTTACAAAGGTGTCCAACGCCAGAACCGGCTTGCTGTTCGCTTCGGTTCTCGGTGAAAAGGAACAGACCATAGAGGTCACAATCAAAGTAAAGTAAGGAGGTAATCCCATGCCGAGCAAATACCAAATCATTTCGGAGCTGGCATCCCAGACCGCAAGGGATATCACCTCCAAGGCAGAGCGATACACGGACTTTCTCGTTACCGCCGCCAACAACTATAAGTACAGCTTTAAGGAGCAACTGCTGATCCATGCCCAGAAGCCGGATGCGACGGCCTGCGCGGAAATCGAGACTTGGAACCGGCTCGGTCGTTGGGTGAACAAGGGGACAAGAGGCATTGCGCTCCTTGTCGATAGAGATACCCCATACAAGCTGCGCCATGTCTTTGACTACTCGGACACGAACAGCCGTGCCGGTCGAGTGGTCACACTTTGGCAAATGCGTCCGCAGTATGAAGAAGCCGTAAAAGAAAGCCTCCAGGATAGCTTCGGAGAGGTGGAGCTTACAGCAGACTTTCCGCATTTCCTTATGGAGATTGCAAAGAATGCTGTTGAGGATAACTTTTCAGATTACCTTTCCAATCTCCAGTCTGTCAAAGGTGACAGCTTTTTGGAGGAACTGGACGATCTCAATCTGGAAGTCTGGCTGAAATACACTCTGCGAAGCAGCGTCGCGTATATGGCGCTGGTGAGAGCAGGCTATCAGCCGAGCCTCTACTTCACACGGGATGATTTCTCCCACATTTACGATTTCAATACGGTACCCGTGATCTCTGTTCTTGGTGCGGCAACGAGCGATATTTCCGAGATGGTGATCCGAGAAATTGCAGAAACCGTAAAAGGACTGGAAAAAGAGGAAAAACAGAGTAATCGCACATTTGCGAGAGACCGATCCTCTGAGTATCATGAAAGCAGAAACAATAAAACCGAAAGGAGCTATGAAGATGGAACTGACCTATACGATGCAGGGAGATTACCTGATCCCCGACCTGACCGTTCCGGAGAGCCCGAAGATTGGGAAGTATGGAATGCTGCGTCGGACCTTCCTCCGAGAGCATCGGGACGGAATCTACACCGGGATGCTGTTGGAAGGAACACTGAACAGCCACTTGGAGGAAGTGGACACCCAGGCCAACCGGATGATGGACAAGCTGACCGAGCAGATGAAGACGCTCAACGGCGTGACCGAGCAGATGAAGGCCGAAGACCAGATGAAGTGGGTTCAGCTGATGAACTCGATCCGGAACTCGGCGGAGGAAGTGGTCCTGAGAGACCTGATCTACGCGTAAGTCTTCCCTCAGAGGAAGAACAACAGGAACTGATTGCAGAAGCGGAGGCTGAAACGACCTCCGCTTTTGTTATTTCTCAGGAAGATATTGATGCGGTTCTGACTCGTGGCAGCGGTATCCATGATGGAAAGTACCGTATCTATGAGCAGTACCTGAAGCGAGATACCCATGAAGCAAATATCGCTTTTCTGAAGAATGAGTACGGCATCGGCGGTGCGTATCCAGCCGTTCCCGGCAAACAGCTTGATGAAAACCATGACGGAAAGGGCATCAAAATCAGCAGAGGCAGTATCATGCACCCTGATGCAGAAGTCCTTTTGAGCTGGAAAAAGATCGAGAAGCGCATTGGAGAATTGATTGCCACAGACCAATATCTCAGTCAAGCTGAGAAAGACCACTATCCCAAGTATCGCGCCGAAGAGGAAGCCCGTAGAGGGCGGTCAGCTATTTCGGACGAGTTTCGCTCCATCGTTTATGACTACAACGACTATGTGACGCAACTCGGTGAGGAAGACAAGAGGCTGAACCTTTACTATCTCTCAGGCTGCTTGGGAGCATTTGACATCGGTGACAAAAAGATGTACGCGCGCACCTCTGACGGCGATTTCATCCTTCCGATGATGCGCGAAGCGATGAATACCATCATTGCTGACAATACGCATCTGACAGAACGCTGCGAAGCAATGCTGACGGCGTTGAACAGCGATCTGGCGAGACCGCTGGAACCTTCTTATGACGAGCTGAACTCTCCACCGGAGCCGGAAAAAGAGTATCGTTTCTCCCTTGGCGATACCGTCTATCTTGGAACGCATGAGTATGAAGTGCTTTCCTTCGACGAGCATGAAGTGGTCCTGTATGATACGCAGTTCCCGCTAATCAACAAGACCATGACGAGGGCGGAGTTTGAAGACCGGCTAAAAGAAAACCCGTTAAACGATCACTTGCTTCACGCAGTAGAGGAACTTCAGATTGAAGCGACTGACGAAACCGCGGTTGCTGTGGAAGAGCCAGAAGAAGCGGTAAAAAGCGGTCCCTTCATCGACCACTATTATGTTGTCGAAGACCTCTTCGCAGCGCCATTATCGGTGACGGAATATTCTGATCGAGACGAAGCTCTGGAAGCATACTTCGCTCTGTCGGCAGATACCATGAAAGCCTTCGGCGTAGTCAACACCAAGGAACAGCCCGGCAGTCTGGACTTCATTCAGTGCAGAGATGGCAAAGACACTCTGATTGAGGACTATGCCAAAACGGATGATGACTCATGGAGAAATCCTGAAATTGAAGGGCTCGTTAACCAGCTAAAAGAAAAGCTGAGCGAGCGTGACAAGCCGATTGCACCGCCTCCGCAGAAACAGCGCAGCGGCAAGGTGACACCCCATGTACTGCTTCCCGAAATCAATACCGAATACAGGACCAATTTCAAAATCGAACGGGACGATATCGGCGTTGGTACACCGCTGGAACGGTTCCACCACAACCGGATGGCAATCCAGCTTCTGAAAAAACTGGAGGATGAGCACCGACTGGCAGACACCAATGAGCAGCGTATCCTTGCGGATTACGTCGGCTGGGGCGGTCTGTCAGATTATTTCAAAGAGGACAATCCTCATTATCAGGAGCTGAAGGAGCTTCTGACAGAAGAAGAGTACGCTTCTGCCCGAGAGTCCACGTTGACGGCATTTTATACGCCTCCGGTCGTTATCAAGGCGGTCTACAGCGCACTTGAGAATATGCACTTCAGGACCGGCAATGTGTTGGAACCTTCCTGCGGCATCGGCAACTTCATGGGACTCGTGCCGGAGTCTATGGCGAGCGCGAAATTCTATGGAGTTGAGTTGGACAGCATTTCCGGCAGGATCGCTCAACAGCTTTACCAGAACTCCAGCATTGCGGTGCAAGGCTTTGAAGACACCAACCTTCCGGATAGCTTCTTCGATGCGGCGGTAGGCAATGTTCCCTTTGGCCAGTTCAAGGTGCCTGACAAACGCTATGATAAGCACAACTTCCTGATCCACGATTACTTCTTTGCCCGCACCCTGGATAAGGTTCGCCCTGGCGGTGTGGTGGCGTTCATCACATCAAAGGGAACGATGGACAAGGAAAACCCGGCAGTCCGTAAGTATATCGCCCAGAGAGCTGACCTGCTTGGGGCGATCCGCTTACCGAACAATACCTTTAAGGATGCAGCAGGTACGGAAGTCACATCGGATATCATCTTCCTGCAGAAGCGAGACCGTTTGATCGACATTGAGCCGGAGTGGGTTCACCTCGAAACAGATGAAAACGGTATCCGCATGAACTCATACTTTGTAAGCAACCCGGAAATGGTGCTTGGCGATATGCAGATGATCAGCGGCGCACACGGTCCGGAGTCGGCTTGCATTCCTTATGAGGGCGCGGAGCTGGGAGATCTGCTGCAGGACGCTATTCAAAACATCCACGCTGAGATCACCGAGTTCGAGCTGGATGATCTCGAAGCTGAGGACGAAGACCTCTCTATTCCCGCAGACCCGTCCGTGCGAAACTTTAGCTATACGGTGGTAGACGGCAAGCTCTACTTTCGAGAGAACAGCCGAATGAACCCTGTTGAGGTTTCCATGACGGCGGAAGACCGCATCAAGGGCATGATCGCCATCCGCGACTGTGTAAGGACACTTATTGAGTATCAGACGGAGGACTACTCCGATGCTGAGATTCAGGTGGAGCAGGCCAGACTGAATGAACTCTATGATGATTTCAGCAAAAAGTATGGGCTGATCAACGCAAGGGCAAACAATTCCGCCTTCAGCTCCGATAGCTCTTACTGCCTGCTTTCCTCTTTGGAGGTACTGGACGATGAGGGCAACTTCATCCGAAAGGCAGATATGTTCTCCAAACGGACAATCAAGCAGAAGGTTACGATCCTCTCTGTGGATACTGCGTCGGAAGCGTATGCACTTTCACTTGCCGAAAAAGCCAAGATCGACATGCCCTATATGATGGAGCTGACCGGCAAGAGCGAGCAGGAACTGTTTGAGGACTTGAAGGGCGTTATCTTCCTGAATCCCATGCACACGAGCGACGATGACGGCAGGCCGAAGTATCTCCCCGCAGACGAATACCTTTCCGGCAATGTCCGCGAGAAGCTCGAATGGGCACGGCGCAGCGCAGAGCTCTATCCGGAAGATTATTCCGAGAATGTGCGAGCACTGGAGGCTGTACAGCCCGTTGACCTGACGGCAAGCGAGATCTCTGTCAGACTCGGTGCGACCTGGCTTCCTCCGGAGATCGCAGAGCAGTTCATGTTTGAGCTGTTCGACACACCGAGGTACTGCCAGTGGAACATCCATGTTCACTTCTCTCAATATACGGGCGAATGGAACGTGGAGGGTAAATCCTACGACCGCACGAATGTCAAAGCGTACAACACCTATGGTACGAGCCGGATCAACGGCTATAAGATCATGGAAGAGACGCTGAACCTGAAGGACGTGCGGATCTTCGATTATATCGAGGATGAGAACGGCAAGAAAACGGCTGTGCTCAATAAGAAGGAAACAGCAATCGCGCAGGGCAAACAGGAGCTTATCAAACAGGCATTTGCGGACTGGATTTGGAAAGACCCTGAACGGCGCGAAAAGCTGACACGGCTCTACAATGAAAAGTTCAACAGCACACGCCCGCGTGAGTACGACGGCAGTCACATGAGCTTTGTGGGTATCAACCCCGAGATCACGCTCAGACCGCACCAAGTCAATGCCATTGCCCATATCCTTTACGGCGGCAATACACTGCTGGCGCACGTTGTGGGGGCTGGGAAGACGTTTGAAATGGTTGCTGCAGCGCAGGAGAGTAAACGGCTGGGGCTCTGTCAAAAGAGCCTGTTTGTTGTTCCGAATCACTTGACGGAACAGTGGGCGAGCGAATATCTCCAACTCTATCCCTCTGCGAACATCCTCGTGGCAACGAAGAAAGACTTCGAGACCAAGAACAGGAAGAAGTTTTGCGGCAGAATCGCAACCGGCGACTATGACGCGGTGATTATCGGGCACAGCCAGTTCGAGAAAATCCCCATGTCTATTGAGCGACAGAGGGCTATTCTGGAGCAACAGCTCGATGAGGTGCTGGAAGGCATAGCCGAGCTCAAAAGAAATCGAGGCGACAACTTCTCTATCAAGCAGCTGGAGCGCACAAAGAAGACGGTCAAGCAGAGGCTCGATAAGCTGAACGACCAGTCCAGGAAGGACGATGTTGTGACCTTCGAAGAGTTGGGCGTTGACCGTATCTTCATTGACGAGGCACATTATTACAAGAACCTCGCCGCGTTCACGAAAATGCGGAACGTGGGCGGAATCAGCCAGACAGAAGCTATGAAGTCGAGTGATCTCTATATGAAGTGTCGGTATCTGGACGAGCTGACCGGAGGCCGCGGTGTTGTGTTTGCGACCGGCACACCGATCTCCAACAGCATGGTTGAGATGTACACCATGCAGAAATATCTCCAGTACAGCACCCTCAAAAGGAATGATTTGATCCACTTCGACGCATGGGCGTCAACCTTTGGCGAGACAGTCACTGCTATTGAGCTCTCCCCGGAGGGCACCGGCTACCGTGCAAAAACGAGGTTTGCCAAGTTCTACAACCTCCCGGAACTCATGTCTATGTTCAAGGAAACGGCGGACATTCAGACAGCGGATATGCTGAATCTGCCTGTGCCGGAGGCGCATTATCACAATATCGTTCTGAAACCATCTGAGGCTCAGAAAAAGATGGTGGAAGGGCTTTCCGACCGTGCGGAGCGTGTCAGAAACAAGATGGTGGATTCCTCCACCGATAATATGCTTCTGATTACCAATGACGGCAGGAAGCTCGCGCTCGACCAACGATTGATGAATGATATGCTTCCGGACAGTGAAACCAGCAAAGTCTCAGCCTGTGCCGATAATGTCTTTGATATTTGGCAGCGCACAGCGGAGAGCAGATCCACACAGATGGTCTTCTGCGATCTGTCCACGCCGCACAACGACGGCAAGTTCAATGTATATGACGATCTCCGAAAGAAACTCATTGAGAAAGGAATCCCCGCTGAAGAGATCGCCTATATCCACACGGCAGAAACTGAAGCCAAGAAGAAGGAACTGTTTGGCAAGGTTCGTTCAGGGCAGATCAGGGTGCTCCTTGGTTCTACGCAGAAAATGGGCGCAGGCACGAATGTCCAGACTAAGCTGGTGGCACTCCATCATTTGGATTGTCCCTGGCGACCGTCAGATGATGGACGGACTTTGCGGACACATACCAAAGCGGAGGCACCTGCCTGGGTGTCTCCGCTTTTTCAAGGAAGGATGTAAGAAGTTACTTTGTGTCG
>CAJUMH010000011.1 GCA_910587145.1 uncultured Ruthenibacterium sp. | reverse complement strand
ACAACTCAACTTTAACCGATTTTGCCTCATCCTTCTACTTTTTTCCCAAACTGTCTAATATCTATTGTACTCCTACATTGAATTTTTATCTTTTTTGCCGTTTTTATTGCATGTGCCGCGCAAAAGCGGTATGATAGGAGAAAAGGCAAAACCTGCAGCTTTTTGTCGAAGGGACCGCAGAACAGGAAAGGAACGTAAACGCATATGAAACACGATTTTACCAGCATTATGGATCGGCGCGGCAAAGACGCCATCGCTGTGGACGCGCCCGGCATTTCCCCCATGGCGCCCGGCGGCCCGAAGGAGGGCTACGACGTGATCCCCATGTGGGTGGCGGATATGAACTTTGCCACGGCGCCCTCGATCCCCGAGGCCATCGCCGCGCGCGTCGCGCACCCCGCTTACGGCTATTTCTTTCCTACCGACGAATATTTTGATTCCATCATCCGCTGGCACGAAACACGCAACGGTGTTACGGGCCTTACCAAAGAATGCATCGGCTACGAAAACGGCGTGCTGGGCGGCGTTGTCAGCGCGCTGAACGTAATGTGCTCGCGCGGGGACAATGTTCTGCTGCATTCGCCCACCTATATTGGTTTTACGCACAGCCTGGAAAATAACGGCTACCACATCGTCCACAGCCCGCTCGTGCAGGATGCGGACGGCGTTTGGCGCATGGATTTTGACGATATGGAAAAGAAGATCGTTGAAAATAAGATCCATGCGGCCGTGTTCTGTTCGCCGCACAACCCCACCGGCCGCGTGTGGGAGCGCCGGGAGCTGGAGCGCGCCATGGCGCTGTATCAAAAGCACAACGTGCAGGTGGTTTCGGACGAGATCTGGTCGGATCTGATCCTCTCCGGCCACAGGCACATTCCCACGCAGAGCGTGAGCGAGGACGCCCGCATGCGCACCGTCGCGGTGTACGCGCCGTCCAAAACGTTCAATCTGGCGGGGCTGGTGGGCAGCTATCATATTATTTACGATCCCGTTTTGCGCAACCGGGTGGAAAAAGAAAGCTCGCTGTGCCATTACAATTCGATGAACGTGCTCTCCATGCATGCGCTCATCGGCGCGTACAAGCCCGAGGGCCACGCGTGGCTGGACGAGCTGCGCGCGGTGCTGACAGGCAATGTGGATTACGCGTGCGATTTTATTGCAAGGCATTTCGAGGGCGTGGAGCTCTCGAAGCCGCAGGGTACTTATATGCTGTTCCTCGACTGCACTCGCTGGTGCGCGGCGCACGGCAGGACCATCGACGAGCTGCTGCGCGCCGGCTGGGACGTTGGCGTCATCTGGCAGGACGGCCGCCCGTTCCACGGCCCCTGCCATATCCGCGTGAACCTTGCCCTGCCGCTTTCGCGTGTGCAGGAGGCAATGCGCCGTTTGGATACGCTGGTATTTAACGCCTGAGCGGCGTGGCCGGGCAGCAAGGCCTCTAAGCGCCGCGCCCCACGGCGGCGCTTAGAGGGCCGGCACGGCAGCGCGGCCGGGTTTTCAAACGGCCGGGCGGCAAAACCGCCGTCAGACAGTATAAATATCATCGTCTGCAGGTACGGCCGAGCCGTGCGGTTAAAGCAGCGGGGGCAGGGCGTCACTTTGCAAAGAGGTTGACGCCGAGGATCACCGCGCCCAGCACCACCAGCACCGCGCCTGTGGCACGGTTGAGCACCTTGGGCGTGCTCCTGTTGGCAAAGCGCGCCGCAATGCGCGCCCACAGCAGCGTGGAGGCCACACAAAACGCCAGCGCCCACCAATCTGCAACACCACCGATGGCAAAATGGCTCAGCGAACCCGTTAAAGCCGTAAACGTCATAATAAACACGCTGGTGCCGACGGCGGTTTTCAGCTCGTAGCCCAGCACCGACGTTAAAATCAAAAGCATCATCATGCCGCCGCCCGCGCCGATAAACCCGCAGATAAAGCCGATCATCGCGCCGCAGACAATCGACTGCACAAACCGCTTTGTTTTGGAGACGGCGGCCATATTCTCTTTCGTCGTCATCACAGGCTTTACGATAAATTTTACACCTAACAGCATCGTCATAAATACCGAGAAGCCGCCCATCGTGCTGGAGGCGATCAGGCTGGAGACCCAGCTGCCCGCCAGCGTGAACACCAGCACCGAGCACATCATCACAACGCCGTTGCGCACGTCCAGATTTTTATTTTTTTGATAGGTGTAAGCCGAAACCGCGCTTGCCAGCACGTCGCTTGCCAGTGCAATGCCGACGGCCTGATAGGGGTCCATATGCAAAAACGTAACAAGCATCGGCGTAATAACGGCCGCGGCACTCATTCCGGCGAATCCGGTGCCCAGCCCCGCGCCGATGCCGGCGATGAAACAGACGATCAGTTTGGTGAACATGGCGATTCCTCTTTCTTTTTTGGCGGGAGCGCTCCGGCGCCCCTGCCTTTTGTTTTTTCAGCCGCATCGAAGCGGCTCCCAGACGGGACAGTGAAGCAGGCAGACAAAACGCCTGAAAAAGGGCGGTTCCGTAGGGCTCGGCGATTTTGCGGCGGCTTATGCCTCGGCCCTCCGGCGCGCCGCCCCGCAGTGCGCCCGCTATTCCGGCTCTTCTCCCAAGCGCAGGCTCGCGACCCATTCCTCCGTTTGCTCCAGCGCTTTTTGTCCGAGCGCTTCTCCCTGTTTTTCCGCCGTCAAAGCGGTGTCGATGTTTTTCTGCATGCGCCGGATCAGCGAAGCCATCCGCAGGATCTCCTGCCGGGAGAAGCCGGCAATGAGCAGCGCGCCAAAGCGGTTTTGCAGCCGCCGCCCCTCCTCTACAAGCGGGCGCGCCGCCGGCGTGGGGCGCAGGTGGATCGTTTTGCGGTTTCCCGGGCGATAAAAGCGTTCCAGCAGGCCGCGCTCCACAAGCGCCTCTACGCTGACCGAAACCTGAGATTTTGCCATGTGCCGCCGCTCCGTTATATCGCGTGCCGTATCGTATGCGGGATTGTTGGCAAGAAACAGCAGCACGTTCATCTCGGCCTGCGTTGATCCGCTGCGCGCCAGCAGCGGCGCGAAAACCGTCCCATAAAGCTTTTTCATCTCCTGAATTCGAAAAAAAAGCTCCTGCATGCCGCGCCCTCCTTTTGTTCTTTTTTGAACCATTTAAAGAATAGCGCATTCTTTTCGTTCTGTCAAGAAAAAGTTTAAAAAAGAACAAAAAAGAAGCCCAAAAGAAAAGACGCCGCCCCTCTCCCGATTTTGGAGAAGGGCGGCATCTTTTCTGAAAGTGTTTTTGAGAGCGTTTTTTCTGAAGGCTGCTTTTTGCAAAACAATTTTTCGATGCGGCTTTATGCCAGCGCGGCACGCAGCGCTTCGGCCCTGTCGGTTTTTTCCCACGCCACGCCCAGTTCCTCGCGGCCGAGATGGCCGTAGGCGGCCAGCTGCCGATAGATGGGCCTGCGCAGATCCAACTGCTCGATGATGGACGCGGGGCGCAGGTCGAACACCTTGGCCACAGCGGCCTCGATGGCCTCCTCGGGCGCTTTGCCTGTGCCGAACGTATCTACACGGATGCTTACGGGCTCGGCCACGCCGATGGCGTAGGCCAGCTGCACCTCGCACTGATCGGCCAGTTCGGCCGCGACGATATTTTTCGCCACCCAGCGCGCAGCATAGGCCGCGCTGCGGTCTACCTTGGTGGGATCCTTGCCGCTGAACGCGCCGCCGCCGTGGCGTCCGTAGCCGCCGTAGGTATCCACAATGATCTTGCGGCCCGTGAGGCCGGTATCGCCCTGCGGCCCGCCCACAACAAAGCGGCCTGTCGGGTTTACATAATATTTTGTATTTTCATCCAGCAGCGCAGCGGGGATCACCGGGCGGATCACCTGTTCAATCACATCCTTGCGCAGCGTCTCCAGTTCCACGTCCGGCGCATGCTGAGACGAGATCACCACCGCGTCCACACGCACGGGTGTTGTTCCGTCGTATTCCACGGTCACCTGGCTCTTGCCGTCCGGGCGCAAATAAGAAAGCGTGCCGTTTTTGCGCACCTCGGTGAGGCGTTTTGTCAGCCGATGCGCCAGCGAGATGGGCAGCGGCATCAGCTCGGGCGTCTCGCGGCAGGCGTAGCCGAACATCATGCCCTGGTCGCCCGCGCCGCCCGGGTTCACGCCCATCGCGATGTCGGGGCTCTGCTCGTCGATGTTGGAGATTACCGCGCACGTCTCTGCGTCGAAGCAATAGGCGGCGTTCGTATAGCCGATATCCCGGATCACATCGCGCGCCACCTTTTGCAGATCCACATACGCATTGGTGGTGATCTCGCCCATAATGTGCACAAGGCCCGTGCTGGCCGTTGCCTCGCAGGCCACGCGGCTGTTTGGATCCTGCTGCAGCATTGCGTCCAGAACCGCATCCGAGATCTGATCGCAGATCTTATCGGGATGCCCCTCGGTGACGGATTCGGATGTAAACAGTTTTCTTGCCATTTAAATTTCTCCCTTTCCCCCAAGAGCGGCGCAGAAAAGGTTTAACGGCCCCGCCGCGGCAGCGCTGTCTGCGGCGTTCCGGCGGCCGGACAAATTAAAGGCCCGGCGTCTTTGCACACCGGGCCTCGCTTTCAGCTTATCTTCCGGTGTTACCCGCAGGATTTAGCACCTTGCCTCTCGGTAGGTTGCCGGACGTCACAGGGCCTGTTCCCTCGGTCGCTCTTGATAAGATATTTTGTTGTAAGCCTATTATAGCATATCCCGTAGGAATGTCAAGCGGCCGAGGCCGCTTTTTCCCCAAAAATCGCCCGACGGATGGGCTTATAAACCAGAAATGTAACGACACTGTTGGCGCCCGCCTTGATGAGATTGAACGGGATGAATACCGGCAGCAGCATGGCCAGCACATCCTGCACCGACTGGCCCATAAAAATGGGCGTAAACACCAGGTTCCACACGCACATGGCCGCCGTCATGGCGAGCGTGCCCAGCGCCAGCGCGGCTGCGGCCGCCCTGCGGGTACGAAATTTGCGATACACGTTGCCCGCCACCAGCACATACGATCCCGTGGCAAACAGATGCATCACAATGCCGATGATGCCGCTGGAGATGCTGACGGTAAGCCCCTGCAGCACGCAGACCACTACCGTAAGCGCAAAACCGGCGGCAGGGCCGAACAGGAATGTGCCGATAAAAATGGGAATGTCGGCGGGGTCGTACTCCAAAAACGGCGCGGCGGGCAGCAGCGGAAAGTGAAGGATCGCCACCAGCACAACGGCGACGGCCGCCAGCAGCGCCAGCGTGGTAAGACGGCGGACATTGGACGAGACGTTTTTCATGGGAAATTCCTCCAAAACAGTTTTTGGAAGGTCTGCCGGGGAACAGATTTTTGCACTTTGCCGCCGCTGCTCCATTGAAAAAGCCCTTTTGCATTGCTGCAAAAGGGCGAAAAAGCATCGCGCGCGACACCGTTTCTTCCATCCGGACTTTGCGTGCCGCCGCCCGAATGTCTGCAAACGGGCTGTATCGGCGGCAAAGGCAGGGCCCCCGCGCGCAGCGCGTCTGAAACGATTCCGATTGCGGCCCGTTTACCGTCGGCTTTGGATTTACACCAAATCGGCGGCGCAAATGCGCCGGTCGCGGGCTTACCGGCACGGCGGGCGCAGACGCGCCGCACACAGGCCGGATCACCGCCGGTGGGGAATTACACCCCGCCCTGAAACAGACTTTCTGCCTTTTATTATAATACAGCACCGGCGGAAATGCAAGAGGAAGAACGCGGCGAAAGCATTCCAAAACAGCTTGTATTATTCGGATAAAAATTACAACTTGGAATATCCATAGCTGTTCACAAGCGCATCAATGCGCTGGCCGGCCGCACACATGGGGCATTCCTGCACCGTGCAGCTTTGGTAATCCGGCAGATCGGCCGTATGGAAGATGGCATGTACGGGATAGCCCTCCACATCATCCACTGCGCTGAAGATGGCCGAGGCGCCCACCGGAATGCCGCCATAGTACGAGATGCAGTTCATGCTCTTGCGAATGGTGATGCCTGTAGTGACAGAGGCCATCAAAACGATCACGTGCTTATTCTCGATCATCGGGCGCAGGTTATCGCGGAAGAGCATCATCTGGTTGCTGGAATCGTATTCCGGCGTTACCACATAAATGGTGCCGTGCGCGTTGATGGAGCCGTATCCGGCGCGTGTAAGCTCCTGCGCCATGAACGCGCCGATCACCTGCGTGCCGTCCAGGCAGACGATCGTATCCACAATGGAATTGGCAACATACTGCCCCGCGAGCGTGGCCGCAACGGCCTCTGCCTCGGAGACGCGCGTTTTCAGCGTTGTCATATCAATGTAGTAGTTGACGTGCGAATGGTTCGTGGCAAAGTGCCCACGCACGACCTTCAGCGGGACGGTAGTGTTCTTGTTGTACAGTTTGACGGTACGGCTTTCCATAAATGACCTCCCAGTTTCAAAAGCGTCCCGCTTTTCGATTTCTCAAAAAGTTGAACGCTTTTTTTAATCATACCATATTCCCCCGAAAAATGCAATGCATCGCGGGCAAAAAAGCACCGGCCTTCCGCCCGGCCTACGGTTCCACAACGGCCATACTGGGAAAGATCCTTTCCAGCCGCTCATCCGGGAAGTGCTCGTCCAGCGTCTGCTGCCACGCGTACGCGGCGGGCAGGCCCTCCCGGCGCTGGCTTTGCCGCAGCACCGCCGCGCCGCTGACAAGCGAATTTGCCAGCATAAAAGCAACCAGCACCCATGTGAGCATCACACCGTATACGCGTGAGACATTGCGCTCGATAAAGCCGTTCAGCCGGGGAAAGAGCTCCTTTACCCACACCAGCGCCAATACGCCCCAAAACAGGCAATACAGCAGGTTGATGCGCCCGTTCAGATTGAACATGTAATCGGAGTAATCCCAGCTTACCGTGCCGATGAGCGTTTCCTGAAGCCAGCTGCAAAAGTATTCGAACATACCGCCGATCACTGCGCCGCCCAGAAAGATCCAGCGGTCGCTTTTTCCGATAAACGGATGCAGGCACACCGTTAAAAGCACCGCGCCCACGCCATAGATCAGATTGAACGGGCCCCACACAAGGCCCGTACGCTGGGAAATGTGCCCCGTTGCCGCCCAGCAGAACACCGTCTCGATCACAACGCCCAAAAAGCAGCACAGAAAAAACACCCAGAACAGCTTATAGAAGTTCAGCCCATGCGCAAAATGGCCCGGCACGCCCGCAAGATCCCGCGCAATCCGTTCGTCGTGCTGTTGCTCGCGCCGCAGCGCGGCGGCTTCCTGCTCCTCCAGCCGCCGCAGCCTTTCGTTCAGCCGCTTGCGGCGGCGGGCATAAAATTCCTGTGTCGTCACATGCTTTCTCCTTTTCCGCCCGGCCCGCGTATGCTGTCCGCCGCCCCTGAAGCTGCTGGCAGACACGCTCTCTGAGCCCGCCGGCCTTACAAACGCTTTGCCGTTTTCTCGTCGCCCTTTGCGGGCGGCTTTGAAAGAAAACAGGATCGCCCCCCGTTTATCCCACGTTTTTACCGCCCTTCACGGCCTTCATACGCAGATCGTGGTTCAAAATGCGCTTGCGGATGCGAATGCTCTGCGGCGTTACCTCCAGAAGCTCGTCCGGCTTTAAAAATTCAAGGCTTTCTTCCAGGCTGAACTTTGATACCGGCACCAGACGCAGCGCGTCGTCGCTGCCGGAGGCGCGCGTGTTGGAAAGGTGCTTTGTCTTGCACACGTTCACCGTGATATCCTCGCCCGCCGGGCTGTAGCCTACCACCATGCCCTCGTACACCTTCTCGCCCGGCTCGGTAATCAGCGTGCCGCGCTGCTGCGCGTTGAACAGCCCGTAGGCCACGGCCACGCCGGTTTCATAGCTGATCAGGCTGCCGGAGCTGCGTGCGGGCAGTTCGCCGCGCCATTCGTCGTAGCCGTCAAAAATGGTATTCAGCACGCCCTCACCGTGCGTATCCGTCAAAAACTCGCCGCGGTAGCCAAACAGCCCGCGCGAGGGGATGCGGAACTCCACACGCATCCGCGTGGCGCCCAGCGGCGACATCTGCACCAACTCGCCCTTGCGGCTGCCCAGCTTCTGCATCACGCTGCCCTGATATTCCAGCGGCACGTCAATCACCACATGCTCCATCGGTTCGAGCTTTTTGCCGTTTTCCTCGTGCAGCAGCACCTTGGGCGGCGACACCTGCAGCTCGTAGCCCTCGCGGCGCATCGTCTCGATAAGAATGGAAAGATGCATCTCGCCGCGGCCCATCACGCGGAACGATTCGGTGGTGGCCGAATCCTCCACCTGCAAAGCCACGTCCTTCAAAAGCTCACGCTGCAGGCGGTCGCGGATCTGGCGGCTGGTGACAAATTTGCCCTCGCGCCCCGCAAACGGGCTGTCGTTCACCGAAAACGTCATTTCCACCGTGGGGTCGTTGATCTTTACAAACGGCAGCGGCTCCACCATTGCGGGGTCGCACAGCGTATTGCCGATGCTGATATCCGTCAGGCCGCTGAACGCGACAATGTCGCCCGCCTCGGCCGAATCAATGGGCGTGCGGCCGTTGGCCTCGAAGCTGTACAGCGCCGTAATGCGGCCCTTTTTGGCAAGGTCGCGGTTGTGCCAATCGCACAGGGCAACCTCCTGCCCTACCTGAATGCGGCCGTTTTCCACACGGCCAATGCCGATGCGGCCGACAAAATCGTTGTAATCGATGGAAGAGCACAGCATCGACAGCGGCGCCGCGGGCTCGCCCACCGGAGGCTTTACATAATCGAGGATGGTTTTAAACAGGGGCTGCAGATCCTTGCCCGGCTCGTCCGGGCTGTAGCTGGCCGTGCCGGCGCGGCCCGAGCAGAACACCATCGGGCTGTCCAGCTGCTCGTCCGTTGCGCCCAGATCCATCAGCAGCAGCAAGATCTCGTCGATCACCTCTTTGATGCGCGCGTCGGGCCGATCGATCTTATTTACCGCGATGACGAGCGAAAGGTTCTGCTGCAGCGCCTTTTGCAGCACAAAGCGCGTCTGCGGCATGCAGCCCTCGGCCGCGTCCACCAGCAGCAGCACGCCGTTTACCATTTTTAATACGCGCTCCACCTCGCCGCCAAAATCGGCGTGGCCCGGCGTATCGACGATGTTGATCTTCACGCCGTCAAAAAACGTGCACGCGTTTTTCGCAAGGATCGTGATGCCGCGCTCGCGCTCGATATCCCCGGAGTCCATTACGCGCTCGGCCACCTGCTGGTTTTCGCGGAACGCGCCGCTCTGCTTGAGCATCTGATCCACCAGCGTCGTCTTGCCGTGGTCTACATGCGCGATGATGGCAATGTTTCGAATACCCTTCTGTTCCATACAATATCCCATTCCTCTTTTTTGCATTGAGGGAAGCCCTGCTGCCGCCGGCAAACCGGCCGTTGGGCCGGAGCTTCCCGGTTGGATCCAAATTGATTTTTCCAAACACCTATTTTATAATATGTACAAAAGATTGTCAAGAAATTTGGCGGATTGTGCAGCTCGGGCGGGGCAGCGCGCGATCGGGCGCCGGCAAAAGCTCCTTTGGGGCGCTAAGCCCTCGCGAGTATGCACGGACATGAGCAGCAGGCCGCGGCCGGATCCCCTGCATATTGATCCAGCGCCTCGGCGTTGTCCTCGCGCCACGGGCGCAGAGGGAGGCGCCCGGTTTCCGGCCTCGCAGTGTCCATTTCTATGTAAAAATCCCTTTCCGTATCCTTCCGCACCGATCCGGCCGGCGCGTGCCTGCGGCGCCTTTTCTTTCGCTTCCCGTTATTTCAGCTCCGCCACCGTCACGCCGGCCTCGCCCTCGCCGTATACGCCAAGGCGATAGCTGCGCACGCTTTTATGATGGCGCAGATGCTCGTGGATGCCCTTGCGCAGTGCGCCCGTGCCCTTGCCGTGGATGAGGTACACCGTTGTTAAGCCGCTCATGACGGCGTTGTCGATAAATTTATCCGCCTCGTGCAGCGCCTCCTCCACCGTCATGCCGATGAGGTTGATCTCCATGCCGGCGGCGCGCGCAGGCCTGTCGGCGGCCGCGCTGCCGCCGGACGGCGCGCGGCGCGGCTGATATTTTTTCTGCGGCGTCTTCGGCTGCGGCTGCGCCGCGCACAGGCCGCTGAGGGGTACCTTTGTTTTGAGGATGCCCGCGCGCACCTCCACCATACCGTCGCGGTCCGGCAGAGCCGTTACCACGCCGGGCTTATCCAGCTCAACGATCAGCACCTCCTGCCCCAGTGCCACGCTTTCCAGCGGTTTGGCCACGCGGCGCGGCGCGGCGGCCACATCCGTTTTGCCAAACAGCTTTTCGGTTTCTTTTCTTGCCACCTCGCGGGCGCGTGCAGCGCGCTGAGCGGCGCTGGTTTGCTTATCCTTTTCCAGCCGGCGCAGCTCGTCCAAAAGGCCATAGGCTGTATTCTGCACGTCCTGCACCATATCGTGCGCCTTCTCGCGCGCGGCAGCAAGCTCGGCCTCGCCCTGGCGGATAAGCTCGGCGCGTTTCACCTCGGCATCGGCCAGAGCGTTCGACGCCGTGCTGCGCAGGCGCTCGGCTTCGTCCTCGCGCGTTTTCAGCTCTAACTTCAATTCCTCCAGCTGGCTTAAAATGCGGTCGAACTGCTGATCCTCGCTGGAAAGATGCCGCTGCGCGTTCTCGATGATGGCGGCGTCCAGACCCAGACGGCGGCTGATGAGAAACGCGTTCGATTTGCCCGGCACCCCCACCGAAAGGCGGTAGGTGGGGCACAGTGTCTCTACATTAAATTCGCACGAGGCGTTTTGCACGCCCTCGGTCTCCAGCGCGAACAGCTTCATTTCGCCGTAGTGCGTGGTGGCCATAATGCGCGCGCCCATGCCGCGCAGCGCCTCGATGATGGATACCGCCAGCGCCGCGCCCTCGGCGGGGTCGGTGCCCGCGCCAAGCTCGTCCATCAGCACCAGCGTGCGCGGCCCGGCCTTTTCCAGAATGCCCGTGATGTTGCGGATGTGGCCGGAAAACGTTGAAAGGCTTTGCTCAATGCTCTGCTCGTCGCCGATATCCACCAGAATTTTTTCAAACACACACACTGCGCTGCTCTCGTGCGCGGGGATGAGATAGCCGTACTGCGCCATCGCGCACAGCAGCCCGGCGGTTTTGAGCGTGACGGTTTTGCCGCCCGTGTTCGGGCCGGTGATCACCATCGTATCGTATGTATCGCCCAGCGCGATATCCACAGGCACCACGCTTTCGGGATCAATGAGCGGGTGGCGCGCGCACACCAGACGAAACGCCGGCGCGTTGTTCACCTGCGGCTTCATCGCCTTCTGCTCCAGCGCCAGCCTGGCCTTGGCCAGCAGCACATCCAGCGAGAGCATGGCGCCGTAGCCAAATGTGAACATCGGCTCCAGCGCTGCCGTCTGCGCCGAAAACGCGGCCAAAATGCGCTCGATCTCGGCCTGCTCCATGCTGCGCAGCTGCATGATCCTGGCGTTGGCCTCCACCACGGCCGTCGGCTCCACAAACAGCGTTGAACCGCTGGAGGAAACATCGTGGATCACGCCGCCCACCTCGCCGCGGTACTCGGCCTTCACGGGCACCACAAAGCGCCCGTTGCGCAGCGATACCACGGCGTCCTGCAGATATTTCGACATCGACTGCGATTTTGTGATGGAATCGAGCTTATCGCGAATGGAATTTTCCGCCGTGCGGATCTTGCGGCGCACATCGTACAGGGTATCGCTGGCGGTATCTGCCATCTCGTTTTCGGAGAGGATCGATTCCCGAATGTTCTTTTCCAGCGTCGGCTGCGGCGTCATGGCGTAGATCAGATCGTCTACGGGCAGCGCATCGTGCTCGGTGAGGGAATACCACCGGTTCAGCTCGCGAAAATTGCGCAGCGTATCGGCTACTGTAAGCAGCTCGGCCATCGAGAGCACACCGCCCTTTTCGGCGCGCTGCACAATGCCGCGCACCTGCTCCACCGCCGAAAACCGCGGCGCGCCGTTTTTTACAAGAAGGCCCGTCACCGCATCGGTGCACTCCAGCATGGCGCGCACCTCGTCCGGCGTTTCGCCGGGAGCCTGCTCCAGCAAAAGCGCGCGCGCCTCGGGGCATACCACGCCCTCGGCGGCGCGCGCAAAAATTTTATCCAGCTCAATGGCTGTTAAGTATTTTTGTTCCATGGTCTCCTGTTCATTCTTCCTGCCGCCGCGGCGGCGTTCTTTGTTTTTTTCGTCATTGCTCCGCCGGTGCCCGCGGGGCTTTTGTTTTCTCCGGATTTTCCGGCGGCTCCGGCTCCGTTGGCGTTCCCCTTGGTTCTTCGGGCGCCTCCGAGGCTTCCGGCGCTTTGGCCGTTTCTGCTTCCCGCAGGCCCGTTTGAGGTTCGGGCGGCACGGCCCCGGCCGCGCCGTTCTCTGCGGCGGCGCACCCGTCCTCCCGCGTGCTGCCGGCCGCTTCGGCCGTTTTTTTGCGGTCCGCCTCGCCCGGCTCCCAGACAGTGCACAAAAATTCCAGCGAGCGCAGCGGGCGGTTCAGGCACACCAGCGTCCAGTGCTGTGTTACCGCGCCCAGCTGCCGGGCTGCCTGCGGCGAAACGGAAAACGAAAACAGCTTTGCATCCTCGCTGAATACAATATAGCGCATCGCCGCCAGCGCCGGCGCGTCCAGATTGCAGGCAAGCCCCCGCCCGGCGGCGCAGGCCGCGCAATACAAACAGCCGCTCATCGCGTCGAAGCAAAACGCGCCGCCCTCATATTTTGCGCAGTCCGCACAGGCGACAAGATCGGGCATAAAGCCTGCAAGCGTCATGGCGCGCAGCTCGTACACGGCTTTCAGCTGCCGCGGCGGCCGCTTGCCCTCGCTTAAAAAATACAGGCTGTTCAGCAGCAGGCGCAGCTGCGCCGCGGCCTCTTCGCCGGTGGGCGAAAGCGTGGCGGCCAGCTCGGCGTAATACATTGCAAGCGCCATGCGCTCCACATCCTCGTGCAGGCCCCAGAACACCTGCTTCACAGACGCGGCATCCACCACGTGCATCGTTTTGCCCTCAAACAGCACAAATTCGCTGTAACAAAAAAGCCCCGTGCCGCTGAACAGCCTGCTGCGCATGCGCAGCGCGCCCTTGGCCATCGCGCTTACAAGGCCGTCCGGCGTCAGCAGCAGCAGCGCGCGGTCAGCCTCGCCCGTCTTCGTCGCGCGCAGCACCAGCCCCGTCGTCGTCTTCGTCGTTCGCATCCCATTCATCCCTTCGCGCGTCGCCGTGCTGCCCCGATTTATAGGCAAGGTAATCCTCAATTTGTCCGCTGCTCTCGAAGCGCTTCCAAAATCCGCTCGGATCCATTCCGAACACCTCCGCTTTTCACGGCTTTGACAAACTTCGCCGGGCTTTGCCGGGCTTCGTTCGTCTTTTTCGTGCCATTCAAACCTACTATGCTCTATTGTACCGCGCATATCAGCGGAAATGTTGTCCAAAACGGGCGGCGGGGCCGCCGCCTGCCTGCAAAGACCGGCGGGGCCCGCATTATTTCTGGAATCCGAGGTTGTTTAAAAGAAAATCGTTGTCGCGCCAGTCGTCCTTTACCTTCACCCAGCACTGCAGGTTTACGCGCGCACCGAGGAAGCTTTCGCATTCCATGCGCGCCTCGCTCGCGATGGCCTTCAGCATTGCGCCGCCCTTGCCGATGATCATGCCCTTGTGGCTTTTTTTCTCGCAGTAGATGTTTACATCAATATCCACCAGCGGGCCGCGCCCCTGCGCGGTGCGTTCGCAGAAGCGCTCCACCGTTACGGCCGTTCCGTGGGGGATCTCGTCGCGCAGATGCAAAAGCAGCTTTTCGCGCAAAATTTCCGCCACAAGGGCCTTTTCGGGCAGATCGGTATAGGCGTCGTCCGGAAAATAGTGCGGGCTTTCGGCCGCATAGCCCCCGACCGCCTGCAAAAGCGCCTCGCAGCCCGTGCCGTTTGCCGCCGAGGCCGAAAGCACCTGCCGGAACACGCCCAACTCCCGCAAAAATGCCGTGCGCGCGGCAAGATCGGCGGGCTGCCGGAGCGTATCCGTCTTGTTGATCACAGCAAGCGCCGGCGCGCGCGCGCCGCGCAGCTGCTCCACCAGCGCCTGCTCGGGCTCCGTCAGCGCCCCATACGGTTCGAACAGCATCACCACAGCATCCACCTCGGCCACACAGTCCGCCGTGGTTTTTTTCATGCGCTCGCCAAGGCGCGTGCGCGGACGGTGAATGCCGGGCGTATCCAAAAACACATACTGCACCGCGCCGCGCGTAAGGATGCCCGTAATGCGCGTGCGCGTTGTTTGGGGCTTTGCCGTAACGATGGCAACCTTTTCCCCCACCAGCCGGTTCAGCAGCGAGGATTTGCCCACATTGGGCCGCCCCACCAGAGCAAGGAATACCGATTTTGTTATTTCCTGCTGCAATGCCGTTTCTTCCTTTCCTTCTCACCCTCGCCTGCCGCCGTACCGCCGGACAAAGCGCCACGCCGCCGCCAGCGATACCGCCAGCAGCACCGCCGCTGCCGGATGGCCTGCGAAAAACGCGGCCATCTGCCGCAGCACCGCGATATCCCAAAACAGCGCCGCGCCGCACACGGCGCACCCGATGCTGAATACCAGCACCGCACCCGCCGCCATATCCTTGGCGGCGCCCGCCGCTCTGTCGTGCTCGGGGCTGGGCTTGTCCACCGCGCGCTCGACGGCGGAATTTACAAGCTCAAGCGCCAGAACGCCGCATACCATCAGCGTAATGAGCAGATACTCCGTGCGCCCGAACGGATAGAACAGCGAAAACAGGTACACATAGCCCGCCGTGCACAGGTGGAACCGCAGATTGCGTTCTTCCCGCAAAGCGGTGCGAATGCCCTGCGCGGCATAGCGAAAACTTTGCGCAAAGCTGTGGCTTTTCATGTTCAGTCTACCTGGCTGTAGGATACCGTGCGCGGCAAGCCGAGCTGGATGAGCGCAGCTTCTTCTTTTTCGCGCATGCGTACAGCCTCGAGGCCCCCGCCCTCGTGATCGTAGCCCAGCAGATGGAACATGGAATGTACGGTTAAAAACGCGACCTCGCGCTGCAATGTATGCCCATACAGCGCGGCCTGCTCCACCGCGCGCTCCATCGAAATGACAATGTCGCCCAGCATCGCGGCGCCGGTTTCCTGATTGACATCATATCTGCCGTCCTGCCCAAGCGGAAAGCTGAGCACGTCGGTGGCCTGATCCTTATTGCGGTATTGCAGGTTCAGGCGGTGGATCTCGGCGTCGTCTACAAAGGTGACGCTGATCTCGGCCGGGCCCTCGAAGCGCTCGGCCTCCAGCACGGCGTGGCACGACCGGCGGATGAGGATGCGCAGGCCGGAAGGCACCTTTACGGCCTTCTGCTGATTGGTAATATATACCTTGTGCGACATGGAACAACACGTCCTTTCTGTTGATTGATCTCCCGCCGCGGCCGGCGCGCCTTTTGCGCGGCGGCCTTTTCCTGCCCGGCGTCTTTACTGTCTTCTGGCGCGCTGCGCGGCGGCCTTATCGTAGGCGCGGATGATCTCCTGCACCAGCCGGTGGCGCACCACGTCCTTTTCCGAAAAGCGGCGCATGGCGATCCCGTCCACGTTTTTCAGCACGGCCAGCGCGTCCACAAGGCCCGAACGGAGCTTGTCCGGCAGATCGATCTGCGTTACATCGCCCGTTACCACCACGCGCGAGCCCGCGCCCATGCGCGTGAGGAACATTTTCATCTGCTCGGGGCTGGTGTTCTGCGCCTCGTCTAAAATGATGAACGCGTCGTCGAGCGTGCGCCCGCGCATATAGGCCAGCGGCGCCACCTCGATGAGCTGTTTTTCAAGCAGCTTCTGATAATTTTCCGCGCCCAGCAGCTCGAACAGCGCGTCATACAGCGGGCGCAGATACGGATCTACCTTATTCTGCAGATCGCCCGGCAGAAAGCCCAGCTTCTCGCCCGCCTCCACGGCCGGGCGCGTGAGGATGATGCGGCTCACCTCGCGCGCCTTAAACGCCTTTACGGCCATTGCCACAGCAAGATATGTTTTGCCCGTACCCGCCGGCCCCACCCCAAAGGTAACAGCGTTTTTGGCAATGGCCTCGATATACGCCTTTTGCCCCAGCGTCTTGGGGCGCACGGGGCGCCCCTTGGCGGTGATGGCGATAAAATCGCCCGTCAGCTCGCCGACACGCTCCTCCTCGCCGCTGCCGGCCAGCGAGATGCAGTAGCGCACCGTCTGTTCCTCCAGCGGTGTGCCGCCCTCGCGCAGGCGCAGCATCGCATCCATCGCGCGGCGGGCGCGGCGCACATCTTCTTCGCCGCCTGTCAGCTTTACCTGCGTGCCCCGGCACACCGCGGTTACGCCGAATTCCTGCTCCAGCAGGCGGATATTTGCATCACAATTTCCAAACACGGCCAGTGCCGTATCCACACTGTCCAGCTCCAAAACCGCCTCTTCCATTCCGCCACCTCTGCCTAAACGATCCGATCCTTTTTGGTTCCCGTTTTTGTTTTATCATGGGAGTAATTCTATTATAGCAATTTTTTCTAAAAAGTAAAAGTATTTTTTGTACACATTTCATACAAATTTTTTATGGATTTTCTTCCGAAATTGTATCGGGCCCGGCGTTTTGATCCATCTCGCCGGAAAACGGCTTCATTTCGCCGATATTGGCGAGAAAACGCAGGCGCAGCACCAGTGTAACGGAATCGCTTTTTTCCCGCACCTCGGCCGTCTCCTCCAAAAGCTCGTAGATGCCAAACTGGGTGCGCAGCGTATCCAAAATGCGCGAACGGGCAATTTGGCACGCCGCCTCGGGCGTCAGCGTCCAGGCGGTGGGCTGTGTGGAGCGCACCTGCAGTTCCTCGACAAGCGCCGGCAAATGGAATCCCAGCGGCGCGGCGGGACGGCGCAGCACACGCCGCTGCGCCGTCCCTGCCAGATCGGCATTCCGATACAGCGGCAGCTCGCCCCACGGTAAGTACAGCGTATAATAGCTTTTGCATTCTGCGGTGGGCAGGGTAGACGTGCCGTGCAGCGGCTGCGTATACAAATAGGTATTCTCCACCTCGGCCCATACATCGGCCTCGGCATGCGTATACATCGGGCGCTCGTAGCTGTTCAGCCGCATCCCGCTTACAAGCACCTGGCCGCGCGCCACATATTGCCCGGTGACAACGCTGGGATAGCCGTCCACGAGATCGATGCGCCGCACAATGCCGTCGCTTACCGCCACCACGTTGGTGATCTCGGTGCTGACAGACTCGGGCGGGCGCTCGCGCTGTGTTTTTTCCACCACAAGGCGGCCCTTTACAAAATTGAGCGTTACCCAGCCATATTCCTCCGATTCCACAAACAGCTCGCTTGCCGCGCGCATTAGAATTTCGTGGTTTTGAAACGCACCCTCATAGATGCCCTGTTCAAACAGCATCGCACGCGCGGCGGTCTCCTGCTCGGGCGTAAAGTTCAAAAAACAGATATTCCAGATAAGATCGCCGCCCAAAAACAGCGCCAGAGCGCACAGCACCAGGCCGAGCGCAATGCCCCACCGCCCTCGATAGGCCAGCAGCGCAAAATAAGCGCCGTATTTCTCCCGCACGCGCAGCCTGCAGCGATTGCGCCGTGCGAAGGGGCGCATTCGCTTGTAATCGCGCAGCGGAACGGTGGCAAGATAGCCGGTATCCGTGGGGTGAATGTGTTCTACGGGAATGCCCGCCTCCACACAGGTGTTTAAAAAGCGCTCGCCGCGCCCGCCCATCACCTCAAACCGCACACTGCCCGCCGCGTATCGCACCAACCCGTTCATTGCACGCCTCCAAACCCAAAGTGAACGGAAAACACCTGTCCGTGCACTGTCATTATTCCTTTTTGATAATTTTCCACCAAAAGGCCGTCGCCCTCGATTGTCACGGTCCACTGGCCCATATCCAGCCGCAGCCGCTGGGCATTGTATTGCAGGATCCCGCGGCAATTTTCGATTTCCAGCGCGCCGCCGCATTCGGCGTGCAGCGCCGGCCTGCCGTACAGCACCGTTTGCACCGGCTGCGCCACAAGGCCCATCGCCTGGCGAAATGAATAGCGCTCGCCGCGCTTTTTCACTTTGCGCACCGGCTGTTCCCCCCTTTTTTTCAAAAGCCCCGATCTTCTGACAGACGCGCGTTTTCAAACCGTCCGACAGGCTTTAGGCCGGAGCAGGAGCGCGGCATGGGCCGGAGCCGCCCCTGCTAAAGTCTTCGGTTCAATCATATATATCGAGGAGGGGGGACGTTTTATGAATTTTTTGCGGGGAAGGCGCGCCGCGGCGCAGTGGCTGGGAACGTTTGCGCTGCTGTTCGCCGCTGCATGCGTGGTACTGCGCCCGGCTGTTGCCGCAGGCGGTGTTTTGCGCGGGCTGGGGCTGTGTTACGAAACGGTGATCCCGGCGCTGTTTCCTTTTATGGTGGTTTCCCGTCTGCTGCTGGAAAGCCCTGCGGCGGGATGGTTCGGCCTGCTGCTGCGCCCCTATACCCGGCTGCTGGGGCTGCGCGGCAAAAGGGCGCCGGCCGCGCTGCTGTGCGGGCTTTTGGGCGGCTTTGCCTGCGGCGCGCAGGCGGTGGACGCGCTGTATCGCTCCAACGAGCTGCGCCGCGACGAGGCCGCGCTGCTGCTGGTTTGCACCATCGGCTCCGGCCCCGGCTTTATTGTGGGCGGCGTGGGCGCGCTGATGCTGGGGCACGCGGGGGCGGGCCGGCTGCTGCTGGCGGCGCAGGTGGGCGCCTCGCTGCTGTGCGGCTGCCTTACGGCGGGTGTTTTGGCCCTGCGGCGCCTTCGCACACAAAACGGCGCTGCCGCACCAAACAGCCGGGCGCAGAAAAACGCGGCCGTGCCCTGCGCGGCGGCGGTTTTTTCGGCCGCGCCCTGCGCGGCGGCAGGCGCGCGGCAGGCGCCGCCGGCATCTGCGTATCCGGCGGCGATGCGAAAGGTTTTGCATCAACCGGCTCGGAAAAAGAGCGAAACATCTCCCCAAGAGGCCCCCAAAAGATCCGGCTCGGGCAAAGCAGCAGCCGCGCCGGCCGAAAGCGCCCCCCAAGCAGGAGCCGAAGCATCGCAAACAGGCTTTGTGGCCGCCGTGCGCAGCGCGGTGGGCGCAGCAGGTATGCTGTGCGGCTATGTAACGCTGTTTTCGTTTTTTGCAGCGATTGCCGTACCGGCAAGCGCGCCCGCGCTTTTGCGCTACTGCGCCATGCTGCCGCTGGAGGTAACGGGCGCGTGCCGCGCAGCCTGCGAAACCGCCGGGGCGTGGCGCAGCGAGCTGTGCTGCATGGCGCTCAGCGCGATGGGCGCCTCGGTGTTTTTTCAGGTGCGCGCGCTGCTCGCTCCCGAAATATCGCTTTGGCCGCTGCTCTGCTCGCGCCTTGCACATCTGCCGCTGGCGCTTGTTTTGTTCCGGCTGGCGGGGCGCCTGTTTCCTGCCGCACGAACGGCGGGCGCGCAGCTGGACGCGGCCATCCTGCCCGCCGTGCGCATGCCGCCGGACGTAACGGCCGTGCTGTTTGTGCTGTGCGCACTGGCCTGCGGCGCGCTGCGCCCCCAGGCAAAGGCAAACGGTTAACCGGCGGCCCCGCACGGCGCAGTTCCCCGGGGCTTTACGCGGCGGGCAAAAAGAGGTATACTGAAGAAAAGCGAAGTGCCGGTCTTCCGGAAATACCGATCTTTAACTTTAAGAAGAAGTGCCGGTCTTCCGGAAGTACCGATCTTTAACTTTAAGAAGAAGCGCCGGTTTTCCGCTTTACAGCTTTGCACCGATTTCTTTCTGCAAAACGCGATCGCGCCGCAGACCGCGATCACGCTTTTCAGCGGGCCCGCAGGGCTGTGTGCACGGCAGCAGTACCAAAACAGAGAGGAAGCTTTTTCATGTTTGCCAAAACATTATTCGATCAGAACATTGCGCCCGCATGCGAATACTGCGCGCACATCGCGCGCGCGGCGGACGGTTCGCTGCACTGCGCCAAAAAAGGTGCGGTGCAGCCGTTTGAGCATTGCCGCGCCTTTGAATACGACCCGCTGCGCCGCGTACCCCGCCGCCGCCCGCAGATGCCGCAGTACGACCCGAAGGAATTCGAGCTGTAAAACCTTGGCACTGCCAGATTCTCTGCTTATGCCTGCAAAACGGCGGCGCTTCTTCAGTGTAAATTTCAAAAGCTCCGGATCAACCGCCAAACCGGCATGGCGGTTGATCCGGAGCTTTTGAAATTCTAATTTTATGCTGCCGCACCCTGTGCCGCAACGCCGAATATACTCTGATAGGGATAAACCTCATGGTATCCATGTTGAAAAATCTCAAAATAGCAAAACAGCGCACATGTCCCCACACAAATCGCCCCAACAATCCAGCGCATCTTTTTGCTCTTGCAGGATACGATCATTTTGGGGATCAGGAGCAAATGGAAAAATTCCAGCGACCAGCAAAGTCTGTCCGCCAGAATCACAATGGATCGATTGAAGGAAAGGTATAACACAATCAATTCCAGGCTGTACAAAAACTGATATCCTGTATCCGTCTTGTTCTGCCAATAAAGAATACTGGCAAGCACCGCCAGAATGAGCAGATAATAGAATTTCTCCCGGTAGGGGCTCTCCACGATCCATCCTTCCTGATTGTAATAATAAGCAAAACGCGTATACGATACGGCCCAGCGGATCGCCGCCGTCAGCGGTCTGTTCAGCAACGTTAGAACGACGACAAGGCCGCCGCCAATGAAAGGATCGATCTTCAGATACATCAGCAGCCCCAACGGA
This sequence comes from uncultured Ruthenibacterium sp., assembly GCA_910587145.1. GTDB lineage: Bacteria > Bacillota > Clostridia > Oscillospirales > Ruminococcaceae > Ruthenibacterium. The sequence continues at coordinate 48,425 of CAJUMH010000011.1, read as the reverse complement.
AGAAAAATGAGCATGGAGGTATGGAAAAGCGAAGCGGCCAGTACCACAAGCGCATACTTCCACAGGCATTTTTCGCGTACATACCGGAAAGCGCCAAGCACAACGGCCAAACCCATATATTGACGCATCCCGTTCATACTGATAAAAAAATGCCTGTCTGCCGCAAACAGCAAAATGCTCACCCACGGCAGTTCGGAATATTTCCATACCGTTCTTCCTGTCAGCCCTACGATTACACAGGCACACAGCAGGAACATCCATGTGGGGTTATCCGTAAAAAACAGCACAAGGCGCATCAGCAGCTGATAGCCAGGCTCCAATGTATAAGTGCCATTTGCCGCCAACGTAAATGTTGGCACATAGGTATAAAAATAATCGGTTCCAATGCCGTACCGCAGCCCCATTGTCAGGCAATATGGCAGCAGAGATAAAACCGCCAGCGCAGCGAAACAGGCTTTATCCCGCTGCCGCAGATCCCCTCCAATGCGGCAGCAGTATTTTTGCCATATTTGCGCAGTCAGCGCAAAGAGCGTGCTTCCCAGTGTAATGCTCAAGTAAAAAGCCATTGGCCGCCTCCAATTTTTATCAGTATCCTATCGAATTTTATCTATAGATTTTTTATTTGATTCCGAGATTATATAATGCGGTCTATGTTTGGTTTCCATATATGTTTTTGCAAGATACTGTCCAATAATTCCAATACAGAGCAGCTGTAATCCTCCAATAAAAATTATAACGCATATCGTTGATGCCCATCCGGCTACCGGATCTCCAAACATCAATCTTCTGGCAATAATCAATATCAAAAACAAAAACGAGCATACGGTCATCATTATGCCAAAGCATGATGCGATGCTTAACGGAGCCTGCGAAAAGCTGATGATCCCATCAACGGCATATTTCATCAGCTTCCAAAAATTCCACTTTGTTTTTCCTGCAATACGTTCCATATTTTCGTATGGCAGCCAATACGTACGGAACCCAACCCAGCCAAAAATACCTTTGGAAAAGCGATTGTATTCGTTCATGGCAATAATCGCCTCCACCATATCTCTTTTCATCAAACGGAAATCCCTTGCTCCGTCTACAATGTCTGCATCAGAGATACGATTGATAAGCTGATAAAACCGTTTTGCAAACCAGCTGCGAATCGGCGGTTCGCCTGCCCGTGAGGTCCTTCTGGTGGCTACGCTGTCATATTCTCCGGATTTCAATATTTTCAACATATCGGGAAGCAATGCCGGAGGATCCTGTAAATCCGCATCCATAACAGCCACATAATCCCCGGAAGAATTACAGAATCCGGCAAACATAGCAGCTTCTTTTCCAAAATTTCTGGAAAAAGATAAATAAACAACGTGGTTATCTTTGTTAGACAGTTCCCGTAATTGGGATAGCGTATCATCAGAAGAGCCGTCGTTTACAAAAATCAACTCGTATTCTTCGTCTAATGAATTGAGAATTTTCGCTGCCTCCCTATAAAATATAGGCAACGATTCCGATTCGTTATAACAGGGAACAATGATGGATACTGTACTCAAGCTGTTACCTCCTACTTTAATTTCACCAAAACATAATTGTCCTCGCCATATATCGTGTGATACATGCCGTCTTTAATCAGAGGCAAAGCATACGCAGTAAGATCAATCGAATCATCCTGTTTCACATTTTTCAAGCCATAATAACCATAAAATCCTTTTTGGCCCCAAGGCCAAGCCCCCCGGAAAGTAATCGGCACAAGACGGCTCAGTACAGCAGAGTTGTGCCGCATTCGTTCCACGGCTGGAGCAAAATCAATGCTGCCGGAAATCTGGACCGTTACCGGCTCATCGCCCAGAAATTCCTCCATATCATTCAGATCGGATATTACCTGTGTAATCCTAAAGTCTGTATAAGATTTCTGAACAAACAGCGCATTTCCATATGTAAAGGAAAACACAAAAAAGATCCATGCTATCGCAACGGCTGGCAGTTTCATTGCAGCGGGTTGAAAGCTCTCTGCCGTGCTGATACACAGCAACGTAATAAAGACGCCAAAGCCATACATGGCCCGCGGTTCAAACAACGGCTTGGCAAATGCGGGATATAGCCCAAAGCATAAAAGGAATATCACGATTTCAGCAGCGGCTGTCAGGATAAGCGTTGTAAATCTCTTCCTTCCGGATACTTTTATTCCGGACAGGGAAAAAGCAATTATCAGCAGCGCAATAATCCATTTCCAAAGCCTCTCATAGTCAGATAGGAGCAGGCTAAAATAATGCTTGTAATTCGTGACGATCGTCGGGAATAATTCCTTCAAGGGCGGCAGCGAGGTCGAGGCATAACTCTCTATCGGATTCATGATCACCTGTTTAAAAAAGATCAAGCCTATCGCAAACCCAACGACAGATCCCAACAGGAATCGCGCGATTTCCTGCCAGGGTTTATTTTTGAGCCACATCCTTAACGACAGCAAAACAACGGCCATGGGAAAGATGCCGGAAGCCGCTTGATAAGTGGTACACATGAGGATCGTTCCAATCGCTACCGCTAAAATGTATTTCCACATCGTGCTGTTTCGAAGCAAAAGAGGAAAGACCGCCGCCAGAATAGACAGCGCCATAAAGGGCGAATCAAATTTATAGGAAATGCATTCTAAAAAATACGGATTCAGGCCAAGAGGGATTAGGGCAATAAGCTCCCATATGCCAAAGGACTTCCTTTCATATACCACATACAGTAAAATGATACCCGCTAAAGCCAAAAACAGCACCGCTATAAACTGCGTCAACGGCGATATATCGGTAATCGCTCTGTCCATATGGATCATCGTAGATAAACCATTGGATGCAAAACGGCTGAAGTCCTGCCATCCCATGTAGCCATCGAGCACTCTTCCCATATCGTCAATATAGTTAAAATTTGCCCGTACAATGGCAATGATTCCGATAAGATAAACAGCTGTTAAAAGGCAAAAGGATTTCTTTGCAGAAAGCCCTTTTCTCTCTGGCAAAACCGGGCTCTTTTCAAAATCTGAAATTATAAATTGGGAAAAGGCAGAAATGATAGCGGCCACAGCAGGAACCGCTGCCAATACCCCTAATACAGATAAAAAGATTACAACATGTTTATTGGGGGCGCCTAACAATTCCGATATTCGTAAAATTCTTCCGGAATTAGTCCATGCGCTATAAAAATTGCACCCAAAGCAGCTGCAAATCAGCAATGCCGACACGGGATATATGCTGTTGGAAAAATGAATTGGCTTTATGAAAAACTCGTCTTTACTTTTAAAAACCAGTACAGCCACTATAAGTAAGATGAGCAGACAGGATCGCATCGTTTCTGTCCTCTCATTTGATATGTTCAAGATAATGGCGGCTGACATGGAAATGAACATCCAGCCCTTCCGGAAAAATGGTTTCATTTATAAGCTCCTTTTTAATGTTAGCTTACCCGCCTATTTTTGCGCAGTTTTCCGTAAAAGCTTTTCCAGCTTACGTGTATCGGAAAAGCGACGGCACACAGCCGGCCGACATGGTGCAAAGGGCATATCCGGATGTAGCGGAAACGAGCTTGCGCCTTCCTCATAGATCGCCGTTTTGGGCGCATGCACATACAAAAGATACTGCACAAATTCTCTCCAGTCTGCACAGGGCAAAAATTCATCCAGACAATAAAAACGGTTTGCCAAGCTGCGCAAATACTGTGCATTACCCGCATCCGGGCTTTTTTCAAGAACAAGCGTCATGGGCACCCCGTGCTCCGCACACGTCTTGGCGCATTGTTCAATGCTCTCCATTCCTTTCAGTTCCCGCAGAACCACGAGCAGGCCCTGCCGTTTTTCTATCCGGCGTTCTTTAAAATCAGCGGCAAACGCATGGCCCTCATCACCGTCTAAAATCGATTCCGGATATTCTATCTTTCTGGTTTCGGACGGTACATCTTTTGCGGCATTTTGAATAATATGCTCGCTGAATAACGCTTTTTCCGTATCGTTCTGTACTCCGGAAAGCATCCCCCGCTCGCTTCTTCGGTACCAGAACTGATAGGATGCCGTATGCACCGGGAAAAGCCCCTTTTGCATGCATTCCAGCCAGAAGCGCCAGTCCTCATGATACGCATGTTTTTCAATCTTATATCCGCCGGCGATTAAAAAGGCCTCTCGCCGGATTGCCGCTGTTGCCACCAACAGGTTTTCGGTTTTCATTTCATAGTTGGAGAACGGCTTTTTCCACAGATATTGCTGGCTGCCAAAGCCCACGCTGTCGGTATAGGCCCACGCCGCCTCCGGGGCCGCCCGCAGTGCAAAATACAGATATTCCACATAGGTTGGCTCGATCAAATCGTCTGCGTCCAGCGGAATAAAAATATCGGTAACGCTGTTTGCAAACCCCGTATTGCGCGCCGCGGGTTGTTTTCCGTTTTTCTGGTGAACCACCCTGATTCTGGGGTCGGTCTGCGCAAGACGATCCAGCAGCCGCAGATCCTCCGCTTCGGTGCTGCCGTCGTCCACAATGATCCATTCAAACCACGGAAAGGTCTGGGCCATCACGCATCGATAGGTTTGCTCAAAATACTTGCCGGCATTATAAAACGGCGTAACGATGCTTACCAGCGGCTGTTCCGCTATGGCGCCCGCTGCCCGCACCGATACCGCCTGCAAGCCCGGCTCCGCTGTAAAATCAAACTCCCGGGCGCAAAGCTGCTCCGGCCGATACCGCAGCGGGGGCACTTTTTCTCCTTTCAGCCGGCGTTTCGTCCAGCCGATAAGATACCGAACTTTGCCCAAAAAAGAGTTCTGTACGATTTTCTGGTACAATTGCGCAAGCTTGAAGGTGCGCATCTGATAGATTCGGTTCAATGCGATCTGTGCATTTCTCAGCTGTGCTATTTCGAGCCTTTGCTTGTGTACCGCGTAGGCAGCCTCTGACAATTCTTCCTCGTTTCCAATAGAATCCGCATAGCTTTCCAGCAAAGGCGCAAGTGCGCGGAATGCCTCGATTCTTTGCCGCCTTGCCTGGCGTCCATCCTGCGCTGTCAATCTTAAAAGCTCTGCCGACATCTGCCGCTGCATATCACGCACCATAAAACCTCCGTCTATAATCCTTTCCCGGCAGCGGGCCTTCATCGCCGCGTCCTCCGCTTCGCAGATTACCTGCGAGATCGCCTCCACATACAGCCGGATCTCCTGTTCCGAAAAGGCGCGGTTATCCTCGTCTTCGCTCTCGCTTTGCAGCAATGGGATCACGCGCCCCACCGTTTCGTCCACCAACTCCCGCTGGCCGCCTACATCGCTGGTTACCACCGGTACCCCCATGGAAAGCGACTCATAGGCGGTAAGAGAAAGCCCTTCCTTCAACGAGCAGATCAGCGTAAGCGCAGCCGCTTTGTACCACGGCCGCATTTCTTTTTGCGGGCCGGCAAAATATACTGTACGGTCCAATTTTTCCTGATGGCATGCGCGCCGAAGCTCTTTTAACTGTATGCCGTCGCCCACAACGACAAACGCGAATTGCGGCAGCTGTTTGGCGATTTTCAGCATCAAAAAAGGGCGTTTTTGCGGGCAAACGCGGCACGGGAACAAAACGACCGGCTTTTCGCGAAACCGTCTTGGCAGCGTAATTGCCGGCACTGTCGCCAGCTTTGGATCATACTTTGCTTCATCCACGCCGATATAAACCGTTTGAACCGATTCCGGTTTTCTGCCAAAATGATCGATCATTACCCGGCGGGTTGCTTCATTACACACATAAGTCCGGTCTAAAAATGCTCCTACGGCGCCGGAGGGGCGTGCAAATCCGCCGTGGCGATAATTCCATTCCTCCATATGGATATAATCGACAAACGGCAGCTCCGGGTAGCGAAGATGCAGCCAGGGCAGCACAAAGTACGCGTAATAGCTGTTGGTATTAAAGACAACATCGATTTTTCTTGTGCGGATCATGTAATCCAGAAAAGCCGGCCACTGCACCTTATCCAAAAAACTCGTCAGCGAAAACACATCATCTGTCAGCTGCGTAAAGCGCTGTCTCCATTCGTTTGCGTTTGGCAGCGTTGTTACAACGCTTACCTCAAAGCGCTCCGGGTCGAGGCCGGCGATAAGATCCAAATTGAACTGGTCTGCGCCGCCCATCACCATGTGCGGCAAGATCAGCAGAACTCTGCATTTGGGTTTTGCAAACGGCAGGGCGTATCCCTCGCTCCACGGAACGATATCCGCGAAAAAATCTGTTTTTTCTCCGTAATGAATATAAGCCGGAAGCCCATCGGGGATGCGCTCGCAAATTGCCCTGATCTTGGGGTGTCTGGTATCGCGCATTTCCTCCTGCGGCGTATTCCGAAGCGATTTTAAAGCATTTTCTGAAAGATCTTCTGCGGGATGTACGATCCAGGAAAGCAGCTGCTGAACATGAAACGGCATGCTTTGCTGCGCCAGCAGCTTTAGCAGCAGATACCACTTTGCCTCCCCGAACTGCATTTTGCAGGAAAAGCCGCCGCCCCGCCAAAAGGCTTTCGCGCGGATTAAAACCGGCATGGGGATCATGTTTTTCTTTTTTAAACCGGCGGAATCAAATTCTCTTTGATACAAATATCCCTTTGCGCCAAGCATCACAGCGTCTGAATACGCCCACCCCGCTTTGCTCTCCTGAGACAGCGCAAGATACAGGCTCTCCAGGAAAGGCGGCTCCACCAGCTGTTCCGCCTCATAAAAGCACAGATATTCCGCTTGTGCCCTGGCTGCAGCCGCATTGCAGGCCGCGGCCATATCGCCGCCTGCAAAATGCAATTGAATTCTTGGATCCTCCTGCGCCAGGCATTCCACCCGTTCCCGGTCTGGCCGAGGCATGGTTTCGCTGCACACGAGGATCCATTCAAACCACGGAAGGGTCTGGCCGCGCATACAATAAAAGAACTGTGAAATACTTTGCTCTGCGGCACTCTGCAGCGGCGTGATCACACTGATCTTAGGCGGCATGCTGCTGGCCTGATTTAAATTGAATCGGGCCGGCTCTGTCCTTCCCGGCCGAAGGTCAAAATCAAAGGCGATCGGCATTTTGTTTTCCTCCCGTGATCTCCGCGGAGTTTCCCGTTGATTCCGCAAAAAAGGGCTTTTATCACGGAATGCGGAGAAAGTAGTAGTGAAACGGTAAATACTCCCGTAATATCCAGTTTATTATACAGCAATTTATCCTTATCCGCAACTTTTTTTTTTTTTCGGCAGGTTTCCGGCACCGTCCGTCACCCGAAAGATCGTTCCGTGCTGCTTATGCGGTAAATGAGGAACCATTTTGCCCCAAGGCCCTTTGCCCTATTCCGCCGCGAACTGGCTTTCGTACAGCCGCGCATAAAAGCCCCGCTTTGCCAGCAGCTGTGCATGCGTGCCCTGCTCGATGATGCGGCCCGCGTTCATTACAAGAATGCAGTCGGCCGATTGGATGGTGGAAAGGCGGTGCGCCACCACAAAGCTGGTGCGGCCCTGCATCAGCCGTTCGAACGCCTGCTGCACCAGCATCTCGGTGCGGGTGTCAATGCTGGAGGTCGCCTCGTCCAAAATGAGCATCTGCGGCTGGCACAGCATGATGCGCGCAATGCACAGAAGCTGCTTTTGCCCGGCGGAAAGATTGCCGCCGCCCGGCGCGATGACCGTATCGTACCCCTGCGGCAGGCGCTTGATAAAGCTGTGGGCATAGGCGGCCTTTGCCGCCGCCTGGATATCCTCTTCGGCGGCGTTTGGCCTGCCGTAGGCAATATTCTCGCGCACGGTGGCGCATTTCAGCCAGGTCTCCTGCAGCACCATGCCGTACATCCCACGCAGCGCATTGCGCCGCAGGGTGGGCAGCGGGTTGCCGTCCACGGCAATTTCGCCCGCATTTACCTCATAAAAGCGCATCAGCAGGTTGATGAGCGTCGTTTTGCCGCAGCCCGTGGGCCCCACGATGGCAATGCGCCGGCCGGGCTTTACTTCCAGATTAAAATCCTCGATCAGCGGCACGTCCGGCACATACGAAAAATCCACATGCGCTGCCGTCACACGGCCCGCGCATTGCGCGGGCGCAAGGGCGTTTGGCGCGTCGGGGCGCTCGGTCTCGGCGTCGATCACGGCAAACAGACGCTCGGCTCCGGCCAGCGCTGTTTGCAGCTGCGTTAATACGCCCGTCACCTCGTTGAACGGCTTGGTATACTGGTTGGCATACGTGAGAAAGCAGCTCAGCTGCCCCACGGTGATGGCGCCGCCGATGGCGGAAATTGCGCCCAGCACGCCCACCGCCGCGTAGACAATGGCGTTTACAAAGCGCGTGCCGGGGTTTGTTACCGAAGAATAGAATACGCTCTTCAGGCCCGTATCGTAGAGCGTATCGCAGATCTCTTCAAAATCGGCGAAGCAGCGGCCGGTATAGTCGAAGGCGTTTACAACGCTCTGGCCGGACACCATCTCGTTGACAAAGCCGGAAAGCCGCCCCTGCGCGGCGCTTTGCGCCTTGAAAAAGCCCGCCGTGCGCTTTGCGACAAAGCCCGCGAATACAATGGACACCGGCGTTACCAGCACCACCGCCAGCGCGATGGCGGGGCTGAGCGCCGTCATCACGCACAGCGTGCCAAAGATCGTGACAACGCCCGGCAAAAGCTGCGTCAGGCCCTGCAAAAGCCCTTCGGCCACCTGCTCGGCGTCGTTCACCATGCGGCTGATGAGATCGCCGTGCGAATGGCCGTCGATGAACTTGAGCGGCGTGCGGTTCAGCACGCGAAACGCCTCGCTGCGCATATCGTTGGACGCGCGGCTGGAGAGCGTGCGCGTGCCGACATTCATCAGCCACTGGCCGGCTGCCGCCAGCAGCGCCGAGACGGCAACGAGGCAAAGATAACGCGCAGCGCCCGAAAAATCGACCGCGCCCGGCCCGATGATGCAGTCGATGGCGCGGCCGGTGAATACCGGCCCCAGCAGCGTGAACAGCACGCTTGCAAGCGCGCCCGCACAGGCCGCCGCCAGCGTTGCGCGGTATGGCCGCAGATAGCCGAGGACGCGGCGCAATGTTTTGCCGTTCATGCTTTTTCCCCCTCTTTTGCAATGCCCTGCGAGCGGCAGATCTCCCGGTAAACCGCGCAGCTTTTCAGCAGCGCTTCGTGCGTGCCGCAGCCGCACAGGCGGCCGTCGTCCAGCACCAGAATGCGGTCGGCACTGCGGATGGTGGACGCGCGCTGCGAGATCATCACTACCGTCATTTTTGCCGTGTGCGCGCGCAGCGCGCAGCGCAGCGCGGCGTCGGTGGCGTAATCAAGCGCCGAGGCCGCATCGTCTAAAATCAGAATTTCCGGCCGCTTTGCCAGCGCCCGCGCAATGGTAAGGCGCTGCTTTTGCCCGCCGGAGAGGTTTTTGCCGCCCTCCTCGACGGGCGCGTCCAATCCGCCGGGCTTGCCGCGCACAAACTCCGCGCCCTGCGCGATTTCCAGCGCCTGCCACAGCGTTTCGTCCGAAGCGTCCGGCGCGCCAAGCGTCAGATTCGAGCGCACCGTACCGCTGAAAAGACGCGCTGTCTGCGGTACCACGCCGAATTTTGCGCGCAGATCGCGCGCGGTATACGCCCGCACGTCCACGCCGTCTACGCACACCGTGCCGGCTGCTGCATCGTATTCGCGCGTTAAAAGGCGCACCAGCGTCGTTTTGCCGCAGCCTGTGCCGCCGATCACGCCGAGCGTTTGGCCGGGCTCGAGGGAAAACGAGATCCCCTCCACCGCGTGATCGCCCGCATCCGGATAGGCAAAGCTTACGTTTTTGAACGCAATGCGCGGCGCACCGGGCTGTGCGGGCGCGCTCTGCTTTGGCCAGAGCATCTCGCTTTGCAGCGCCAGCACCTCGCTCACGCGTTTGGCGCTGGCAATGGCCTTTGTAAATGTGACGATTAAATTTGCCAGCACAATCAGCGCAAGCAGCGTCTGTGTCATGTAGTTTACCAGAGCGATAATCTGCCCCTGCGCCACGCCGCCTGTCTGCGCAATGTGCGCACCCCACCAGACAATGCCCACAATGGCAAGGTTTGCAATTACGGAGGTGGCGGGATTCAGCAGTGCCGACAGCCGGCCGACCCGGATCGTCAGCTCCGAGAGCGCGCCGCCCGTTTTTTCAAACTGTGCGATCTCGTCGTTCTGGCGCGAAAAGGCGCGGATGACGCGCGCGCCCTCTAAATTCTCTCCGGCGAGCCGCGCGATGGTATCCTGCCCGCGCTGGATGTCGGTATAGCAGGGCAGGCTGCGGCTCATTACGGCATACAGCACCAGAACGATCAGCGGCGTGGCCGCAAGAAAGATCATCGCGATCTTGGGGTTGATGGCAAACGCCATCAGCACCGAGCCGATCGTCAGAAACGGCGCGCGGATGGCAAGGCGGATAAACATGTTCACACCCGTCTGCACCTGATTCACATCGCTGGTGAGGCGGGTGATGAGCGAATCGGCGCCCTGCGCGCCGAACTGCGCCTGTGATAAGCCGAACACGCGGCGAAAAAGATCCCGCCGCAGGCTGCGGCCAAAGCCCTGCGCGCACACGGCGGCAAAATACTGGCACGTAAGCGCGCACACAAGGCCCACGGCGCCCAGGCCCAGCAAAAGCAGGCCGCGCCGCACCACATAGCCGGCGTCCGCACTTTTTACGCCCACATCAATGATATCCGCCATCAAAAGCGGAACAAGCAGCTCCAAAACGGCCTCCGCCAGCTTGAACGCCGGGCCCAGGATCAGCTGCCCGCGGTATCCTTTGAAGTATCGAAACAATGTCCTCAAAGCTTTTTTGCCTCCTTAAACGCCGGAACCGCCTCCCGCCGGGCCTTTTGCATCCGGTTCGGAGCGCGGACAGCCCGTGCCCGGGCGGCCCGCGGCGGGAATGCTCTGCGGTATCGTCCGCATCAGGGGCCGCCGGCAAAGCCGCCCCCCTGAAAATTTTGCGGCCCTGTTTGCCGGCTGCCCCATATTACCGGCAGAACCATATTACCGGCAGACCCGTATTTGCCGGCTGCCCCTAATAGTATATCAAAATGCGCCGCTTTTCAAGCAAAGTTTTGCGGCGCCTTGCCGGCGGCTGAAAAACAGGGCGGCCGGCGCGCGTTTTGTGTTTGCGGAAAAACGCCGAACGCATCCGGGTCTTGCGCTTTTCGCGCCCGTGCATTATGATAGAACCGTACAAAAAATCTTTAAGGTTCTTCGTGGGATCGAACCGCGCATCGCATTTGATTTTTCGGGAGGGATGAGAGATGTATCGCATTCTTTTGGTGGAGGACGACCCCATTATCACCGAGGTGCTGGAGCGCCAGCTGGAAAAATGGGGCTACGAGGCGTTCCATGTAACGGATTTTCAGCATGTACTGGAGCTGTTCTGCGAAAAGGAGCCGCATCTGGTGCTGATGGATATTTCGCTGCCGTTTTACAACGGATTTCACTGGTGTACCGAGATCCGCAAGATCAGCAAAACGCCGGTGCTGTTTATCTCTTCGGCAAACGACAATATGAGCCTTGTGATGGCGCTTTCCATGGGCGGCGACGATTTTTTGACAAAGCCGTTCGATTTGAGCGTCGCCATCGCCAAGATCGAAGCGCTGCTGCGCCGCACATATGATTTCGGCTCCGGCGTGAGCGCGCTTGTCTGCGGCGGCGCGGTGCTGGATCTGAAGGACGCGTCGCTGCACTATAACGGCCAAAAGCTGGAGCTGACCAAAAACGAATTCCGCATTTTGCAGATCCTGTTCGAGCGGCGCGGCCACACGGTTCCGCGCGAGGACATTATGCAGGCCCTGTGGGACAGCGACAGTTTTATCGACGACAACACGCTGACGGTAAACGTAACTCGCCTGCGCGGGCATCTGGCGCAGGTGGGCCTGACGGATCTGATCCGCACACAGAAGGGCCTTGGTTATCTGGTGGAGGACGCCTGAGATGGAAAATATTCCGATGCTTCCCGTATTTTTTTGCTACTGCCGCCGGATGGGGCGCGCGTTTTTGCTGGCCGGCCTTGGCTTTGGCATGCTGTTTCTGGTGACGGTGCTCTACCGCGCGCCGCTGGATCTGCCAATTTACGCGTGCAGCCTTGTGGGTACGGTGGGGCTTACCTTTTTCGCGTTCGGCTTTGGCCGGTACTGCCGGCGGCATGCCGCGCTGCGCATGCTGCTGGCCCAGTGCGGCACAAAGCTGGCCGAGCTGCCCGCGCCGCGCGATCTGCTGGATGAGGATTACCACGAGCTGATCGAAACGCTGGAGGCAAGCCGCATCGCCGCCGAGGCCGAGGCCGCGCGCCAGCGCTTCGACGCCGCGGAATACTACACGCTGTGGTCGCACCAGATCAAAACGCCTCTTGCCGCGATGCGCCTGCTTTTGCAGGATACCCCGGAGCTTCGCCGGCGCGGCGCGTTTATGCAGGAGTTGTTTCTGGCCGAGCAGTACGTCGATCTGGTGCTGGGCTATCAGCGCCTTGGCTCGATCCATGCCGATCTTGAACCGCGCGCGCTGGCGCTGGAGCCTCTGGTGCGCGACACCGTAAAGCGCATGTCGGCCCTGTTTATTTACAATAAAAGCGTTTCTCTGCAGATTGCCCCGCTGCCCGGGACGATAGTTACCGACACGAAATGGTTTTCGTTTGTACTGGAACAGCTGCTCACGAACGCCGTCAAGTATACGCCGGCCGGAACGGTGCGCATCTATCCCGATGCCGCCGCGCCCGATACGCTCGTGATCGAGGACACCGGCATCGGCATCCGCCCCGAAGATCTGCCCCGCATCTTCGAGCGCGGCTTTACAGGCGGCAACGGTCGCGGCGGACAGCGCAGCACGGGCATTGGGCTGTATCTCTGCCGGGAGGTGCTGCAAAAGCTGGGCCACACCATCGCCATCACCTCTGCCCCGAACGTGGGCACGGTCGTGCGCGTGGGGTATGCAAGAGGGCCCATCGAGGTGGAATAGCACCGGGGAGGATCCCGGTACGGCGCCAAGGCACGGCACCGGGCATCCGGGCCGGGCGCGGGCCTTCGGGCCGGGTTCCGTGCCTTCGGGCCGGGCGCGGGGCATCCGGGAGCGAACACAGAACAGCCTCCAAGGAACGGGTGTAAATGTGGAAACGCTTTCCCGATTGTACAGGAGGGGCAGCAGTCAAAAAGCCAAAATTCAAAAATCAAAAATTCACCCAAAAGCCAAAAAATAAAAATTGTAATAAAAGCGCATTTGCGGTATACTGAAAAGCAGGATCCGGCCGCTTTGCCCGGCACAAAGCCGAAATGTGGGGATGCGCTGCCGGAAAAAACAAAAAAACGCGGCGCGGCATTGCCGTGCCCGATGGATGGGGGATGCAATATGCTGGATGTAGCCGTGATCGGCTGCGGCATCGTGGGCGCGAACGTCGCATATCTGCTTTCGCAGCACAAGCTGCGCGTTGCGGTGCTGGAAAAGGAAAACGATGTCTCCATGGGCACCACGCGCGCCAACAGCGCCATTGTACACGCGGGGTACGACCCCGAGCCGGGCACCCGGATGGCGCACTTGAACGTGCGCGGCAGCGCGCTGACAAAAGAACAGTGCGCTGCGTTCGATGTAAAGTACGAGCAGATCGGCAGTCTGGTGCTGGCCTTTTCCGAGGAGGAGCTGGCCACCGTGCGGCACCTGTACGAAAACGGCGTGGCAAACGGCGTGCCGGGCGTGCGCGTGCTGACAAAGGAAGAAACGCTTGCCATGGAGCCGAATCTTTCGGGTGCGGTATGCGGCGCGCTGTATGCGCCCAGCGCCGCCATTGTAGAGCCGTGGGATCTGGCCCTCGCGCTGGCAGAAGCCGCCGTGCAAAACGGCGCCGAGCTGCATCTGGAAACGGCCGTCACCGGGGCCGAGCCCATTGAGGGCGGCTGGCGGCTGCACACCGGCCGGGGCGAGATCGAGGCGCGCGCCGTTGTGAACGCGGCGGGCGTGGAATCGGATACTGTCGCAGCCCTTGCAGGTGCGCCGGGCTTTGCCGTTACGCCGAACCGGGGCGAATATTACCTGCTGGACAAAAGCCAGGGCGGGCTTGTAAAGCACGTGATCTTCCAGTGCCCCAACAAGGACGGCAAGGGCGTGCTTGTTTCGCCCACCGTGCACGGCAATTTGATCGTGGGGCCGAACGCCGCCCCCGCCGCGCGCGGCGATACCGCCACCTGCGCCGAGGCGCTGGCTTTTGTGCGCGAAAAGGCCGTAAAAAGCGTGCCGGGCATCAGCTTCCGCGAGAACATCCGCAATTTTGCGGGCGTGCGCGCCAATTCCGATCAGAGCGATTTTATCATCGCCGCCACCGCGCCGGGCTTTATCACGCTCGGCGGCATCAAGAGCCCGGGCCTTTCCAGCGCCCCGGCCATTGCCGAGGAGGCTGTAAAGCTGCTGGCTGAGGCGGGCATCCCGCTGGAAAAGAAAGAAGCATTTACCTGCCGGCGCCAAAAAAAGCGCTTCAACCGGATGACGCCGGAGCAAAAGGCAGCGGCCATCCGCGAAAACCCGCTGTACGGGCGCGTGATCTGCCGCTGCGAGACCGTGACGGAGGGCGAAATCGTAGACGCGCTGCACCGCCCCATTCCCCCGCGCACCATCGACGGCGTCAAGCGCCGCTGCACGGCGGGCATGGGCCGCTGTCAGGGCGGCTTCTGCGGCCCGCGCGTGCACGAGATCATCGCGCGCGAGCTGGGGCTGCCGCAGCAGGATGTGCTCAAAGACCGCGCCGGAAGCTACATTATCACCGGCAAAACAAAGGAAGGGGGCGCGCACAATGGCGAATGAACGGTATGACGTGATCGTCGTGGGCGGCGGTCCCGCCGGCCTTGCCGCCGCCGAGGCGGCGGCGCAAAACGGCGCAGAGCGCATTTTGATCTTAGAGCGCGACAAAACCCTGGGCGGCATTTTAAACCAGTGCATCCACAACGGCTTCGGCCTGCATTATTTTAAGGAAGAGCTCACCGGCCCGGAGTATGCCGGGCGCTTTATCGAGCTGGTGCAGAAAACGAACGTGGAGATAAAAACCGATACGATGGTGCTGGCCGTCACCCCCGAAAAGCAGGTGCACGCGGTGAACGCGCGCGACGGCTACATTGTGCTGGAGGCGGCGGCGGTCGTGCTGTGCATGGGCTGCCGCGAGCGCACACGCGGGGCCATCTCCATTCCGGGGCGGCGCCCCTCGGGCGTGTTTACGGCGGGCGCGGCACAGCGCTATCTGAACATCGAGGGCTACATGGTGGGCAAGCGTGTGGTGATCCTCGGCTCGGGCGATATCGGCCTGATCATGGCGCGCCGCATGACGCTGGAGGGCGCGAAGGTGCTGGCCTGCGTAGAGGTAATGCCCTATTCCGGCGGCCTCACCCGCAACATCGTACAGTGCCTGCACGATTTTGATATTCCGCTGTATCTCTCGCACACCGTCACAGGCATCGAGGGCGAGAGCCGCCTGACGGGCGTGACCGTGCAGAGTGTGGACGAAAACCGCGCGCCCATTCCCGGCACAGAAATGCATTTCGACTGCGATACGCTGCTGCTGAGCGTGGGGCTGATCCCCGAAAACGAGCTTTCAAACGGCGCGGGCGTAGAGATGGACCGCCGCCATTCCGGCCCGATGGTATACGAAAATATGGAGACGAGCGTGCCCGGCGTCTTTGCGGCGGGCAACGTGGTGCATGTGCACGATCTGGTGGATTTCGTCACCGGCGAAAGCCAGCGCGCGGGCGCGGCGGCAGCGCGCTTTGCGCAGAACGGCCCCGCGCCGGCGGGGCGTGAGATCGAGGTGCAGAACGGCGCGGCCGTTACCTACACCGTGCCGGGCAAAATCCGCATGGCAAATGTGGAAAAAACGGTGGAGATCTTCTTTCGCGTCAACCGCGTGTGCGGCGATTCCGTCCTCTGCGTAAAGGACGAGAGCGGCGCCGTGCTGGCATCGTTCAAGCGCGAGCATCTTGCCCCCGGCGAGATGGAGCGCATCAGTATGCCGCGGGTGCTGCTGGAGAAGGCCGGCGGCGCGATCACCGTAAGCGTAGAGGAGGCATAGGCGATGGCAAATATCATCTGTATTGTATGCCCGAAGGGCTGCAGGCTAACCGTAAACGAGGCAACGCTCGCCGTAACGGGCAACGGCTGCCCCCGCGGTGCCGAATACGGCAAAAACGAGCTGACGCACCCGGTGCGCGTGGTGACGAGCACCGTAAAAATTGAGGGCGCGCCCATCGCGCGCTGCCCGGTGAAAACGGCGGGCAGCGTGCCCAAAGAAAAAATGGCCGATGTAATGCGCGCGCTGAGCGCCGTTTGCCTGCAGGCGCCCGTGCGGCGCGGCGATACGGCTGCGGCCGATGTGTGCGGCACGGGCGTGGACGTAGTTGTCACGCGCGATCTGCCCGCGCGGTAAAGCGTGCAGGCCGCAAAAGCGCTTTATCCTGACAGGCCTCTTTCAGGCTGTCCTGTTTGATCCTGCAATTTCGGCAAGCGCTGATGCAATCGGCGGGGCAGGCCGGCGAGCGGTTTTTTTGCCTGCCGCAGCCCCAAAATCGCAGGAATGCTTTGTGTACTTCAAGATTTTGGGGCAAAAACGGGCGGAAGGGATGCCGCCGAGATGTGCCCGGCGATTGATTCAGCGGTTCCTCAGACAAAATTGCAGGAGATGCTTTACAAATCGAGAAAGGATCGGCAATTTCTATGGATCAGCTTCCTGCGTTTTCCGAGGATCGAAACAAAACATCCGCGCGCGGCAAAGGGCGTGCTCTGCTGCAACGCATACTGGCCCTCGGGCTTGGCGCGGTACTGGGGGTTTTTCTGGGGATGGGGATGGCCGCGTCCGGAACGCCGCTCCCGTCCGTAGGGGGGTCTCCCGGCGGCTTTCTGCTGTTCCTCGCCGGGCTTTTCGTTCTGCTCTGGCTGGCAATGCTGGCGCAGATCGTTCTGCACGAGGCCGGGCACCTGATTTTCGGCCTTGCGGCAGGCTATCGCTTTTGCTCGTTCACCGTCGGCGGCGTGATGCTGGTGCGCACAGACGGGCGGCTGCGGCTGCGGCTGCTTTCCGTTGCGGGCATGGGCGGCCAGTGCCTGATGGCTCCGCCGCCCGGCCGCGCGCCGGAGGAGATCCCGTTTGTTCTGTACAATCTGGGCGGCGTGCTTTTGAACCTGCTTTCGGCGCTGCTGTTCGGCGCGCTGGTGCTGCCCGCGCAGGGCGTTCCCGCGCTGTCGTTCTTTTTTCTGCTGCTCTCGCTGCTGGGCCTTGTCTTCGCCGCGCTCAACGGCGTCCCTATGCGCACGGAGATGCTCGACAACGACGGCAAAAACACAGCGTCGATTGCCAAAAGCCCGGCCGCGCGGCGCGCCGCGTGGCTGCAGCTGGCAATCAACGCGCAAATGGCGCGCGGCGCGCGTTTGCAGGAGATGCCCGAGGCGTGGTTCAGCCTGCCGGATGAGGCCGAGTGGAGCAATTATATGATCGTTGCGCTGGCGGTATTCCGCGCAAACCGCCTGCTGGACGCGCACGACATTGCGGGCGCGGCGGCGCTGATCGACCGCCTGTTTGCGGCAGACACCGCGATGGCGGGCGTGCACCGGTATCTGCTGGCGGGCGACAGAATTTTTTGCGCGCTGCTGCTGGATGATGCCGAAACCGCCGAGCGCCTGCTGACAAAGCGGCAGCGTCTGCTGATGAAAAAAATGCGGCAGAACCCCGGCGTACTGCGCACCGAATACGCACTGGCGCTGCTGCGGGAGAAAAACCCGCAGCAGGCCCAAAAGCTTGCCGCGCAGTTCGATGCGCGCGCGGCAAAGCACCCCTACCCCTGCGAGGTGCAAAGCGAGCGCGAGCTGATGGCCCTTGCGGCAAAAAAATACGCGGAAAACAACACGGCAGCCTCCTTGTGAGGCTGCCGATTTTTTAAGCAGGCAAAAAAGCCGGAATATGTTAAATCCCGTTTAAACCCCTTTCGGATAAAACCGGAATTTATATCATTTGCCGGTCGTTTGCCGGGCAAAGCAAGGCCGATGCTCCGCCGTTTTCCCATGCGGGCGTTCTGCATAAAAATACGCGGTGTGTAAAAACGCGCGGCGCACTCATCGGCGCAGCAGCGCCACGGCAACGTCATTTACATTGGTTCCGGTGGGGCCTGTGCGGATAAGTCCTCCCACCGCGTCCAAAGCATGATACGCATCGTTCTGCGCCAAGGCCCTGTCCGGATCGATCCCCTTTGCCGCCAGCGCCGCAGCCGTGTCGCCGTCCACATATCCGCCGGCCGCGTCGGTAGGGCCGTCGGTTCCGTCCGAGCCCACCGAAAACACCGCCGCGCCGTCCAGCCCGGCTATTCCCGCCGCAGCGGCAAGCGCAAGCTCCTGATTCCGTCCGCCAAGGCCCTGGCCTGTCAGCCGCACAACGGTTTCGCCCCCCGCGATAAACGCAAGGCTGCGCCGCTCTTCCGCATGGGTTTGCAGCATGCCGGCCAGCATGCTGCCTGCTGCCCGCGCCTCGCAGCAGAGCCTGTCTGTCAGCAGTATCGGCTCGTAGCCAAGGGCGCGGCATCGGTTTGCCGCAGCAGCGCAAAGTTCCCGCACACTGCCCGTAATGCTTGCCTGAACGTTCCCCAGTGCCTTCGGCGTTTCAAGATGCAGCAGCTTTTGCGCTTGCTGTGACAGCTCGAGCCCGTATTTTTCGGCAATGGCCAGCGCCTGCGCGCAGGTGGAGGAATCGGGGCTGCAGGGCCCGGAAGCGATCATTTCCAGCGGGTCGCCCAAAATATCGCTTAGCACAATGCTGTACACCCGGGCGGGTGCGCACGCATGGGCGAATCGTCCGCCCTTCACCCCGGAGAGCCGCTTGCGAACCGTGTTGATCTCCACGATATCGGCGCCGCAGGACAAAAGCTGCCGTGTGATCCGCTGCAGTTCCCGCTCCGGAATGAGCGGGGCCTCAAACAACGCGCTGCCGCCCCCCGAGAGCAAAAACAGCACCGAATCCTCCTTGGTAAGGTCCCGCACCAGCTTTAAAGCCCGCGCCGTGGCGGCAAAGCCGTTTTCGTCCGGTACGGGATGCCCCGCTTCGCAGCATTCGATGCCGGGCAGCGGACGCTCGATATGCCCATATTTGGTAATGACGATCCCGCCGTCGATGCTGCTCAGCGCATTTCTTGCGGCGGCTGCCATTCGCCAGCCTGCCTTGCCCACCGCCACCAGCAGCGTTCGCCCCCTGCCGGGGCGAAATTCCCGCAGCGCACGGACGACCGCCGCATCCGGCAGTACCGCGCGGATGCCGGCCTCAATTACGGAATCGGCGTCCCGGCGCAGCAGATTCTTCATGCTTCTTCCCCTTTCCCGACGCGGCGGCAAAACAGCTCTCCGCCGCTGCTTTTTTAAGCATGCAATCCGTTTTGGATCCGGCGTTTCGCCCGGTTTCGGCGTTTTGCCTGAATTCGATATTTCGCCCGGTTTCGGCGTTTTGCCCCCTGCGCCGCTTGGGCCGAGGCGAAATGCCGTTTCTTACATCCGTTTTTCCAGCTCGTCGGCCACGCGCTCGCGCAGCGCCAGCAGGTAGGCCGCATCGCGCGGATACTCAAAAAATGTGATGGGGCGCATGGGCGCGTTTTCGTAGACGAGCGCTTCGGTGAACGCGCGGCCTGCCAGCCGCTCCAGCTCCTGCAGCGCCCGCAGATCGAGCAGCGCGTCGCTTTGCACCTCGGCGCGAACGGAGGAAAGCGGCGTTCCGTCTGCGCCCGGATACACCAGAAACGCATCGCCGGAGGGGAAGCCGTAGTCCGCATGGGTCACGCGGAAGGGGTCGATCGGCCGCAGCGAAAATTTTGCGTTGTAAAAATTATACCCCCAGTGCAGAAAGCCCTCGATCCGATACAGGTACATCAATACGCCCATCACACGGCTGCGCGCGCTTTCCATCGCAAAAAAGCGGTTCGGCACAAGGTTGCCCTGCGCGCAGCAGTAATACACCCAGAGGCCGGGAACCTTTTCCTCCAAAAACGGCTGGATATGGTCGTTCGCGCAGATGGGCGTGGACACAAGGCCCTGGCGGTAAAATGTAAGGCTGCTCAATGCGTCGGCCACATGGCAGCCCTCCAGCAGATCGGCGGCCTGCGCGCGCGCCGCGCGGTAGGCGTCCGCCTGTCCGGCAGAGGGCTCGTCGGAAATATGATAATATACATGCGCGTCGTCATAGCCAAGGCGCGCCAGCTCTGCGCGCAGCGCAGGCAAAAACGCGCGCAGGAACGCGCGGTATTCGCCGCTGTGCGCGGGAACATCCCAGCCGAAAATGCGTTTTTGCACGCCGTCCTCCGCCGCAACGATCTTTGGCGTGGCGGCGGCGCCCCACTGTGTGAAGAGATGCGGCATCTCCAGATAGTCCACCCCATACCGGCGGCACAGCTCCGTCCAGCGCGCAAGGCGCGTGAAGTCGAACGAATACACTCCCGCGTTGCGCCGCACGCCGACAAGCTGCACGGTTGGGCGCTCACCGCCCACCGGCGTATCCAGCGGCGGCGTGAACACCGGCGTGAGCAGCATATTGATTCCGTGCTCCCGGCCCGCCGCGCGGATAAAATTTTCTGTAATGCGCCAATATTCCTCGCCGAACACCGGTACGCCGTAATACTGCGCAAGGCAATCGGTGTGGAACCATTCCGTGTGGAGCAGCGTCTGCGCGGGCAGCGGCGCCGCGCCGACGCAGAGCGTAAAGCGGCACGCAAACGCAAGGCCGGCGGCAGCCACCTCCTCGTGCACCTCACCGTTGGGCTGCGTCTCGCGCGAAAGCGCGCGCGCCTCCACCACAACATGGTACGTGCCGGGCGCGGCGTTTTCCGGCAGCGTCCAGCTCAGCCATACCGCGCGGTACTGGCGCGGCAGCGGCATTACCAGCGGCTGCTCCAGCGGCGCAAGCAGATCGGGAAAGAGCCCCGGCTCACGCGTTAGATAATGCTCGTCGGAATTCTCATAGCACGGAAAATCGGACGGTATCAGCTCCACGCTGCGCAGCACCGCCCGCACGGGCGCGCCCTGCACCGAAACGGCAAAACGCTGCACCGGCATGCCGGGCGCGCCGTTTTGCGCGGTATACACCAGCTGCACCGCACAGCGTGCGCCCGGCCATACGGAAAGCCGCTCCCCCTCGGCCATTGCGGCGGGCCGCCGCATGGGAAACACCTTCTCGAGAGACGAGGCGAGAAAAAACTCATAGCCCGGCATAGCAGCCGCTCCTTTCAGGATCGATTTTCGCCGCGCAGCGCGGCGGCGCGCCGCATCAATCCGTGATCTCGATCACAAGATGCTCAATGGCGGTATGGCGGTGCATATAGATCACGTTCAGCCGCCCCTCTGCGTCCCTGCACATGGCGGGCTGGCATTTGTTGCCCGGCGCGGCGGCAAGCTCAAGCAGGTTTGTCCAGGTTTTGCCCTCGTCCCGGGAACAGGCAAGCGTCAGCGGGCTGCGCTCGTGCCAATCGGCCACGGGTGTATCGTTGTAGGCCATCAGAATGGTGTCGTCGTCCCAGCTGATAACGTCAATTTTCGATTCGTTGTTGACAATCGACGTGGGCACGGGCTGCGTCCACGTTTTGCCGCCGTCGCGGCTCTCGGCCGTATAGGAGACGAGCGAGCGCACGCCCGCTCCCCAGCCGGTATCGCCGGGGCAGGTGCGTGTGAACATGCGGATCGTGCCGTCCGGGCGCAGGCACAGCGCCGGCTCGCGGATAAGATTGCCGTCGTTTGCCGCGAGGATCGGGCCTTTTTCCCAGGTTTCGCCGTCGTCACGGGAAAGGTAGATGCGCACCGCGCCGAAATATTTATCCGCCAGCTCACTGGAGGTGGAGGCGAACACGATGGTGCCGTCCGCCAAAAGCACGCTGTCGTTCGAAGCGTGGCCGCTCTGGATGCCCGCAGGCCGCGCGGGCTCCCACGTGCGGCCGCCGTCCTTTGTCTTGCGCTGCCAAAGCTCGTCGCGCCCGTTGCACCAGGTGGTGAAGTTCACCTCGGTATCAAGGAATTTCGCGAACAGGAGGATGATCTCTCCTTTTTGATTTTTGAGAAATACGGGGTCGTGGCAGCAATAGCGGATGTCACAGCCCACGGCGTCCGGGTTGGACCACTCCTTTGCGCCCGGCGCCAGCACCGACACCCAGTCCTGCGCGTCGCGGCCCATCGGGTCGCCGTTCCACTGCAAAAAACCGCCGTTCCACACAGCCAGCAGATTGCCGTTTTCTGCCAGCGTGAGGCTGGGCATATGGTAGCACTGGCGCTCGTCGAACCATTCCACAACCCATTTGCGGTCGATGATCTTAGCCTGCATTGTCTGTTCCTCCTAACAAGGGGCTTTGATTTTTTTCGTTGGGAAAGCGTGCCAAAAGCGTTTCCATCGCGCCGAGCCCCGCGCACAGCGTCAGCACGTCCCCTTCCCTGCTGCAGCGCACGGACTCCGGCGCGCCCCGGTCCGAACGCCATATCTCGGCCCGCGCGCCCGCGCGGGTGCGGGGCATCCTCAAGCGCACAGCAGGCACGCTGTCGGCACTGCCGTTGACGAGATACACGGCCATCGCGCCGCTCTGCTCGAAGCAGTACGGCTCCAGATACGGCGCGTCCGGCACAAGGGGAAACGGCGCGCCGGCCGCGCGCAGCACATCGTGCAGCACGGCCGCGCGCATCGCGTTCAGCAGCATCGGCGGCATCGCTGTGGGGGCATCAAAATTGCCGAACGGATAAATAAGCACGCGCCCGCCCACCACCGTCTGGCCGCACGCCGCGCGGCGGCGGAACGAATCGAACAGCGCGGTATATTCGCATACGTCCTCGCCGGGCAGATAGGTTACGTCCAGCACATCGCTGCACGAGATTACCGCCGAGGCGCGCGCGTTTTCGCGCCCGCAGTAGCGCCTGCCGTTCGTCACCTGCTCGTAGGCGTAAGCGCCGCTGTTCTGGCGCAGCCAGCGCACGCGCTCTGCGCCCGCAAGATGCCCCAGCCCCATATCGCACAGCGTCCACAGCGCATCGGCATTCAGAATGACAAAATTGTTTTGGAACAGGCGCGCCAACTCCGCCTCGTTCCAGTTCCGCAGCACCTGGCCGCCGGCGGCGACGATCTGCCCGGTGAGCTCGGCCGTATCGCAGTACGCGTATGGCACACCGAGCGCGGGCAGCAACGCCGCGAAAAAGCCCTCGTGCGGGTACAGCTCCTCCATCGAAGCGCCCGCCGCAGTGTGCAGCGTATCAGAGGAGTTCTGGCTGTACAGCACGCGCACGCCAAGGCGCTCGCCCCGGAACACGCCCGTCTCGGCAAGCGCGTTCAGGCAGGGCTTTGTCTCGCGCAGCATGGTCTGATAGTCCTCCTCCCAGACAATGCCGTTGCCGTTCAGATCGTAAAGATCGAGCGTAATGCCCGCAAGGTTCAGCGGCAGCGCGCTCAAAAGCTGAAAGCGTGTGAACCGGCGCGATTTGGAATAAAGGCCGAAGGGGAAGTTTTCCAGCTCCGGGTAAACCTCCGTCTCCGGCGGGAGCATCGCGCGCGTGAGCATCGATACCATATTAAAGCCGTGCAGATACTGCGCGGGGGACTGCTCCTGATAGCCCGGCAGGTGGATGCGGTCCACCGGCGGCTGCCCGGCAGCCAGCGTGTGCAGCAGCGCGGGCCAGTCGCGTCCTTCGGCGGCGTGCACATGCGGGGCCGAGCTCATCAGCCCCACCTTTGGGCGCGCGGAAACCGTGCGCACTGCCTTCGCAATGGCCCGGGCGGCCTCGAGCATCGTCTCGCGGGAAACGTCCAGCCAGATCCTGCGGTAGGGGTGCGGCGGGCCGGGGCGCAGCACGCCCGCGATAAATTCTTCCCGCGTCAGCGGCTTGCCCGCCCGCGCGCTGTACCGCCGCATATGCTCGCTGCAAAAGCAGCCGCCCCAATGAAGCGGATCATGATTGTGCAGACGAAAATCGTCCTCCACCCACAGGATGGACGGTTCGAGCGCGGCATACCGTGCGTAAATTTGCCCGATGTAGCGCTGCCACTCGCCGCACAGCGGGCAGACGCACAGCGCGGCCTCGCTGCCCTTTGCATCCACCATCCGGCGGAACGGCTGGTCGTCGCGCAGGCTCTTGCCGAGGTCGGCATGCATCACACTGTGCCATTGGTTGACGGACATCGTCACACCCTTTTCGGCCAGCAGCGCGCCGATCCTCCGCATCATCAGGAGATAAACGTCCTGCTCTTTTGCCGTCATATGGCCGGTATTGATTTCCTCCACGTTGGCGAACACGGCCACGTCGTCGATGCGCGCCTCGTCCACATAGCGCAGCAGCGCCGGGATCTCGGCCTCATCGTTGAAGCCGGGATCGCAGCAGAAGCGGAAAATGTATCGGAAGGGATCCTGTTTCATTGTCTCGCGTTTCTCCTGTTTTTCTATTTGCGGCTTTGGGAACGGCCGCGCCGGGCAGCTTTGCCGTGCCGCTTCCCCGGCCTTATGCGATGGGAAAGCCGTAAAACGACAGCATCGGCAGGCGCATGCAGTCGCAGGGGATGGCAGCGCCCGGGTTCATGCGCCACGCGCCGTGCAGGCACGCATTTTCGCCAAGCGGGCGGCTGAAGGTGATCGTCAGCGTATCGCGGCCCGTTCGGTACAAAACAGGAACAGCAAGGCCCTGCGCGTCCTCGGCCTCGATGGGCAGCAGCGCCGCCGGAACCTCGAAGGGGTTCAGCCAGTTGCGCACGCGCGAAAAGCGCAGTTCAACCGTATCGGGCGCCGTTTTGCGCGCCGATTCCGGCTCCGGCGCTTTCCAGTCTGTCCCGCGCCCGTAGCACATCGCCAGCGCGGCACGCGCGCACCGCTCGCCCACCACAAGGTTGCCCTCGGCGGAATTGTGGATAAAATCGTACAGCGCAAGATCGGACGAGGGAACGACGGCCACGTTCTCCAGCGCGTACATCGCCTGGCGCTGCGCCTCGCGCACCATGCCCCACTGGCGGTCGAGCGCCTCGCTGGGATTTTCCATGCAGCGGTTGATCTGCACGGTAAAAAACGGCAGCCCGGGCGAATCCAGCGCCGCACGCACCGCCCGTACAAACGCGGAAAAACGGGAGAGATAGGTATCCGCGCTGTTTTCAAAGCCTTCGGCCTCGCCCTGCACCCACAAAACACCCTTCGGGCGAAGGTCGTAATCGGCCAGCGCCTCCAGCATATTTTGCAGCAGCGCGCCGTTTTCCTCCGGGTTCCACCAGCGCAGCGGCGCGCCGCCATAGGCGCAGGGCACAAGGCCGATGGGATAGCCCAGCTCGCGCTTGAGGCGCTTGGCAAAATGCAGCCACGGGCTGTGGCCGGGGTTGTGGTTTTCGTAATTGCCGGCATGGACGGCGTTTGTCGTCTCGCCGAGGGGATGCGTGGCCAGCTCCCACCGGGCGCTCGGGCGCAGCACATGCACGCCGAGCTCCGGGTCGTCCGCGACGGGGTTTTTCGCGCGGCCTGCGGCGTTGCTCTGCCCCGCGATTACAAACACATCGCCCACGCCGATATTGTGCACCATATCGCCGCGCGTGCAGGAAAGACCGTCCCAGCCCTCATAGTCCATATATGTCTCGATGCGGTACAGCCCGCCCGCCGGGACGCGCGGAAAGCAGACGCGCCAGCGGCCGCCGTCCAGCACCTCGCACTCCGTCCACGGAACAACGGATTCCCCCGTGCTCTCAAGCGCGACGCGCGCCTTTACCGCTGCTTTTACGCGAGCGACAGGTGAAAATTCCAGCGGCAGCTCCTGCGAGAGACGCGCCAAATGATAACTCCCCTCCAGCGTAATGCGGGCGGTGCCGTCCGCCCCCTGCTGAAAGATCTGCCACGGGGCCGCGCCCCGCTCGATGACTGCGCCATATTTCATAGTAAACCCTCTTTCAAAGACAAAATCGATTTTGGAAAATTGTTCTTTGGGAACGGGATCAGACGTACCAGTCACCGCCTGCCATCATGCGGACATCGTCCAGCGGGCGCGGCGCGTGGACGCTGGCAATCCAGCGCAAGCCGCCGTTTTCGTCCTTTTCCAGCACGCCGCAGCGCAAAAGGCGCGCGCGTGCCTGCGCGCACAGCACGCCGTCCGGCAAAACGGGCGAATCGCCCACGGCGGCGCGCAGCGCTTCGAGCGCCTGCGGAAAATCCGCCGCAAAGCCGGGCGACAGATAGAGCACCCCGCCCGCAAAATATGCGTCATAGGGGAACAGCGCTTTGCGGCGCGGTGTCAGCGCAAGCACCGTCATCAGCGGCCCCGCGCAGCCGCGCAGCACCGGCGCCCCATAAAATACGGCGTCCGCCCGATACGCGAGGTGGATATCCGCGCGGCCGTCGAACCACGGCGCGCGGGCCTGTGCCGCGCCGTTTGCATCCGTTGCCGTACGCACCGTATAGGGTGCGTTTTGCTGCAGGGCGGTGTTGACGCTGCCGTCCGCGCTCCAAAAGGGAGTAAAACGGAACTCTACCGCCTGCCCCGCCAGCGGCGCGCCGTTTGCGGTAAGCCGGGCGCAAAACGCGTTGCAGTAGCCCGAGGCATCCGGCAGCAGCATACGCTCCATCGAAAGCTGCGTCGGGCCGGGCAGCGCGGCCGCGCCGTCCAGGGAAAACACCTGCGCGCGGATTGACATCTCGCATTCGCCAAAAGCGTTGTCCCCGCCCACATGGCCGTACAGCGCAAAGCGCCCGTCGCCCAGCGGCAAAAGCATCGGCTGATACAGCCGCGCACAGGGGACATCCGGCTCGGTACGCGTCCAGTTTTCGCCGTCGTCATTTGAAAGGGAAAATCCCTTGCCGCGCCGGTAGCCCACAAGGCAGCGGTGCGTATCATCCCACGCGAGCGTTTCGGGCACAAAGCCGCCCTGCGGGTCCTGCGCCGCGTCCGGCGGAGCGCCGCCGCAAATGGGATACAGCGGGCCGTTCACCCAGCCGTCCGCCGTGGGCACAACAAATTGCCGCCCCACAGGCGTGCCCTGCACGTCGCCCGCAATGAACAGCAGGCGGCCGTCCGGCAATTCGGCAACATCATATTCGTGCGCTCCGATCCCGGGCAGGATAAAATGCGGCCCGGAAAAGCGCACGCCGTCCTCGGTTGTCATAAAAAAGGCCTGTATTCGGGTGAGCTCGGTTTCACCGGGCAGCAGCGCGTTGCGGGCCGCGCGCGCGCAGCCCGCGCCCCACGGCGTGCCGTACAGACTGGCCAGCAAAATAACGGTTCCGCCGCGCAGCCGCCGCGCACGCCACATATACACCGATTGTCCCGGCAAAAGCGTGCGCACATCGCGCCAGGTCGCGCCGCCGTCCGCGCTCTCGCGCACCAGGATGCCCGTGCTCCAGCCCGTGCCCGCTTCGTTGCGGCGCGGCACGTCAAAGCCCACAATGCGCCCGTCTGCAAAGCCCACATTGCACAGCGCGCCGCGCGCGCGGGGGCAGCGTCCCGTCTCGGTAAAATGCACGCCGTCCGGCGCTCGCAGATACACACGGTATGCGCGCTGCCGCGCGCTGCCCGCCTCGATGGAGCCGTACGACACCGGCACGCCCGCCGCCTCGGCATATTCCAGGCGCATCGGCATAAAATCGGGGTTTTCCTCTTCCAGCACCTCGTCGAACGAAAGGCCGACCGATCCGTCGCCATAGGCAAACGCGGACGCCCATGCCACAAAGCCGGGCCTCCTTTCGGGCGCATATACCAGCGTCTCGGTAAATTCTCCGCGCCATTCGAGCGCGGGGGCGGAGAAGTCCTTCATAAAGGGCGCTCCCTTCCTCCTTCGATTTCGATCGATAAAATTGTCCGGCAGACAAAACCGGCGTCCAAATGGCCTGCCGGCGCCGCTCTCGGCGCGGTCAGCCCAGTGCCGCGGCGGCCTCCTGCAGCTGTGCAAGCCGTTTAACGCCCACCAGCGCGCTCACCACTCCGGGCTGCGCCAGCGCCCAGCGCAGCGCATACTGCGTCATGGAAACGCCGCTTTGCGCCGCCTCGCGCGCGCAAAGCTCGATCACGCTGTACGCCGCATCCGTAAGGGGCTTCATCCATTCGGGCTTTTCCGCCAGGCGGCTGCCCTCGGGCGCGGGCGCGCCGCGCCGGTATTTGCCCGTCAGCATACCGCCCTGCAGGATCTGGTAAGGTACAACGCCCACGCCCCGTTCCTCGCACAGCGGCAGCAGCTCGTCCAGCGCGCCCGTATTCAGCATGCTCAGCGCGGGCTGACACAGGCAGGGCGCGGGCACGCCCTCCTCCCGCGCGGCGTTCAGCAGCGCTGCCAGCTGCGCGGCGGTATAATTGCTCACGCCCCACGCGCGGCAAAGCCCCGCGCGCAGCTGCTCGCCCATTGCGCGGGCGATGGCGTGCGGCTCGGTATCCGGGTCGTACTTATGCAGATAATAAAGATCCACATAATCGGTTTTCATGCGCGCAAGGCTGCGGCGCAGCTGCGTATGGATGGCCTTGGGGCTGGTATTTTCGTCCTCGGGCGCCTGGCCCACCTTCATGCCCACCTTGGTGGCGATGATGTAATCGCCGCGGCAATGCGCCACGGCCTCGCCGAGGATCTCTTCCGCAACGCCGCCCGCGCTGCCCGCGCAGCGGTCGTAGCCCTCGTACATATTGGCGGTATCAATGAAGTTGACGCCGCAGCGGTTATAGGCATCCTGTACAAGGCGCACCGCGTCCGGCCTTGCCACCGGGCTGCCGAAGGTCATGGTGCCGAGGCATATTTTGCTGATGCGCATCCCTGTGCCGGGAATCAGAGTATATTCCATAAGAGCGTTCCTTTCTTTGCCGCCGGGGAGCGCTTCGGATGGCCCGGCGCGCTGCCGGGATCCCCGCGCCCCCTGCGGGGCGCGGGCGCTTTGGGCCTTACAGCGCGCCTGCCATGCGTTCCAGCGCGGCCAGTTCCTCTATCAGGGCCGCCAGCGCATCCGGCGGCACCCTGCCGGGGTTCCACCCGCTGGGGCGGCGAAAGCACCGGCCCGCCCAGCCCTTGGCGCGCATGAGCTCCTCAAACGTATCCAGCACACCGTAATTCCAGCATTTCGCCAAAAAAGCGGTGAACGCGTCCATCGCGGGACGCACCGCGTCCGCCTGCCCGGCGCGCACGCGCGCGAAAATTTTGGCGTACAGCCCGGGCAGCAGATTGGCCCAGGTGCCGATGCAGCCGTCCGCGCCGTACAGAAGGCCGGGCACAAGCATCTCATCAAAACCAGAATACACGATTTTCTCCGGATATTCCAGTACAATATTGCGCAGAAGAAAAATATTCCAATCGCTCACCTTAATGCCGGCCACACCCGGGATGCCGAGCAGGCCGCGCAGCTCGGGCATGCCGGCGGTCATTCCGGTAACGCCCGGAATGTAATACACAATGACGGGCAGGCCCACGGCGGCCAGCGCGCGGTAATAATCCGCGATCTGCGGCCATGGCTTTTTGGGCGGAATGCTGGCCACGGCGTGCGCGCCGAGCAGCGCGGCCTGCTCGGCCAGTGCCGCAGCCTGGCGCTGGCCTGTCTGCCCCACGTGCACAACGGCCAGCTTTTGCGCCGCAAGACAGGCCGGAACGGCCAGCGCGGCGGTTTGCAGGCGTTCCTCCTGCGTTAGGCACGCGGCGTCGCCCGTGCCGCCGTTGATGTACAGCCCGGCAATATCCGCCGCCAGCAGCCGCGCGAGGTTTTGTTCCAGCGCGGGCACGTCCAGACTGTCGTCCTCCCGGCAGGGGTTTACAATGGGCGCGACCACGCCCGAAAAATCCTCTTTGCCCAATTTCATACTTCGTCCCCCTTTGCAGTATTTCTATCGGATGCCGAGCCCAAAAAGCGGCGCTTTGCCTAAAAACAGGGCGTCCGATCTTAGGGGCGGTTCCGGAAGAAAACGAAGTGGCGGCACAGCTCCGCTGCGCGGCCCCTGCAAACACTTCGTTTTCTGATCTCACCGTTCCTTTCACGCAGACGCCCCGTTTGATTTTTCTCAGCCGCGCAGCTCGTTCACGGCGGCGATCAGTCCTTCGCACATGGTGCGCATGCTCTCGTTGTCGATGCCGCACCACCACGGGAACGAGAAGCTGTTGTCCCACCATTTGTCCAGCACCGGGCAGTTGTAAGCGCCGCAGCCCTTTTTCCGGAACAGCGGATAGCGGTACAGCGGATAATATTGCACAATCGCGCGCACGCCGTACTTCTGTGTCAGCAGGTCGAGCAGATCATCGCGCGTCCTGCCGTACCGGCTGCCGTCGTAGTGCATGATATACTGGTGCACCACATAGCGCCCGCCCTCGACGATGCCGGGGAATGTGATCTCCGGCACGTCCCGCAGCCACTCACGGATGCGGCGGTCCTGCTCGATTAGGATCTCGTTGTTCGCGATAACACTTTTCAGCTGCTCACAGCCAAGCGCGCACTGCGCCTCGCCGAGGCAAAAGTTCTGCGGCCAGCGATCCTCTAAGAATTCGTCCACATTGCTCATCGCGGGCACCCAGTAGCGCGCCCGCTCGCCCTCGAACGCGCACAGGCCGTTGTGGCGGATGCCCGGCACATTACGGGCGATCTGGTCGTCGGAGCACACGAACATGCCGCCCTCTCCCAGCGTCGTCATCGTCTTGGCGGCGTGGAAGCTGAAGCAGCCGAAATCGCCGAAGGTGCCCACGTGCTGGCCGTCGATACGGCAATCCAGCGCCTGCGCGCAGTCTTCCACCACCTTGACGCCGTGACGGCGCGCGATGGCCACAATGCGCTTCATATCGCACGGGATGCCCAGTAAATGCACGGCCACAACGGCCTTGGTCCTCGGTGTGATCTTGCGCTCGAAATCGTCCGGATCGATCGTCCATGTATCCGGATGGATATCCGCCCAGACGATTTTCGCGCCCAAATCGCCGAACGGGATGGCCGACGCGCAGTAAGTATACGCGGGGACGATCACCTCGTCGCCCGGCTGGATATGGCAGAAGATCGCCGCCAGCTTCAGCGCGTTGGTGCAGTTGTTCACGCCGAATGCGTATTTTGCACCCGTAAAGGCCGCGAAATCCTTTTCGAATTGCTCCAGATATTTGCCCTGTGTCTGCCCTTCGGCGTTGCGCATCACGTTCACAACGGCCTCGATCTCGGCCTCGGTGTAGGGGTGCTGCATCTGGGGAAAAATCACCTTGTAGCCCTCGACCTTCCCGCGGCCGGAGGGATCGGATAATTTTGCAGGCTGTGCCATCTTTCCATTCCTCCCGAATAATCGTAATAAAAACAGCTCTTGTTTTCTGTCCGCCGGCCGGCTCCCGTTTCGGGCCGTCGGCTGCGGCCATAACGTCCTGCCGCCTTTCCCGCATGCGGCAAGGCCGTTTGAAAGCCGGGGCAATACGGTTTTGCCCGCAGGCCGCCGGCTTTCAAACGGCCTCCGGCCCCAAAGGGCCGAAGGCCGTCCGCGCGGCAGGCGCAGCGCGGAAAAAGAGATCCGCAGTGCGCCCGTTCGCGCAAAGGGCCTTATGCGCCGTAGGTTTCGCGGCACTCCTGAATGGAGGCGTTCAGCGCTTCCTCGATCTGCGCGGCGCCGGCCGCCTCATACTCGGCAACGTAGTTCGGCCATTCCTTCTCAATATCCATCTGGCCGCCGATCATCGCGGAGAGATAACGGTTCGTGATCTCGCTGCAGGCGGTGCGAACGTCCGTCAGGTCGCCGGGCAGAGCCACAAAGCCATAATAGGCAGGCAGCTTTACATAGACATCGCCCACAAAGCTCTGAATGGTGGACAGGGAATAATCATAAATCTCCTTATCCTCTTCCGTGGCCCATTCGATGGTGTTGTCGAACGGCGTGGTTACGGCCTCCCACCAATCCTTGTTCTCCAGATCGAGCATCATCTCGCCGCCCGCGAACAGATACGAGAACCACATATAGCGGCAGCGGTCGGGGTTCGGGTAGCCATAGGATTTGTTGATGTTGACAAACGCGTCCATATCGTATACGACATTGTCGCCGTCCATCGTGTAGGTGAGCCCTTCCAGGCCGCGGAACAGCAGCATCTGGCCCTCGCCGGTGGCAAGGAACTCTACCAGATCGAGCACGCGGTCGGGATAATCGCAGCTTGTCGGAACGAAGTAGTTCGCGCCCACCCATGTGCCGGTGTCGTACTTGTGCGACCAGCGGCCGTCCTGCTGCAGTGCCGTACCCAGCGTAACGTCTTCGATCGCGGCATCGGGGTTCGCGGCTTTGAAAACACTCTTATAAATCTTGTGATACTGCGTGTAATAGCCATAGCCATAGCTGAACGCAGCAATGTTGCCGTTGGCAAACTGGGAATAGCCGTCGTCCTCGTCGGTGAGCACGCCGATGCCCTGATGCAGCGCACCCGTTTTGTACATCTCGGCCAAAACCTTAACGGCTTCCTTGCTCTGCTCGGAGGTCGTCATCATGGTCCAGTGCTCGTCCGCCGTGCCGATCTTGCTGTCGTCATCCGGCATAAAGCCCTGCCACGCGGTGCCGGCGGGCGCAAGGATGGAGGTGCCCATCGGCGAGGCAATGGTGGCGTCCATCTCGCCCCAGTTCGTCAGCTTCACGTTGTACGGCCACCAGCCGGAATAGCCGGCCGCAGCGGCGGCATTGGTAAATTCGACAAACTCGTCCACCGTAGCGGGAACCTTGCCGTCGTTCACCTCGTCCAGAATGGCGGTGTTATAAGCGGGCACGCCGTTGAACATCGGGTACGCGAGCGAGGAGATGCTGTAGATGGCATACGTCGCGTTCTCGTCGCCTAGGTACATTTTGTTGTAGGCCTTGTATTCGGGCGTATTGATGATCTTATAAAGCGTGGGGTAGCGCTCGGGATCGCCGTTGATGATCTCGCCGAGGTTGTGCACGGCCTCTTCCTCTACCCATTTGCGGATCTTGTCGGCTTCGCCCCATGTGGGGAACAGCTCGGGCGCAGCGCCCACGGCAAGCTCTGTTTGCAGACGGTCGTCGTAGCCCTCGGTGCCGGTGTCATATTCGAGGGTAATGTTCACGGCCTCCTCGATGGCCTTCTTAATCGGATCGTTGGCCATCCCCTCGGGATCGTCCGTGCTGTTCGCAAACTGCGAAAAACGGATATTGACGTTCGCGCGGCCGGCGTTGCTCTG
Source organism: uncultured Ruthenibacterium sp. (assembly GCA_910587145.1). Taxonomy (GTDB): domain Bacteria; phylum Bacillota; class Clostridia; order Oscillospirales; family Ruminococcaceae; genus Ruthenibacterium. The sequence goes on along the minus strand of CAJUMH010000011.1, from coordinate 15,378 downwards.
CGGGGCATCGCCCGCGGGCGCAGCCGTGGAAGAACCGCCCTGCTGGTTCCCCGAGGGGGCAGGGGCAGAGCTGCCCGCGCTGCCGCAGCCTGCCAGCATGGTAAGCAGCATGGCTGCCGTTAAAAGCAGAGCGAGTGCCTTGGAATGCATTTTCATGTTTTTCCTCCTTAAAAATGGTGGATATTCTGTGAAGGCGTCCCCTGTGGACGTCTTCTATGTTCAGCCGCCCGGGCGGGCGGCGCAACACCGAATACGGAAAGCCCGGGCACGCGTTATTCCTTCACCGCGCCAAGCATCATGCCCTTGGCAAAGTGCTTTTGCAGGAACGGATAAACGCACATAATGGGCAGCATGGCGCAGATGATGGTGGCCATGCGCAGCGCCATGGGGGGCGGCAGCTGCGCGCCCAGCGACATCGCGCCGTTACGCACCTGCGACATCATGGTCTGATCCGTCAGAATACGGCGCAGCACCCAGGCAAAAGGCTGCAGCTGCGGCTTGCTGGCAATGAAGACCATGTACTGATAGTAATCGTTCCACTGAATGACGGCGATGAACAGGCCGACCGCCGCAAGCATGGGCTTGGAAAGCGGGATGATCACGCGGAAAAACACGCTGATGTCGTTGCAGCCGTCGATGCGCGCGGCCTCTTCCAGCTCTGTCGGGACCGAGTAGGAAAAGTAATTGCGCATGATGATAAAATACGTGATGTTCAGCGCGCCCGGCAGCACCATTACCCAGTAGTTGCGGATCAGCCCCAGATCCATATACAAAAGATACTGCGGAATCAGGCCGCCGGAGAAAAACAGATTGAACACAACCAGTACGTTCAGCAGCTTCATGCCCTTGACATATGATTTTGAAACGGCATAGGCCATGGTGGAGGTTACCAGCAGGCTGAGCACCGTGCCGATCACCGTTTTGGAAACCGAGATCCACATGCTGTTTACAAGCGACGAATTGCTGAAGATCGTTTTGTAGTATTGCAGATCGACGCCGCCGCTCGGCCAGAGCATCAAACCGCCCTTGACGAATTCTTCATACGGCGTTACAGACGCGATCAGCACATACCACAGCGGATAAAAGCACACGACCGCGAAGCCGACACAAAAAACCAGTACGAAAACATCGTAGAAATTAAAGCCGAGCGCCTGACGCATACTGCGCCGCGGCTGCCTGTTGTTGGATCCCATCTTTTTCCCTCCCGCTTAAAAGATGCCCATAACGTCCATCTTTTCGACGAACTTGCTCGTTCCTACCACGGCGATGAGGCCCATCGCATTGAGCAGGAAGTTCGCCGCCGTGGACAGCTCGAACTCCGTGCCGCCCCCGCCCAGGCTGATGCGGTAAATGTAGGTGGACAGCACATCGCCCGTGCTCAATACAAAGTTATTGTACAGGTTATAGATCTGGTCGAAGTTGGAAAGAAAGATCTGCGAGACAGAGAGGATGAACATCACGGCCACGCTGGGCAAAATGCGCGGCAGCGTAATGTGCAGCATCATATCCAGACGGTTTGCGCCGTCGATGGCGGCGCTTTCATACAGGGCGGGGTTCACGCCCGAGATGGCCGCCAGGTAAATGATTGTGGAATAGCCCGCTGTTTTGATGATGCCCGTAATGACGACGATAGAGCGGAACATGGCGGGATTTTTTAAAAAATCGACCGTTTTCATTCCAAGCGCGGCAAGCATCTGGTTTATCGCGCCGCCCACGTCGCCCGGCGTTGGGGCCGCAAGGAATACCTGCACAAGGCCCGCAAAGATAACCCATGACAGGAAGTACGGCAGGTAGACGGCCGTCTGCACCACGCTCTTCAGGCGGCGGAACTGAATCTCGTTGATCATCAGCGCAAGGAACACATTGAAGGTAAAGCCGAAAATAAGGTTGTATACATTGATGAGCACCGTATTTTTGAACGCCTGAAGGAAGACCGGATCCGAAAAAAGGCGGCGATAATGCGCAAGACCCACCCACGGGCTGCCCCAGACGCCAAGGTTCATTTTATAATCCTTGAACGCCAGCTGAATGCCATACATTGGCCCGTAGCTGAACACCAGCAAAAACAGAAAACCCGGTATCGCCAGCGCATAGATGAACCAGTATTTTCGCATATATGCCACAAATCTGTTTGGCCGACCCGGCGTTTTTGCGGCACGTACCCTCTTTGCCTGCTCCGGCATAAGATAACCTCCTGCTCTTTTCTTTTTTATTAGTAATAAATCGAATCTATTTTAATAAAGAGCGCTTTCTCTTTTCCCGGAGAATTTGGCCGGGAAGTATTGACTTTTCCCCTCATTTTATGGCACAATAATCATGCAGAGCGCTTCGGTACTTCCAATATATCAGCAATTTGCCCAAGTGTCAAGAGAAAATAACGTCAAAGAGTTGAGCATTTCTTTAGTAAAAATAAACAAGAAGGCGCTCAAAATTCGCTAATAAACGCAATTTTATTAGCAGCCTGGAAAGATTTCCCGGCAGAAAGGAAGCATGATCCATGAAACGCATCGGATTTATCGGCTACGGGCTGCGCTCGGAAACAATGATGAAATCGTTCCGCGCGCTGGAGGCGCGGCTCTCGGTGGCCGCCGTGGCCGACCCGCGCCGCGAGCAGCTTGCCCCTCTTTATCAAGAGGATCCCTATTTTGCCTCCACACGGTGGGTAGACAGCGCAGACGAGCTGCTGCGCATGGAGCTGGACGGCGTATTCATCGGCACGCGCTGCTCGCTGCACACGCCGCTTGCCTGCCGCGTGCTGGCACTGGGGCTGCCGCTGTTTTTGGAAAAGCCCGTCTGTACCTCCCGTGCGCAGTACGAAACGCTGCGCGCCGCCGCCGAGGGGAAGGAAAAGCGCGTTGTCGTATCGTTCCCGCTGCGGCTCTCGAGCATTACGCTCGAGATGAGGCGCATTGTAGAAAGCGGCGTACTGGGCAGGCTGACAATGGTACAGGCCGTTAATAATGTGCCCTACGGCAGCGTGTACTATCACAGCTGGTACCGCGACGCCTCCGAGACGGGCGGCCTGTTTTTGCAAAAGGCCACGCACGACATCGATTACATCCATTTTCTCACGGGCGAGCGGCCGCTATCCGTCGCGGCAAAAACCGCCAAGCTGCACTTCAAGGGCGAGCGGCCGGCGGGGCTGCACTGTCCCGATTGCCCGGAATACCATACCTGCCCGGAGAGCAGCTATGTGGTAAAAAACATCCTGAAAGAGGACGTGCAGGGCGACGCCTGCTGCTTTGCCGCCGATACCGGCAACGAAGACGGCGCAAGCGCCATCTTTACCACAGGCAGCGGGATGCTCATCAGCTACAGCCAGAATTTTACCGTCAAAAAAAGCGCGGGGCGGCGCGGCGCGCGGCTGATCGGCACCGAGGGCAGCGCGGAATTCGATTTTTACACGGCCGAGATCCGCGAGGACCGCTACCGCTCTCCGCAAACCGTCACACACGCGTTCCGCTTCCCCGCCGGGATGCACTTTGGCGGCGACGAACAGCTCGCGCTGGATTTTTTGCGCGTGCTCGACGGCGGCGAGGCGCAGTCGGATCTCTCGGCGGGGCTTGTCAGCGCCGCAAGCTGCCTTGCGGCGAAGCAGGCCGACGCGGAAGGGCACTTTGTGCCGATCCTGTATTAAAAGGTCGCCTTGTCTGCCGAAGGGGTCTTCGGCCAAAAAATCTTCGGCCATATAAAACGTTCCGGGATCGGTCCCGATTCCAAAAGGAGGCATGCTCATGCTTGTCGATCTGAAAACCATCCTCGCGGATACGCGCAAAAAGCACTATGCCGTCGGGCTGTTCAACTGCGTCACCCTCGAAATGACAAAGGGCATTCTTGCGGCGGCGGAGGAGCTGCGCTCCCCCGTCATCATCGGCCCGGCGGAGAGCCTGCTGCCGGGCGCGGGCCTTGCGGAATACGCCGATATGATGCTCGGCATGGCAAAGCGCGCCCGCGTGCCCGTGGCGCTGCACTTTGACCACGGCTTCACCCCGGAGCTTGTGGAGGAAGCCATCCGCCTGGGCTTTTCCTCGGTGATGTACGACTGCAGCATGCTTTCCTTTGCGGAAAACGTGCACCGCACGCGCGAAATGGCCGTCAGGGCGCACGCGGCGGGCTGCTCGCTGGAGGCCGAAATCGGGCACGTCGGCTCGAACGGCTCGGCCGAGGGGGCGATCGCTCAAGGCGTCTATACCCAGCCGGAGCAGGCGCTGCGCTTTGCCGAGGAAAGCGGCTGCGACGCCTTGGCCGTGGCCATCGGCACCGCGCACGGCGTTTACACAAAAAAGCCTGTGCTAAACCTCAGCTGCCTTTCGCGCATTGCGGCGGCCTGCCAAACGCCGCTTGTGCTGCACGGCGGCAGCGGCCTTTCGGACGATGCGTTCCGCGCGTGTGTCGCGGGCGGCATTTCCAAGATCAATATTTTCACACACAACAACCTCACGGCGGCGCGCGCGGCGCACGACCATTTTTCCGATGCGACCGGCGCGTTTGAGCTGATGCCGCTTGTCACCGAGGCCGTCAAGCAGGCGACGATGCATCATATGCGCGTATTCGGCAGCGATGGACGGGCGTAATGCGGGCGGCGCGGCGGGCGGCGCGCCCCAAAAATGCATCGCCGTGCTGGATATCGGCACAACGGCGGTAAAGGCCTGCCTGTTTTCGCCCGCTCTGCGGCTGCTCGCGTGCAGCGTGCGGGAATACGCGCTGACGGCCTGCGGCGAACGCGTAGAGGCCAAAGCTGGGCTGTACCTTGACGCCGCGCGAATGGGCATGGCCGAGGCACTGGCCGCCGCGCCCGGCTGGACGCCCGCCGCCGTGAGCGTCGCCACACAGGGGGAAACGCTTGTCCCCGTGGACGGCGCGGGCACGCCGCTTTGCCCCTTCCTTGTTTGGTTGGACGGACGCGCCGGCACCGAGGCCGAAGCGCTGCGCAGCCGCCTGCCGGAGGAGATATTTTACCGCACAACCGGGCTTCCCGGCATTTCGGGCGCGCTGCCGCTGGCAAAGCTCTTATGGCTGCGTAAAAACGCGCCGGAGTTATTTTCGCGCGCCCGCAAATTTCTGCTGCTGGAGGACTATTTTCTCCATTGGATGACCGGACGGTTTATTACCGAAAAATCGCTGCAAACCTCGACGGGCTGGTTTGACCTGCGCCGCGGCGCGTATTGGGCGGCGGCGTTAGACGCGGCGGGCGTCCCGCCGGAAAAGCTGCCCGAGCCGCTCGAGTGCGGCGAAGCGGCCGGGCCGCTGCTGCCGGACGCGGCGGCGGCACTGGGCCTGCCCGCCGGGATCCCCGTGGTGACGGGCGCGATGGATCAGACGGCCGCCGCGCTGGCGGCGGGCGGCGTGTCTCCCGGCACGGTGACGGAGACCACCGGCACCGCGCTCGTGATGGCTGCCTGCACCGACGCGCCCGTGTTCGCGCGGGGCCACCGCGTCACCATTTACCGCCACGCGCTGGCGGGCAAATATCTGTACCTGCCCATCGGCAACACGGCGGGCATGGCGCTGCGCTGGTTCCGGGACGAATTCTGCCGCGATCTGCCCGCCGGGGCCAGGGGCTACGCCGCGCTGGACACACTGGCGCAAGCCGTGCCCTGCGGGTGCGAGGGCCTGGTTTTTTTGCCGTTTTTGTCCGGCAGCGTAGACCCGGACGCCTGCGAAAACGCCCGCGCCGCATTTTTCGGCGCGCGGCTCTCTACCACGCGCGCGCATTTTGTGCGCAGTGTGATGGAATCGGTCGCGTTTTTGCTGCGTGATTTTTTGGAGATGCTGGATGCTCTGGGATGTCCGGCTGATGCGGTGTATTCCCTGGGCGGCGGCGCGCGCAGCGCCGTGTGGCAGCAGATCAAGGCGGACGTGTGCGGCCGCGCGTTCCATGTGCCGGTGTGCGGCGAGGCCACGGCCATGGGCGCCGCATTGCTCGCGGGCTGGGGCTGCGGGCTCATCGAGCGCAATACCTTCCCCCGTATGGAGCGTTCGGCCGTTTATTCTCCCAACGCTGAAAACGCGCTGGCCTGCCGCAAAGCCTACGCGCTGTACAAGCGGCTGTATGCGGCCGTGCGGCCGCTGTATCACACGCCGCAGGCGGATGCGGCCGAAAGCGCAGGGAGCAAAGAGGCACGGCAAGAGCTCAAAACGCCCGAAAACACCGTGCAGCGGCCCGCGCCGGCTGCCCGGGAGCCGGCAAATAAAACAGAACAGGAGAGCGTATGTTTATGAAGACAAGCAGCAAGCCACGCCTTGGCGTGCTGGCACTGATGCTGGGGGACTACGAGCCGATCTTCCCCGGCATCATGGAAAGCCAGCGCCGCTATGCGCAGGAGGTACTGGCTTCCCTCGCCGGCGCAGCGGAATTTACGTTTCCGCGCATCGCCGCGGGCCGCGAGACGATCGAGTCTCTGACGGCGCAGTACAACGCCGAAGGACTGGACGGCATTCTGATCCTGATGCTCAGCTATGCGCAGGGCCAGTATCTTGCGCGCGCGATGCGGCACAACGCTTTGCCGCTGGCGCTGGCGCTGGTGCAGCCGGATGAGACCGTCGGCGGCGATTTTGAGGAATGGGAGCTGACGGTCAATCAGGGCATCCACGGCGCGCAGGATAATGCCAACTGCCTGATGCGCGCGGGCATTCCCTGCGCGTTCTTCGCAGGCAGCCGAAAAAGCGGGGAGCTCGCCGCTTTTATCTCGGATTTTGCCGCCGCCGCGCGCACCGTGAAGGAGCTGCGCCGGATGAAGATCGGCATCATCGGCAAGCTGGCCGGAATGGGCGATGTCATCACGGACGACATGGCCGTGTTCCGCAAATTGGGGCCGGAATTCATCTATGATTCCATCGGGACGGTGCAGCGGTTCTGCGCCGAAGTTTCCGACGACGCCATTGCCGCGCGCGTGGCCGAAGAGCGGGAGCTGTTTGACATCGACCCAGGGCTTGCGCCCGAGCGCCACGCGGAATCGGTGCGGATGTACCTTGGCCTGCGCCGCTATTTACAGGAAAACGGCTATGCGGGCTATACCGCGCATTTTGAGGAATTCGGTGCGGACGGGCGCTTTACCCATCTGCCGTTTTTGGCCGCGTCCGATCTGATGGCCGAGGGCTACGGCTACGCCGCCGAAGGCGACGCCACCACGGCAATGCTGACGGCCGCCATGGCGCGGCTGTGCGGACAGGCCGATTTCAGCGAGATGTACATGATGGATTTTGCGCGCGAGGCCATTTTGCTGTGCCATGCCGGCGAGGGCAACTGGGCGATGGCCCGCACCGACCGAAAGCCCTTCCTGATGGACCGTGTGTTCAACGAGGGCGGGCTCGCGAACCCGCCGACGCCGGTCTTCACGCTGCGGCCCGGCCCCGCGGCGGTCATGAGCCTGGTTCATGTGGGGGGAGAGCGTTTTCGGCTTGTCTACGCGCCCGGCGAGGTGCTGGACGAGTGCGGCCTGAAAAAGATTGATATGCCGTACCTGTTCTTTCGCCCGGCGTCGGGCGTGCGCAGGTGTGTGACGGCGTGGCTCGAATGCGGCGGCACGCACCACGAAACCATCATTTTGGGCGAGCACACCGCGCGCGTAAGGCTTTTATGCCGTCTGCTCGGCGTGGAATTGATCGAATTGTAAGCCGCCGCGCCAAGGCGGGCCGCGCCCGAGGGGGTGCCCCGCCGCTCTTCCTGCCGTATGACGGTACCCCAAAATACACGAAACCAGCCGCAAAGGCAGCGCGCGTGCCCAACACGCGGCGCGCCCTGCGCGAAAGGAGAGATTAAAATGCTTCAAAACATCCGGCGTTCCCTCACCGACCTTCTCGGCAGGGAGTATACCGCGGCAGTGTGCCGCGCGCGTGCCGCGCTGACCGGCGAAAGCGAGACGGCGCTGCGCGCCCTTGCCGACGAAGCGATCGACTTTTACCCCGAGGCGTTCGCCGCGCGGCAGGAGTCGCTGATGGGCCGCGTGGGCCAAACGCTCGTGCCCCCCTTCCCGAACACGGAGGACGGCGCGCCTACGTATTCCTACCGGGCGGCCCAGCACGGCTATGCCGCGCCGCTGGGCGGGCTGGGCGCGTTCCGCCTCGGCGAGGACGGGCGGCTCTATTTCGCGGGCAAGAGCGAGCACTACCAGATCCCGCTCGGCCACGATTTTCCCGGCTACGCGCTCATCGAAAACGCCAAAAGGCTGGGCATTCCCAACGCCACACACAACAATACGCGCGGTTTTATCACACGCACGCTGGAACGCCGGCTGATTGCCGCGGCCAATGGCCTTGCGCCGGACAGCCCCGCGCTCGACGCGGTGCTCGCGAAAAAGGAGCCCGGCGTGCTGAACTGCGTGATCAATTTGGAGACAGGCTCGCTGGCCGTTGAGGCCGCGCTGAAAATGATGCTCTCGCGCTTTTACACCATCGACGGCGCGCCGGCGCAGTACGCGGGGCGCGTGCCGGTATTTGTGGTGATGGCGGATAACGCGGGCGGCGTGACGGGCAACTACCACGGCACCACCGTGCTGGCGCAGACGCTGCGCGGCCTGTGGCCGGAATTCTACGCGGCGGCGGAAAAAGAGGCGATCTATCGGGTGGTGTCCGTGCCCATCAACGACGCCGCGGGCTTTGAGGCCGCGCTGCGCCGGTATAACACTGGCAAATACAAAACGGCGGGCTTTTGCCACGAAATTATCCTGATGAACTACGGCGGCATCCGGTTGAACGAGGAATACCTGCATACCGCGTACCGCCTTTGCCGCGAGACGGATACCCCGGTGCTCTGCGACGAGATCCAGTCCTGCGCGTGGTACGACGGCCTGTTTTTGTTCCGTAAATACGGCCTTGCGCCGGATTTTGTCTCGGTGGGCAAGGGCTTCCCGGGCGGGACGTATCCCGCCAGCAAGATCCTTACCAGCGCCGCCTTCGACAGCCTGAGCCAGTTCGGCGCGCTGGTGACGAACGGGCAGGAGGAGCTGGCCAGCCTTTCGTATCTGATCACGATGGAATTCATCGGCGCGAACGGGCCGCACATTGAGGCGGCGGGCCGCTATTATCACGAGGCCGCCGCGGCGCTGGCGGCGCGATTTTCCTCCGTCTGCACCGGCGTTGAAGGCGACGCGCACATGACGGCGCTGCGCTTTGCCACGGCAGACGCAGCGGCCAGCTTCTGCACGCGCATGAACACGGAGGCCTGTGTGGATGTGAGCGCCCAGACCTACAAGCCAAACTGCCCGCCCGTCGCGCTGACCAAGCTGCCGCTCATCGTCACCGAGGCCATGACGGACAAGCTGCTTACGCGCATGGAAACGGCGCTGACGCAAACGGCAAAGGAGGTGCGCGCATGAGCGAAAAATGCAGCGCTCCCGTTCGTTTTGGCGTGATCGGCTGCGGCCTGATGGGGCGGGAATTCGCAAGCGTCTCCATGCGCTGGCTGCACCTTGCGGGCGATACGCCCCGCCCCGTGATCGCGGCAGCATGCGATGTATCGCCGCAGAACCTCGATTGGTTCCGCCGGGTGCCCGATACAAAGTATTGTTACAGCGATTACCACGAGCTGCTCGCAAACCCCGAGGTCGAGGCCGTCTACTGCGCCGTGCCCCATCATCTGCACGCGCAGGTGTACGGCGATATCATCCGCGCGGGCAAGCATCTTTTGGGAGAAAAGCCGTTTGGCATGGATCTTGCCGCCTGCGCCGAGATCCACGGCGCAATGGCGCAGAACCCCGGCGTTTTTGTGCGCTGCGCCAGCGAATTCCCCTATTACCCGGCTGTGCAGCAAATGGTGCGCTGGTACCGCGAGGGCGCGTTCGGCCAGATCATCGAAGCGCGCTTTGCCATCAAGCATTCCTCCGATATGGATCTTACAAAGCCCATCAACTGGAAGCGTATGCGCGCGGCCAACGGCGAATACGGCTGCATGGGCGACCTCGGCATCCACACGCAGCACCTGCCGTTCCGGCTGGGCTTTGTGCCCAAAACCGTATCCGCGCAGCTTGCAAACATTGCCAAAACGCGGCCGGACGAAACGGGAAAGCCCTTTCCGTGCGAGACGTGGGACAACGCCATCGTAACGTGCGAGGCAGAGAACGGCGCGGGCGATATTTTCCCCATGCAGCTGGAAATGAAGCGCATGGCGCCCGGCTGCACAAATACCGTGGAGTACGAGATCTACGGCATGAAGCTTTCGGCCAAATTTTCAACAGACGACCCCAACGCCATCCGCTACACGCTGCCCGTCGGGCGCGAGCAGGCGTGGGCGCGCCTTGTTGTGGGGCAAAAGACGCTGTTCCCCGTCATCACCGGGTCGATCTTTGAATTCGGCTTTTCCGATTCGCTTTTGCAGATGTTCGCGGCGTATATTCGCGAACTGCGCGGCCTGCCCTGCGGTTTTGGGTGTTTTACGCCCGCCGAAGCCATGCAAAGCCACCGTGTGCTGACGGCAGCGCTGAGATCCTACACGCAAAAGTGTATTGTGACGCTGGGAGCACCCTAACGTCCAAGGGTAAATCGACGCCGCGGAAAAAAGCCTGCTCGGGAACCGCGCCCGGGCAGACCTCGGCAAACCGGAAAGCCCTGCCGCGGCAGATACGCCCGCCCGGCAGAATTCCGCGGTTTCTTTTTTTGGAAGGAGCCGCCCGCAAAACAGCGCCCCTTTTGGCTTGAACCTGCCAAAAGGGGCGCTGCTTTGTTGTTTGATCGCCATAAAAGCGGATCTCGCCCGCCGGACGTTCAGGGATTTACCACGTTCTGCGGCGCGCCGTTTAAAAATGCGCGCAGATTTTCCACCGCGATATCCATCAGGCGTCGGCGGCTCTCCTTCGGCGCCCACGCAATGTGCGGGGTGATGAGGCAATTCTCTTGCCGCAGCAGGGGGTTCTCCGCGCGCGCGGGCTCGGCCGAGAGCACATCCAGCCCCGCGCCGGCCACTTTGCCTTCCGCAAGCGCCGCCGCAAGATCCTCTTCCACCACAAGCGGCCCGCGCGAGGTGTTGATGAGCAGCACGCCGTCCTTCATTTTCGCGATGCTTTCGCGGTTGATCATCCCCTGTGTTTCCGGAAAAAGCGGACAGTGCAAGCTGATGACATCGCTTTTGGCAAAAAGCTCGTTCAAGGTCACCATCCGCGCCGTATCGTCGCCGGGCGCGAGGGCGTCATATGCCAGCACCTCCATGCCGAAGGCCGCCGCCAATTTTGCCGTTGCCCTGCCGATGCGCCCGTAGCCGACAACGCCGAAGGTTTTGCCCGCCAGCTCAATGAGCGGCGCGTTCCAATAACAAAAATCGGGGCAGCGGCTCCAATCGCCCTGCTTGACGGAGCGGCTGTGCGCCCCCACATGGTGGCACAGCTCCAGCAGCAGCGCCATTGCAAACTGTGCCACAGCCGTTGTGCCGTAGGTGGGGATATTGCACACCGGGACGCCTTGTTCCTTGGCCGCGGCGGCATCCACCACGTTGTAGCCGGTTGCCAGCACGCCGATATAGCGCAGCTCTGGGGCAAGCGCCGCAAGCGTTTGGGCCGCAAGCGGCGTTTTATTGGTGATTACGATCTCGGCGCCCTTCGCGCGGCGCACGATCTCGTCGCTTCCGTCTGCAAACGGGGTGCGGTCGTATACCGTCACACGGCCCAGCGTCTCGAAGCCCTCCCAGCTTAAATCTCCGGGATTCTCCGTATATCCGTCCAGAATTACAATGTTCATGCCTGCTCCTTTCCGCGCAGCTGGGCAAGCCGTGCCGCGCCGAGCGCCAAAAGTCCGCTGTCGCTGTTCCACAAATTCATCTGCATCCCGCGCCCGATCCACGGTTTCAGCGGGGCTGCGGCGCCGAAATGCACGCCGCACCACTTTCCGTTGGCCTTGGCCGCGGCCATCACGCGCTCGAACGCGGCGACGATCGCGGGGTGATCGAACTGGTTCAGAATGCCGTAATCCTGCGTCATATCATTCGGCCCGATAAAACCGATGTCAATCCCCTCCACGGCCAGAATCTCCTCCACATGCTCCACGCCCCGACGGGATTCGATCTGGCACATCAAAATCGTTTCCTCGTTTGCCCGAAGCATATAGTCCAACCCGTTCACCTTTTTAAAATCCGTGTGCGGACGCGACAGCGAAACGCCTCGGTGCCCCAGCGGCGCGTATTTTGCGCAATCTACCAGCAGCTGCGCCTGTTCGGCGCTTTCGGTATTGGGCAAAAGCAGGCCCGAAGCGCCCATCTCCATAAATTTCAGCGCGTGCTCGCGGCGCATTTCCGGAATGCGCACCAGCGCCGGCATCGCGATTCCGCGCGCCACGGCAATGAGATCCGCCACCTCGCGCGTGGTGAACGAGCCGTGCTCACAATCCACAATAAAATAATCGAAGCCGCAGCCCTGCAAAATTTTTGCGAGATCCGGGCCGGCGAACGTAGTGACCATCGTGCCCAAAAGCTGCTCGCCCTGCCGCAGGCGTTCCTTCAATGAAGACATTTTTCTTCCTCCCTTTCGCCCGAAACGCATGCGCGGCCCGGGGTGTTTCGCCGTTTTTCAATCGGTTGTCCGTTCGGGCTTTTCATCATCGTCCGAAAAGGGCCGCCTTCCTGCCCCGGCAGCCTTTGCCGGGCGGATCCGGCATACAAGCTCTCAGGCAAGGCTCTCCAGCGGTACACATTCCACACGGCACACGCCGGAGGCCGCCATCGCATCCACCTCGCTGCGCGTGGGCAGCGCCATGCCGATCGCGCCTTTTTTGGTAATAACCAGCGTTCCGGCGCAGTTGCAAAATGCCGCCAGCGCCTCGAGCGGCATCTCTTCCTTCAGGCCCACGCACAGCGCCGCCGCCAGCGTATCGCCTGCCCCGGTGGGATCCACGGCCTTTTCATCGATTCCATAGGCGATGGCCGCCACGCCGTCCCGGCTCAGCACCAGGCCGTCCTTATCCCGCGTAAGCGCCACCACACGCGGGCCCATCGCGTGCAGCGCGCGCAGCACTTCGCCCATATGCTCTTCGCCGGTGATCATTCTGCCCTCCGCCAGCGTCGGGGCCACAACATCCGCATGCCGCACCGCCCACAGCATCCGTTCCCGTGCACAGGCATCTGCAGAAAGCTCCTGCCGGATGTTCGGGTCGAACGAGACCATCACGCCCTTTTTGCGGGCGATCTCTACCATGCGCTCGCACGCACCGCGCATTTGAGGCGTCAGCTCCAGCAGCATCCCCGGGAAATGCACGGCATACGCGCTGCCAATGTAGTCTTCGTCCAGTTCATCCGCGCGCAGCAGGCTGCCCACGGAATTTTTGCGGTAATACTGGTAGTTCCGCCCTTCCGGCAGATATTCCAAAAAGGCAAGGCCTACCTGCCCCTCGTTTGAATGGGTCACACAGGAGAGATCCACTCCGTACTCTTTTAGGGTGCGCATCACCATCCGGCTGAGACTGTCGTTTCCCACCTTGCCGATAAAGCCCCCGCAGCCGCCCAAAAGTGCCGCCGCGCAGGCAAAAATCCCTGCGGAGCCGCTGGCCGTTTTGATGATAGGGCCGGCCTCCTCGATCCGCATTCCCTCGCGTCCGGGGATCAGATCTACCAGCAGTTCTCCCAATGCCAGAATTTGCCCGCGTGCCGCGTCTCTATCGTCCCGCTCCTGCCTCATAATCCACCTTCTGCCTTCCTCGCCAAAATGTATTAGTAATAATATTTTAATATAAATAATATTGTATGCTTTCAGTATATCGGACAACACCCCTTTTGTCAAGAGCTGCGTTTGAAATTTTCCCGGTATTTCCAAAGCGCGCAAGGTGCGCAGGCAATACGCACAGTATGCCTTCGGCAGGTATTTGGCACCGGCGGGAGCTGCATTTTCAAAGGTTGGCGGCGCCCGATGCTATGCCGGGCCGCGCACCGGCACCGTTTGCCTGCTTTTCTGATTTTTATTAAAAATCAGCATTAAAATTCTGCAAAACATAATCGGCGCACCAGAAAAAGCCGCAGCGGCCCGCCGCGCAGAGCCCGCGATTTTTTACCGGCCTGCAATCTGTTTTTTGCCGGCTTCAGATATTCGGGGCTCTGTTTATGCCGCCGGGGCCTCATGACGGGAGCGGCAGGCCCTTCCCGCAGCCGGCATGCCGCCAGTGCCCTGCAGAAAATTGGACCCACGGTGACGGTCGATCGAGAAATTGACAGAAGGAAAATATTTGATATAATATTAGTAACGAATACACGGACAAGGGGCGCTGAACAGGATGAAAAAAGCAACCTCACAGGATGTGGCGATGCTGGCCGGCGTATCTCAGGCAACGGTTTCCCTGATTTTAAACAACAGCGATAAGGTTTCCTTCAGCAGCGAGACGCGCGAGCGGGTATTGGCTGCCGCGCAGCAGCTGAACTATCAGCTCACGCCCCGCAGATCCAAACGCAAAAAAGCAAACAGCCGAACGATTTTGGTGCTGACCCCCACCCTCACGAACCAATACTATTCCGAGCTGATCCAATCCGTAGAAGATTATGCCAACACCCTTGAATATCGCGTGATCGTATGCAATACTTTTCGTAAACCAGATCTTGAAAAATACTATCTGGATACTTTTGTCGGCAACTATGTGGATGGTGTGCTCTACACCTTTCTGCCCAGCTTTCCGCGCCTGATCGAACAGCTTTCTGCCGGCACTCCTACCGTCATCATTGGCGAAAAGCAATCCGAGCTTGCCATCTGCTCCATCGAGCTCAGCAATATCAGCGCGGGAGCCATGATCGCCGAGCATCTGTACCAGCTGGGGCATCGAAAATTTTCCTTTATCTCCACATCCTTCAATCAGCTTTCGCTCGCGCGGGAACAGCGCCTGAACGGCATTCGCAGGCAGCTGGAATCGCATGGCATTCGGGACGGGCTGGAGGTGCGCGTTGCCGACGCACTGGAAGAAAACGACAGCCAGGACAGCGGGCTGCCCTACGAATACGTTGTGGGGCGGCAGCTTACCTCCGAGCTCATTCACAGCAGATGCGCCTCCACGGCCTTGATCGGCGTGAATGATATGACGGCGCTGGGTATTTTAAACGAGCTTGCGGCGCAAGGGGTGCGGGCGCCTCAGGATGTTTCTGTTTGCGGCTTCGACAATATTTTTTCCTCCAGTATTACCACCCCCGGCCTCACCACAATCGACCATCACCTGCGCGCGCGCTGTCAGGCGGCAATTGATATGATCGTCTCTCACAGCGGCCCTGCGCGCATTCCCGCTCCCTTTGTGCACAAGATCGAATACACGCCGCAGCTCATCGTGCGCGGCTCCACCGGGCCCTGTCCCTCAAAATAGGGCTTTGTTTCTTTTGGCTGCCTGTCCGGCAGGATCCGAAACAAAAAATCCTTTGGCCTCCAAACCCAGCGGATTTAAATAGTGTTTACACGAGCGATATGGTATAATGGGAGCAAGAGATCCGAA
>CAJUMH010000010.1 GCA_910587145.1 uncultured Ruthenibacterium sp. | reverse complement strand
GCTAAATATCATGATTTATAGTACAAGAGGGCGGCAACCGAAGGTATATCGGTTGCCGCCCTCTTGCATTGCTCTGAACGGTATTTTGTTGTTGTCCTTGTGCGGGGGGACCCTTTGCCCACCGCAGGTTTTTTAAAGGCCGCAGCCCCTCGCCGGGCGCGAAGGCTTTTGCGCGCGCCGAGCGCCGGAACGGCCCTAAAACAGCAGCAGCACCCGCATCAGCAGCAGTGTGATCACGCCCGGCGCGCCGAGCACAACAGCCACAAACGCCGTTGCGTAATTCAGTGCGATGGAAACGCCCGTATAGCCCGCCATCAGATTGACCGCGCCCAGCGAGGCCGCGCCGCACACCGCGCTGCCCAATGCGCGCAGCAGCGGCCGCTTGGCTTTGGAGGCAGCCAGCACCACCCCTGCGGTGCTGAGTAGCGCCGCAAACAGCGCGATCGTTTCTACCAGGATCATCGTTCTCACCTCGTCGCAGTATATGCGGACAAGGCCGAAGGATAGAACCACAGCGCGAAACGGCCGCTGCCCGAAAAACATCGCCTCGGGCTCCGGCTGCGCCTGCAGGCCCTGGCCGCGGCCGGAGCCTGCGGCCGCGTGTCCGAGAGCATCCGGCCGCTTAATGCGCGATAAACGTGCCGTCAATCGGCCGGCACAAAATCCACCTGTCCGCAGGCAACGTTCACAGCCGCCGCACGCACGCGGAGGCTATCCCCAATGCGCCAGCTTCGCCCTGTCTGCGCATCGTACAGCGCACAGTCCTCCGTCAGCGTCAGCGGATGCTCCGAGAGTGCCGCGGCCCGCACGAGCCCCTCAACGGTATTCGGCAGTTCCACATAAGCGCCGAACGACGTCACCGACGAGATTACGCCCTCCCAGACGTTGTCCGCAGCATCGCCGATAAAGCGCCGCATAAATTCGGCCTTGTAGCAGGCCTCTGCGTCGCGCTCCACCTGCATGGCGCGCACCTCGCACAAAGAGGATTGCTGCGACGCCTCAGCCGCAAACGCCTCATATTTGCCGCGCAGCGCACCGGCCTGCGCGCCCGCGCACAGCTCGGCCAGAATGCGGTGGATTGCAAGATCCGGATAGCGCCGGATGGGCGAGGTGAAATGCGCATAATCCGAAAGCGCCAGGCCAAAGTGGCCTTTGGGCAGCGGCTCGTATTTTGCCTTTGCCATGCTGCGCAGCACCCCCGTGTGCACCATGCGCTCCAGCCCCGTGCCGCGCGTTTGGTTCAGCAGCGCCGCCAGCTCCTTTGCCGTGGGTACGGCGCCCGCGCACCGAAGCTCCACGCCCGCTGCGGCCAGCATCGTCTTCAGCGCCTCGATGCGTTCGGGTTTTGGTTCCTCGTGCACGCGGTACACAAACGGAATGCCCCGCCGCCGTGCAAGAGACGCCGCCGCGGTATTGGCCAGCAGCATAAATTCTTCGATCATGCGCTCAGCGTCGCCGCGCGCGCGCCTTTGCACATCCACGCAGCGGCCTTCTTCGTCCAGCGTCAGCTTTGCCTCGCCGCTTTCAATCTCCATCGCGCCGCGCTGCGCGCGCAGCGCGGCCAGCTTGCCGTACAGCTCGTACATCAGCGCAAGCTCCGGCTCCACCGCGGCGTAGCGCGCGCGAACAGCCTCGCTTGCGCCGCCGTTCCACAGCGCGTTGATCTCGCTGTACACGCCTTTCACGCGGGAACGGATCACGGATCTTGCAAATGCCGCGTTCGTTGCATGCCCGTCCTCGTCCAGCTCCAGCAGGCAGGAGAATGTCAGGCGGTCCTCCCCTTCGTTCAGGCTGCAGATGCCGTTCGACAGGGCGCGCGGCAGCATGGGGATCACGCTGTCCGCATAATACACCGACGTTCCGCGCGCCAGTGCCTCGGCATCCAGCGCGCTGCCCGGCCGCACATAATGGCTCACATCCGCAATATGCACGCCCAGCCGGTAGCCCGCAGGCGTGCGCTCAACGGAAACCGCGTCATCCATATCCTTTGTCTCTGCCGCATCAATGGTAAATACGGGCAGCGCGCGAAAATCGCGCCGGCCGGCCAGCTCCTCTTCGGTGATGGCGGCGGGGATGCGCTTGGCCTCCTCCTTCACGCTCTGCGGAAAATGACGCGAAAGCCCGGCCGCGTACAGCAGCGCCTTTACGCAGTGCCGCGCCTCTTCGGCGCTGCCAAAGCGCATGGATACTCCCGCGCGGTGCTCGTCATGGCGCTCTCCGCGCTCGATCAGCTCTACGGCGGCCTTTTCTCCCGCGCGCGCGCCGCCGTCGGCGCTTTTTTTGATGGGCAAAAGGCACGCCGGGCAGACATCGGGCGCCAGCGCCAGCCGTCCGCCGTCCACCTGCACCACCGTGCCCGTAAAGCGGTTTTGCTCCTTTAATACCGCCAGCACCTCGCCCTCGGGCGAATCGGCATCGCGCGGATGCCGGGACCGCGCTGCCAGCACCGTATCGCCCGGCAGCGCGCCGCGCAGCGCCCTGCCCGGGATAAAAAGATCCGGCCCGCCCGCCACGGGGCGCGCAAAGCCGAATTTTTCGGCCACCTTCACGATCTCGCATTCCTCGGCCTGCGCCGCGCGCGCATCCGGAATGGCGTACATCCCCGCGTGCTGCGTCAACCTGCCGCGCGCCGTCAGCTCTTCCAGCGCGCGCACCACTTTTTTATCGTTGCCAAGCTTTGCCTTTAATTCGCGCAGACTGCGCGGCTTTTTTTGAATCTCCTTGATGATCTTCGATTTGATGCCCATGGATCTTCTGATTCCTTTCTCTTTTACCGCCGCCCAAAAGCTCTTAAATCGCAAAACGCCCGCCCGATTGGAACACCGGGCGGGCGTTTGGGCTTATTTCAGATACACGCTGATGACGCAGACAAGGATGGAAAGTACAAAAAACGCGATGGCCACATACTTTGTATATCTGGCCAAAACCGCGCCGGAAGAACGGGAACGTCCCTCGTTGCCCATCATTTCACCGCCGGCAATGGCGCCGGAAAGGCCGCTGCCCTTGGATTCCTGAAACAGCACCAGCACAATGATCGCGATGCTGCACAAAATGAGCAATACGCCGCTGATAATTTCTAAAGCACCCATGTTTTGAAACCTCCTGTTTTTGCAGCGCATCCCTGCCGCCTGCGGGCTGTGGGAACGGCCACACTATAAAATAGTGTAACACAGGCCGGTGCAAAATGCAAGATGCACGGCCGATTTCCGGGCAAAATTTGCCCCGGCCCGCGCGCCGCGGCCCGTGCCGGGCGCAGATCTGCGCATCATTTTTTAGGATCCTCCGATTTATTTTGCAAAAACCCTTGCTTTTTTCCGCGTTATTTGCTAAACTATTATAGCGGCTTGTAAAGCAGGGCTGAACGGCTCGTATTTGAACCGGTTTTCCCCGCTTTGGATATTGAAAGAGGAGGTGCAGGAAAATGGCGAAATGTGATTGCTGCGGGAAGGGCGTCAGCTTTGGCATCAAGGTCTCCCACTCGCATCGACGTGCAAACCGGACATGGAAACCCAATGTAAAAAGAGTGAAGGCCGTGGTGGACGGTTCCCCCCGTTATATCCACGTCTGCACCCGCTGCCTGCGTTCGGGCAAAGTTACCCGTGCAGTTTAATCTCGAACACAGCTTCGCCCCGCACTTTGTGCGGGGCGCTTTTTTATTGTGGGTTAGATCGCGGGCGCGTTATGCGCCCGCGATCGTGTTGTATGCGTTCTCGATGTCCAGCTCCTCGTGAAGCGCCATGGCAATGCTCTCCACGCAATCGCTGTCGAACGGGTCGGAGAGGCCCACGCTTTTCAGGGTCTCGCGATAATCGGCGTTTGCGCAGTACTGCGTCAGTTCGCTGTAGATCTTTATGGCTTTTTCGCGGTTTTCCAGCGAATCCACCCACAGCTCCAGTGCCGAAAGGGCGCTGGTGGCATAGCTGATATAATAGAACGGCGTTTCAAAATGATGGTGGATATCCACCCAGCCGTAGGGATCGGTATAGCCCATGAACCGCTCTGTCAAATCGGCGTGCAGCGCGTTCATCTCGTCCAGCGTCATATCCGGGTCTTCAAACACGGCCTGCTGGAACGAATCCTCCGCGCAGCCGGAAAGAACCGAATAAATGATGTTTACCAGCTGGTCGTACTCGATCCACTCGGCATCCTCCCCGTACATCTCCTCGTAGGTGCTGAACATCAGCAGCTCCAGGCCCTGAGAATGCACCTCCGCAAGATCCAGGCTGATGCCGTCGTTCCAGATCATTTCCTCCTCGCAGTAGAAGTTGTGATAATGGCCGAATTCGTGGAACAATGTGCTCGGGTCTGTGTAATAATCGGTGTTGATGAACATGAACGGCGCGTCGTACTGCGTAAGCTCGGTGCTGTAGCCCGCCGACATGCGGTTTGCGCCGCCGCCGAAATCGTACAGACGGTTGCGGCGCATATACTCCAGCGCCTCCGACATGGTCTCGGGGAAGGCCTCGGCGCGCAGCGCCTCCTCCAGATAATCAAACCCCTCGCTTAAAGGCACCGAATCCAGCGTCTCCTGCACGCTGTCCGGCTCGGTATAGCTGTACACCATGCCGACAATGCCGACAAAGCTGAGCCATTCCTCCACGTCCTGGCTGAATGCGGCGGCCTCTTCTTTGGTAAAATCGCGGCCAAGCAGGTCATAGGCGTAGTCGATATAGCTGTCGTAGCCCAGCTTATCTGCAATCTGCCTGCGCACATCGATCAGATCCAGATAATACTGTCCCAGCACGGCGTTGCGCCTTGCCTGAATTTCGTCGTACAGCGCCATGCCCTCTTCGGTGCTGTAATCCAGATCGTCCATCGTATATTCTGTGCCGTCGTGCTCTACGCTGAACTCCTCTGCGGACGCCTTCTGGTAGGCGCTGACAAGCTCGTCTTCCTGTTTGCTGAGCGCCTCGATCTCGGGCGAGTTGAGCTTGCGGTTGATCTCGTAGCGCTCGATGAAATCCTCGCCCCAATATTCGCGCGCCGCCTTGGCGAACGGCGAGGCGAGGATCGCGCCGGTGAGCTCGTTCATGCGGTTGTCGATGCGCGTATACTGCTCGCTCAGCAGCAGATTCTCTTCCTCATAAAACGTATCCGTCAGATCCAGATCATAACGGATGCCGGCCACGCCGCTCATGGTATCCAGCTCGTTGATGGCGTGCAGGATCTCGTTGTACAGCGTCATCGTCGTCTGCGCGTCGCCCTGCTCCGCAGCGGCAAGCGCATCGTCGATCTTAGCGTCCAGCGCATCGATGTCCGGGCGCACGTATTCCAGACTGACAAAATCAATCTCCTCATGGACGGCGCGCTCAAACGGATCCAGCCGGACGCGGTTGCCGCAGGAACAGGCCAGCAGGCACACCGCCAGCACGGCGGCCAGCAGACGGACGGATCTTGAAACATGTCGCATAAAAGACATCTCCTTTGCAAAAATATTCATTTGCGCTGCCCGAAAGCGTCAAAAGCCCTCGGTACAGGGCGCCTGCCGGGGCCGTCCGCGCGCGGCGCTTTGGGCAGCCCGGTCATTCCAGCTTCAGCTGCTCGGCAGTATCCTGCGCGCGCAGCAGCGCGCCCGCGGCGGGCAGCGTGCGCACACGGTAACGGTGCGGGTCGGCCAGCTCCACGCGCTCGGCGCGGCGCGCCAGCGTGATCGACTGATTCTTTTTCAGCGTAATCACATTCACGCCGGCCGTATTCTTGGTCTGCTTTGCGGGCACCTGCGCCGAATGCACCAGCAGCAGCCGCCCGGCGCTGGTATAAATGGCCAGCTCGCATTCCTCGCGCAGATAAGCGGCGTATACCAGCGGCGATTTATCGCTGAACGCGTTCAGCAGCTTGCGGCGGTTTTGCCGGGTGGCGTAGCTTTCCATCGGCACCTTCGCGGCCTTGCCATTTGCGAACAAAAAGAACATATGGCCCTTGTAATCGGTGGTGAGCGCCATATAAACCGGGGTTTCCCCCTCTTCCATAGAAAGGCGCGCGGCGATGTAATCGCCCATCGCACTGGCCTTGCCGTCTTCAAAATCACCCACACGGCATTTGTACACCTGACAGCGGTTTGTAAAAAACAGCAGCTCGGCGTTGTTGCGCGTTTCGAGCTGGGTGTCGATCTCGTCGCCCTCCTTCAGCTTCTGTTCGCCGGACATGCGCAGCGACTGCGGCGTGATCTTTTTAAAATAGCCCTCGCGCGTATAAAAGACGGTAACCGGATAATCCGGCATCTCGGGGGGCTCGTCTTCCGCGGCCTCGGCCGTCTCGTAGAGGATCTCGCTGCGGCGCGCTTCGCCATACTGCTTCGCCACGGCGGAAAGCTCCTCCATGATTACCTTTTTCAGTTTGGCGGGGCTGTTCAGCAGCTCCTGCAAACGGGCGATATCGGCTTCCAGTTCGTCTGTCTCCTGGGTACGCTTCAAAATATATTCGCGGTTTAAGTGCCGCAGACGGATCTCGGCCACATATTCGGCCTGTTCGCGGTCGATGCCAAAGCCGATCATCAGGTTTGGCAGCACCTCGCTCTCCTCCTCGGTCTCGCGCACAATGCGCACGGCCTTGTCGATATCCAGCAAAATGGCCGCGAGGCCCTTGAGCAGATGCAGGCGTTTCTCTCTGCCGTGCAGCTCATAAAAGGTGCGCCGCCGCACGCATTCGGTGCGGAACGCCGCCCATTCCTCCAAAATTTCACGCACGCCCATCACGCGCGGCATGCCCGCGATGAGAATGTTAAAATTGCAGGCGAACGAATCCTCCAGGGGCGTGGCGCGGAAGAGCTTTTGCATCAGCCTTTCCGGGTCCTGCCCGCGCTTCAGGTCGATGGTCAGCTTCAGGCCGTTCAGATCGGTCTCATCGCGCAGATCGCTGATCTCCTTGACGCGCCCGGCCTTGACGAGCTCGGCGATCTTGTCCATAATGGCCTCGACCGTGGTGGTGGGCGGGATCTGCGTGATCTCGATGCGATTGCCTTCCTTTTCGTAGGTATATTTCGCCCGCACGCGCACACTGCCGCGCCCCGTCTCGTAAATTTTGCGCAGCTCCTCCTCCTGATACAGGATGTAGCCGCCGCCCGCAAAATCGGGCGCGGGCATGGTGGAAAAAAGGTCGTGCTTTGGATCCTTCAGCAGCGCGATGGTGGTGTTGCACAGCTCGGCCAGATTGAACGAGCAGATGTTCGAGGCCATGCCGACGGCGATTCCCAGCGTATTGTTTGCCAGAATGGTGGGAAACGTAACGGGCAGCAGCACCGGCTCCTGCGTGCTGGCATCGTAGTTGTCCACAAAATCGACGGTGTCCTTGTCGATATCGCGGAACAGCTCCGCGCACACCTCCTCTAACTTCGCCTCGGTGTAGCGCGAAGCGGCATAGGCCATATCGCGGCTGTATGCCTTGCCAAAGTTGCCCTTGCCCGAGACGAACGGCACAAGCAGCGTCTCGTTGGCGCGCGCAAGGCGCACCATGGTATCGTAAATAGCCTGGTCGCCGTGCGGGTTCAAATGCATGGTGCTGCCCACAATGTTGGCCGATTTTGTGCGCGGGCCCTTCAAAAGGCCCATCTCGTACATCGTATACAGCACCTTGCGGTGCGCGGGCTTAAAGCCGTCGATCTCGGGCAGCGCGCGCGAGACGATCACGCTCATGGCGTAGGGCATAAAGTTTGTCTCCAGCGTGCGGGTAATCGGCTCCTCCAATACGCTGCCCGCGTCGATGATCTCGACGCTGTCGCCCAGCTGCGGCCGCGCCGGCGTTTTTGCCGGCTGTTTTTTCTTCGGTGTTCTTGCCATCCTGTTCCTCTTTTGCTAAATCATAAATTGGATCACGATATGTCCAGATCGTCCAGATATTCGTACCCGTGGTTCGCGATGTGCTCCTTGCGGCCGGCAAGGTTATTGCCCAGCAGCAGATCGAACACCTCGGCCGTGCGCTGCGCATCCTCGGGCGTTACTTTGATCAGGCGGCGCGTTTCGGGGTTCATCGTTGTAAGCCACATCATCTCGGGATCGTTTTCGCCAAGGCCCTTGGAGCGTTGGATGGTATATTTTGCGCTGCCGATGCGGCTTAAAAATTCCGTCTTTTCCGGCTCGGTATAGGCAAAATAGGTGCGGCCCTTGCTCTCGATCTCGTACAGCGGCGATTCGGCAATGTATACATAGCCCTCTTCGATCAATGTCGGCGTCAGGCGGTAGATCATCGCCAGGATCAGCGTGCGGATCTGGTAGCCGTCCACATCGGCATCGGTACAGATGATCACCTTGCTCCAGCGCAGGTTGGCCAGATCGAAGCTGGAAAGCTCTTTTTTGCCCTTGCCGCCCAGCTCGATACCGCAGCCCAGCACCTTAATAAGATCGGTGATGATCTCGCTTTTAAAAATGCGGTCGTAATCCACCTTCAAGCAGTTCAGGATTTTGCCGCGCACGGGCATAATGGCCTGAAATTCGGAATCGCGGCTCTGTTTTACCGCGCCCATGGCCGAATCGCCCTCCACGATATAAATCTCGCGCCGGGCGGTATCCTTGGAACGGCAATCAACAAATTTCTGCACGCGGTTCGCGATATCAATCTGCGCCGAGAGCGTTTTTTTTGCGCCCTGCCGCACCTTGTCGGCGTGCTCGCGGCTCTGCTTGTTCACCAGCACCTGCTGCGCAAGGCGCAGGGCCTCGTCCGGCTTTTCGAGGAAGTACACCTCTAAATTGTGCTTCAGAAAATCCGTCATCGCCTGCTGGATAAATTTGTTGGTGATGGCCTTTTTGGTCTGGTTCTCGTAGCTCGTCTGCGTGGAGAACGAGCTGGAGATAAAGATCAGGCAATCCTGCACATCGGTGAACGTGATGCGGCTCTCGCCCTTTTTATAGAGGTTTTTCTGCTTTAAAAACGCGTCGATCTGGCTGACAAAGGCCGAGCGCACCGCGCGGTCCGGGCTGCCGCCGTGTTCCAGCCAGCTGGAGTTGTGGTAGTATTCCAAAAGCTGGTTTTTATTGGAAAAGCAGAATGCCGCGCTCATCTTCACCTTGTAATCCGGGCGGTCGGGACGGTCGCGTCCCTCGGCGGCGGATTGGCAGAATACCACGGGCGTGAGGCTTTGCAGATCAGCGATCTCCTCGGCGTAATCGCGGATGCCGTTTTCGTAGCAGTACTCCACCGTCTCTTTTTCGCCGCCGCCAAAATCCGTAAACACAAATGTAACGCCGGCGTTCACCACGGCCTGCCGTTTGATGACATCGCGGAAATATTCGCCCGGCACATTGATATCGGTGAACACCTCGGCATCCGGCTTCCAGCGGATGATGGTACCCGTCTTTTTGCGTGTCAGCGGCTCTTTTTGCAGGCCGCCCACGTTTTCGCCCTTTTCAAAATCGAGATGATAATGAAAACCGTCGCGGTAAATATCGGCCTTCATCCATTCGGAGGCATACTGCGTGGCGCACAGGCCAAGGCCGTTCAGGCCCAGGGAATATTCGTAATTATCCTCTCCGGCGGTATACTTGCCGCCCGCGTACATCTCGCAGAACAGCAGCTCCCAGTTGTAGCGCTGCTCGCCGGTGTTGTAATCGACGGGCATGCCGCGGCCGTGGTCCTCCACCTCCACCGAACCGTCCGCAAAGCGCGTGATGAGAATGCGGTTGCCATAGCCCTCGCGCGCCTCGTCGATGGCGTTTGATAAAATTTCAAAGATGGAATGCGCACAGCCTTCCACGCCGTCGGAGCCAAAAATAACGCCCGGACGCTTGCGCACCCGGTCGGCTCCTTTTAGTGATGTAATGCTTTCGTTGTCATAGGCGGTTTTTTTTGCCATGTGCTTTTTGGTTCCCCCTCCTGTTCCCCTGCGGGAACTTGCCGTTTGGCATTTTGCGCCCTGCAAACTGCACCCGGCGCTTTTAAAACGGAACAGCCGTTTTTTCAAGCCGTCTAAAAAGCCGCGTTCGCCGGGAACTTCGGCAAATTGTTCCGTCATATTTTACAAAAATATTCGTTCATGCACAAAGTACGGCGTGTCCGCCGCACCGGGCAGCCTCTGCCCCGTGCGGCGGCCCTGTCTTCTGCTTTTTACTATTGTAACCGATTTGCAAAGGGATTTGCAAGCAAAAAAAGCAACAAACGCATTACCGCAAAAGCTGCGCCGCAAGCACCGCGCAAACAGTGAAGACACCGACGGCCGCCAGCGTCCAGAACGGCAGCGCCCGCAGGATGAAATCGGCCGTGGAATCCTTCATGATCGAGACGGCCCCGTCCCCGGCAGGCGTGTCGTTGGCCGTGCGCGCGGGCACCGGCGGCATGCCGCCGCGGCCCTCCTGCCCGGGCATCCCGTAGAGTGCAGACGCGCCGGTTTGGCCCGCTCCGCGCTCCGGTACACCGCGCAGCACGCGGCCGCCCGCCGCGCCCATGGAATAATCGATGCGGTCATAGCCCGAGCTGCCGTATGGGTCGTTCTCAGGCTCCTCGTCGCGCACGGGCAGATACTGCATGCCCGCGTCATACTGCGGCTGCGGCGGCTCAACCGCCTGCTGTACCTGCCGCAGAGCCGACTGCAGCATCGCCTTTTCCATGCCGCATTCGCTGCAAAAGCAGATGCCCTGTCCGGCGTTGTAGTTGAACGCGCCGCAGGTGCAGCGCCATCCGTCCTCGGCCTCCTCGGGGTAATAATCCGCGTCCTCCGTATGCAGCGCGCGGCACAGCGCGCTGCGCTCGCGCTGCGGCAGCGGCCGCAGCGGCGGCAGCGCCACGGCAGTGCAGCGGCGCAAATCGTGCGGCGCCCCATCGTCATACGTCACCGAGCCAAGGCGCACCTCCACGCTGCCCAGCGGCTCGTCGCTGACAAACACCGCGTCGTCGCAGCCAAAGCAATCGCCCTCATTGGCATAGACGTCGTCGTAGGTGAAGGAATCCTCCACCACGATCTCGCCGTATTTGTTTTTGCAGCGAAAATAGGCCGTGAACGAGACCAGCGGCCGGGAAAACAGATTTTTGAAGGTGAGCGTTACGACCGTGTCGCCCGTGCCCTCCATGCGGAACAGCTCCACGCGCACAAAATGCACGGGGCTGCCCTTACAATAATAACTCGCGCGCGATTGCGCAAGCGGCGTAAATTTCTGTGCCAATTGGGTCGCCTCCTGGATGAATGAGTCTCCCGCAAAACGTGCCGGAAAAGCTCTGCCCGCGCGCAAAACGGCGTTTGGATGTTCTGTCCGACCGTCCTGCCGGTCAAAAGCCTTTGGGCCGGTCTTTGCACACCGTTTTGGCGTTTGAAGCGGCGCTTTCGGGATCATGGCATGGCTTATGATACTGTACCCCACATTATACTACACTTTTCGGCAAACGGCAAGTCCCGTAAAAAAGCGGAAAGGCCCGAACAAGAACGCTTCCAAAACACCGCTATGCCGCCCGCAAGCGCCCGCTGCGCGTTGCTTTTTTGGAAAGTCTCGTGAAAAGCATGAAAAGATAAAACCTGTTACAAGGGGCGTTTTATCGCGTGATGAAACGCCGGCCCCTGTTAAAAAGCGCGCGTTCGGACATTCGCGTGCTGCTTTTTGCAGTTGTTATTTTTTTTTGCGCGTGATACAATGATATTGCTTCGGCGCAAAGGGAGCGAAGCGCCTGTGCGCGCCGGTCTTTCCCGGCGCACACGAGGAACTGCGCTTGCCCTGTTTTGCGGGCATGCCCCCGCGCAAGCCAGCTTTTATGATTTGAAATATTGGAAAGGAAGCGGTTTTATGCAGCCGGAAGCCATTGTTGCGGCGCAGCGCGCCTTTTTTGCCACCGAAAAAACACGCACCGCCGCCTGGCGCCGCCACGCGCTGAAAACGCTGCGCGGCGCCGTTGCCGCCCGTGAGGAGGAGCTCTGCGCCGCTTTGCACGCCGATCTGCACAAATCGGCCTTTGAGGGCTATATGTGCGAGGTGGGGCTCGTTCTCGGCGAGATCGACTACATGCTTAAAAACCTTGCGCGGCTGATGCGCCCGCGCCGCGCCAAAACGCCGCTGGCGCAGTTTTCGGCGCAAAGCTTTGTTGTACCCGAGCCGCTGGGTGTCTCGCTTGTGATGAGCCCGTGGAATTACCCCGTGCTGCTCTCGCTGGACCCGCTCGTGGGCGCCATTGCGGCGGGCTGCTGCGCCGTGGTAAAGCCCAGCGCCTATGCCCCTGCCACCAGCCGCGTGCTGAAGGAGCTGCTGGAAAGCTGCTTCGCGCCGGAATATATTGCCGTAGTGGAGGGCGGCCACGCCGAAAACGAGGCCCTTTTGGAGCAGAAATTCGATTCGGTCTTCTTCACGGGCAGCGTAGCGGTGGGCAGGCTCGTGATGGAAAAGGCCGCGCGCTGGCCCACGCCCGTTACGCTGGAGCTGGGCGGCAAAAGCCCCTGCATCATTGACGAAACAGCCGATCTTGCGCTGGCCGCACGGCGGCTGGTATTCGGCAAATATCTGAACGCCGGACAAACCTGCGTTGCTCCGGACTATGTTCTGGTGCAGCGCTCGGTGCATGACGAGCTGCTGGAGTTGGTGCGGCAGGAAATTGCGGAGCAGTTCGGCGAACAGCCGCTGGAAAACCCGGATTACGGACGCATCGTAAACGAGCGGCATTACCGGCGCCTGATGGGCCTGATGCAAAGCGGCCGCGTGGTGTGCGGCGGCGAGGGGCGCGCCGAAACGCTGCAGATCGCACCCACGGTGCTGGCCGATGTATCGCCTGAAAGCCCCGTGATGCAGGAGGAGATCTTCGGCCCCATCCTTCCGGTGCTCCCCTGCGGCACACCGGAAGAGGCCATGCGGTTTGTAAACGCACGGCCGAAGCCGCTGGCGCTGTATCTCTTTACCACAGATCGGGCCGCCGAACGGCGCGTGCTGCGCGGCTGCAGCTTTGGCGGCGGCTGTGTAAACGACACCGTCATCCATCTTGCCACCAGCGATATGGCCTTCGGCGGCGTGGGCGAAAGCGGCATCGGCAGCTATCACGGCAAGCACAGCTTTGATACGTTCACCCATTATAAGAGCATTGTGCGCAAGGCGAACTGGATCGATCTCGGCATCCGCTATCAGCCGTACACACCGGAAAACGAAGCGCTTTTGCGGAGGTTTCTGCGGTAGGCCGGCTTTTTGGGGGAGACTGGCCGCGAAAAAGGCTTTCTCCCGTAAAAGCTCCCCTTCTCCTGTAAAGCTCCCCTTCTCCTGTAAAAAGGGCGATTTTTCTTTTGCCGCCGTCCGGCGCGGCAAGCTGTCGAAAGGCAAAGAGGGGCTGTTCAGAGCGCCTCCGGGCGCGCTGTATGCACTATATGTCATTCGTATTATCTTATTGCAAAAATACAAATTGTACAAAAGGAGCCAGACGCATGACACGCGAAGAAGCATTTTCCCTGCTGAAAAAGTATAACCACGAGCCGTTCCATTTGCAGCACGCATTTACGGTGGAGGCTGTAATGCGCTGGTACGCAAACGAGCTGGGCTACGCCAAGGAGGCCGATTTCTGGGCGCTGGTGGGGCTTTTGCACGATGTAGATTTTGAGCAATGGCCTGAACAGCATTGCAAAAAAGCGCCGGAGCTGCTGGCCGAGATCGGCGCAGACGAGGCGTTTGTGCACGCTGTGTGCAGCCATGGCTACGGCCTTTGCAGCGATGTAGAGCCGCAGCATGAAATGGAAAAGGTGCTGTTCGCGGCAGACGAGCTGACGGGCCTTGTGGGCGCGGCGGCGCTGATGCGCCCCTCGAAAAGCGTGCAGGATATGGAGCTTTCCAGCCTGAAAAAGAAATTTAAGGATAAAAAATTCGCCGCCGGCTGCTCGCGCGATGTCATCCGGCAGGGCGCCGAACGCCTCGGCTGGGAGCTGGACAAGCTGCTGGAGCTGACGCTGCGCGCCATGCGCGCCGCAGAAGCAGACATCGCGGCGCAGATGGAGGCGCTGTAAAGTTTTTTTAAACGCGCCCTGATGGCCAAAGCCCCGGCAGGCTTGCCGCGCGGCAATGGCCAACGCCCCGGCAAACCCGCCGTCCGCATCATTCCCGGGCGCGCGGCGCGCCGAGCCACGCGCATTTTTGCAGATCGACGCGGCCGTCCGGCAAAAACACCACGCCCTCGTCCGCAAGCAGCGCGCGCTGCGCGCCCTCGCCGCCAAACGCGAAGCCGCCGCACAGGCTGCCGTCTTGGAACACAACGCGATGGCAGGGGATCTCTCCCGGCTGCGGGTTGCGGTGCAGTGCAAAGCCAACGCCCCGCGCCCCGCGCGGGTTGCCCGCCAGCGCCGCTATCTGTCCATAGGAGGCGACATATCCGCGCGGGATCTGCCGCACCACCTCGTAAATACGTTTGGTAAACGCGTTTGCCATGGCTTTTCACATCCTGTTTCTGTTGGTCTGTTCATTACAGGGGGCGCTGCAGATGCAGCGCTTCGCTCCACGCCAGCTGTTTGACCCGCTGCTTTTCGGCCGCATCCACCCGGCGCGATTCGCAGATCTTGCGGATCGTTTTGCGGTGTGTCTCTGCGTCCAGCGGCATGCTCTGCAGCCATTGCAGCGTCTCGCGCGGGAAGGCCGCATAGCACATGGATGCCGCCCACGCCACGGCCATTTTTACGGGATACGCCTCATGGCGCACGCGGGCAAGGCACTCCAGCACCGCCGGCAAATGCGCCTCGTCGATGTAGTAAAGCAGCAGCATCACCACCGCAAAGCGCACGGCGTAAGGGCGCGCATCGTGCAAAAGGGGCATTAAAAAATCCCATACGCGCTCCGGCTCGGCGCGCGCAAGCTTGAGGCCGCTGCAAAAGCTGTCGCACACCGACCAGTTGTCGATCTTGGGGAGAAAGGCGGCCACGCACGCAAGCACCTCTTTTGCGGGCGCGTCCAGAGAACCGATCACCATGCCCTGCAGCATGCGCTCCTCAAACGTGCCGCTTTCGGCCGCCGCAAGGTATGCCGCCCAGTCTCCCCGGGCCAGACGGCGCGCAAGGGCGCGCAGCTTCGGCAAACGCACGCCCAGCAGATCGTCCACGCCGGGCAGCAGCCTTCCGGCAAAGGCCGCGTATTCCGGCTCGGCCATGCGGGCCAGCTCTGCGCGCACGCCGCGCGCCGTGATCGGTTCTTTGAACTTTTGCATCGTTGTTCCCTCCAAACCACCTTCAGGCTTTTTTTCGGAAAGGACGGCTCTTTTATGATCAGGATCGGAAGCCACATTTCTGCCGCAAAAGGCTACGCCGCAATGGGGCGGCAGGCGCACCGGCTGGGCGCGAATACGTTCGCGTTTTTCACACGCAACCCGCGCGGCGGCAGCGCCAAGGCGCTGGACGAAGCCGATATCGCCGCGTTTCTGGCCGAGGCCGGAACGAATGGCGTTACTGGCCCGCTGGTGGCGCACGCGCCCTATACCATGAACGCCTGTGCGGCAGACGCGCACCTGCGCGAATTTGCGCGCACGATGATGCGCGAGGATCTGGCCCGTCTGGAGCATACGCCCGGCAACCTTTACAATTTTCATCCCGGCAGCCATGTTGGGCAGGGCGCCGAAGCGGGCATTGCCTTCATCACCGCACAGCTGAACGACGTGTTGACGCCGGAGCAGCATACCACCGTTCTGCTTGAGACAATGGCCGGAAAGGGCAGCGAGGTGGGCCGCAGCTTTGAAGAACTGCGCGCCATTTTGGACGGCGTTGCATGCGCGGACAAAATGGGCGTGTGCCTCGATACCTGCCACGTGTGGGACGCCGGGTACGACATTGTAAACGATCTGGACGGCGTGCTGGCGCAGTTTGACAAAACGATCGGCCTTGGCCGCCTGAAGGCCGTGCATCTGAACGACAGCATGAATCCGCTGGGCGCGCACAAGGACCGTCACGCGCAGATCGGCGCGGGGCACATCGGTCTCGAGGCGTTCCGGCGCATCGTCAACCATCCGGCGCTGCGCGATCTGCCGCTGATTCTGGAAACGCCCAACGACGACGCGGGCTGGGCCCGGGAGATTGCCCTTTTGCGCGGCATGTATATCGATGAAGCGTAAAAGCACCGATCACTGTCCGTCGAATCGGGAAAGGCTCAATTGAATACACCTATCATGGATATGACAATCGAAACGGAATGCCGACGAGGGAAAAAGCAAGACCTCGGGCATTGGAAAGGAAACCAAGATGCAATTTGTCGAGGTGAACGAAAAAAACATCCTACAGGCGGGGCTCATTCATGCGGAAAGCTGGAAAGCATCTCACAGAGGATTTTGTTCCGAAGCATTTATAAAAACACATACGCCCACCACACAGAAAGAATATCTGCGCAGAGAAATGGCTGCCGGAAAAAAGCTGTTCATGCTGATCGACAGAAAGCCCGTCGGTATTGTTTCTGTCTATAAAAATCTGATAGAAAACCTGTATGTCCTGCCAGAAGAACAGAATAAACGATACGGTGAACGACTTTTGAAATATGCGGTTGCGATGTGCGCCGGAATCCCGACGCTTTGGGTGCTGAATATTAATGAGGGCGCCCGTCGATTTTATAAAAGGCATGGATTTCAGGAGTCAGGAGACCAAAAGCCTTTGAATGCCGCTTTGTATGAACTGGAAATGGTACGAGCGCGCTAAACGGCACATAATCTGTTTGCACCCGGCATATACATGCACCAGACACGCGGGCATACGCCCGCATGGGGAGTGGTGTGTGCATGAAAGGGAATCCGGAAGAGCGCGCCGTCGCGCTGGGGCAGTATGTGGTGGAAACGGGCGCTACCGTGCGCAGCGCCGCACAGCAATTCGGCATCAGCAAATCGACCGTACATAAAGATCTGACACAGCGCCTAAAACGGCAAAATCGCGCGCTGTACAACGGCGTGCGGCGGGTGCTGCAGCAGAATAAGGAGGAGCGCCACCTGCGCGGCGGCGCAGCCACAAGGCAGAAGTACCACCCGGAGGCAAAACGGACGCTTTCGCACGTAAAATAGAACATTCCCCGTTCGCCAGACCGGCGAACGGGGATTTTTTATGCCGCAGGGCCGATCAGGCGTATTTTTTTACAATGGCCGCCATCTCGTCCCAAACGCGCTCCATATCGGCCACAAGCTTAAACTGCGTGCGGCAGCGCTCGAGGTTGTGCTTCGGGTGGCTCACTTTAAAATATGTATCGCCCTGCAGATAGTCCGTTAAGAACCGCGTGCCGCATTCCAGCGTCATCAGCTTCGCGCCCCAGGGCAGATATTCCTTTTCGGTATCCGTCAGCGCATCGCCCGCGGCTTCCAGATAGCCCCGGGTGTACAGCTCGAACAGGTACAGATCGAAGTGCACCTTGGAAGCATCCGGCTCGTCCTCGGCAGCGGTGGAAGCGCCAAAGCGGATGGAATCGCCGTAATCGTTCAGCGCAAGGCCGGGCATGATCGTATCCAGATCGATCACGCACAGCGCATTGCCGGTTTTTTCGTCGAACAGAATGTTGTTCAGCTTGGTATCGTTGTGCGTAACGCGCAGCGGCAGCTTGCCCGCCTCCAGCAGGTCCATCAGTACGGCGCAGTCTGCGCGGCGCTGCTGGATAAACGCGATTTCGGCCGCGCAGTCTTTGGCGCGGTTTTTCACATCGCGCGCAAGGGCCTTATCAAAATCGGCCAGACGCTTGCGCGTGTCGTGGAATTTTTCAATCGTCTCATGCAGCGTATCGGCGGGATAATGCTCCAGCTCGCGCAAAAAGCCGCCAAAGCTCTTGCCCGAATGATAAAAATCCATCGGATCGGATACGCTCTCGATGCATACGGAATCCGGGATGTAATTGTAGCAGCGCCATGCGCTGCCCGCCGCATCCTCGAAATAGTTTGCGCCGGTTTTTGTCTTGATGTAATTCAGCGTTTCCCGGTCGGCGTCGCCGCCGCGCTCCATGATCCTGCGGCGCAGGTATTCGGTAACGCCGAAAATATTCTCCATTACGTCGTGCGGGTTTTTAAACACGTCGGTATTGATGCGCTGGATTACATAGCGCAGCTCGTCGCCGCCCGGCACAGACATATAGACGGCATACGTATCGTTGATGTGGCCCGAGCCGAACGGCTTTACATAGCTGGCCGTCTCGCCCAGCTTGAAGGCGAACAGCGCGTCCTCCAGATCATGATCCTCCACGCCCTCAATGCGCCGGCGCGTGGAATAGACCACCTCGCCCGCCTCGGTGCGGGCGCACGGCGCCAGATCGCACCACGCTTTGACGGTGGCGTGCAGGTTCACATGCACGCCGTCTCCCAGCCGGTTGTCATGATCCACCAGCGCGCCGCTGTTTACAAGGCAGGCCATGCCCAGCGTGGTATTGGGATTGACGATCGCGCCCTGCAGCACAAGGCAGCCCGCCCCCATCTGCACCGACGGGCTGACGACGGCCGACGCGTGCACGATGCACGGCACACGGTAGCCCGCCTCCGTCAGGCGGCGCGTCCACGCAAGGCGCAGACGGTTATCGCCAAAGGCGGCGATCGCTTCCTCATACCGGTGCGCAAGCACGGTGTAATCCATGCACTTGCCCACAATCTGCGCATCGCGCACCGCGTCGTCCAAAAAGGCGATCTCCTCCCAGCGGCCGAGCCCCGCGGCCACCTCGCCCACCATGCGGCCAAGGCCGCCCATACCCAAGATCAGCAGCTTAGACATATGTTTCCTCCTGTAATTGAAATACCGCACCGCGCGCGATGACACGGCCGGAATCCACCTTCACCCGCGCGGGAATGTTATTGCCCGCCTTGACAATTGCGCCGGGCGCAACATGCGCGCTCGCGCCTACCGTACAGTCGTGATCGACGATGGCGCCCATATTGACGATCGCCCCGCGGCTGACGACGGTGTTCGTGCCGACAGCGGCCAGCGCAAGCACCACGGCGCCGGGCGCAAGCCGCGCCGACGGGCTGATATACGCGCGCGGATGCGCCAGCACCGGCAGCTCATATCCCATGCGCTCCAGCCGCTTCAGCCAGTCGTCGCGCAGCGTGTTGTCGCCAAATGCCGGATAAGCGTAGTGATATTTGCCCCGGTACTCCGCCACCTTTGCACAGCGGCCGAGGATCTTTTCCCCCTTTTGGCTGTCGTCCAAAAAGGCAATGCGCTTCCAGCGGCCCGCGGCCCGCGCCGCCTCCGCCACTGTACGCCCATAGCCGCCCGCGCCAAGAATCAATAAACCGTCCATTCACATTGTCCGCCTTTCCTGAGAAAGCTCTGAATCAAGCCCCGGGCACGTTCTGACGGTATATCCCCCACTTTGCGCGGTTGAAGCAGTGCTTCCCCCGCGCCTTGTCCCAAAAGATCGATCCTATCCCATATTATTCCCTTATTATATCCTTTTTTGCGCAAACCGTCTACCTTTATTTTTTTTGCAGCCGGAAGAATTCGGAAAAGCGCAGGCAAAACCGCCCCCCGGCCGGCGCAGAGGAAAGGCGCAAGGGAGAAACGCCGTCTCAAACCGCACAATTTTCGTATACTTACACAAGTTTCTTCGTTCCAGAGGATAAAACTTTGGCAGCCACGGGATCGGTTTTTTCCGAAAAAATACTATACAAATCGCTCGTTTTTGATATAATGGTACGTAAACGGTTCCCCGGCGGACGGGGGCGCCCTGCCTGCCGCTGCCCGCAAGGCAAAAGGCACTGCATCGGGTTTGGTGCACGGTGCGCAGGCATTCCCTTCAGGCCGCCCGTTCCGTCGCGCCAAGGCCTTCCGGGGGACTAATCGGGTCATAAGAAGGAGAGGACAATGGGAGAAACGATTCTGGAGCTGCAAAGCATCGCAAAGCGTTTTGGCCAGACCGATGTGCTGAACGGCGTCAGCATTTCTATCGGCAAGGGCGAATTCATCACGCTGCTGGGGCCTTCGGGCTGTGGAAAAACCACCACGCTGCGCATCATTGCCGGGCTGGAAACACCGGATGAGGGGCGCGTGCTGCTGAACGGAAAAGACGTAACAGACACCGAGCCCAATCAGCGCGATGTGAATACCGTGTTCCAGAATTACGCCCTGTTTCCCCATATGACGGTGGCCGCGAACATCGGCTACAGCCTGCGGCTGAAAAGGCGCTCCCGGGAGGAGATCCGCGCCGCCGTAAAAGAGGCGCTGGCGCTGGTGCAGCTTTCCGGCTACGAAAGGCGCATGCCCTCGGAGCTTTCCGGCGGGCAGCGCCAGCGCGTTGCCATTGCGCGCGCCGTGGTGAACCGCCCCAGCGTGCTGCTGCTGGACGAACCGCTCGGCGCGCTCGATCTGCAGCTGCGCCGTCAGATGCAATCGGAATTAAAGGCCCTGCAAAAGCAGCTGGGCATCACGTTTATCTATATCACGCACGATCAGGAGGAAGCGCTGAATATGTCCGACCGCATTGCCGTAATGCGCGGCGGACGCTTTGAGCAGCTCGGCTCGCCCGCCGAGGTGTACGACAGCCCCCGCACCAGCTATGTGGCCCGCTTTGTGGGCACGGCCAACGTGCTTACGGGCACGGTGCGCAGCGTGGAAAACGGCGTTTTAAGCGCCGAATGCGCGGGCGGCTGCGCCGGAGCGCTGTGCCGAGGCTATTCGTTTTTGCCCGGCAGCTCCGTTACGCTGGCTGTGCGCAGCGAGCATGTGGAGTTCACGCGGGACAAAAATGCCTGCGGCCTTCCCGCCGTGATCCGCGAAAAAACGTTTGCGGGCGGCATGCTGCGCATTGCGCTCACGCTTGCCGACGGCACGGAGCTTGTGGCAAGCCGCCACGGCATCGACCTTGCCGTGCGCACCGGCGAGGCCGTGCGCGTTACCTGGCAGCCCGAAAACGCCGTGCCCGTGGATGTGGATGCGCCCACGGGGGCCGCGGAGGCAGGGGCATGAGGGCGCGGCGCAAAAAGCGCGGCGGCGTCTGGCTGACGCTGCTGCCCCTGTATCTGTTTACGCTCGTTTTTGTGGCGGGGCCGCTCGTGTATATGCTGGTGCTCAGCTTTCAGACGCGCGCCGAGGTATGGGGCGTCATCCATGAGTTTACGACGGACAACTACCAAAATATTCTTCAGCCGGTGTATCTGAACACCTTTCTGGAATCGTTTCGGCTGGCCATTGTGAGCACGCTGCTGATCTGTGCCATCGGGTATCCGTTCGGCTACTTTATGGCAAAGCTCTCTCCCGTGTGGAAGGGCCGCGTGATGATGCTGCTGATGATCCCCTTCTGGACAAGTTCTCTGATCCGCCTGTACGGGTGGATCATCATCTTCCGCGCGAACGGCACGCTCGATAAGCTTTTGATGGGCCTCGGCCTTACCGACAGCCCGCTGAAGCTGCTGTACACCTACCCTGCCGTTGTGGTAGGCATGGTGTATGCGCTGCTGCAGTTTATGATCCTTGCGGTGTATTCCAGCGCCGAAAAGCTGGATTGGAGCCTTGTGGAAGCGGCGCGCGATCTGGGCGCAACGCCGCTGAAGGCCTTTCTTACCGTTACGCTGCCGCTCACGCTGCCCGGGCTGCTTTCCGGCGTGATCCTCACCTTCATCCCCTCGATGGGCCTGTTCTTTATTGCCGATATTCTGGGCGGCAACAAGGTGGTGCTGGTGGGCAGCCTGATCCAGGATCAGCTGATGAAGGCGCACAACTGGCCGTTTGCCGCGGCGCTGAGCGTTGTGCTGATGGTGCTGACGAGCCTGATGATCTCGCTGTATAAGCGCGTGACGCACACCACCGAGCTGGAGGGCCTGCTATGAAAAACCGCACCAGGCTGCCGAACCTGTATCTCGGCCTTATCATCGTTATTTTGTATCTGCCCATCGTGCTTGTCGTTTTGTATTCGTTCAACGAAAGCAAGATCAGCAGTGTGTGGAGCGGCTTTTCGCTCCGGTGGTACGAAACGCTGTTTCGCGACCGCGCCATGTTCGAGGCGCTTGGCAACAGCCTTGTGCTGGCGCTTTCGGCCAGCCTTGGCGCCGCCGCGGTGGGCACGCTGGGCGCCTACGGTTTTACCAAGGTACAGCTGCGCACCAAAAGCGCCGTGGAATACCTTTCTATGCTGCCCATTATGATTCCGGAGATTATTCTGGGCATGGTATTTATGGCGTTTTTCTCGTTGCTGGGCCTGCCGTTCGGCATGACGACGCTCATCCTTGCGCACACCACCTTCTGCATCCCTTATGTGTATATGCTGGTGAAGGCGCGGCTGGTGGGCATGGATCCCAGCCTTGCCGAAGCCGCGCGCGATCTGGGTGCGGGTGAAGCGCGTGTTTTTTTTGATATTACGCTGCCGCTGCTGGCGCCGGCCATTCTCTCCGGCATGCTGCTCAGTTTTGCCATGAGCCTGGACGACGTGATCATCAGCATCTTTGTTACGGGTGTCAATGTGAACACGCTGCCCATCAAGGTGTATACGCAGATCAAAACCGGCGTCACGCCGGAGATCAACGCGCTGTGTACGCTGATGCTCGGCGCAACGCTTTTACTGGTTGTCCTTTCCAATGTTTTGGGGAAAGTGGGAAAGCCCAAAGCGGGAGGGGATCCCATAAAGCCCGCCCCAAAGCGGGACAAAAAGGAGGAACACTCATGAAGAAAATTCTTGCATTTGCCCTTTGCCTTGCGCTGGCGCTGGCCGCTCTTGCGGGCTGCGCCGGCACCTCGTCTTCCGCAGCGGGTAACGGGCCCGCCGGCTCCGCGCCCGGCTCCGCGCCCGCCGACTCCGGCTCCGCGCCCGGCTCCGCAGAGCTGAACCTGTACACCTGGGAGGGCATGTTCCCGCAGGAGGTACTGGACGCCTTCACGGCCGAAACCGGCATCAAGATCAACTATTCCAGCTTTGATACCGACGAAACGATGCTCGCAAAGCTGGAGACGGCAAACGGCGGCGATTACGACGTAGTGATCGCCGACGACTATATCGTCGAGACGGCCATCGCCGAGGGGCTTGTCATGCCGCTGGACAAAAGCCTGATCCCGAATTTCGGCAACATCAACCCGGCGTATCAGGGCCAGTTTTTCGATCCCGACGATGCCTACACCGTACCCTATGGCTCCGGCGTACAGACCATCGTGTACGATCCTTCGCTTGTGGATCTGGAGATCAAGGGCTACGCCGATCTGTGGGACGCCTCGCTGAAGGGCTCTGTAGGCGTTACCAGCAACTTCCGCGTGATGAACGGCATGGCGCTGAAGATCGCGGGCGAGAGCTATAATACAAACGAGCTTGCCGCCATTGACGCCGCGGGCGCAAAGCTGGCGGAGCTGGCGCCCAATATTCGCCTGATCAAGTACGACAACCTGCAGGACGATCTGCTTTCCGGCGAGGTGAGCGCGTGCGTGATGTACACCAGCCAGGTGACGATGGCCTGCCTCGCAAACCCCGAGCTGAAGGTCGTATACCCGTCGGAGGGCGTCGGCTTTGGCATCATGGCACAGTTTGTGCCCGTAAACGCGCCGCACGCGGACGCCGCGCACGCCTTTATCGACTATATCCTGCGGCCGGAGGTCTCGAAGCAGTGCTTTGAATTTATGGGCTACTACTGCACCAACAAGGCCGCCGATGCGCTGATTGAAGCGGAATACCGCGCCTTCCTGACGCTGCCCGAGGATCTGGATACCGGCAAGATGGAGATGATCCAGAACATCTCGGCCGAGGCGATGGAAGCGCACACCCGTGTGTGGACCGAGTTCCGCCAGGCGTGCGGGCAGTAGAGCACCTCGGGCTTGCGGGGGCGCTCCGGGCTGCGGGGGCGTCCGCTTTCCGGCGATCGAACGCGTCTGTTTCCATCGGTTGAGCGCGTTTGTTTTTTGGCAGATCGGGCGCGCCCGTTTTCCGATTTTTCCTGATCAGCTGTAACCGGGGCAAGGGCCGTCTGTCAGACGGCCCTCTTTCCCGTTTTTGCCCTCTCTTTGTTTTGGCGCTCTCTTTGTTTTGCTTTTTTGTTTGCTGCTCTCTCTATTTTTGCCGTTTTCTTTTCGTTCCCTTTTCATTTCTGCTCTTTTTGTATTTTGCCTTTTCTGCCCATACGGGCGTTTTTTCAGGAATGCGGGCGCAGACGCCGTGCGCGCCGGGAGCCCGTCTTTCGCTGCCAAAAGGAGGCGCTGTTGATGGATGCGATCGAACAAAAGATCCTTGCCGCCGTGGATGCGCGGCGGGAAATGCTGCTGTGCTTTGCGCGGGAGATCGGCGCGCATGCGGAGCCCGGCTTCTTTGAAACGCGCACCGCCGGCCGTGTTGCCGGTTTGCTGCGTGGCTTTGGCCTGCCCGTGGAAACGGGCCTTTGCCGAACAGGCGTGCGCGCGGTGCTTACCGGCACAGCGCACAGCGCGCCTGCGGCGGCCGGCGCGGGCAAAGTATCCGGCACAGCGCACAGCGCGCCCACAGCGGCTGCAGCGCCTGGCGCAAAGGCGGCAGAGAGGCCGTGTCTTGCCGTGATTGGCGAGCTGGACGGCATTCTGTGCCCCGCGCATCCCAATGCGAACCCCGAAAACGGCCTTGCGCACGCCTGCGGCCACAATGCGCAGCTCACCGCAATGCTGGGCGCGGCGGCGGCATTGTGCGAACCGGAGGTGGCGGCGGCGCTGTGCGGCAGCGTACAGTTTTTTGCCGTGCCCGCCGAGGAATATGTCCCCGTCCCCACGCGCGCGGAGCTGCGCAAAGAGGGCGTGGAATTCTGCTGCGGCAAATCCGAGCTGCTGCGCCGCGGCGCGTTTGAGGGCGTCGATCTTGCCCTTACCACGCATGTGCATATGATCCCCTGCGAAAGCGACCTGCTGCTGGGCAATGTGGCGTGCACAGGCTCTGTCAGCAAAACGGTAACGTTTCGCGGCAAGGCGGCGCACGCCGCCGTTGCGCCGCATCTGGGTGTCAACGCGCAAAGTGCCGCCGCGCTCGCGCTTGCCGCCATCGGCCTTTTGCGCGAGACCTTCCGCGAGCGCGATGCCGTGCGCATCCATACCAAGCTTAAAGAGAGCGATACGGCGCTAAACGTTGTGCCCGATACCATCGTGCTGGAAGCCATGCTGCGCGCCTCCTCGCTGGAGGCGCTGCACGACGTTGCCGAAAAATTCGACCGTGCCTGCCTGCACTGCGCCGCCGCGCTTGGCGCCGCAGCCGAGATCGTCAACGCCCAGGGCTATATGCCCGTGCGCTATACGCCTGCCTGCAGTGCGCTTTTGCAGGCCGCCGCGGCGCTGCCCGCGCTTTCTGCAGCGTGCGCCGAGCCTGCCATGCAGAACATGGCCTGCACCGACGTGGGCGATCTTTCGCACGTGCTGCCCGTTGTGAATTTTACGCACGGAGGCGTTTCGGGCGCGCTGCACAGCGCGGATTTTGCGGTTGCAGACGAGGAAAAAGCATATCTTACCCCGGCCAAAATGATGGCGCTGACGGCGTACCACCTGCTACGGGACGGTGCGGCAAACGCGCGGCAGGTAATGGCGGATTTTACACCCGTGTTCACGCGGGAAAGCTATGTACAAGCAATAAGGGGGCAGAGCTGATGGCACAGCGCATTTGCTTTTTGGGGCGCGGCGGCAGCGGAAAGAGCACCGTCGCGCAGAATCTGGGGCATGCCCTTGCGCAAAAGGGCTACCGCGTACTGCTGGTGGGCAACGATATCAGCCTTTCCTCCACGCTGCTTTTGCGCGGCGAGGCGGATATTTTGCCCGCGCTGGAAGACTATCGCGAGCACTACGAGATCGACCTTTCTGATTATGTGTTATCTACAGCCAGCGGCGTGTACTGCCTGGAGCTGGGCAGCATCGACCCCGGCGTGGGCTGCCTTGCGCGCGGCATCAGCCTGATTGACGAAATGCTCGATACGCAGGGCGTTTCCAACCGGCTGCAGCTGGATTTTATTTTGTATGATATCTCCGGCGAAACGCCCTGCACGGGCTATATTCTGCCCATTCGCGAGGGGCTGATGCAGCGCTGCGTGATCGTTACGAACGGAAGCTTTGCCTCTGTTACCACGGCAAACAGCCTGCTGCAGGCCATTTTGCGCGCGTCCGGGGAAGAGATCTTCCCCGTTCAGCTAATCGTAAACAACGCATCCTGCGACGAAACAAAGGCCGAGCTGGCCGATTATGCCCGGCGCTCCACCATCGAGATCCTGGCTTATCTGGACCATTACACAGAGCTGGAATACAGCTCGCTCGCGGGCAAAACCGTGCTGGACGCCGCACCGGACAGCGCCTGCGCCGAACGCCTGCGCGCCATCGCGGACGATCTGCTGCTGAGTACCATCCCCACAAAGCTTACGCCGTTCCCCCGGCGCGAGCTGATCGTCTGGCTGCGCGGCTGGCAGCAGCGCGAGCTGGCGCGCCGCCTTGCCCTGGCGAAGAGTGAGGCCGGCCCCGGGGGCGCAGACGAAGCGGGCCGGGAGGCCGGCCCGGAAAGCGTAAGCGCAGCGGAAAGTGAGGCCGGCCCGGAAGGCGTAAACGCAGCGGAAAGGAATGCGGCCCCCGGGGGCAGAGGCGCAGCGCTCACAAGGGCGGGCGCCAAGACCCGCACGGAGGAAAACGATGGTTGACGTAAGCTTTGTGGGCGGGCGTGTGGTGGATGTGCGCACGCGCACATCCCGCCTTGCCAACGTGGCCGTTGAGGGCGGCAGGATCGTGGACGTTTCCGCGCACGAGCTGCCGGCGCAACGCGTGGTGGATGCCGCGGGGCTGATCGTTTCGCCCGGCTTTATCGACGTACACAGCCATCTGGACGGCCACCCTTATGCGGGGCAGCTCTCGGTGATGCAGGGCATTACCACCACCGTTGGGGGCAACTGCGGGCTTTCTCCGCTCGATTTTGAGGAATGGTTCGCCGGGCAGGAGCGCACCGGCTATGTGCTGAATCAGGCCGAGCTGGTGGGGCATACCTTTTCTCTGCGCAAGGCCGTGGGCCTTACCGACACCGGCGCGCGCGCGGGCGCGGCACAGATCCTCGCCATGGCGCGCATTGCCGCAAGGGCGCTGCAGGCGGGTGCGGCGGGCATCTCGCTGGGGCTGGATTACGCCCCCGGCGCCAGCCTTGCCGAGATTGAGGCCATGGCCGCGCTGGCCGCGGAATACGGGCGCAATCTGCCCGTACATACGCGCCTGTTTACACAGAACGATCTGTATTCGCTTTACGAGGTGCTGGCGGCCGCAAAGCACAGCGGCGGGCGGCTGCTGCTAAGCCATTTTGTATACCAGTACAGCGGTTTCGGCACCATGCGCCCCGCGCTGGACGTGGTGGACGCCGCGCGCGAAAAGGGGCTGGATGTATGGATCGACAGCGGCATGTACACCGACTGGGCCACCTATGCGGGCACGGCCACCTTCGACGAGGAAACCATCAGGGATAATTCGCTGCGTTTTGGCGATATGGTGGCCGCCACGGGCAAATATACCGGCACGCGGCTGAACCGCGAGCTGTACGAGCTGCTGCATTACAAATACCCGGACGAATCGATCATCTGCTATTCCGGCGAGCCGCAGGAGGTATACGACACGCTGACAAAGCCCTACGCCATGATGAGCACCGACGCGGCGGGGTATCCGCGCGGCGAAGGGCATCCGCAGATTGCGGGCAGCTACCCCCGCTTTTTTCGCAAGCTCGTGCGCGAGGAACGCCTGCTGAGCCTGGAGGAAGCCGTATATAAGTGCACCCTGCTGCCGGCCGAAACCTACCGCCTGCCCGGCAAAGGCGCGCTGGAGGCTGGCTGCGACGCCGACATTGTTTTGTTTGATCGGGGCACGATTCACGACAATGCCAAAATGCCCGACAAGGGCGAGCCGGATGCCGCGCCGGACGGGATTCCCTATGTGATGGTAAACGGCGTGTTCGCCATGGACGGGGGCGTTTATCAAAATACCCGCAGCGGCCGGGTGATTCGCTTTTGAGCGGGAGAGCATCGCCGCGGGAACGGGCCCCGCGAAAAAAAGCCCGCGCAGTGCGAAAGCGCTGCAAAAAACTTTGAAAAAATCGCGCAAACTTCTTGACAAGCAGGGCGGAATATGGTATATTAAATTTTGCCGCCTGATGTTTTGGCGGCGAAAAATGCGGATTTAGCTCATCTGGTAGAGCGCCACCTTGCCAAGGTGGAGGTAGCGAGTTCGAGCCTCGTAATCCGCTCCATTTTGTCCGGTGTGTCAGCCGAGCGCCGGGCGGCCAGTACAGGCCTTTGGGCGTTGGGTTGGCAGCAGATCGGTGTTCCCTGGAAGTTTAGCTCAGCTGGGAGAGCATCTGCCTTACAAGCAGAGGGTCAGCGGTTCGAGCCCGTTAACTTCCACCAAATGGCCCGGTAGTTCAGTTGGTTAGAACGCTAGCCTGTCACGCTAGAGGTCGTGAGTTCGAGCCTCATCCGGGTCGCCACTTGCCTCTGTAGCTCAGTTGGTAGAGCAGGGGACTGAAAATCCCCGTGTCATTGGTTCGATTCCGATCGGAGGCACCACAAAACGCCGCAGGCAGCCGCCTGCGGCGTTTTTGTTTTGCAGAGGCCCCAAAATTGCAGGGCCCCAAAAAACGATTTGAAGATCCTATGGGATCCTCAGAAAAGGAGGCGTGTTTTTGAAAAAGCAGACGCACATCAGACGGACCCAGTGCTGGCACAATACCAGGTTTCCCCGCAGGCCGCCTCCTGCGCTTTTCCTTTAAGGGCTGCCCCGTTCCAAGCCTTTGCACGGGCGGCGGCCGCGCCGGCCTGCGGCGCAAAATCAAAGGAAAAGGATGAGTTTGAATGACGTGGTTTTTTCTTTCGCTGATCGCGATTTTATTCTGGAGCGGCTCCGACCTGTTTTCCAAAATGGGCTCGAAGCCGGACGACAAATACAGCCACTGGAAGATGGTGATAGCCGTTGGCCTTGTGATGGGCGCGCACGCTGTTTTTCTGATTTTGACAGGCACGCCGTTCCGCTTTGCGGATATCATCATCTATCTGCCCGCCTCGTTTTTGTATATTCTCTCGATGATCCTCGGCTACGCGGGCCTGCGCTACATTGAGCTTTCGGTATCGTCCCCCATCTGCAATTCCTCGGGCGCGGTGGCCGCGCTGCTGTGCTTTTTGATTCTGCACGAAACCATGTCCGGCCTGCAATTTTTTGCGGTGGCGCTGGTGTGCGCTGGGGTATTCGCGCTTTCGGTACTGGAAAAAAGGTACGGCAGCGCACAGCGATTGCAGGCGGAGGGCGACGCAAACCGCAAATATACCCGCAGCTTTCTCGCGGTGCTGTTCCCCATTTTGTACTGCATCATCGATGGCCTCGGCACATTTGCCGACGCGCTTTTGCTGGATACCGTAATCGCTGAGGAACAGGCCAACATCGCCTATGAGCTGACGTTTCTGTTTATGGCGGCCGT
Organism: uncultured Ruthenibacterium sp.; assembly: GCA_910587145.1. Lineage (GTDB taxonomy): Bacteria > Bacillota > Clostridia > Oscillospirales > Ruminococcaceae > Ruthenibacterium. The sequence continues at coordinate 41,347 of CAJUMH010000010.1, read as the reverse complement.
TGCGTTTGTGTATGTGGTTATCATCAAAAGGCAAACGCTGCATCTGCCGGGAGAAGCCCCCAAATTGGCCGCCGCACTGTGTGAAACGGCGGGACAGTTTGCCTACGTATTTGCCATCGGCGCAAACGCCATTGTGGCCGCGCCCATGATCTCGTCCTATTGCGTGATGTCTTTGGTATGGAGCCGGCTGTTTTTGAAGGAAAAGCTCTCAAAAGCACAGTATGCCGTGATTGCGATGGCCGCCGTGGGCATTGTGATTTTGGGGATGGAGTAACAATTCGGAGGATGGAACAGCAGCGCATATAAAGCCAAAAGCCGCCCCAAAAATGGGCGGCTTTTTCGTTGCTGACGATTTGATTTAAGCTGTTTATTCGCTGAAGCCGGAATTTACCAGCTTGAGCAGCCCATCCACAGCGGCCTGCTCGTCCGCGCCATCGGCAATAATGCGGATGGTGGTGCCGCCCACGATGCCCAACGACAAAACGCCCAGCAGGCTCTTCGCGTTGACGCGGCGCTCCTCTTTCTCCACCCAGATGGAAGACTTAAATTCATTCGCCTTCTGAATGAAGAAAGTAGCGGGACGCGCGTGCAGCCCGACCTGATTCTCCACAGTTACTTCTTTCACAAACATAATAAAACGCTCCCATTATCAAAGTTTCAAAAAGATAGAAGCTGCTCTGCTTCTCTCTTATTTTATACCAAATCGGGGCTCCGCGTCAATCTTTTTGAGCGTTTCCGGCGATTTTCTCCAACAATGACACAAACAGACAAGTTCCCCTGCCGTTTCTTTGTAAATAATCACCAATTAGTTTTCAACATGCTTGGCGCATTCCACAGTTTTTTGGCTGAAAATTCGTGATGTTTCGCCTGAAGGCCCGGCTGCAAAAAGTGCCGCAAACCCTTATGGTGTCTCAAAAACGGGCTGTTGGCAGGCCGCCTGTTCGGGGTGCTCCGCGGCAGATTTTGGGGCCGGTGCTGCCGGCTCTGCGGGGCGTTCTGCAGTTTGCTCGCAAATATAGCGCTCGTACAGATCCGGCCGGCGCAGGCGGGTGCGCTCCAGCGATTGGGCGCGCCGCCACTTTTCGATGTTTGCGTGATGCCCCGAAAGCAATATTTCGGGCACGCGGCGGCCGTTCCATTCCTCGGGGCGGCTGTACTGCGGATACTCCAAAAGGCCGCTGTAATGGCTCTCGTCCTCGTAGCCCTCCGGGCAGGACAGCACCCCGGGGCACAGGCGAAACACGCTGTCTGCCACAACCAGCGCCGCAAGCTCACCGCCGGTGAGCACATAGTCGCCGATGGAAAGCTCCTCGTCCGCCAATGCCTCGATAACGCGCTCGTCCATCCCCTCGTAATGGCCGCATACCAAAAGCAGGCTCTCACACGCGGCCAGCTCTTTGCATTTTGCCTCGGTGAGCGGCGTGCCCGCGGCCGTTAAAAAGATCACGCGCGGACGTGCGCGCCCCGCCGCCTGCACCTGTTCGATGATGTGCCGGCAGCAATCGTAAACAGGCTGCGCCTGCATGATCATGCCGTGCCCGCCGCCGTAGGGGTAATCGTCCACCTGCTTTTGACGGTTGAGCGTATAATCGCGGATCTGGTGGCAATACAGCTCGATATCCCCGCGCCGGCGCGCGCGCCCGATGATGCTTTCGGCAAGGGCATTGTCGCACATTTCGGGAAACAGCGTGGCGATATCAATGCGCATCTTCGCTTCCTCCGCCGTTTGTAAACATGCCGGGGATCGGCCGCACGGCAACCTCGCCGCGCTCCGGCGCAAGCTGCACCAGAAATTCCGGCACGGCCGGGAACAAAAACGTCTCGCCCGCGCTGTTTTGCACGGTATAGATATCCGAGGCCGCCGGGTGATCAATGGCGGTGATGACGCCGTATTCCGTGCCCGTATCCGCATCCAGCACCTTGCAGCCGATGATATCCTGCACAAACCAGCGCCCCTCGGGCAGCGTGACATCCGCCCGATTGAAATAGGCCACTTTGCGGATATAGGCGCGCGCGGCGTCGAGGCTGTTCACACCGTGCAGGCGCACCAGACACATGCCCTTGTGCACGCGCGCCGCCTCTACCTTCGTCTCTTGCCCGCCCTGCGGCGTAAAATACAGGCGCGGCAGCGCCGCCGCAAACGCGGCGCTGTCGCACCATGGATACAGCTTCAGCTCGCCCAGTACGCCGTGCGTGGTAACGAACTCTCCCGCCTCGATAAATTGCTTCATACGTTTTTCTCTCTTCCCTCGAATCTGCCCGTCTGAACAACGCCGCGCGGCGGTTTTGTCCTATCCGACGGTTTTGCCGCCTGTGCCGGCCACTCTGTACGCACCGGCTGATAATCGCACACGGCTGCCCCTCCATAATTACAGGCCGAGGGTGAATTCCCCCGGCCTGGCCCCATTAGCGGATATTCGGCTTGATGGGCTTTTTTCCAAGCAGCATGCCTACGATGCTGAATACGAGGGCTGTCACCGATATTACGGTTCCCACAATGCCAAGGATCAGCCCAACGATGCGAAATGCGCCGCCTTTTCTCATAATACTTCAAGCTCCTTTCCCAAATTTCGGCAGTGCTTGCCGAAAGGGTTTAAATATAGTATACATTATTTTACCTCTGCTTGCAAGAGGGAGACGGCGCGCGCGATTTTTTTGAACAAAGGTCAAGCAGATGCGCCTCGTTCGCGCAAAAAAACAGTGGACGCTCCGGCAAAGCTGTGGTAGAATAAATTTGGAACAGCGTTCCCATTGCGAAGCGCAGCCGCTATTTGCCGCGCGGGCCCCTGCGCGGCTGCGGCGATGGTGTTTGAGCAAACCGATCTTGTTACGGAGAGGAAGGATAGTTTGAAACCGGATCCCATACAAACCTACCGCCGCAGAAGCGGAACCGGGCTGATGCTCTTGTGCGCCGGTATGCTGGCGTCAATGCTCTCGGAAGGCGGCGCTTTGCTGATGATCGGCCTTGTGGTGGAGCTGGCCGGCCTGGCAATGTTTATTGGCGGCATGTGGCAGCAGAAAAAGAGCCGCGATGCGCAGCAGCAGGCAGCGCTTGCAGAGGCACAGACGCCGGCGGGCGCGGCACCCGCGCAGGAGGATAAGCCCGCGCAGGCGGGCGCGGAGAGCGCCGGGGAGCGCGGCACAGAGGCATCCCCAGAGCAATAGAACGGCCAAAGAACATAAAACATGGCAAAAGCGGCCAAAGAACATAAACGCATAGCAAAAAAGCATCGCAGAAAGCCAAACAGCCGGAGACCCGCTTGAACCGCGGGATCTCCGGCTGTTTTTTTATGTTGCCGCCTCCGCTATGCCGCCGGCTCCAGCACGCAGTGCAGCACGCTGCGGGCCTCGCCGCTGTCGAAGGCGGAGGCGCAGGTAGAAAGCAGCACATAACGCGCCGTGCCGTCCGGCGCGGCGCCGGCCTGTACGGCCGAGCGCTCCTGTGCCGCCCGCAGATATGTGTTCAGCTGTTCGCACGGGGCGGAAAAGATGGTGTAGGTTTCGGAATAGGCCGATGTTTCGTATGCGCTGAACGGCGCCAGCCGGTATGTTTGCGCCGGCGTGAACAGCCAGAGCACCGGGTGCGCATCCCAAAACGCCTGATCCTGCCAGTTTTCCAGCGCGGCGAACATGCTGCCGTCGTTCATGTGGTGGCCGTAAAGAATCGTGTTCACATCCGAAAAATCCGCGCTGTTCTGAGCCTCGATGAAGATCGAGCCGGCAACATTGTAATTTTTTTCGGCATCCTGGCGCAGATAGGTATCGTTTGTCTCGCCGTACAGCACCGGATAGCTGATCTGCGTTCCCTCGCAGTAGATCCAGCCGACAATATCGCTGTTTGCCGCCTGCAGCGCCTGAAAATCCACCGTAATGGGCGGGGCGTCCGAGGCGGAGCCCTGCGCGGCCGCGCCCTGTGCCGGGCCGGGCGCGGCGGTGTACTGCTGCGCAAGATCGGTATAGGCCTGGCGCTGCTGCCGGGCGCGCCGCTGCGTCAGCGCGTATCCGCCAAGAGAGACGACGAGCACCACCGCCAGCAAAAGCATCAATACCCGGCGAACGCGCTCTGCCATGCCCGGCTTCTCCCGTTCGGGCGCGCCGCTCGGCCGTGCAGGGCCGGGCTCTGCCTGCCGCCGCTCCCCCGTACCGGGGCCCTGCCTTTTTTGCAGCAGCACGGGCACAAGGCTTAGCAGCGCGCCGGCGGCGGCCAGACAGACGAGGTAAAGGCGGCCGGAGGCGCCTGTGGAAGCGCCCAGCAGCCAGCCAAGGCCCGGCACGTGGCGCTCGACACGGCCGATCACACTGCCGTAGGGCACGGCCTCCGGGTCTGGCTGCAGGTTGGCGTCGCCCTGGGTGACAAGGCTGCTTTCGAGCGTGTTGTTCTGCACCACGCGGTGCGTGATTACCGTGCCGTGGCTTTGGAACGCGATCACATCCTGCGCACACAGCTGCGCGGGCGGCGCAGGCCGCACAAAAACGGCGCTGCCCACCGGGATGGCCGGCTCCATGCTGCCGCTTACCACGTTGTATACCTCATACCCGCACACGCGCGCCAGCGGCGCGGGCAGGCATACAACGATCACCAGCAGAAGAATGATCCTGCCCACTGCGCCGCACAGGGCGGCGGGCAAAGATTTGCCGCGCCGCCCTGTGCTTTGTGCGGGCTGTTTTCCGTCAGCTCGCCTTTGCGTCATTTTTCTTTTCCCCCTCTTTGTGTACAAACAGCAGAATGAGCCATAGGCCAAGGCCGGCAAAGCCTGCGCTCAGGCCCACACGTACCGGCATGGGCAGCCCCGACAGTGCCGTGGCAAAATCATCAATCGTCTCCGTCACCGTGTCGGGAAGGCCCAGCGGTGTTTCGTCCAGATCGATCACTTCTTCCGGCGGGGCAAGCGGCGCGGGCTCATCCAGTATCTCCTCGCCGCCCGGTGCGGGCGCCGGCGGCGCAGCTACGCCGGGCGCGGGCTCCACGGTGGTAACGCCCGGCGTTACCACCGTCTGCACCGTCACGTTCACGTCAATGGGCGCGTAAGTAAACGTAAAAACGTTTTCTTCGGCATTTTGAGAAAGCGTTTTGGCAAGGTTGTACGCCTGCGGGCGGTAGCCCTCGATGTACTGATACGCCACAATCGGCTTATCGCCGATGTTGCCGTGCCGCACCAGCGCAGGGGCCAGCTCGTTGCCCGCCGCATCCTCGAAGCGGATGGTGTAGGCCACCATCTCGCCGCGAATGCCGTAGGCCACTACATAATCTATATCGCCCGTTACCGAAAAGGCCGATTGGCTTACCGTGCTGTTATCCTGCCCGCTCTCGCGCACGCCGCGCACATAATACTTGCTGTCGGCGTTTTCGGTGCGGTTCAGCGCCACGCCGCCCTCCGTCTCTTCGTCGGTGCGGAATGTTACTATCGCGCCGTAGGGCAGGCCGCTGAGCACGCAAACGCCGTTTTCCATGGCCATGCTGTAATTTGCGCCGCCCTGTACGGAGATGAGGTTGGCGGGGTTCAGCGTGCCCTGCGCGCCGGGATACAGCCGCACCGTATAGGTGAGGCCGCCGTTTGCGGGCACGGCGTCGCCGTCGGCCGCATGCGCCGCCATCGACAGCGCGGGCGCGGCGCATACCAGCGCGCCCGCCAGCAGCAGGCTTAATACCCTGCGGGCGTTTTTCTTCGCCGCCTTGCGCCCGCGCATGCCCATCAGGGCCAGCGCCAGTAGCAGCAGGCCGCTTACGCCCGCCACAATCAGGAACGGCAGCGATTGATTCTCGTCGCCTGTTTGCACCACGCTCAGGCCCGGCCGCGTAACAGCCTCTTCGCGCGAAACGATGGGATCGACGGCAAAGTTCAGCTGCAAACGCGCCAATGTATCCTGATAGCTGTTGCCCTGCGTTTCGCCGTCCAGCGATACGCGCAGGCTGACAACGGCCTTTGCGCCCGCGTCCAGCGTATCCAGATAGACAAAATCTTCCAGGCCCTCGGTGGCGTTTTTCAGGCCCACACGGTCTCCAAAGGCGCGCTCGCCGCCCACCGAATCGCTGGTATACAGCACGGTCTCGTCGCCCGCCGCATTGGTATACAGCAGCTCGTATTCATACGCGCCGCCGCTGGCCGCGTTGCCGGATTCTTCCAGCGATTGCAGCACGGCGTTGCTTAAATACCAGTTGGAGGACGCGCCGTTATTGTTGGAAAGATTCAGCTTTAATTCCACCGTATCGCCCGGCTGCATCTCGTATACCTTTTGGCCCAGCTGCGCGGCGGTATAGTTGCTCTCCAGCTTGTTTTCGCCTGTAAAGGTAACGTTCCATTCGGCCGTATGCGTCTCGGCAAATGCCGCGGCAGAAAACGCCGCCAGCACCAGAAGGGACAAAGCCGTTGCCCATACTCTTTTTTTCATGCTTCGGCCCTCCTTAGCTTAAAGACAGCGTGCCCGCGCCGTCTACCGTTACCGCGCGCCCCCATGCGCTGCGAACGGCATCTGCCACGTTGTGGTTTTGCACAGCGTCCACCTTTACCTCCAGCTGGAACGAGGCGCCATCGTATACATAGGTGTTGGTCACCTTACCGGCCTCGGTGCTTTGCCGCACCGTTACCTGCACGCTGGGGTCGATTTTCAGCGTATCGGCAAAGACGGGCGTGGTTTCGCCGGGCTGCAGCGGCCGCGTGTAATACAGCACGGTGCGCTCGCCTGTGCGCGCGGCCGTATCCTCCACCCAGCCGTTCCCCGTTACAAGGTTCAGGCCAATGAGGGAGGGGTCCAGCTCGGGCGATTTTGTCAGGCCGCCCTTTCCGTCGGGCTTTACCCAATAGCGCGTAACGGTAACGCGCACATACTGCGTAATGTTCGAGGCCCCCTGCGCGGCGGCCGCGCCGTTATCGGTGGGATTGTGCACGGCAAGCTGTTCCTGATAGACCGCGCCGATCTTGAACGGCTCGGTGGCGGCCTCGAACTGTGATTGCCCCTGCAGAATGAGGGTGCCCGGCGCCAGCAGCGCGGAGGCCTGCGCGCCGTCGGCACGGGCGTTCGCACTGGTAGCGGCGTTCCCGGTGGCCACGGGCTTGCCGTTCTCCATTAAAGAAACGCCCAATTCCTGCATTTGCACGGTGGAAATATAGTTTTCGGAATAATAGGTAAGCGCCGCGCGCGTGCCGCCGACGGTGCTGAACGCCAGCAGGCATACGGCCAAAACAAGCGCGCCGGCAGTTACGGCAGGAGACGCGGCAAGCCTTCTGATTCTTTTCATTGCGCCGCACCTCCGTTCGTCTGCAGCTGCGCGTTCCAATCGGAAGCCTCCGGAGAAACGCGGCTGCCGTCTGCATTATAGGTGACAGGCGTTGTCTCGTATACCACAACCACGTCGAAATCCTCGGGTGTTTCGCCCTGCTGCGCGCCTTCCACCGTGATGTGTACGTTCAGCGGAGCAGCCCCGGGCTGTGCCCATGCGGGGGCCGCGCCCTGCGCCTCGGAGGGGTTTGCAAGGGGAGTTTGATAGTAATACCAGCCGTCGGCATCCCTCCGCTGCCAGCCCTCGCCGGTGTATGTGAGCCCGTAGGTAGAATACGCGCGTGCCCGCACATAAACCGGCTGTGTGCCAGAGGCGGCGGTGATGGTGATCTGCTTGTTCCAATCGGCAAACTCTTCGGTAATCTCGGTTTGGTTTTGCAGCTGCACCGTGCGGCCGCCGCCTGCGCGAACGTTAGCGGTAAAGTACGCCCATGCGCCGGGCAAGCTTACCGTTACCGCCAGCACAAGCGCAAGAAAGGCCGCTAAAGCATGTGTTTTTTTCATTCAATCAGCCCTCCCCTGCCGGTGCTACGGGCTCCGGCTCGGCGGCCACCCATTGGCCCGTTTCGGCGTTATACGTGCGTTTCGTCCATGTCCAACCGCCGTCCGCTCCCGGTGCAAAGCTGTTGATTACCGCGCCGCCGCCGTTGTTGGTATCGTCGTGCCCGTTGGTGAAGGTGACGACAGCGGTAACGCCGTCTTCAAGAATCTTTTCCTCGCCCGCCGGGGCGGTGAGGTGGACGCCGCCTGCGGGAATATTGGTGATGGTAACGCTGTGCGCCGTCGCATCGATGGCCGGGGTAATTGCAGGCAGCTGCCCCTCCGGCCGCTCCGGGTTCGGCGTCAGCGTTGCTGTCGCAGCTTCAAAGCGATAGCCAGCGCCGCCGTATTCCTCGGTGATCACCACCGTACTGCCGGCGGGGATCTTATTCGTAATCAGCTGCGCAGTCTGGGTGCCTGCCCCGGTGAATATGAGCGGAACCACCTTTTCGTAAATCGGATCGGCGGAATTTGTATCATTCGGGTTTGGGGCATACGCGGCCACGTGGAACACAAAGGTGACAGGCGCGCCGTAGCCGGTGAGCGTTTTGGAAATTTCCAAATCGGCATAGCGCGGGGCGGCCTCGCCCTTTGCGGTGACGGTAATCCCATATGCCCATGCGCCGGCCGCGGCAGTGTCCATCGTCTGGTTTCCGGCTGCGTCCGTGCGGCCGGGCAGCGAAAGCAGCTGCGGCTGGAAGGTGTATACCTTGGTATCGGAATACGCAACGGTGCACACCTTTTGCAGCGGGGCTCCGTTCTGGTCTTTTTCGTCTTTCGATTCCACCAGCACGGCGTAATCCTCGAGGGGAAGCTCCCTGCCATGTACAACATTCAGATACAGCCCGGCAGAAAGGCCGCCGATCGGCTCTTTGATGCCGTCTTTGCCCGTGCGGGCCGGGGTAAAGCTTTCCGCCATCGGCGCCGCGGCCTGCCCGGATGCATCCGGCTGCCCCGGCGCAAACAGCAGCTTTGCCAGCAGCTCGGCCAAGCCCTCCTGCTCGCCGGCCTTTGCATGCTCCGGGTCTGCCGGCGCATAGCGGAATACCAGCCATTCCCGTTCCTGCGGTTCCGTCGGCATGGCCGGCAGGTCTTCCGGCCTGCTATATCCGTCCGGAGCGGCCGTCAGCGGCTGCAGGTGCCAGTTTGGGATCCCTTCCAGATATGCTTTTACCGCGCTGTAATATGGCATTCCGCTATCGATGCAGTAGGCATACGCATCGTAGCCGGAAAGGGGCACGGCGGGCGCGATGAGGTAAAGATCGGCCGCGGTATCCACCGGATTTAAATCGCTCAACGGTTGGCCCGACATTGTTTCGGGCAGCCCCACCGTAACAGAGCAGGCGGTGCTGGTTAAATTCAGCGCACCCGCCCCTGTACCGGCGCCGGGCGCGGGCTGCTGTGTGCCGCCGGCATTGTCCCCGGTGCCGCTTCCGGTGTTATTCCCGGTGTCGTTCTCATCGCCCTCCGCCAAAAGAACGGGCGCGGCATAGGCGCCGCCCGGCGCCGGCACACCCAACGCAAGGCCCGCCGCCAGCGCAAACACCAGCAGCACACCCAGCGCCTGTTTCCAGCCACCGCAATAGCTTTGCCGTTTTGTTTTCATGGGCCTCTCCTCCTACTTGTGAATCCCAATCCTTACGAATTCCATCACTTGCGAATGCCAATTTGCCTTATGCCGCACCGGGGCTATTTGTTTTTGCGCAGTTCTTCCAGCAGCTGCCGGTGGTTCTTTTTCGGCTTTTTGCGCCCGTCCAGCAGCACCATGGCCAGCGCCGTAATGCACAGCATGGGCACCGCGATGGCCACGATAACATAGCGCACGGGAACGCGCCTTGCCTCGGAAACAATGTTGAGATTTACCTCGCTCAAATTATCCACCCGGTGGCCGCGCACCAAAATGCGGTGCGTATTGATGCCGTAAGGCGTGCAGGTGATGAGCGTGCAGTAATCCTTGCCCTTTACAATGGACAGCTGATCAACTTCTTCGGGCAAAACGATGCGGATCTGATCGACCTGATAGGTGAGCGTTTCGCCCAGGATGTTGAACAGGAACACATCGCCCGCCTGAAGCTGGTTTAAATCGGTAAACAGGCGCGCCGAGGGCAGCCCCCTGTGGCCGGAGAGCAGGCAGTGCGTATCCGCGCCGCCCACCGGCAGGCTGCTGCCGGGTATGTGGCCCACGGCAATTTGCAGCACCACGTCTTCTACCGTATGGTAAATGGGCAGATCGACATTGATGGCGGGAATGCGGATATAGCCCATTACGCCCGTTCCGGAGGGATCGAGCAGGCTGCGATATTCGGCGTTTTGCTCTTCGTTTAGCAAAAAGCTGGTTTCGCCGGCAGCCAGCCGCTCGTTGTAGGCGCGCGCCGCCGCCAGCATGGCGGCCTGCTCTTCGGCCGAGGTGTTCTCCACCGTTTGAACATACGAGGCAATGGCCCGGCTTTGGTGGAACGAGTTCCACCAGTTGCTGACGGATGGGTACAGCAATAAGCAAAGCCCCGCGAACAGGATGAGGTACAGTATTATCTCTAAGAGATGTTTTTTGAAAAACTGCTTCATGCTGCAAGGCTCTCCTTACTGATGTATGCCTGTGTGCGCAGGAAAAAGGGAGTGCAGAGCGGCGAAACGCCCACAGCGGCGCCGCCGGCGCGCCAAAGCCTGCCGGCTGGGCGCGCATTTTTTCCCGGAGGGCCTGCCCCGCCGCCGCAAAAGCGGCGGGGCAGCTCCCGGCTTTGTAAAAAAACACGGATTAAATTCTAAAGCTGTTGCGCGGGGCAAACGCTTATTCGGCGCTGCTCATGCGCTTTTTGGTGATGAGCACCACAGCGGCGCCCACCAGCAGTATGCCGCCCACCACATAGAAGATGGTGGTACCGATGCCGCCGGTGGCGGGCAGCTGGAGGCCCTTCAGGTTGAGGATATCCGCCGTAATCGCGCCCGCAACGACGTTGCCGCTCATGGGGAAGGTGGGCTCGCCGTTTGCGCTTACATGCAGATTGCCGCTTTTATCCATCGCGGCGTAAACTTTCTCTCCGTTCAATTCTTTTTCCTGAACGCTCAGGCCAACCAATTTGCCCTCTTCGTTGTAATTCGGAACAATTTCAAAATACATGTCCTCGGCCTTGTTGTAGCCGGCTGGCGCTGTTTCCTCGCGCAGCATGTATTTGCCGGCGTCAAGGCCATCGAATGAAAATTCATTTATATTTGTATTTGCGCCCTCTTCGTCTAATCCCAGTGTTTTTACAAGCGTTTCGATGGTTGTACCGTCTTCGCCCAAAACCAGCTTATACAGCCCAAACACTGCGCCATCCAAGGGCTGCGGTTCGGCACCCGGATTGGCGGGATCATCGCCCTTTTTGCTTACCGCCAGCTTAAATGTAAATACGGTTACAATGTCGTCCGGCGTTTTTCCCGTAGTTCCATCATCGGTCTTGTTCGGGTCGTTCGAGAATTCAAGATGCGCTTTGTTCTCGTTGCCTATGCCGCCTATAACGGCGTTCTCGTTCAAGGTGGCGGTATACAGAACCCGAATGACGCTGTCGCTGCTGACGACCGGATTCTCCACCGTTTTCAGATCGCTGAATGTAACGGAGAAGCTTTGGCCATTCACCGCAACAGTATAATTCGATGCGTCAATCAATGTGCCGTTGATATACACCTGTAAAGCGTCTTTGTTATCTTCACTATAATCAAGCGTCAGGCCGTCGCTGAGTGTATCATGGAAAGCATATTTGTAAACCTTAAAATCGTTGTAGCGATTGGATACCGTGCCGGAAAGGACAAAGGGAACGTGATCGCCGATGTCATAATCGGCCGCGGTATCGCTCCACTCTGTTGTTCCGGTGGAATCATTGGTATTTGCTACCTGTTTATCCAACTTCGGAACATCTGTTTTTGCTTTGGGCATGTAGTTTGCACCTGCTGCCGCCGCCGATAAAATATAAAGGTTGCGGGCGCCTGTTACCCCCTCCCCGGCTGTCATAGTATCCACCATCAGATAGTAGCCTGTTTCCGTCAACACTACACCAGTTTCAGGCACAGCTGTTCCGTCGCCCGTTTTGTTATTGTCCACTACCTGCGCAAATGCTCTTGCCTCAATGCTGTCCTCTTGCAGGTTCATCTTTGCAAGAACGCGCGCCACAGCATCCGCAGAGACGTCGGAGTGGTCTTCGTTGTATGCAATGCCCTTAAAAGGATTGGTCTCAGCAGTAAGCGCTTGCGTGCTATCCGGCCCCAGCGCATTGTAAGCTTCGATGTATTCGTCGCCTGCAAGCGCTGCTACAAGCTTCTGCCCATCCACATCGGATCCCCACTGAATCTCCGTCAGCAGATTGTCTTCAAATTCGCCCTTAAAAATTTGGTAAACCGTGTACACATGATCGGCAGTGTCCTCGCCGCTTCCGGACACATCCTGGAATGGCGGCACTGTGACGCCGCCGATTGTAGTGTCGCCTTCGGCCGCAAACGCCGGAACGGCGAGAGCGAGAGCCATAGCGAAAACAAGCGCTAAGGCCAATAATTTTTTTGCGTGTTTCATGGTTTATTCTTCCTCCTTTGATATTTGCGTGGGAAACGCTTTTATGCTTGGGCGGCTTGCCGCGGGCGCTTACCGTTTTTTGCTTTTGCGCGAGAGTTCCGAAAAGCGCCTGCGGCCTGCCGCTGTACATACGTATGGGTGGGGCCGCGCCCCGAGGGTTTTGCGCTTTACACGCGCGCCCTTTTGCGGCGTTTGTGCAGAATTACAATCGAGGCCAGCGCCAGCGCACCGCCGCACAGCGCATATACCTCCGGCGTTGCGGCATTGCCGGTTTCGGGCAGGCCAAATACGTGATAATTGTTATTGAATTTTACAACTTCCGCCTTCTGGCTGCCGCCAATCGTACCCGTAACGGTTTTATGCTGCCAGTCCTGCTCGCCCGTTACCTTTTGCACGCCGTTTACAAATATATCTGTATCATAGGTATAATGCGTATGATTCAGGCTTTCGGTATCAATTTCCGTGATGGTGTAGGTGGTTCCCTGCGGCAAATCCTCAATTAAGATATATTGATTGTTTTTCAGAGAAAAAACGCCGTTATTGAACAGCACAACATCCTCGATCTGAACCTTATCGGTTTTTGTTTCCCGTATGGAATATTGATAATAATCCGGCAGTGTTTGCCCCCCCGGCGCCGTGAATGTAATTTTAAACTTAAAGGCATCGCCGTTATCAACGGATTCTTCTTTCGTCTCCCCGTCGTCTGCGCCGTTGTTGATATACTTTGTGACGGTTTTTTCCACGCGCAAATCGCCATATTGATCCGGCGTCACGGAAGGTTCAATCGATGAAACGTTTGGCAAAGTAAACTGCATCCAGCAGGTTGAGCCGGAAGCGCCGCGCTCGGTATAGAAAAATGTAAGCGTATGCTCTCCCTCGGAGCCTTTCTCGAGATAATCCCACAAATTGACATATTCGCCTACAGAGGAATGCACGCCGCCGATATCGCAAACCAGCGTATCATCGAGGAATACCCACATATCATCGTCGCCGTAGAAGTAGTACTCCAGCGGGCCGATATATTCCTTTACTAATTTGAAGCTTACCTGATAATACATTCCGAAAAAACTGTTGTGGGCTATGGCATCGTCGCTTACAGGCAACGTATTTTGATAACTACCATCGTCCTTCTTTGATTTTGAATTAAAGATTCCCAATTCATTTTTATCTAAAGCAGTCTTTCCACGGATCCCTTTGCCAAAATTTCTATCGGTTCGATTCTTGACATTATCCATTGGCCAGAAGGAATTCGTCCAGATTGTTTTTTCGTTGCTTATTCCATCATATATATTGGGATTACAAAAGCGATTCAGATTTTCGATTGTACCTACATTTGTTACCGAAGCTTTGCTCAATGTAAAGGTATCGCCATCTTGAATAAATGTAAGGTTCCCTCCATATTGATGCTTTCCATTGGCCGATCCCGGCCCAAACAGATTGGTGGGAGCGCTGATGCCCGAAGCGAAAACAACATTGTTTTTCTCCGGATTGATTCCTGTCACCATGCCAAAAGCACAGCCCCGATAAGAATTGGCTCCCTTAACACTGGTGGGATGACCATTAGAGGCGTTAATTATATTACCCTGCCAATTTTGTCCGTCAAGCCCCGTGCCGCAGTTTGCATTACCGAATGCAAACAAGGCGCCCGTTCCCTCTCTTTTTGCTCCGTTAATACCCGGATAACTGCCATTTTCCGCATTTGTACTAAAAAGAAAAGTTTTTCCATTATCAAGTTCTTCTACAGAACGGGAAATATCATAATCATAAAACACCGCTGAGATATTCTGGTGCGCTTCGGACGCTTTGTACACCCATCGAACAACCGAGTTTTGGTTGAGCGGGATGTAGGTAATCCCGCTTTCGACATCCAGCGACGGCCCTGAAAAATCGTGATTGTTATTGGTAAAGCTCAGGTTGACAGTTTGGTTGGTACTTTTATCAACGGCCGTATAGGAATAAAGCGTAAAAGGAATACCGTCTGCTGTTATTTCCTCCTTCAGCGCCTTTTGAAGATTTTGATAAATATACCAATCTTCTGCGTTCATACTTGCAGAGTCTTTGCCCGGTTTCAGAATCCACAGCTCATCGTCTGCATAATGGCCGTTGGCAACCAGAAGGTTGGTATAAATCAGTTCCGGCGCATGCAGGTAATCAAATTGCTTTGAACTGTACACCTCTACCGGCGATAAATTGGTGATCACCTGTCCTGCATTAGCATGGCCGACGGGATATACCTGAACAAAGCGCAAGGGATTCTTGGTGGGCGTAATGCTATAGCCAGTTCTGTTTTTTGGCAGATGTTTACCGTTTGTATCGATGAACGGCAAATCGTTCGCGCCAGGTTCGCCGCTTACAGCGCTCAGCTGCGCCCTCTGCAGCACCGCATAATACTGCACCGTAAACATCGGGTTTGTATCCGTTGTTGTTCTGGCGGCGAATGTGCGTGCCATCTGCGGCGCAACTTCGGCCTCCGGCGGCATGGTAAACGTAATGCCCTGCTGGGGCGCGGGCGCACCCGGCACGGCGGCGGCAGAAAGCTCCTGCTGCGCCGCGTCTTCCTCCGCTGCTCCCTCCCCGGCTGCCTCCTGCTGCGAAAATACAGCCTCGGCCAGCACGGCGGTGTCCATGCCCTCCAGCTGCTGCGCATATTCCTCGCCGCCCACTTCCAGCGTGCCCTGCTCGCTTACGGGTGTTTCGCTCTGGGCAGCGGGTGTAATGGCGCTGAACAGCACGGCGGCTTCCGTTTCCGGCGCGGGCAGCATTGTTTCGCCGTCGGCGGCCGTCACATAGCCGTCGCCGTCGGCGTCGCCGTTATCGCCCGGGTTTTCCAGCCGGTAGGCGGCAGCGGTAAGCTCCATTTTCTCGGTAGGCGTAATCGTCACTTCAATTTCGCAGCCGGAAAGATCCATCGCCACATCGCCGTATGTCAGCGCATAGCGCATTACGGCAAGGTTCAAAAGCTTGGCAGCGTCGGCCTCGCCGGCGGCATATTCGGCATACGCCGCATAGGCCGCATCGTCTTTGCCCAACGTTTCCACCGTAAAATTCAAATACGCGTCGTTTGCGCGCGGCACATCGGCCCCGGCGGGGGCGTCGGTTTCGTTATTATCTTCGGCCCCGGCGGGGGCGTCGGTTTCGTTATTATCTTCGGCCCCGGCGGTTCCGGGCGCGCCGGCGGCCCCGGCGGCCCCGGCGGGGGCGTTTGCATCCGCCGCTTCCGGATACGGCCCGGCAATGCCTTTAATGTAGAACTGCACTTGGAACAGGCCGCTTTCATCCGTCCAGCTGAAGGTATGATCCATCATCACGCGGCCTTCCTCGTCGGCCTCGGGCGTAAAGCCCAGGGCCACAAGCGAAAAGCTGTTCATATCAAATGTGGCTGCGCCGCTTTCGTCCACGCTGGCCGGCAGCACCTCGGCTCCGCCCTCGGCAAAGTGCACCACGCTGATGGGCTCGCCGGCGGGCAGGCCGTCTTCGCCCAGCATCTGCACGGTGATGCTCACCGGCGCGGCGGGCTGAATTTCTTCTTCATCCAGCCAGAAGCCGATATCCAGCAGGCTCAGCATCTGCGCTTTGCTGGTGTTCAGCGCTTCTTTATAGGCCGATTCGTATGCGGCAACCTGCTGTTCATCGGTAATCGGGCTGGCGCGCAGCTCGGCCTGCTCGGGAATATTCGCCAGCGCGGTATAGCTGGCCGTAACAACGAACTGCTCGGTGCGGCATTCGCGGTAATAGCGCGCAATGCCGCGCGGGAACACGGGCAGCTCGCCGCCCGGGGTATACGCGTACTGCGCCGGCTCGCCAACGGGCTGGCCGTTTTCCAGATATTGCACCGTATAGATAACGGTGGCGGCGGGCAGCCATTCGCGGCCTTCGGCCATCAATCCGGCGCGAACTATGTCGGGATCATTGCTTCCGCCACAGGCGGAAGCAATGGGCTGTTCTGTGGCAGGGGCCCCTGCCGGCGCGATGTCTGTGGGTTCATTGATGTTTTCCGGCGCCGCGGGTTCGGTATTTTCGGGCGCGGGTGCGGCGGTGGGTTCTGCTGCACCCGGCTGCGCCGCTTCTGGCTCGCCGGCGTTCTCCGGTGCCGCTGGCACGGGCAGCAGAGGGTTCGGCGTGGGCTCAGGCTGCGGGATATTCGCGTTCACCAACTGCACCTCGGCGGGCTGCGGCACCAGCGAAAGCGTATCGTAATCCACGGTTACGCGCACATTCGCGTCTTCGTATACCGTTTGCAGGTCGTGCAGCTCGATGCCCATCTCCTGCGCCTTCAGCGCGGCAACCTCATCGGGCGAAAGCTCCACGGTGGCAAAGCACTCCTCGCCGTGCACATGCTCCTCTAACTGCGGGATGGTGCAGGTGAGCACCTGAATGGGTTCATCTTCGGGGTTTTCGGGCTCAATGGTGGTATAGCATTCTTCGGTATGGGTATGCAGCTCCAGCTTGCCGCAGCCAAGCTCGGTAACGGTTTCGTAGCATTCCTCGGTGTGCACATGCTGCGGCACTTCCGGCACGGTGGCATCGGCGGGTGCCGGGGCAGCGTCGCCCTTGCCGCATACCAGTGTGGGCTCGCCATTTACATAGCAGGCATCCGTATGGGTATGGCCGGGCTGTTCCTCCTGCCCGCAGGCCAGCGCGGGCGCACCGTCTGCATAGCAGGCATCTGTATGGGCGTGGCCGGGCTGTTCCTCCTGCCCGCAGCTCAGCGCGGGCGCGCCGGGGGTATAACAGCCGTCGCCATGGGTATGGCCGGGCTGTTCCTGCTGCCCACAGGCAAGCACGCGCTCGCCGGGGGCGTAGCACGCTTCGGTGTGGGTATGGGCCTCGCGTTCTTCCTGCCCGCAGCCAAGCACACGTTCCCCGGGGGCGTAGCACGCTTCGGTGTGGGTATGGGCCTCGCGTTCTTCCTGCCCGCAGCCAAGCACACGTTCCCCGGGGGTGTAGCATTCCTCGGTATGTACGTGTTCCGGCTCGCCTTCCGCCAAGACTGCCTCGGGAGCGGGAGCGGCTTCGGCGGCAAGCGCGGCGGCCTGCTCTTCGGTGATGCCTTCCTCCTCGCAGATGAGTACCTTGCGCTCTACAAGACAGCTTTCATCGTGTGTATGCGGCTTTTCTTCGGGCAGCGGGCAAGCAAGCTCGCCGTCCACGTTATAGCAATCGTCGTTATGCACATGCACCACGTAATCGGCCAGGCCGCAGGTGCGGGCATCCGGCTCGCCGCATTCTTCCAGCGTATGCTCGTGCGGCTCATAGGCGCATTCCAGCACGCGGCGGGTGTAGTTCATTGCCTGCGCATGCAGCACAAGCGCCGCCACGGTAACAAGCACCATCGCCAGTGCCAAACAGAGAAATACTGTCAGCTTGCGGCGTTGGCCAAGTCTGGCCTGCAAAAGCTTCGCGGCACTGCTCTGCGAAGATTCCATTTTACCGTCTCCTTCCCAAAATCGGATCTATATGGATCGAACCGATGTATTTTGCGGTTTGAACGCGCTTTTGCGGCGTGCCGGCTTTAGAACAGCCGGAAGCCATTCAGCGGCCACACCCGCAATAGGATGCGGCCAATTACCATATCGCGGCTGATGCAGCCCACCACCTCGTTGCGGCTGTCCACACTGGTGGCGCGGTGGTCGCCCATTACAAAATAGCGGCCGTCCGGCACCTGATAGGGGAATGTAACATCGCAGTTGCCCCGCGCCTTTTCGGCAAGGTAGGGTTCCTCCAAAGGCTGCCCGTTCACGCTTACGTTGCCTTCCGCGTCGATATCCACCCAATCGCTTGGGCCGGCGATGACGCGTTTGATGAGGATATTATTATTATAGTAAAAGGCGATGAGCTCTCCCTGCCGGCACTTGCCCACGCTGATGGCGGCTACTATGTCCCCGTCTGCAAGCGTGGGGGCCATGGAGGTGCCGTGGATCTGCAGCACCGGCAAAAACAGCACCGCAATGAGCGCGCTTACCGCGGCCACCACTACAAGGCTGAACACCGTATTGCGCAGCACCCGGCCAAAATCTGCGCGCCGCCGCTCTTTTTTCAGCTCTTTTTCCAGCTGCTCCAGCGTGGGCACGCCCTTCGGCCGGCTGCGGGCGGGCTCGGCGGCCCGTGCGGCGCTTGCCCGTGCCGGCTGCCGTTCCTCCGCGGGGGCCTGCGGTGCGGCGGCCCGTGCGGCACTTGCCTGTGCCGGCTGCCGTTCCTCCGCGGGGGCCTGCGGTGCGGCGGCCCGTGCGGCGCTTGCCTGTGCCGGCTGCCGTTCCTCCGCGGGGGCCTGCGGTGCGGCGGCCCGTGCGGCGCTTGCCTGTGCCGGCTGCCGTTCCTCCGCGGGGGCCTGCGGTGCGGCGGCTTTTTGGGCCTGTTCTGCCTGCCGGGCGTACTTTTGCCGCGCATGCCGCGCATTTTTGGATGCCGGATGCATTTGCCCCGCCCCCCATTCGTTGAAAGGCCCCGCTTCGGGATCTGTTTCGGAACCGGTTTCCGAGACCCGGTAAATGGCCCTCTCTAATACAATATTCCGGTTTGTCATAGATGTTGTATGGTTCCCTCTTTCGCGCTGCAGCCCTGTTTAAACGGTTTTTTGAGCTTCCTGAAGATAGCGGTTTGCCGCTTTCTGCGCCGCGCGCAGCATCAGCTCTACCTTCATGGAAACATCCGTAAGCGAATACGCGCCGTCCATGGAAAGAAACTGGCCGGAGACAAGCTCATCCACCTGAGCGCCCAACAGGCCAAGGCGGCGGTCTTTCTCTTCCAGGCGGCCCTTCAGCCGTTCGATCTGTTCGTCCTTCTCGTTCAGGCGCTGTGTCAGGCGCGCAAGCTGCGCATCCTTCTCATTCAGGCGCTCTTTCAGCCGCTCGATCTGCACGTCTTTTTCGTCCAGCTTCGCGCGCAGCCGGTTATCCAGCTGCACCGCCTGCGAAAGCTTTTGCCCGGTTTCTTCCAAGCTTTCCTGCAGGGCAACGGTTTCGCGCCCCTGCTCCACCAAAAGCGCCAGCAGATCGGGGCGCTTCAGCTTTCCCAATTCCTTTTCGGTCATACAAGGCCTCCTCGCCATTGGTGGTATGCGCATGGCCCTCCTGCCCTTCCTTACCGGCTGTGGAACCGGCTATGGCAGGCCCTGCAGGCTATCGCCGCCGTCACTCTGCATCAGCAAGAGCGCCCTGCCTGCTTTACCCGCCTGTTTTCGGGATAGAAATACAATTATCCATTTTTCATAGCTTATTATACCAAAGCCGCAGATTTTTGCAAGAGCCTCTGCCGCCATTTTCGGCGAAAAAGTTCACAAACTTTATGGCTTAAAATGGCGCAATTTATTACCTGCTAACACTGCGGCAATATCGCTGTGATTCTGCGGCCTTTGGCGGCGTTTGCACCGCACCGCGCCGCACCGCCCGTGCCGCCCGCACCGCCCGTGCCGCCCGCACCGCCCGTGCCGCCCGTGCCGCCCGTGCCGCCCGTGCCGCCTCGCGGCGAAACGAAAAATACCGTTTCGCTTTTTATTTTACCCCTTTTTCTATAGCGTTTCAATCTGCCGGATCCTCGGCCGGGGCGGCGGCAGATATCTATTGTACTCCTACAAGATCCTCGGCCGGGGCGGCGGCAGAGTTCTTGAATTTTATATCATAATATGGTAAGATAAGCAAAGGAAGGCCGTGCGCCGGGCCATGCAGTTTGGCGGCTGCGGTTCTCTTTGCCGGGCGTGGCTCCGGCTTGGAAGCGATTTTTTTAAGGCTTCGGGCGCGCGGCCCTTGGGACGGAGAGATTTTGTGAAGCGGCACTGCCACAGCGTTTTTGCGATGTTTTTAGTCGCGGTTATGCTGATATCCGGATGCGGCGCGGCTCCCAGCGGGGGCCGCGCTGAAAGTGCTGCCGCGCCGGCGGGCCAGCCGGTTGCGGCGGCGCCGGCTTCTTCCGTTGCCGGCGCGCCCGGGGGTGTGGACGATGTGCCCGGCGGCGCACAGGCGGGCGGCTACGAGGCCCCGCCCTTCCGCGACGCCGTGTTCCACGAGGGCGCTGCCGCCTGCGGCAGCGGGGCCGAGATCGATCTTTCCGCCGTGGCGCAGGGCTATGTGGCCGTGCGCGCGCAAAGCGATAAACGCCTTAAATGTCAGATCGTGTTCGGGGATACCAAATACAATTACGATCTGCCCGGCGACAATACCCCTATCATCTGCCCCCTGCAAAGCGGCGACGGCAGCTACACGGTGCGCATTATGCAAAACACCACCGAAAACAAATATGCCGAGATTTTTTCTGCCGGCGCGCAGGTAACGATGGGCAGCGAGCTGGAGCCGTTTTTGCGGCCGAACCAGCGTTCCAATTACACGCAGGATTCCCGCTGCGTGGCCGAGGCGGCCCGCATGGCCGAAAGCGCGGCGGACGCGGCCGGGCTGGTGAGTGCCGTGTACGAATACATTGCCGAGAATATCGATTACGATTACGACAAGGCCCAGTGGGTGGTGGACAACAGCGTAAAGGGCTATTTGCCGGACCCGGACGATACGCTTTCTTCGGGCAAGGGCATCTGTTATGATTATGCGTCGCTTGCGGCGGCAATGCTGCGCAGTCAGGGCATTCCCACAAAACTCATCATCGGCTATGTGCAAAGCGGCAGCTCGGAGGTGTATCACGCGTGGAATATGATCTGGCTGGAGGAAACCGGCTGGATCACCGTAGAGATCAAGGCCCCGGCGCACGCCTGGCAGCGCATTGATCTAACGTTTGCGGCGGCCGGACAAAGCGAGTTTGCCGGCGGCGGCACGGGCTATACGGATAAGGAAGTATATTAAGGTACAACAAGGACAGGGGGATCACCACATGGCGGCAAAAATACTGCACCCGCTGGCGGTAAGCGCATTTTGCGAAAATCTGGCAATGATGCTGAGGGCGGGCGTTCAAACAGACGAGGCGCTCTCCCTGATGCAGGGCGACGGCAGCGGCGGCCTGCTGAATGAATGCGCCGGCGCGATACTGGAACGCCTGAACGGCGGCGAATCGCTGGCCGAAGCGGCGGGGGCATGCGGATACCTGCCCCGCCACGCGGCGCGCCTGATTGCCGCGGGCGAGGAGGCCGGCCGCACGGACGATGTGCTGCAAAGCCTTGCCGCCTATTACGAGATGCAGGATCAGCTGCAAAAAAAGCTGCGCAGCGCCGTGCTGTATCCGGCCATTCTGCTGCTGATGATGGCGCTGGTGCTGGCGGTGATGGTGGGGCGCGTGCTGCCTGTATTTACGGGCGTATATGCCGGGCTTTCCGGCAGCGTGGCGGCGTCCTCCTATTCCTACATTTCGGCGGCCGGCGTAATCGGCCGGGTGGCGCTGTGCGTTGTGATCGTACTTACGGCCGTTTTGCTGGCGTGCCTGGCAACCTCCCGCACGCAGCGCGGGGGCGAAGCGCTGCGCGCGCTTTTGGAAAAGCTGCCCTTCACCGCCGCGGCCTCCCGCCGCATGGCCGAGGCGCACTTTACCACCGCGCTGGCCACCTTTACGGCCAGCGGCGCGGATATGGATACCGCCATGGTCAGCGCCGCCGAGCTGGTAACGCACAGCGGCCTGCGTGCGCAGTTGGAGGTTTGCCGGCAGCAGATGGCCGAGGGCCGCAGCCTGGTGCAGGTGATCTATGATAATCAGGTATTCGAGCCGCTGTACGCGCGCATGCTCATCAGCGGCGAGCGCGCGGGCTGCATGGATCGTGTGCTGGAACGCCTGAGCAAGCTTTTCACCGAGGACGCCAACGCAAAAATGAACGCCGTCGTAGACAGCGTAGAGCCCGCGCTGGCCGGCTTTTTAACGATTTCTGTCGGCGTAACGCTTCTGGCCGTGATGCTGCCGCTGATCGGCATTCTCACCTCGATCGGATAAGGGGGCGGCAGCCATGTATCACGAAAAGCGGGCAAAGCCCCGCACACGGTTTTTGCTGGCCGTTCTGGCGCTGCTTTGCGCGGCGGCGCTTTTCTGGGGCGGGGCCGCGCTGTGGCAAAACGCGCAGAGCTCTATGCGCTCGCAGGCGCTGCAAAGCATGCGCTCGGCCGTGATGGACGCGGCCGTTCAGTGCTATGTGCTGGAGGGCGCATATCCCCGCAGCCTTGCGTATTTGGAAGAAAACTACGGCGTACAGATCAATCACAGCCGGTTTATTGTAAGCTACGAGGTGTACGCCTCGAACCAGACGCCGGAAATCGCCGTATTTGAACGGCAGGCGCAGTAAGCGGCGGGGCGGCAGCGGGGTTTCTGTTTTACATTTTGGGATTTCTGTTTTGCGTTTCGGGATCTCTGTTTTATGTTTATGGCGCGAGCGACGCCGCTTTGCGCACAGCCAGGGCGCGCGGCGAACGCTTACAGGGGTTTTGCTTTACAGCTTGGGCGGGCGGGCGCGGGCCATTCTGCTTAAAGCGGAGCGGTTTGATCCATTCAAAAAAGGAGGCGGCGGCATGAAGATCCGGAAGGAAACGTGGATGCATATGTATCCGCTGCTGCTGTTTGCCATGATCGTGCTGTCGCTGCTGTTTCTCATGTGTGCCGGAACGGAGGTGTACAGCGCCGCTGTGGAAGGCCAGGCGTACAACCGGCAGGCGCGCGCGGCGCTTTCGTATCTGGCGGCGCGTGTTCACGCGGCGGATAACGCGGGCGCGGTATCCATTGGCGCGGGGCCCGAGGGCGACGCGCTGGTGCTGCGCGAAAGGGCCGGCGACGATGTATACGAAACGCGTATTTACCTTTATGAGGGCGCCCTGCGGGAGGAATACGGCCCGGCCGATTTGCCCCTGCGCCCCGAAAGCGCCGAGCGCATTGCGGCGCTGGAGCGTTTTTTTCTTGGCGAGGAGCGGCCCGGTTTGCTGACGGCCGCAACGGAATACGGCGAAATTCACATTGCGCTGCGATGCGAAAAGGAGGCGGCCGACGATGCATAAATCCCGGCGCGGCGCGGCTTTTTATGTAGAAACCATTTTGCTGGTGCTGTTTTTGCTGCTGAGCCTGACGGTGCTGGCGCGTATGCTGGGCACGGCGCGCCAGCTTTCGCGCGAGGCGCGGCAGCTCTCGTGCGCGGTGCGCATTGCGCAGGACGCCGCCGAGCAGCTGGCCGCCAGCGATTCGCGCGAGGATTTTGCCGTGCTGCTGGGCGCGCGGCAAACCGAAGACGGCACACTTGCCAGGGCGTATAACGCCGAGGGCGCGCCGGCGGCGGACGCGATTCCGGCTGCCTATACCCTGCTGTGCCGGCTGGAAGAAACCGCGCAGCCGCACGGCGTACTATTAACGGCATATTTTACCGTTTGTAATGACAGTGAAGCTCTATACGAATTGGAAACGCAAAAGTATTTTTGCGCGCAGCCCGGCAAGTAGCTTTTTAGGGTGTGCGCCGCTTTGCGGGCGGCATTTACGGTACGGGCCGCACCTGTTTTGCGAGCTATCAGCGGAAAAGGAGAGAACGCCATATGGAAAGCAGACCGGTACGTCTGGGCTGGCTGTCGCTGCTGGTGACCGTCGTTATTTTATGTCTGGCCACGCTTTCGGTGCTTAGCCTTTCCACCGCGCAGGCCGATTGGGCGCAGGCACAAAAGCAGGCGCTCCAGACAGAGAGCGTGTACGCGCTGGAACGGGACGGCCAGCAATGGCTGGCGGCGCTGGATGCGGCGCTGGGCGCGGCGCATGACGAAACATCGCTGGACACGCTTTTGCCGCCGGACACTGTCCGCACGGGCAGCCGGGTCTGCACGCTGCAAAAGGGCGCGGACGGGCGCTCGCTCTCCATCGCCGCAGAGCTGACGGCGGACGGCGGCTATCGCGTGGTACAATGGAGCCAAAGCGCCGAATGGGCCGGCGAGGAAGAACCTCCGGCACTTTTTGGCACCCTTTTCGGCGCAATGGATTAAAAAGCGCATTCAAAAGCGGTACGATCATGCGCAAAGGCCGCGCGCATTGGCGCAATGCCCGCAGCCCGGCAGGCAATTTTTATATGCAGCGGTAAGCGGTAAACGCCGCTTTGCCCGCAGCGCAAGGCATATTTTTCGCAAGCATCAAAACGGGAGGGGTTATTATGCAAATTTTGCAAATTCTGCAGCAGGCGCTGGATGGCGGTGCATCGGATATCTTTATTATTCCGGGCCTTCCGCTCACCTATAAGGTAAGCGGCCAGCAGCAGCGTATGGACGCACGGCTGATGCCGGCGGACACCGAGCTGCTAGTGACCGCCATTTACGAGCTGTGCGGCCGCCACCGGCCGGAGCGCCCCGATCAGGACGACGATTTTTCGCTTTCCGTTCCGCCCAAGGAAGGCTTTCCCGGCGGCCGCTTCCGCGTGAACGTACTGCACCAGCGCGGCAGCCTTGCCGCCGTGGTGCGCGTCATACGCTTTGGCCTGCCCGATCCCGCGCAGATGAACATTCCGCAGGCCGTGATGGATATCGCGAGCCTGAAGAAGGGTCTGGTGCTGGTGACGGGCTCGGCGGGCAGCGGCAAATCCACAACGCTGGCCTGCCTCATCGACGCCATCAACCGTACGCGCGAAGGGCATATCATCACGATGGAGGATCCCATCGAATATGTGCACCGGCACGAAAAATGTATCGTCACACAGCGCGAGATCCCCACGGATACGCCCACCTATCTGGGCGCGCTGCGCAGTGCGCTGCGGGAGAGCCCGAATGTGATCCTTCTGGGCGAAATGCGCGATTACGAAACGATTGAAGCGGCCGTAACGGCGGCCGAAACCGGGCAGCTGCTGTTCAGCACGCTGCATGCCACCAACGCCGCCAACGCAGTAGACCGCATTATCGATGTCTTCCCCGAAAAGCAGCAGGCTCAGGTGCGCATGCAGCTTTCTATGACGCTGAAGGCCGTGATCAACCAGCAGCTGGTGCCCACGCTGGACGAAAAACAAACGCCGGTATTCGAGATCATGCTTGCGAATACCGCCGTCAAAAACCTGATCCGCGAGGGCAAAACGCATCAGATTGATTCCGCCATCCAGGCAGGCGCCTCCAAGGGCATGCGCACGATGGACGACGATCTGCTGCGCCTTGTGCGGGAAAAGCGCATCAGCAAAGACACCGCTTATACGCACTGCATCTACCCCGAAAACATGGAAAAACGCCTTGCGCAGCTCCCGGGGTAACGCAGCGGCAGAAGGAGAAGCAGTATGCTCCTTGCAGTGAATATCAGCAATTCCAATATTCTCATCGGCGTATACAAAAACGGTGCGCGGCAGTTTTGCTCCAGCATGCACACCAACCCCGCCAAAAGCGCGGACGAATACGCCGTGCAGCTTGGCTCGGTGCTGGCGCTGTACGGCGTGCGGGCAGCCGATCTTTCCGGCGTGATCCTCTCGTGCGTGGTGCCTTCCATGCTGCCGTGCATACGCAGCGCGCTTGACCGGCTGTACGCGGGCCGCGTTTATCTTGTGGGCCCGGGGCTGAAGACCGGCCTTTCCATCCGCACCGACGATCCCTCGCAGGTGGGCAGCGAGCTGGTGTGCTGCGCCGTTGCCGCGCTCTCTTTCGCGGCCCCGCCCTGTGTGATCGTCTCGATGGACACCGCCATCTCCATTACCGCGCTGGACAAAACCGGCGCGCTGCGGGGCGGCGCGATCCTGCCGGGCGTGCGCATCGGCATGGAGGCGCTGTGTGCCCGCACCGCCCAGCTGCCGCAAATTGAGCTTTGCGCCCCGGCCGGCGGCGTGCTTGGCGCAAGCACCGTTGCCAGCATGCAATCCGGCGCGATTTTCGGCACAGCCTGCATGCTCGACGGCATGCTCGACCGCTTTGCAGCGGTGCTGGACGCCGCGCCCGCCTGCATCGCCACCGGCGAGCTTGCGCCCGTAATCCTACCGCACTGCGCGCATTCCATCGAATATCGCGAGTATCTGGTGTTGGACGGCCTGCATCTGCTGTATCGGAAAAACACGAAGGCCGGGTGATCTGCACCGGAGGAAACGTGCGCGCGGCGCAGAGAGGGCTTGGGGATTTTTGGTATGTTCCGCTTTCCTTGGAAAGCGCGTACATAAATCAGGTTACGCTGTATCCGCGCAAGGCGGAACGGCAGTAAGGAGAATTTTTATGAAAAACACAAAAACCGCGTATCTCGTTCGCATCGCCCTGCTGATGGCGATTACTGTCGTGCTGGCCGCGACGCCGCTGGGCTACATCCCCGCCGGCGCGCTGTCCTTCACGATCATGGTGCTGCCCGTGGCCGTTGGCGGCGTACTGCTTGGCATGCCTGCCGGGTTGATCCTCGGCCTAACGTTCGGCATTACCAGCTTTGTTAAAGCGCCTACCGAGGCGCTGGGCCAGCTTGTACTCAGCTACAGCGGCCTGTTCACGGCGTTTGTGTGCATTGTGCCGCGCGTGTGCGTGGGCCTGTTTGCCGGGCTGGTGCACAAGCTGACACAGCGCCGCGAAAAGCGCCCGGTGTGGATATACCTGATTGCCGGCGGCGGCGCTTCGTTTGTGAACACCGCTCTGTTTTTGGGGCTGCTCTTTATCTTCTGCCGCCCCCTCATTGATGGCGCGTTCGGCGCTGCGATCTGGTCCGCCACGCTGCTGGGCGGCGTAGTGGAAATGGTTGCCAACGCCGTATTGACAATGGTGATTGCCAAAGCGCTGGAGCGCTTTGTAAAGGGCAGTTCTTCCCGGGGCGCGTGAGCAACCTGTTTTGGGCTGCCGAGGCGCCGGGCGCGGGAGCGTTTTTTTGAAAGGCGGTTTGCTCGGGGCGCGTGAGTGACCCGGCTGCGGGGCGGCAGAGCGGCCGTTCCCTCCCCCTTTGCGTTCAAATCGTTTCGCCCGCAATTCTATGCAAAATTCACAAAAACGGCGGCAAGATTTACAAAGGCGGCACAAAACACTTGCAAAATTCAATTCTTGTGGTATGATAAAAGAAGCCCTTCCAAAGAGGGATGGTTCCATGGGCGGAAGGGCTTCTTTCTTCCACAATGCCAAGGGAATGGCGAGGGTTTTTTCCTTTTGATTTTCCCCTGCTTTACAAGCAAATCGTTGGATCCCGCCCGAAGGGCGGTTTTCATACATGTGCGTCCGTAGCTCAGTTGGATAGAGCGTTCGGCTCCGACCCGGAAGGCCGCTGGTTCGAATCCAGTCGGGCGCACCATTTTAAACCGGGCCGTGCAATTGCACGGCCCGGTTTTTATTTTACCATAGCATATTTTACAAACCATATTTGCTGCATCCGTTGCGGCAAAGAACAGCGCAAACACGGGAATAAAGATGTACCGTCCGGTCAGGTAATACGTCCGAAGCAGCTAAGCTCCGTATGGCAATAAAATAATCGTTAGTACATGTTTTTCAAAAAAGCCCAGAACTTACAAAGCTTTTGAAGGAAAAGCTTCTATTGAAGGAAGCGTCTTGGCAGCTGCAGCAAATCGCCTGCCCGGCCCTGCGCCCTGTCGCACAGGCTGTTTTACAGGAAAAACGGGCCGGATATCAGGAGGCACTGGCGGAGCAGTATCTGGAAGATCTGCGAAACAAAACAGGCTTGCCTGAGGGAAATCCGTTTTGACAAAATAGAATCATCACGGCATATTTTGAAATCGAACAGGAGGCGGGGACTTCCCAGCCTCCCACTCGATTTATTTACCATGGTATGTCTTATATACCATACCTGTAAAAGCATGTTTTGTTTTTCACTCAGTTTTCAACGGAGAATGCCATGGAATACACTCATCCTTACCTCTCCCCGCTCGGCAAAATCACGCTGGCCAGCGACGGCAAGGCCCTGACCGGCCTTTGGTTTGACGGACAAAAATATTTTGGAGCCACCCTCTGCCGGGAACACGCAGAAAAAGACCTGCCCATTTTTGAGCAGGCCCGGCAATGGCTGGATCGTTACTTTAGTGGAGAGATCCCCGATTTCACCCCGCTGCTGAAGCCCAGGGCAACCGCGTTTCAAAAGGCGGTGTGGGACATTCTGCTCTCCATCCCCTACGGCCAGACCATAACCTACAGCGAGATCGCCGGCGCCATCGCAAGGCAAAGGGGGCTTGCGCGAATGTCCGCACAGGCCGTTGGCGGCGCGGTGGGACATAACCCGATCTCAATCGTCATCCCCTGCCACCGGGTAGTGGGTATAAACGGCAGCTTAACAGGCTACGCGGGCGGCATTGCCGTCAAGGAAAAGCTGCTCCGATTGGAAAAAGCCGATCTGTCAAAATATTTTGTCCCCAGAAGCGGCACGGTTTGCGCCGCTGCACAGCGCAAGGGGAAATGAATCCTGTTTCAAACCGCTGTCTTTTTGTTCTGCGCGCATTGTTCTATGCGCGGCGGCCATTGGGGCCCGTACAAAAGGCGCTCAGAAAGCGCCTGATCATTCCATTTCCCTATGCAAATGTATTCTGCATAGGTATTTGCTATTTTTATGGCAGAGGTGTACAATAAGGATGTTGAAAAACAGTTGCGGCGGAAGTGTACCATGAAGGGCGGCTATCGTCCGCAAGCCTTTCATTTTTACCGTTCAGAAGAAAGCACGCCCGGCATTGGGACGCCGCAGCCTCATCCGCCCTTCAAGCTCTTGGCCCCAAAGGTTTCGATCCAAGAAATTTGGGCTCAAGGGCCTTTGCCCCAAGAGGTTTCGATCCAAAAGATCTTGATCCAAGCGTTGGAGGTAAACATATGAACCGAACCACGATCCAGGCCCGGCAGTTTGACGAAGAAAGAGCGCTGTACCATTTGCAGCACGCCAATGTGATCGACTGCGTATTTGCCGGGCCGGCGGACGGGGAATCCGCGTTGAAGGAAGCACGGGAGATTGGCCTGAAGCAATGCCGTTTTTCCCTGCGGTATCCCCTTTGGCACATCAAAAACTTTACGATGGAACACTCCTCTATGGACGAATTGACCCGTGCCGCCATTTGGTATGCGGAAAACGGGCTTATCACCAACAGTACCCTCGGCGGCATCAAAGCGGTGCGCGAGTGTACCGATCTCCGGCTTGCGGACTGTCAGATCAACTCCCCGGAGTTTGGCTGGAAGAGCCGGGGCATTACGCTTTCCGATTCGGAGATCGTCTCGGAATATCTCTTTTTGGACAGCCGCGATGTCAAACTGGAGCGCGTGAAAATGAAGGGGAAATATTCGTTCCAGTACATGGAAAACCTGGAGATAACAGACTGCATCCTGGATACCAAGGACGCCTTTTGGCACAGCAAAAATGTTACCGTTCGCAACAGCACGGTAAAGGGAGAGTATCTGGGCTGGTTCTCGGAAGGGCTGACCCTGATCGGCTGCAAAATCATCGGCACGCAGCCTTTGTGCTACTGCAAAAGCCTGAAGCTGGTGAACTGCACCATGGAGGATGCCGATCTGGCGTTTGAGTATTCCGATGTAGAGGCCGATATCCGCGGGCATGTGCTTTCCGTCAAAAATCCCAGATCCGGCATCATCACGGCGGACAGCGTGGGCGAAGTGGTTCGGGAGGATCCTGTGATGGAGTGCACCGGCAAAATCGTGTGCAGAGCAACGGCCGCGGTATGATCCTGCCGGCGGAAGTAACGAAATCATGATGAAATTTGACAGCGCCAAGGCCGTAGAGCAGTGTCTGGCAGACGCGGGCTGCGACACGCAAACAATTTCGGCGTTTTTAAGCTGTATGAAAAGATCCGATCTGCGCGGCGCGCTTGCGCTTCTGGAAGGCCGGCGCGCGCAGCTGCTGGATCATATCCACCAGGTGCGCTCCCGCATTGCAATGCTGGACGATCAATTTTACAAATTACGAGATCCTTTCAGAGAAATTCGGCAAGGCGAAAGACTGCATTGCCTGCGGCCAGTGCGAAGGCGTATGCCCCCAGCATCTTCCGATCGTCGAGCAACTCAAGGCGGTATCCGCCCATTTTGACCATTGAGCGAAATTGAACCGTTGAGCGAAAAGCGCGTCAAAACGGCCGCAAAAGCGGGGGCAAATCCACAGGATCCCCTGGCAGCCGTTTATTTCGGCATTTGAATTCCCTCATGTGCCGTTGCATGCGGCCAAACGACTGAAACCGCTTTTTGCAGCCCGGTTTTATGATAGCCTTTGACGAAGCACGACATAAAATTTTTTCAAACCCAAAATCCCCGAAAGCTGTAATGCTTTTCATGAAAGCTATGGTGTCGGCAGATTTTAGAAGAGGCATGGGCCGATTCTCAGCCCATGCCTCTTTTCTATGCTTTGCTGATCGGACACCCCTTGGCGGCTTTTTCCGGTGAGAGGCATCGTATCCTGTTAATGGCAGCCGCGGCAGTTTGCGCAGTTGCCGCTGCAGCCCTTACCGGATCTGTGGGCCTTATACAGCGACCGGACAGCAAGTGCCACGGCGGCAAGCAGCGCGGCGATTACAAGCGCGTTTCCAAAAATCGCGGGCATCCTGTATTCCTCCTTTTCCGGTTTATCCGTTTGCGGCGGCAGCCACCGAGGTTAGCTGCCGGGTATGTTCCTCCCCCTGATAGCCCTTGCGGAACAGCAGGTAGAGAATACCGGCCAGCAGGGCCAGCGCCACGACGGTTCCAAGGCCGAACGCCGCTTCTCCGGTGACAAGTCCGCCCAACTGGAAGACGATCAGGCTCGCCGCATAGGCAAAGCCGCACATATACCCAATGGCCGCGGCGGTCCATTTTGTGTTGTTCATCTCCCGCTTGATGGCGCCCATCGCCGCAAAACAGGGAGCGCACAGCAGGTTGAAGATCATGAAGGAATACGCGGCCATCGCGCCAAAATCCGCCCCGATGGCAGCATAGATGCCGCTGGCGTCCTCCATCAGATCTGCCTCGCCGGCGTACTGATAGAGCACCCCGAAGGTGTTGACCACTTCCTCCTTGGCGATGAGGCCGGTGACCGTGGCCACAGTGGCCTTCCATGCCATGTCGCCCACCCAGCCGATGGGGGCAAACACCCAGGCAATGCCGCTGCCAATAAAGGCCAGAAGCGAGCTGTTGTTATCCTCCACAGCCTGGAACACGCCGTTCACAAAACCGTAGCCCTGAAGGAACCAAAGGACAATGGAGCTGAGCAGAATGACGGTTCCTGCCCGCTTGATGAAGCTCCAGCCCCGCTCCCAGGTGGCCCGCAGAACATTGACGGCGGACGGCGCGTGATAGGCCGGCAGTTCCATAACAAAGGGAGCGGGTTCCCCTGCGAACGCTTTAAATTTCTTCAGCATAATACCGGAGATTACTACGGCGGCAATGCCGATGAAAAAGGCGGAGGTTGTCACCCAAGGCGCGCCGCCGAATACCGCGCCCGCGAACAGGCCGATGATGGGCATCTTTGCCCCGCAGGGGATGAAGCCGGTGGTCATGATCGTCATTTTGCGGTCGCGGTCCTGCTCAATGGTGCGGGAGGCCATGATGCCGGGCACGCCGCAGCCCGTAGCCACCAGCATGGGAATGAAGCTCTTGCCGGAGAGGCCAAACCGACGAAAAATACGATCCATGATAAAGGCAACACGAGCCATATACCCCACGTCCTCCAAGACGGCCAGCAGCAAAAACAGCACCAGCATCTGGGGCACAAAGCCCAGCACGGCGCCCACGCCGGCCACAATACCGTCCTGGATCAGCCCGTAGAGCCAGCCGCCCTCGGCCACGCCCAAAGCGCCTAAGACGGTGTCGAACAGGCCGGGGACAAGCTCGCCAAACAGCACGTCGTTGGCCCAGTCGGTGCCCATCGTGCCGATCGAGACGGCCCAGCCGCCCATAGCGATAGCATAAATGCAGAACATCACCACCGCGAAAATGGGTAGGGCAAGAACGCGATTGGTAACGATCCGGTCGATCCTGTCGGAAACGGAGAGGCTTCCTTTGGCCGCCTTTTTCTTTACGGCCCTGGATACCACCGAATGGATGTACACATACCGCTGGTTGGTGATAATGCTCTCGGCATCGTCGTCCAGTTCTTTCTCACAGTCTGCAATATGCTGCTCCAGATGTGTTTTTAGGTCGGCGGGGAGGCTCAGCGCCTCCTCAACCTTCTCATCCCGTTCAAAAAGCTTGATGGCGTACCAGCGCAGATAGCCTTCCGCCACCTTGCCCTCAATGGACTCCTCAATATGCGCCAAGGCGTGTTCTACGCTGCCGGTAAACACATGGGGCGCCTCGCCCGCCTGATGGCTTTGCGCCAAAGCCACGGTCTTTTCCGCAGCGGCCATGCCGCCCTCGCCCTTGAGGGCGCTCATTTCCACTACTTCACAGCCCAGCGTTTCACTCAATTTGGCGAGGTCGATGGTGTCGCCGTTTTTGCGCACCAGGTCGATCATGTTCACCGCCACTACCACCGGCAGGCCCAGCTCGATCAGCTGCGTTGTCAAATAGAGGTTCCGCTCAATATTGGTGCCGTCCACAATGTTCAGGATGGCGTCCGGCTTCTCGTTCACAAGATAGCCGCGGGCCACCACTTCCTCGAGGGTGTAGGGAGACAGAGAATAGATGCCGGGCAGATCCTGGATTACCACATTCTTGTGGCTCTTCAGCCGGCCTTCCTTTTTCTCCACGGTAACGCCGGGCCAGTTGCCCACATACTGGCTGGAGCCGGTGAGGGCATTGAACAATGTAGTCTTACCGCAATTCGGGTTGCCCGCAAGGGCAATCTTGATGTCCATTGTTATTCTCTCCTTTCAGTTGTTAGCCTCGGCTAACTTATAGTCCAAAGAATAGCGGCTCCCCGCCGCGCCCGTTTACAGAACCTCGATCATCTCCGCATCGCCCTTGCGGACAGACAACTCGTAGCCCCGGACGTTCAGTTCCATCGGATCGCCCAGAGGGGCCACCTTACGCACAAAAATCTCCACGCCCTTGGTGATGCCCATATCCATAATCCGGCGCTTCACCGGGCCTTCTCCGTGGAGCCGCGCTACCGTCACGCTTTCGCCCACCTTCGCGTCTTTCAGTGTTTTCATGCCTGCTTTCCTCCTTTATGCGGTTTCGTAATCGCCGGTCAACCCGGCAGTTCAAATCTGCCGCCGAGATGCGCCTGAGGATGTAATCGGCGGTTCCTTTAAACCATAATGCGGTTCGCCATCGTCTTATCCAGCGCGATGCGGCTCTCCTTCACCTGCACAATCAGGTTTCCCCCGATCTCGCTGACCACCGTCACATCGCTGTCCACAACAAAGCCCAGCTCGGCCAAATGCTGGCGTACATCATCCCTGCCGGTGATCTTGCGGACCGTAACCGTTTCCCCGGCCTTTGTCATTGTCAGCGGCATCATTTCTTCGCCTCCTCCTGCTCAATCTGGTTAGCGCGTTCTAACTTCAAGCCCGCTATCAGTTTACTATAACTAACTTCCAATGTCAAGACATTTTTAAAAAAATTGATCCGTTTGGTTAGATTCTGCTAACTCGCACACAACGGTTTTTGCGAACGGGAAATTTTTTGTGAAGATCCACGGATCTGCCGAGAGCTATACGGAGGCGAGCCTGCGGCTTCGGGAAATTCATGGGACAGCGCGCTCGGCCATTCTCCTTTTTTGTTGGCGCGTTTTGTCTTGGGCCAGCTTTTGATCGTGGATATGGGCAATAACAGCGACATCGCCCTTGGCAACAAAAAATCCCGGCTGAATGTCCCTGTTGCGCTCAAGCTGTACAACACGGGCTTTTTCCAAAAGCAGCTGTTTTTCCAAAAGCAGCTGCAAAAGCAGATCTGAGTCGGGCCGAGCCGCGGGCGCCGGCAGGCCGGAGGCTATATTCCCCGGCGCTGAACGCCAACCTATCTATGGAAAACCCGGCCGTGTCTCTGCGCATCTTTCTGTTCTCCGCGTCCGCTATTCAGCGGGCGCGGTCTTTTCGCCCTTGGGGAGAAAGGGTCCCCTATCCGCCGCGAAAAAAGCAAACACACACAGAGCCTCTGTTGGATTTTGAACAATCGCGGCGTTTTTGAGGATTGACAGACCCCGGTCCAATCACTTATGCTTGAACTGGATAAACAGAATTTCACCAGAAAGGAATGCCTCTATGAAAAAAGCGATGCGAATCCTTGTGATCCTTCTCGCGGTTCTTTTGCTGGCTGCAGCGGCCGGGTTTGTTTACCTGTATTTCAACGGCCTTTCCGGGCTTACACGTATTGGTACGCCGGCGGCAAATCAGATACGCGTGGCCTGCGTGGGCGACAGCGTTACCTATGGGCACGGCGTTAAGAATTGGCCCAAAAACAATTACCCTACCGTGCTGCAGGAACTGCTGGGCGATGAATATCATGTCGGAAATTTTGGGTTTTCCGGGCGGGCGGTACAGCCCGATTCCGATCAGCCATACACCGCCACGGCGCGCTATGAGAAGAGCCTTGCCTATAACTGCAACATCTTGGTCTTTATGATGGGCAGCAATGATTCCAAGCCCGAAAACTGGAACGGGCCGGATCAGTTCGCCGAGGATCTGCGCAGCCTGTTGAACAGCTATTATCAGGACAATGCCGAACGGAGGCTTTTTCTCTGCACGCCGCCGACCGCCTTTTTCACGGGAGACGCTGAAGGGCTCTGCACAAATTTTGACATTCAGCCTGCAGTGGTGGATGAGATCGCAGAGATCGTCCGCTCTGTGGCAGAGGAATATGACTGTACCCTGATCGACATCCATGCGCTGACGCAGGCGCATCCCGAATGGTTCGAGAAGGACGGCGTACACCCCAATAACGATGGGGCGAGGGCGATCGCGCAGACGGTAGCAGACGCGCTCGTCTAAAGGCTTTCTGCCCGTTTTGTATTCTTCGGGTCTCTCATATCCCCTTTTCGTAAATTGTCTTCAGCCGGGGCGCACCAGGAAGTCCCCGGTAGCTTGGGATCGTTCCAC
Organism: uncultured Ruthenibacterium sp.; assembly: GCA_910587145.1. Lineage (GTDB taxonomy): Bacteria > Bacillota > Clostridia > Oscillospirales > Ruminococcaceae > Ruthenibacterium. Next base: position 6,233 of record CAJUMH010000010.1, on the reverse strand, counting down.
CCACGCTGTGATATGGCCATTTCTCATATTTACCATTTTCGATTTTTGATAGCGGGCACGGCAGAATTTCCTGCCGTGCCTATTTTTTATGGGCAGGCACCGCCCTGCATGGCTGCCGCGTTTCAATTTGCTTCAAGAATTTTTTGGAGCATATGCGCCGCATGCTCGGTCAGCTCTGGTAGGGACATCTCGATCTTCCCGGCAAACCATTCCTGATACAGGCAGGCGATCCCTCCCGCGCAAAAGTGCAGCATCAGCATATATTGCGCATGATCGCCAAAGCCCATGCGATCTTCAAACTGGTGCAGATATTCCAGGATCATATCCAGCAGGTTTTTTTGCATCATCGGATAGGCGCTGGAGTTGATGACCTTTTGATAGAAAGCCATATCCTTCTCCAGTTCCATCTGAATGCACTGAAACAAGGCGCTGGGATACTCCGAAACCTCGTGCGGCGGCGACTCGAATACCTTTTCTCGCAGCATGGAAAAGGTGTTGTCGATCAGATGCTGCAGAACATCCGGGACATTGAGATAATGCACATAAAATGTGCCTCTGTTGATCCCGGCGCGGCGCACAATATCCGTGACGGTAATTTTCTCCAGCGCTTTTTCCTGCAGCAGATCCGCCAGTGCGGCGTTGATCAGCTGCCGGGAGCGCACAGCGCTGCGATATTCGGCTTTTGACATGATTGCATCCTCCTTTTTGAAATACCCCGCTCCAGCATTCTCCATTTTTGCAAAATCATACAATCCTCCCGGATATGTTCAAAATCCATAAAATCGCAGGAATTTGATGCTTGCAAAAAATTCGTTTCACCGTTATTATAAAATACAAAAGAGAATAAATCAACAGTCGTTTGCTTTTGTATCGCGCAGCCATCGCGCATTTTTATAGGAAGGATGAGAGCATGGGAAAAGAAAAAGAAAAGAACGGCGGTATGATCCGTCTGGCCTCTTTTATTGTAGATAAACGGTACCTGTTTTTTCTTTTGTATCTTTTTGCCATCATCTTCAGCGTGTTTTCGATGAACTGGGTATCGGTGGAGAATGATGTGACGACTTATCTGCCCGAGGACACAGAAACACGGCAGGGCCTTACCGCCATGAACGAGCACTTTGTTACCATGGCTTCAGCGAAGGTCATGGTTTCCAATATTACATTTGAGACAGCGACGACGCTGCGCGATGCTCTTGAGGAAATCCCTGGTGTGGATATGGTAGAATTTGATGAAAGCGACGAGCATTATCGAAACGCGGCCGCTCTGTACGACGTAAGCTTTACGGGAGAAACGGATTCGGACGTCAGCATCAAGGCGGAACAGGCGATCCGCGAGGCGCTGGCGGGCTATGACGTCTCCATCGATACGCTGATCGGCTATGATGAAAACGCACTGCTGCGGCAGGAGATGAGCACCATTCTTGTGGTATCCGTTTTCATCATCATTGCGGTGCTGGCGCTCACCTCGCGCGCCTATGCGGAAGTTCCTGTGCTGATGCTCACCTTCGGTGTGGCGGCGCTTTTGAATATGGGCACCAACTTCCTGTACGGGAAAATCAGCTTCATCTCGGATTCCATCGCCAGTGTGTTGCAGCTTGCGCTTGCCATCGACTACGCCATCATCCTCTGCCACCGGTTTTCGGACGAGCACGAGACAAAGCCCGCGCGGGAGGCCTGTATTCACGCCTTGTCCAAAGCCATCCCGGAAATCTGCGCCTCCTCGCTCACCACCATCAGCGGTCTGGCTGCGCTTTCCTTTATGAAGTTTGCCATCGGCATGGATATGGCAATGGTGCTCATCAAGGCGATCCTGCTCAGCCTGATTACGGTTTTTACGCTGATGCCCGGGCTTTTGGTGGCCTTTTGCCCGCTGATCGACCGCACACGGCACAAAAAGCTGCTGCCGGATATCACGCCAGTGGGAAAATTCGCGGGGAAAGCCCGGTATATCGTACCGCCATTGTTCGTACTTGTGCTGGGCGGCACATTTTGGTTGTCCAGCCAGTGTCCCTACTGCTATGGATACAACGATTTGAAAACGGCGAAAATGAGCGAACGGCAAAACGCTTACTTCAAGATCAAGGAAGAATTTGGCACAAAAAACATGCTCGCGCTGGTCGTGCCCGGCGGCGATTATGAAGCTGAGCAGGCGCTTTTGCGGGAGCTGGAGGCCATGCCGGAAATCGAAAGCGCGATGGGGCTGGCAAATACACAAGCGATGGACGGTACGATCCTTACGGATGCGCTGGCCCCGCGCGAGCTGGCCGAACTGACAGGGATGGATTATGAGGTCATTCAGATACTTTATGGTGCATATGCGGTTGCAAATGACCAGCATGGGCGACTTCTGAGCGGAATGGATCAGTACCAGATCCCGCTATACGACCTGGTGCTGTTTTTGAAGGATAATATGAAGACCTATCATGTTACGCTGGAGGAAGATCAGCAGCGGGAGGTGGACGAGCTGTTTGCCCAGCTGGAAAGCGCGGAGCTCCAGCTGCGCAGCCCGCAGTACAGCCGCATGTTGGTCTATCTGAATCTGCCCGAGGAAAGCGAAGAAACCTTTGCTTTCCTGGAAACGCTCCGCCGCACAATCGGCCGGTATTACCCGGAGGATTTCTATGTGGTCGGGAACTCGACCAGCTCGCGGGATCTCTCCGATTCGTTTGTTTCGGATAATCTGCGCATCAGCATCCTGTCCGCACTGTTCGTGATTCTGGTGCTGCTCTTTACCTTTCAGTCGGCCGCGCTGCCTGTCCTGCTCATCGCCGTCATTCAGGGGAGTATCTGGATCAATTTTTCCTTCCCGGCGCTCATGGGGCAGCCGTTGTATTTCCTTGGGTACCTGATCGTGAACGCAATCCAGATGGGCGCAAACATCGACTATGCAATCGTCATCTCCAGCCATTATCAGGAAAAGCGGACTTCCCTGCCCGCCAAACAGGCGATCGTGCAGGCGTTGAACGAAGCGTTCCCCACAGTGCTCACCTCCGGAGGTATCATGATCGCGTCCGGCCTGCTTATCGGCAATCTGTCTGCCCAGCCCGTAGTATCCACCATGGGCATCTGCTTGGGGCGCGGCACGATCATCAGCATCCTGCTGGTGCTGTGCGTGTTGCCGGCGATCCTCGTATTGGGGGATGCGGTCATTGAGCGCACCAGTTTCCGGCTGAAGGTCCCCGTCCCGATCGCACAAGCTGCAGAGGGAGCGCTGTCGGTAAAAGGGCACATCAGCGGCCAGATCTCCGGGCGCATAGATGCCGAGATCAACGGCACTGTACACGGGACGATTCACGCAGCCGTTTCCTCCGGCGGGGAAATCCGGCAGCTTGCAGAGGAGGGCTGAGGAAGATGCGAAAAAACATCAGACGGTTCGTCAGCGTTCTGGTCTTTCTGTGCATGGCGGTATCCTGCGCAGGGATCGCGTTTGCGCTCGAGGGCGAAAACACAAATGCGGAGCGGACCCTGCGTATTGCCACCCGCGAAGACTTCCTTGCCTTTGCCGGGAACTGCCGCATCGACAGCTACAGCCAGGGACTCACCGTAATTCTGGAACGCGACATTGATCTTGCGGGGACGGATTTTTCCGGCATTCCGATTTTCTGCGGAAGCTTCGAGGGCGGCAGGCATACCGTCGGGGGGCTTTCCCTGACGCAGAATGGCTCCGTGCAGGGGCTGTTCCGCTATCTGAGCGAGACCGCCCTTGTGCGGGAGTTGACGGTGCAGGGTACGGTGATGCCCGAGGGCAGCCGCGCCCTCGTGGGCGGCATTGCGGGGCAGAACGCCGGCCGGATCGAGGGCTGCACCTTTCGGGGAGAGGTTTCGGGCAGCGACATTGTGGGCGGCATCGTAGGCCGCAACACGCTTACCGGCGTGGTCGAGGACTGCGCCGCTGAGGGCCAGATCTGGGGGAACCATGCCGTGGGAGGCATCGCGGGCGAAAACCTCGGCGTCCTGCGCGGATGCAGCAATTCTGCGCAGATCAATACCTCCATGCAACAGAACGAGGTCGCGCTTTCCGATATCACCGTGGATTCCCTGCTCCGCTCTGAGTCTGCAGATACAACAACCGACATTGGCGGTATCGCGGGAACCAGCAGCGGCGTAATCCGAGACTGCGAAAACCGCGGGGATGTCGGTTATGAAGCGATAGGCTACAACATCGGCGGTATTGCGGGAACGCAGTCAGGCTATCTTTCCGGCTGCAAGAATTATGGGACGATCAACGGAAGAAAAGAGATCGGCGGGATCGTGGGGCAGATGGAACCGGTCGCGCAAATCGAGTACAGCGCCGATACGCTGCAGATCCTGCAAGGGCAGCTGGCCAGCCTTTCCGCGCTCTCAAACCGTGCGTCCTCTAATGCCGAGAACAGCGCGGTCGGGATTAACGGAGAAATCAACGTCCTGCGCAATGAGGCGGGAAACGCAGAAGCCGCAGTACGGCTTCTGCTGCCCGAATTTTCCGACGGACGGCCGCAGCTCCCCGATGAGGACAGCGTTTTATCGGCACAGACGAACCTGAGCAACAGCATCGGCGCCGTCAACGGAGCGCTGGGCCGGATCTCCGCCACCACGCAGGACGCAGCGCAGACGTTATCCAATGACATGCGAGCGGTCAGCAACCAGATAAACGCTATGAACCGCACGATCCAGCAGGCGTCCGAGAACGTTGGTGGAAGCGTTGAGGACGTCTCCGATTCCGATACCGAAGACGATCTCACAGGAAAGGTGGAGGGGTGCGTCAATTTCGGTCCCGTATATGCGGATTGGAACGCGGGCGGCGTCGCGGGCGCAATCGCGCCGGAAAACGACCGTGATCTGCAAGACGATTGGCAAATCTTCGGGGAAACCTCGCTGAATTTTGACTGCAGCCTGCGCGCTGTGATCCTGCGGAGCGAAAACAGAGCGGCGGTCACCGTAAAAAAACAAAACGCAGGTGGCATTGCAGGCTGGCAGCTGCTGGGCCTGATCCGGGATAGTGTCAATACCGGAACAGCCGGCGGTGAAGCAGCTGAATATGTAGGGGGAATCTCCGGCCAGTCCCGCGGGTTTGTGCGGGATTGCAGCGCTAAGTGCGAGCTGACAGGCGATGCCACCGTAGGCGGCATCGCGGGGAGCGCGACTATTGTCTCCGATTGCCGCAGCATGGTTCGACTGAATAGCAAAAGCGAAAAGCTCGGCGCTGTTCTGGGATCCCAAACCGAATCAGACGCCCAGGAAGATGCGCAGGAAGAACAGCCCGTCCGTGGAAATGTATATTGCCCGGTGGATGCGGATATTGGCGGCATTGACGGCGTCAGCTATGCTGGGGTTGCACAGCCCTTACCCCTGGAAGAATTCCTTGTGTTGGACGGCCTGCCGGATCTGTTCCGGCACATCAGCATTTCCTTTGTTTTGGATGATGGCGAAGAAAGCCGGATCATAGAGGCCGCGCCGGGCGAAAAACTGCAGCCGGGGGATGTGCCGGAGCTTCCCGTAAAGGAGGGACATACGGCGTCCTGGGATGGGCTGGAGCCGCTTCTGGGAAAACCGGTCTATTTCGACGCTACGGTGAATGCCCTGTATACCCCCTTTGCCAGCACCATTGAAAGTGCTGCAAAGCGAGAAAACGGCCGTCCTGTTTTGCTGGTGCAGGGCTCCTTTGAATACGATTCGTCGGTTGTTGTTTCTTCGGTGGACACCCCGCTTTTGCCGGAAAGCGATGCGACTTTGCTGGAGGCATGGCTGCTGGAGATACCCGAAAGCGAGGCGGAGATGATGGGACGCTATCTTCCGCCCGAGGACAATGCACCGGGAGAGTTGCTGCTCCTTTTGCAAAACGGAGACGGCGAGTGGATGGAAACGGCCTTCTATCTGGATGGAAGCTGTCTCGTTTTCCCCCTCGCCGCCGGAGAAAGCCGGCTCGCAGTGCTGCATCGGAAAAGCGCCTTCCCAAGCGGGGGAACCGTAATCCTCCTGATGCTTCTTGCCATAAGCCTGATCTGGCTGGTTTACCGGACGAACAGACGGCGCAGGCGCAAAAACGCCTGAGCATTCCCTGCGCCTTAAAACAAGGCCATCTCCGGGGAATCACACACCTGTAACAGGTTTTGCGCGTTTTGATCTGGGCGTTCCTGTGCTCGTAGCCGCCTTATTCCCTTTTTCCTGCGCGGAAAACGCGGCTCCTCCCTGAATCGACCCTTGCCCCTATACCCGATTTGCCGGACAGAAAAACATTCTGTATAATGGAAAAG
>CAJUMH010000009.1:30920-73091 GCA_910587145.1 uncultured Ruthenibacterium sp. | reverse complement strand
TCATATTTACAATATTCTCCTAAACACTTATTTACCGCATTATTCAACGCAATTTTATCATCCAGAGCTTTTAACACACCCCCAATGATGCGTTGCTCCCTAAAAGGTGGAACAGGAATGGTCAAGTTCTCTACGACGGAAGTTTGCACTCGATGCCTTCCCGAAGAACCAACCATAGATTTAATTGCTGGCTCTCTTACCAACGGACTGCATACCAGGTAATATAGAAAATCTGGGTCAGTTCCTTTTTTTGCCCGAAAAACTATGTATTCCGTAGAGCCAAAACCAATTTCGCCACCGTCAAGAATGCTGACTTTTGCTGTCCTACCATTCTCAAGACATGGCGTGATCCGAGCCATTATCGTATCACCGTTTCTGAACTTTGTTCCTCCATTAAACAGCTCTATTTCAAAAGAGGGGATATCTCTACAAAATGGTTGTAATTTATCCATAGAGACCTTTTTCGCCATAGTACCCTTAGTGAGCCTTTCAGTAGGGTTAAAATAAGCTATATCTGAAAGCCTGACTTCTTTCCACTCAGATTTCATACCCAATCGCTCCAAGCTTTTTCCTGATTTCCTGCTCTAACTCATGGGACTTGGCGAACATCTCCGAAAGCTCTGAGGTCAGACGGGTCATCTTCTCCTCAAACGGCTCCCCATCGTCTGCCTGTTCCTCGATCCCCACATACCGCCCCGGTGTCAGAATGTAATCCTGCTTGGCAATGTCCGGTAAGGTAGCAGCGGCACAAAACCCTTTCACGTCCTCAAGCGTCCCGTTCCGGAATGCCTCAAAGGTATCCGCCAGTTTCTGAATATCTTCATCTGAAAAATCCCGGTGTTTGCGATCAACCATGTGCCCCATCTTGCGGGCGTCAATAAACAGCGTCTTGCCCTTCTGCTGTTTGCCCTTGGTAATAAACCACAGCGTAACCGGGATTGTGACGCTGTAGAAAAGCTGTGTCGGCATGGCGATGATGCCCTCCACCAAATCGTCCTCTATGATTTTCCTGCGGATTTCACCCTCACCGCCAGACTGCGTGGAGAGCGCCCCATTTGCCAGCACCAGACCGATTTTACCGCCCGGCGCAAGATGGTGGATCATGTGCTGGATCCATGCATAGTTGGCATTGCCGGCGGGGGGTGTGCCATACTTCCAGCGCACATCGCCCAGCAGCTTTTCCTGATTCCATGGATGATAGTTGAATGGGGGATTTGCAAGAATAAAATCGGCTTTCAGGGTCGGGTGCAGATCGTTTGTAAAAGTATCTGCATGGTAAGGGCCAAAATCCGCGTCAATGCCACGGATGGCCATATTCATCTTTGCCATTTTCCATGTGTCGGCGTTGGCCTCCTGCCCATAAACAGAAATTGCCCCGCGCCTGCCGGAATGCGCCTGAATGAATTTTGCACTTTGCACAAACATACCGCCGGAGCCGCAGCAACAATCGTAAACGCGGCAGTTATCAAAGGGCCGCAGAATGGCGACCAGGATTTTGACTACACTGGCCGGCGTATAAAATTCCCCACCGCCAACGCCCTCTTTTTCCGCAAATTAAGCAATGCAGTATTCATAGGTGCGGCCCAGAAGATCCTCGCTTCCCTCGGTACTGCTCATATCCACGCTGTTCGTAAAAATATCGACCACATCGCCCAATACCCGTTTATCCAAATCGGGGCTGGCATAGTTTTTGGGCAGCACATTCTTTAACGTCTTGTTCTCCGCCTCAATCGCCCGCATGGCTGTATCAATGGCAGCACCAATTTCCGGGGTGTGAGCAGCGGCGGCAATGGCACTCCATCTTGCCTCTGCCGGAACAAAGAAAACATTTTCCATCGCATAAGCGTCACGGTCGTCCTCAAAGCCGTCACCTTCCGCCGCAAGCTCCTGATAGCGCTTATCAAAGGCCGTGGAAATATAGCGCAAAAAGATAAGCCCAATGATCACTTTTCGGTATTCCGCCGCCGGTATGTGGCCTCATAAAACGCAGGCCGCGTTCCAAAGCTGTTTTTCAAACCCGATGTTGGCATTTGTCCTTTCTGCCATCCTGCTTCTCCTCCCATATGGTTATGGTTCGGCCTCATGCGGTATCAGCTCGACCCTATTGTGCCATTTGCACGCCGCTTCTCACAGCGGCTGCGCAAAAAAGCAACCTCGCCGGAGCAAAAAAGCGGTGAAGTTAAAAGTCGGCGAGATCGAAGGGCTTTGAGATCAAAGCGCGGTGAGATCAGAAAACAAACCATCTGTAAGGCCTGCTTTGCGGCGCAGGCGCTGCCGGGCAGGCAGCTTTATTCTTTTTCCTGCCGCTCGGCAAGGAACATCACCCGGCTTTGCGGGTGGTACGCCAGCAAGATCACGTCGCCCGCGTCCTCTTCGCTCTGCAGCGAAAAGCAGATCCATTCCGCGCTCAGCGCCGGGCGCGCGCTTTGCAGCCACGCGGCCTCCCCGGATGCGGCATCGTTTTCCAGAAACGCGTCGATTAGCGCGTCAAAACGCGCCTGCGTGTCCGCGTCGGGCGGCGTCCATTTGGCCAGCAGCCCGCCGATATCCTCTTCATACACAAGGCGCGCGAACTGCAGGCCCGCGCCGTCCGCAATCTGCCCGGCGGTCTCTTTCTCAAAACCGGCGGGCAGCGCGGCGCCCCATCGCTCCACAATGCCCTCGCTCAGCATGTCCTTGCTGATCTGGGCCTCCCGCTGCGCCTCCAGCCCCTTGTTCACAAAGAAGAGCACCACCACCAAAACAAGCAAAAGCCCGATGCAGAGATACGCCCACGCGCGCGTAGAAATGCGTTTCATACCGTTTCCTCTCTTTTACGATCTTTCCGCCGGCGCGTTCCCGATTTGCGCGCTTTCGGCCGGCGCGTTCCCGATTTGCGCGCTTTCGGCCGGCGCTCCCGCCTCCCCGGCGCTGTCCATCCCGCCGAATGCGAAGCGGAACACCTCGCCCTTTTCCAGCCTCAGGCGATATTCGGGGTGCGGCACCGCGCCCCAGGTGTTGTCGCCGCCAAGGCCCAGCTGGCCCTTCGCGCAGCGCACTACGGTTTTGGTGCGGGGCGGCAGCTCGTAGGCATGGCGCGCGTTTTCAATTTCGTGCGGGGTGTAGGGCAGGGCGCTGAGCAAAAACCCCTCGCCCGAAAACCACACCCCGCATCCGGTATCGTCAGTAACGGCCGCGGCGCGCACGCCGATGCGCGCGCCGCTCTCCTGCGGCGTAAAATAGGGCTGCAGCGCCGTGCGCGTATCGAAGCCGAACAGCCCCATGCGCGCGCTTTGGGTAAAATCGGCGTAGCTCTCGCCCGGGCCGGGCCCATAATACACCACGCGGTGGCAGGCCTCCGGCAGCGTCAGCATCAGGCCGAATTCGGGCACACTTTTCACGGGCTTGTCCTTCCACTTCAGCGCGGCCTCTACCCGGCCGTCTCCCGTAACGGTATAGGTGACATTCATCTTCGCACCGTTTGCCAGTCGGTATTTTGCGCGCAGCGTGGCGCACGTACCGTCCGTTTCGGCCTTTACGCCGCGCAGCGTGGCGTAAAGGCCCGCCGTTTTAAACGGCAGGTGCGCTCGCTCCATCCCCGCGGCGCTGTCGTTGTTCGTGGGCGCGCGCCAGAAGTTCAGCGCGATGGGCCGGCGCAGCAGCTCTTTGCCGCGCCAGCGGTACGAGACGATGCTGCCCTGCTTTGCCCGATCGAACAGCAGGCTGAAATCCCTGCCGTGCACGCCGATGTTCATCAGCCCCTCCACCAGCGTTACAGGCAGCCTGCACGGCGCCTCCTGCGCCCGGATGCCGGTAAAATGCTGTCCCTCAGCCACACAAAAGCCCTTTTGCGCCCATGGCGTATCCTCGCGCAGCTTAAAAAACGCATCCACTGTATATTCGCCCGGTGTTTCCGGTACGGCGAACGGCAGCGGCACGCGCGCCGTTTCGCCCGGCGCGGCCTGCACGGTGCATTTCTCGCTTTGCAGCACAACGCCGTTTCGGCAAAGGCGCAGCTCCAGCGTATAGGCCGAGGCATCGGTGAACAGCAGTCTGTTTTTTACGGTAACGCCCGTTTTATCGGGCAAAAGCTCAAAGCCCTGATAGCAGGCCTTTGCCTCGGCCAGCTTCGGCGTGGGCGCGCGGTCGGCAAACAGCAGGCCGTTGCCCACGAACTCGTAATCCGACGGGCGGTCGCCGAAATCGCCGCCGTAGGCAAAATACGGCTGGCCCAGATCGTTCGTGCAGGCGATGCCCTGATCGATCCAATCCCAGATAAAGCCGCCCTGATATTGCGGAATCGTATCCGCCATGCGCGTGTAGCGCTCCAGCGCGCCGAGCGAGGCACCCATCGCATGCGCGTATTCGCACAGGATGAAGGGCTTTTCGGGGTGCGCGGCGATGAAGCGCTCCACCTCGGCCGCCGGGGTATACATCTGGCTTTCTACATCGCTGGTATCGGGATAGCGCCGGTCGTGGAAGATCCCCTCGTAATGCACCAGGCGCGAGGGATCCTTTTCGCGCAGAAGGCGGCTCATCTCGTAGATGTTTTTTCCGCCAAAGCTCTCGTTGCCGCAGCTCCACAGCAGGATGCTGGGGTGGTTTTTGTCGCGTTCGAGCATGCTGTTTGCGCGGTCCAGCACCGCCGCGCGCCATTCGGGCCGATCCCCCGGCAGAGCCTCGTGCGCCCGGCCGCCCTCCCAGCTGCCGTGCGTTTCCAGGTTCGTTTCGTCGATGACATACAGCCCGTATGCATCGCACAGATCATACCACTCGGCGCGGTTGGGATAGTGGCTGGTGCGCACGGCGTTGATGTTACTGCGCTTCATAAGCTGCACATCGTATTCCATCTCCTCGCGCGATACGCAGCGCCCTGTGCGGCAGCTCCATTCATGGCGGTTTACGCCCCGGAACACAATGCGCTTTCCGTTCAGCAGCATCAGCCCGTCCTTCAGTTCAAACCGGCGAAAGCCCGCCTTGCCGCGCACCGTTTCCAGCGTACTGCCAACGGCATCGCAGAGCGTAACGGTATACGCGTACAGCGCGGGATCCTCGGCGCTCCACAGATGCGGGTGCGGAACGGGCAGGTGCAGCGCGGCGCGGCCGTCCACAACGGGCGCGCGCACCACAAGCCCGTTTGCGCTCAGCGATACATCGCCCGCGCCGGAGCCCTCCACGCGCACCTCCACGCACAGATCGCCGTCGGCAAGATCCTCCGTCAGCTCCGGCTTTGCCCAAACATCGGCCAGATGCGCGGCGGCCTTCGTAAACAGCGTCACGCTGCGAAAAATGCCGGACATCCGCCAGAAATCCTGATCCTCCAGCCAGCTGGCCGAGGAAAAGCGATACACGCGCACAGCCAGCCGGTTTTCGCCCGTGCGGCGCACGGCCGACGTAAGATCGAATTCCGCAGGCGTAAAGCTGTCTTCGCTGTAGCCGATGAATACACCGTTGCACCATACGGCCAGCGCCGTCTCCACGCCGTCGAACCGAACGCACACCGGCTGCGCGCCCCATGCCTGCGGCACGGTAAACATGCGCACATAGCTGCCCACGGGGTTGTAGCGGCTGGGGATCTCGGGCGGCGTTAAGGCCTCGTGGCCGTCCCACGGATACTGCACGTTCACATAGTGCGGCGTGCCGTATTTGCCGCCGCCCTGCATCTGGATATAGCCCGGCACGGCGATCTCGTCCCAGCCGGAAGCATCAAACGCATCCTGCATAAACGCTTGGGGCGCGTCCTCGGGCACAGCGGCGCAGTGAAACTTCCACATCCCGTCCAGCGATCGCTCCATGGGCGCGCCGTCCGCACCGTATACGGTATACGACGCGTGAGCGGGCAGACGGTTCACCGCAAATATCTGCGGGTCGGCAAGCCACCTTGGATCGAATTCCATCATCGTCAACAGCCTCCTTGCGGGCCGCGCCGGTTCCCAAAATTTTCCAGTCCGCCGCCGGGGGTGTTGGTGCGGCAGAGGTTTGCCGGGCAGCGGTCTTATCGGTTGAATCAGCGCTCTCCTTGTTGTAAAATGGGCACAGCCCGTTTCGTTTCTATTATATCCGTTTTTGTTTTGTTCCGCAATGGGATTTTAGAAGTTGTGCGCTCCGCATTCCCCCGCGGATCCCCTTTTCATTCCGCATCATTGGCAAGCCTGCCATTTTAGAGGTTGTGCCGTTTGCAAAGAGCCCTGTCTGCAAGAAATTTGTAAGAAACGCGTGTTCGATTTTGTAAGGAAAGCCCGGTATACTGTGGGCAGTTCCGGGAAAGGAGTTTTTTCATGAACGAATGTATCCTTGTGGCGGACGACGATGCCGAGATCGTAAACGCCATCGCCATTCTGCTGCAAAAGGAGGGCTATCGCCCGCTGCGGGCCTATAACGGGCTGGAGGCGCTGGAGCTCTGCGCGCGCGAGCCGGTGCGCCTTTTGATCATCGACGTGATGATGCCGAAGCTGGACGGCCTTTCCGCCGTGATGAAGCTGCGCGAGCGGCGCAACCTGCCCATCATTGTACTCAGCGCCAAAAGCGAGGAGACAGACAAAGTGCTGGGCCTCTCGATGGGCGCGGACGATTACGTGGCAAAGCCCTACAGTGCAGCGGAGCTGATGGCGCGTGTAAAGAGCCATCTGCGGCGGTATACAACGCTTGGCGGCATCGATTCGGGCGGTGCAGGCAGCGAGATCGTGAACGGGCGGCTGCGCTACGACCCCACCGCGCGCCAGCTTACGGCGGACGGTGAGCCCGTGAAGCTGACGGCCACCGAGACAAAGATCATCGATCTGCTGATGCGCAACCCCGGCCGCATCTTCCCCGCCGAGGAGATCTACCGCCGCGTGTGGGAGGAGGACGCGTTTGCGCCCGAGAATACGGTGATGGTGCATATTCGGCGCATTCGTGAAAAGATTGAGCTCAATCCGAAGGAACCAGAATATTTAAAGGTGGTATGGGGCATTGGCTACAAAATGGAAAAACCGTAAGCCCGCCGCCGCGTTTGCGGCATTCTTCCTCGGCGTTACACTGCTTTTGTATGGCGTGGGCACGCTTGCAAGCGCGGCCTCCCGCGGCTGGAACGGCCAGTATGGCGCGCGCGATGTATTTGCGGACGATTATCAGAACACCGCCGCCTTTCGCGGCGAAATTTCAGGCAGACTGAACGATTTTATCGCGATGGCCGTCGGCGGCCCTCTGAACGGCTATTATTGGGGCGACAGCGTCTGGCCGTCCGCCGAAGAGCAGACGATCATTCAGGAGGACTATGCGCGCTATTGGGAGGAAGCGCTGGCAAACGGCGCGGGAACCGCCGAAGTGGAAGCATATGATGATTGGCTGAACTCGTATGGCTATGGCAGCGCCGCACAGGGCTTTGCCGACAACAAGAAGGAACTGGAGGAATGGAAAGCCGCCTGTAAAAAACAGGCGGAGGATCTGCACCGGCAGCTCTGCGACGACAAAAACCTTTTGTATGCGATCTCGTATGGAGGAAAGGAACTGTTTTCCAACGCCGGGGCGGCGGCGCTTTCGGCCGATCCTTCGGCCCTGCCCGACGGCTACAGCTTTCTGCTCGTGTACGAAAAGGGTTCCGTTGCAATTTACAAGGACGGCAGAGCCGTAGATGTATACGGCGACGGCTACTACCGCGATGACGGTACAGGCTGGTGCGTGCCCGGATACAAAAACTTTGCGGTGGATGACGAAAGCAAAAACGCGACGGTTCTTTTGGCCGCGGCGCGCGCGCCGAAGCTGTATGTAACAGGCCGCTACGCCCAAAGCGGCGCAAGCTGGCACTACAGCGGCCTCTATGGGCTGGAGCAGCACCTTGCGCGTCTGCGCGCGCAGTATCTGGAGGCCGCAGCCGTAACGGCAGCCGGGCTCGCGCTGCTGGCCGTTTCGTGGCTGCTGCGCGCCGAACGCCGTACCGCAAATGCAGCCATCGCCCGCATCACAGGGAGCGTATGGTTCGAGTGCAAGGTGCTGGCGGCATTGGCGGCGGTGGGCTGCCCGATTGCCGCGTATGGTGCCGGCTGCGGGTATGCCTATGCCGAGGTGTGGGAGGTTTGGAGCTACAGCAGCGTCGAAAGCATGGCGCTTTTAACAGACACGCTTGGCGCCATCCTGCGCGCGATGCTGCAAAACCCGTTCACTCCCGCAGTGCTGTTCTGGCTTTGCTGGCTGCTGTTCAATGATTGGCGGCACAACCCACGGCCGTGGCGCAAAAGCTTCTATCAGGACGTGCTCTGCGCGCGCGGGCTCTCTTTGCCGGTGACGCAGCGGCTGGTGCGCCGGGCCGGATGGACGTTTGCCGCCGCGCTGGCGCTGGTTTTTGGCGGAACATCCTGCCTCGTACTGGCCGTTGTGCTGCCCTGCGGCCACCCCGTTCTGGTGAGCGGGTTCGGCGCGCTGGTGGGGCTGTTCCTTGTGGCGATGACGTTGTTTTTACAGAAAAACCGCGCTTTCGCACAGGAGGTGGAACAGCTGACACAGCACATCGCCGCCATGCGCGGCGGCACGTTGGATACGCCGCTTATCATGCCCGCGGGCTCCGACCTTGCGCAGACGGCAGAAAACCTGAACGATCTGCAGCGCGGCATACACACGGCCATCGACGAGCAGATGAAAAGCGAACGCATGAAGGTGGCGCTCGTGGCAAACGTCTCGCACGATATCAAAACGCCGCTCACGTCCATCATCAGCTATATCGAGCTTTTGCGCGATGAGCCCGAGCTGCCCGAGCACGCGCGCGATTACGTGCGCATTCTGGACGAAAAATCCCAGCGGCTGAAAACGATGGTGCAGGACGTATTTGAAGTGAGCAAGGCCGCCTCGGGCGAGCTGCCCGTAAAGCCGGAGCCGCTGGATTTTGCAAAGCTTTTGCGCCAGACGCTGGCCGATATGAGCGAGCGCATCGCGCAAAGCCCCGTCACGGTGAAGGAAGAACTGCCGGAGAAAGCGGTGATGATTGTGGCGGACGGGCAGCGCATGTACCGCGTATTCCAGAACCTGATCGGCAACGCGCTGCAATATTCGCTGGAGGGCTCGCGCGTCTACGTGACGCTGCGCGCCGAAGACGGCCGCGCCGTGGCCGTGGTGCGCAACACCTCGCGCGACGAGATCCCGGCCGGGGTGGATTTTACGGCCCGCTTCGTGCGCGGAGACGAAAGCCGCACCGACGGCGGCAGCGGGCTGGGCCTTTCCATCGCCAGCAGCTTTACCGAGGCCTGCGGCGGCAAATTTTCCATCGCGCCAGTGGCCGATCTCTTTACAGCGACAGTCTCGTTCCCGCTGGCGCGGCAGAATGGAGCGGTTGCCAAAACCGCCGAATCACGCGATTTCTGTGGGCAGTAAAGCCAAAAGGCCTCCTTCTCTGCGGCCTTGCGCCTCGTCCCCCCTCACGCGATTTCTGCGGGCAGTGAAGCCAAAAGGCCGGCTTTTTCCCTGCGGTTTGCTCGCGCGCCGCGCGTTCGGCGCGCAAAAAGCGGGAAAAGGTTGTTCGTATATTCCTCCCGACCCCTGCGCATCGTATGTACGAGGTGAAAAAAATGCAGAATTTTGAGGATTTTACGCCAGAGATGCTGGTATTTTACCAGAATCTCCCGCAGCCCGTGCAAAACGCCGTGCGCCATTCCGATCTGGTGTTCGACGATCTGGACAGCCTTGCCGCCTTTGCGCAAAATCTTGCCAAAAATTTCGGCTCCGGACGCTGACGCGTCCGGAGCCGGTTTTGGGTGCCGGTTTTCCATTCGCGGCATAGAGGGGCCGCCTGCGTTTTGGAAAAAACTCCCGAAAATGCCGCATCATTTTGTGGCCGCATTGCCGGGAGCATCGTTTTTTCTCGGGCTTAAAAGCTCCGCTCCCGGTTCAAGACCGTCCCATATACCGCATCGAGCGGTCGGCGCCGTACCCGGCTGTGCGCCGCGCGCCTTCGCCCCACCCGGAAAGCTCCTTGGCGGATCCTGAAAAAGCCGCCCCGTCACATCCTTAAAAAGCTTCGTCCTGCGGCATTGGCCGGGAAAGGCTTTCAAACTGTGCCCGTTGCCGAAAAGCGCGGCGCGGCAAAGCCGCTGCAGCAAAAAACACCCCCCATCCGCAGCGGATGAGGGGGAAACCGTTTTTAATAGCTCTCCAGCCCGAAGCTGACGCCCAGTGCTTCGTCCACACGGCGCTGCACGTCGGGGCCGATCTGTCCCGCACGCTCGCGCAGGCGGCGCTTATCCAGCGTGCGCACCTGTTCCAGCAGCACGACGCTGTCCTTCGTCAGGCCGCCTGTGCCGGCCTTAACGTCGATGTGCGTGGGCAAATTTGTCTTATCCTGCTTCGATGTGATGGCCGCCGCGATTACCGTAGGGCTGTGGCGGTTGCCCACATCGTTCTGCACGATAAGTACGGGGCGCACGCCGCCTTGCTCGCTGCCAACAACAGGGCTCAGGTCTGCGTAAAACACCTCGCCGCGCTTTACTTCCTTATGCTCCAACCAAAAACCTCCCTGCAAAAAAGCTTTGTTCGCCGAAAAGCGCCCGCGCGCTGTTTTTCCGGCATCCATAGCTTTCCCCCGCAGAGCACGCTTTAATCACCGCCGCCAAAAAGCGACGGATCCTTCTTTGCTTTTGCATTTTTTGCGCGTTTTATGCCGTGGGCGCATGGCGTTTGCGTTACTCTCGGCAGGCTTTTGCATCCCCGGCGCCGCTGTGCCGTGGGCGCACGGCGTTTGCGCCGTCGTCTGCGTACTCCAGCACCACAAACGCCGCCGCATACTCGCCCTCGTGTGTAAGCGAAAGGTGAGCCCTCAGCCCGCGCGCCCGCATCAGCGCGGCCGCACGGCCCGAAAACGCAAAGTACGGCGCGCCGCGCCCGTCCCGCAGGGCCTCGGCCTCGCAGGGCGAAAACTCACGCATCAGGCCCGTGCCCAGCGCCTTGCCGAACGCCTCCTTCGCGGCGAAGTTGGCCGCCGCGCGCTCGGCGCGCCGCGGCGCCGCCCGCAGCAGCGCCCGCTCCTGCGGGCCAAAAACCCGCTCTAAAAAGCCCGGTTTTTCCAGGCTTTTTTGGATCCGCCCAATCCGCGTCAGATCTGTTCCGATGCCCGCGATCATATCCTTTCCCCACTTTCGTATCAGCGGCTGCATCCACGCCAAAGCGCGCAGCCTTTACGGACGGCTCCATCAGAAAACAAAGCCGCAGGGCTTGGCGGGGCAGGTGCGTCTGCCGCGCCATCAAAGCCTGCATTCCGCCAAGGAGTGCGGCGCTTTTCTTCCCTGCGGCCACACCCGCCCAGCGAACCCGCGCTGCAAAGCAGCTCTCGAGACGTTTTGTTTTCTGATCTCACCGCCCTTTTTGCCGGTGTTCCTGTTTTTGGCCCTTTGCTTTGCCTCTACTTGTGCCGCCGCTTCCGGCCTCTGCCGCCGCCTTTCCCCCAGCTTTTGGCCTCTGCCTCAGTATACGGCATTTTTCGGTAAAAATCAAACAAAAATACTGGTATTTTTTCACTGGATATGCTATAATTTATACAAATAAAATTTTGCGCGCAGCTGGTGTGCCGCAAAAAGGGAAAGAACGGGTGTTATGCGGTTCCTTGCGCGGGCGGTTTTTGCCGGCCTGCGCGCTGAAGGGAATCACATTGCCGTGCGTTTTGCCCGGCAGGGCGCACCCCTTTTGAACGAGGAGGTTTGCAGGATGGAAAAGCATATCGTCATCTGTATCGGCAGGCAGTTCGGCAGCGGCGGGCAGGAGATCGGGCAGGGTCTGGCCGACCGGCTCGGCATTCCGCTGTATGACAAGGAAATTCTGAAGAAGGCGGCCGAGGAAAGCGGCATTGTGGAAGAGCTGTTTGAACGGGCGGATGAGATGCCCACCAACAGCTTTCTGTATACGCTTTCCGTTGGCGCGCACGGGCACGCAATGGGCATGCCCGGCTACGGCGATTACCTTACCAACGACAAACTGTTTCTGTTCCAGAGCAACACCATCCGGGCCATGGCGGAAAAGGACTCCTGTGTGATCATCGGCCGCTGCGCGGACTACATCCTGCGAGACCGCAAGGATATGCTCTCGGTATTCATCCACGCGCCGCTGGAAAACCGCATTGAATATCTGCGTAACAACCGCGATCTTTCCGTGGATGCGGCGAAAGCGCTGATCAAAAAATCAGACCGTCAGCGCGCAAATTACTACAATTTCTATGCGGACAGCGATTGGGGCGCGGCCTCCAGTTACGATATCACGATCAATTCCGGCAAGCTGGGCATTGCGCGCGCCATTGATGTACTGGCGGGCGTGTGCGAGCATTTATAAACGGCGGTGCGCCGCCTTGCGCGGCAAAGAACCCGCTTAACGCAGCAAAGGCCCTGCTTTGCGCGGCGGAAGGGCGAAGGGCCGCGCAGGCGGGTTCTTTAAAATCCATGCGCTGTTTGCGCCCTGCCTGCTGCAAAAAAGCTTTAAAGCGTTTTCTAAATTCTGCAGCCCGTTCGCACGGGGCGAACGGGCTGCAGGCTTGTGCGTGCTTTGCCGCCTTCGGCGGCAGGGCACTTTTTTTACTTTTTTTCGGCCGTTTCTTTTTTTGCCTCCAGCAACGCCTTTTCCAGCCAGATACAGCCAATTTCCAGCGCGCTCCACAGGCCGTTTTTGTCGCTCTGGCGCTTCATGCGTTCGATGGGGCTTTTCGTGGTATCGGTGGAAAGCAGCGTCACATGGATGCGGTCGGCCATCTGCACGCCGTTCTCCTCCTTCGTTGTGAGCACCTGCATAAAAATAACGAACGGATCGGACAGATCGCCATAATAGATATCGTTTTTGCAGCGCACCAGCGGGCGGCCCTTATAGGTAAGCTTCGGTGTAAATGCCATAGGGCGGAACTCCTTTTCTTATACGTCAAGATAATTTTGCAAAAGCACCTGCAGCAGATCGTCGCGGTCGATCTTGCGAATGAGCGCGCGGGCGTTCTGATAAGTGGTGATATAGGTGGGATCCTCCGAGAGAATGTAGCCCACAAGCTGGTTGATGGGATTATACCCCTTTTCTTCCAATGCCCGATACACCTGCGTCAGCGTTGTTTTGATCTCTTTTTTCTTGTCATCATAGATGGAAAAGATCGCGGTCGGTTCACTCATCTCTCCTGCCCCTCCTTTTTTGCCTTTCCTCTATTGTAGACCAAAAAAGGATCTATTGCAAGCGTTTGGGGCAAAAACATCTTTTTTGATGTTTTTGCCCCAAATTCGACTCTGTCTGCACGGCGCCGCGCCCGCCCAAAACGAAGGGGGCCGCGCGTTTTTAGCAAAGGGCCGGCGGCGCTTTTTTCAGAAGGCCGCGGGCCGCACGTTTTTTGCGAAAGGCGCAGGATTTGCGAAGGGCGCAGGCTACAGCCCTTTTTCAAAGGGCCGCGCCCCGCGTGTTTTGTGCCTGTCATGTACGCAGCGCAACGTCCAGCTTTTCCAGTGCCGTCAGCACCTTTTTTACCGCGGCCTCGGCCTCCTCGTTGGTAAGCGTGCGGTCGGCGGCGCGCAGCACCAGGTTATACGCAAGGCTCTTTTTGCCCGCAGCCATATGCTCGCCGGTATAAACGTCGAACAGCGTCAGGCTCTCGAGCGTTTTGCCCGCAGCCTTGCGGATGCAGGCGGCGATGTCGGCCGCAGCGGTATCGGCATCCGCCACCAGCGCCAGATCGCGCGTAATGGCCGGATGCCTCGGCAGCGCACGGAACAAAGGCGTCGCGCTGCGGTGCGCAAACAGCACCTCCATGCTCAGCTCGGCCGCAACGGTGCGCGGCTTTACGCCGTAGTTTGCCAATACCGCAGGGTGCATCTCGCCGATGATGCCGAGGCGGTCTTCGCCCAGATAAATTTCTGCGCAGCGCCCGGGATGGTACGAGGTACCCGCCGCACAGCGCACAAAGCGCGCGTCTTTGGCGCGGGCCGCCTCCAGCAGGCGCTCCACCACACCCTTCAGCGCAAGGTAATCCCATCCGTCGCCGTAAGCGCCCAGCATCAGCGTTTCCGTTTCTGTCGGCAGGCAGTCAGGCCTTTCGTCGGGCGTATAGGTGGTGGTATCCTCAAACAGCGCGCATTCGGGCGCGCAGGCATTTGCGTTGCGCGCGATCACCTCCATCATGCTGGGCAGCGCCGTGGTGCGCATAATGGAGGTATCCTCACCCAGCGGGTTCGAGATCACCAGCGCATTGCGCAGGGGATCGTTTTCCGGCAGATGGATCGAATCGAACGATTTGCGGCTGTAAAAGCTGAATGTTTCGATCTCGTACAAACCGCAGCCAACCAGCAGATCGAGCATAGCCTCGCGGAAGGTCTGCCGCTCGGTGGGGCGCGCGCTGGCCGTGCCGCGAATGGCCGTGCTGGGCATTTTGTTGTAGCCAACAAAACGCGCCACCTCCTCGGCCACGTCACAGTCGCGCTCCATATCCCAGCGTTCGGAGGGCACAAGAATGTCTTCGCCGTCCATGGCAAAGCCCAGCGGCAAAAGGATCTTTACCATCTGCTCATGCGAAAGCTGCGTGCCGAGCAGGCGGTTCACGGCGTCCGGATGCAGCGGGATGCGGCGCTCGGCACGCTTTTGCGTCCACACATCGGCCACGCCGTTCACCACGTCTCCCGCGTCCAGGATCTGCACCAGCTCCAGTGCACGGTCGAGGCAACGGCGGCAGCCGTTTGGATCCAGCCCTTTTTCGTAGCGGCCGCTGGCCTCGGTGCGCATGCCCAGCTTTTTGGCCGTTGTGCGCACGGAGGGTCCGTTGAACATCGCGCTCTCGAATACGATCGTGGCGGTATCGTCGTATACGCCCGAAAACTCGCCGCCCATCACGCCCGCAACGGCAATGGGGCCCTTTTCGTCGGCGATCACCAGCATTTCCTCGCTCAGGCTGCGGTTCACGCCGTCCAGCGTCTCGATCTCCTCGCCCGCTTTGGCGTTGCGCACAATGATATGCCCGCCGTTTACATATTTATAGTCAAAGCAGTGCATCGGCTGGCCGTACTCCAGCATTACATAGTTTGTGATATCCACAAGGTTGTTGATGGGGCGCACACCGGCAAGGCGCAGGCGCTCGCGCATCCAGCGGGGGCTGGGCTTCACGCGCACATTTTCCACAACGGCGCCCACATAGCGGTAGCAAAGCTCGTGGTTTTCCACATCCACGCGCAGCAGCGTGTTCACATCGCCGTGGCCGGGCTTTACCGCCGGCACGTGGTCTTGAAACGGCACGCCGAACGTTGCGGCGGCCTCGCGCGCAAGGCCGCGCACCGAAAGGCAATCCGGACGGTTGGGCGTAATCTCGAATTCCACCGAGGTATCGTCCATGCCCAGCGCTTTCACGGCAGGCGTACCGACGGGCCATTCCTCGTCCAGCACCAAAATGCCGTCCTCGACGGCGTTTGGAAAATCGTGCTTTGTAAGCCCCAGCTCGGAAAGGCTGCACAGCATGCCGTTCGATTCCACACCGCGCAGCTTGCCCTTGCGGATCTCGACGCCGCCCGGCAGCTTCGCCACATGCAGCGCAGCGGGCACGAGGTCACCCACCTTCAAATTCTGCGCGCCCGTGACGATCTGCACCGGATCTTCCGCGCCCACATCCACCTGGCACACCACCATATGGTCGGAATCCGGATGCGGAATGATTTGCAGTATTTTGCCGACGACGACGTTTTTGACGGCGTCGGCCTCGCATTCATAAGTTTCCACCTTGCTGCCGCTCATGGTCATGCGATCGGCAAATTCCTGAGGGGTGCAGGTGAAATCGGAGAATTCTCTCGCCCAGTTGATCGGCATTTTCATCTTTCACACACTCCCTTTTCGATTAGAATTGCTTGAGGAAACGCAGATCGTTTTCGTACAAAAGGCGCATATCGTCGATGCCGTAGCGCATCATGGCAATGCGTTCGAGCCCCACGCCGAACGCAAAGCCCGAATACACCTCGGAATCGATGCCGCAGTTTTCCAGCACCTTCGGGTGCACCATGCCGCAGCCTAAGATCTCGATCCATCCCTCGCCCTTACACATGCTGCAGCCCTTGCCGCCGCACTTAAAGCAGCTCATATCCATTTCGGCCGATGGCTCGGTGTAGGGGAAGTGGTGCGGACGAAAGCGCACGCGCGTATCCTCTCCGTACAGCTTTTTGATGAACATCTCCAGCGTGCCCTTCAAATCGCCGAACGTCACGCCCCGATCGACGACAAGCCCCTCGCACTGATGAAAAATAGGGCTGTGCGTGGCATCCACGGCGTCGGAACGGTATACACGCCCCGGGCAGATGATGCGGATGGGCGGCTTTTGCGCCTCCATCGTGCGGATCTGCATCGGGCTGGTCTGCGTGCGCAGCAGCATATTCTCGGTGAAATAGAACGTATCCTGCGTATCGCGCGCGGGATGGCTTTTGGGCATGTTCAGCATTTCAAAGTTGTAGTGATCCAGCTCCACCTCGGGGCCCGATACGATGTCAAAGCCCATGCCGAGAAAAATCTCCTTCAGCTCCCCCAGCACCTGTTCGAACGGGTGGCGTCTGCCGCGCGCGGGCTGCCTGCCCGGCAGCGTTACGTCGATGCGCTCTGCCTCCAGCCGCGCGGCAAGCGTGGCTGCCTCTAATTCTGCAGTGCGGCGCACGATATCCTCTGTGATGGCCTCGCGCACCTCGTTTGCCAATGCGCCGATCACGGGGCGTTCCTCGGCCGTGAGCTTGCCCATCTGCTTGAGGATGGCCGTCAGCTCGCCTTTTTTGCCCAGAAAACGCACGCGCAGCTCATCCACCGCGGCGGCGTTCTGCGCAGCGGCGATCAGCGCATCGGCATTTTTGCGAATGCCCTCCAATGCCTGTCTCATGTTGCTCCTTCTCCCCTTTGTTTTTTTGCCCAAATCCTTTGGTTTTTTGCCCAAAGCGCCGCGCATGCCCACCGGGCGTCTTTGCGTCTGCGCCGCCTTCAGGCAGCCTGTTCTGCGCGCCGCAGCGGCGCGGTTGATCCCGCCTGTTCCCGGAAGAGACGGGCGCTTGCCGCGCGAAAACAGGCGCAAAAAAGGCCCCGTCCCCGCGCACTTGTCAGGGACGAAGCCTGCACATCGCAAACTCCGCGGTACCACCCATGTTTTTGCCGTACAAACGTACAAGAGCAAACACTCTTTTCTTCTGTAACGGGAAGGCCCGTCCCCGCCTACCGGCAGGCCGCTTTTCTGTGCATCGTCAAGGCTTTGCGCATTGCCCGGGCTTTGCAGCGGCTTCTCCGGGCTTTGCGCATTGCCGGCAGCAAAAAATGCTCAGCGAAAACGATGTTCAGCGCGGCGCGTTCAGCGAGACCACTCGGGAGTGAACTTCGGCGCGGATGCATTCCCGGACGCTTGCAGCCAACGGCGTCCCTCTCTGAGGCGGCCTCTGCCAGCCGCCCGAGCCTGCGTATTCTGCGCGTACTCTCTCCGTCTGCGTGTTTATCGAAAAATATTATACAAAACTTTTGTGCAGATTGCAAGAGCCGCGCTGCAAAAAATATTGAAAAAGCACGGCAAAAACCATGAAAAAAGACGCCGCGGAGCACCCTCCGCGGCGTCTTTCGGCAGATTTTTCGTTCAGCTCAGCTAATGGCCTTGCACACGCGGTGCAGCTCGGCCTCGTTTTCGCTTACCACCTTCACCGGGTGCGAATAATCGAGGCTCATCAGGCCGAGGATGCTTTTTGCGTCGGCAATGCTGCCGCGCATATCGTGTACCCCAATGTTATCCCGGCAGCTCACCGCCGCATTGAGGATCTGCTTGATCTGCTCGAAGTTCTGAATATTGATCTGCTTTACCATAACGGTACCTTCCTTTCTCTCTGCGGCGCTTCGGCCGCGTGGACACGCCCTTCCCGCCGCGCGCCCCTGCGGAGGCCGCGCACCCGATTGGCACGCCCTTTGTCGCTCCGCCTTAGGTATTATAGCACATTTTTTTGGGTTTGTATCGTGCATATTGCACAAAAGCACGCGATTTCTCCCACATCCACAAAACCGCATATGGCCCAAAGCAACTTTTGTACAGATTTCCGGGGAAAAATTCCAACATCTGGAATTCCCGGCGCTTCCCCCGCATCGTGCGCGCCCTTCCGGCGGAGCACTGTTCCATCGAGATCTGCTGGCAGACACCATTCTTGATCAATCACGCCGGCGCGGCATTTGCCGCGAAAAAGCGCATGGATCGGCTCAAAAACCGCCCCGGCGCAGGCTTGCCGGCAAATTGTCCGCACGGAATTTGCGGATAATTGACAGGGAATTGCCGAAACCTTAGCCGGCAAAATAAGGCTTAAACAGAATCCTCCGCGTTCTTCTGCACGTGCTGCAGCAGTGCCGCGCGTTCGTTGGGAACAGCGCCGTCCAGCACGGCGCAAAGACATACGTCCAGCGCAGCGCCCACAGCCTTGCCCCGCAAGCCCAGCGCAAGCATATCGTCACCGTTTACGGCAAGATCCCGCAGGGAAAAGCAAGCTTTTTCGCGCAGCAGCGCATCCAGCAGCTGCCCGGCTTTTTCCAAAAGCGGCAGCCGTTCCAGGCACACGGGCGCCTGGCCGCAGGTATCCGCCCTTTGCAGGGCGATCAAGCGGCGCGTATCTGCTTCTCCCAGCTGATTCAGCAGACGTTTCAGCTGCCGTTCCGCGGGCAGCACGGGCGTATCGTGGCGGCGCACGAGCCGAACAATCTGCTCCCGCCGGCACGTATCAAACCGCAGGCGGGCAAGCACCGCATCTGCCAGCTGTGCGCTTTGCCCGGCATGCCCGTAGAAATGGCCGACGCCGTCCGCATCAAGCGAAAAGCACGCGGGTTTGCCGGCATCGTGCAGCAGCGCCGCCCAGCGCAGAACCGGTTCGGCGGGCGCGGCCTCCACCACGGCAAGCGTATGGCGCCAAACATCTTTATCGTGATGCGGATTTTTTTGCTCGAAACCAAACATGGGCGCGATCTCCGGCAGCACCACGGCGACCGTCTCGGCATATTCCTCCAGCACCTTGGCCGCAAAAGCGCCGCAGAGGATCTGCGTCAGTTCTTCGCGCACACGCTCGGCGGCGGATGCCCGCAGCAGCAGCCGGTTTTCGCGCAGAGCCTGCGCGGTTTGCGGCTCGATGCGCAAACCATACACCGCGGCAAAACGCAACGCGCGCAAAATGCGTACTGCGTCCTCCCGAAAGCGCGATGCGGGCGTGCCGGGGCAGCGCACAATACCGTTTGCCAGATCCTGCGCGCCGCCGAACGGATCGATAATCCCCGCATCGGGATGCCAAGCCAGCGCGTTGAACGTAAAATCACGGCAGGCAAGATCTGCCCAAAGGCCGCGGGAGACGCCGCTCTGCAAAGCTGCTCCTTTTTGGGTGGGCGCTTCTTCCGGATGCAAACCGCGCACCGCCGCAGCTTCTTGTTTGATCCCCGCGTCCTTTGGATATTCGGCGCGGTAGGTGGTGATCTCAAGCGGCATATGCTCGATGCGCACCGTCACGGTACCATGCGCAAGGCCGGTATCGATCACGCGGCATCCGCCAAACAGCCGTCTGATCTGCTCCGGGGATGCATCCATGGCAATATCGTGATCTCTGGGCGCGCACTGCAAAAGCGCATCGCGTACCGCGCCGCCCACCACATATGCCTCAAAGCCCGCATCCCACAGCCGCGTAAGCGCGCGCCGTACCGGCTCCGGCAATATCCGCATCGGCATTCCCTCCCCCCGGCAGGTATGGGCAAATTGTTTTTGCCGTATCCCTTACGGTTCACATTCCGTTCGTAAAAACTTCTTTACGGCATGAGAGCCCGCGCCGTATTACAGGCTTTCTTTTGCATTCTGTCCGCGCCGCAGTTCGGATAAAAGCAGCGCGTTGAGCTCTTCCCGTCCGGGCTTTGGTTCCTCCGGCATTTGTGCAATGCGCGCGCGGATCTCGGCGAGGCTTTTTCCGGATATTCGTTCAGTATCTCCACGCGCCGGATCTCGCGCCGCTCCGGCGCATGCGTCTTCGGCTCCAGCGGTTCCTGCACCGCGCTTTTCAGGCCCGCCTCCAACTGGCTCTCCAAAAACTCGTCAAAGCGCATCGGCGGCGTTGTACCTTTTTCCCGGATCCAGCGGCGGGCCAAAATGGGGCGCAGCACATAGAAATACTTTTTTGCGCGCACCGTTTCGCCACACAGCTGGCACGGTGGTTTCCCTCAGCCATATTCAGATAATGCCAAAGGCCTTTCTTAGAAGAAAGGCAGCGCTGTGCAATTGCCAAAAACTGCTTTGGCAAACGGTGTGCTTTTATATACGATCGGCGAAGCGGGCCGTTTCCCTTCAGCGCACCGCGGCAATGCAAATGCCAGTGCACGAAGCTGCTCCCGCTGCCTTCAGCGCGCCGGCGCATGCATCCAGCGTTGCGCCGGTGGTATACACGTCGTCCGCCAATAGGATATGGCGGCCGGCTACCGATATCCCCGCTCGCACGGCAAACGCGCCGTGCAGGTTGCGGCGGCGCTCCTCGCCCGAAAGGGTTGCCTGCGGCGTTGTCGTGCGTGTTTTGCAAAGCGCCTGCACCACGGGCACGCACAGCTCTGCCCCCAGCAGACGCGCCAGATCCAGCGGCACATCGTAGCCCCGGCGGCACAGCTCGCCGCGGTCGGAGGGAACGGGAACGATCCACTCTGCCTGCACGGCGAGCACAGCCGCACGCAGCGCTCCGGCCATCCGGCCGGCCAGCGGGCGTGCCAGATCCGGCCTGCCGTGAAATTTCATGCGTAAAATTGCGCTTTGTACAACAGATTCGTAAAAATACGGCGCGTATACCATATCTATAAACTGTGTTTCGTGCCCCTGCGCGGGAACGGGCTTTCCGGGCGCGCGGCGCACCGTGCGCAGCTTTTCTTCGCAGGCCGTGCACGGGCCCGAAAAGCCCAGCACCGCATCGCAAAACGGGCATCGGGTCGGGAACAGCAGCTGCATGCCAAGCGACGGCAGCTTCGCAAGGCAGCTTATGGCCCGTCTTTTCCGGTTGCTCACAGCCCTTTCTCCCCCTCACGGCAGGCCCGCCGTTCATTTTGCTCCGTCATTTGGGGGCGCGTCCTCTCCTGCACCGCAAAGCAGCTGCGCAAGGCACGAAAAGCGTTTGTTGCGCCGCACGCTGTTCACCATCTGCACCACCTCGGCGCTGTGCCCCGCAAGAATGCACAGCGTTTTTGCGCGCGTAACGCCCGTATACAGCAGATTGCGGTACAAAAGCTTTGGCGGCACCTCCATTACGGGAATGATCACGGCGGCAAATTCGCTGCCCTGGCTTTTGTGGATGGTAACGGCATAAGCGGGCTCCAACTCGCGCACATGCTCGGAGGTATACACCAGCAGCCGGTCTTCGCTGCGCACCGTAACGCTGCCCTCGTGAGGGTCTACCCCCACGATCACGCCCAGATCGCCGTTGAAAGCGCCCGCGCCGTCCTCGCCGCCGTCGGGGCGGGTATAGGGGATGTCGTAATTGTTGCGCACCTGCATCACTTTATCGCCCACGCGCAGGATCTTATCGCGCACTGTCAGCTGGGCGCGGCCGGGCCCCGGCGGGTTCAGCCGCTGCTGCAGCGCCGCGTTCAGCGATACGGCGCCCAAAAGGCCGATCTTGGAGGGGCACAGCACCTGAATATCCTCGAACGGATCGAAGCCATAGCGCTGCGGCAGACGGCGGCAGACCAGATCGCACACCAATTCGAGGCACGCTTCCCCATCCGATTCCAGCATGAAAAAATCGCTGTCGCGCGTACCCTTTTCGGGCCGCTCGCCCGTCACAATGCGGTGCGCGTTCGAAACGATCATGCTCTGGGCCGCCTGGCGGAAAATATCCCGCAGACGCACCGTGGGCACAACGCCAGAAGCGATGATGCCGCCCAATACGTTGCCCGCGCCCACGCTGGGCAGCTGATCCTCATCGCCCACCATGATCAGCCTGCACTGCGGGCGCAGCGCACGCAGCAGGCTTTCGAACAGCAGCGCATCCACCATGCTCATTTCGTCTATAACGAGCACATCGCATTTCAGCGGGTTTTTCTCGTTGTGCTGAAAGCGCACCGCATCGTTTTTGCCAAAATCCACCTCCAGCAGACGGTGAATGGTTTTTGCTTTGCGGCCCGTCAGCTCCGAAAGGCGTTTTGCGGCCCGGCCCGTAGGCGCCGCAAGCATCACACGGTCGCCATTCTGCTCAAACGCGCTGAGAATGCCGTTCACCGTTGTGGTTTTGCCCGTGCCCGGCCCGCCTGTAAGCACCAGCGCGTTCGAACAGAACGCCGCCGCGATCGCCCTGCGCTGCAGGGGCGCATAGGTAATGTTCTGGCTGGCCTCGGCCCGGGCGATAAATTTTTCGGTATCGCCGGTACCCGCACCCGGCCAGTGGATCAGCCGCCTCAGGTGGAACGCAATGTGACGTTCCGCCTGTAAATATTCCGGCAGATATACCCAGCCCGCATCGTTCAGCTCCACGGCGCACAGCGCGCCCGCGGCCAGCATCGTATCCAGTGTGGAAAATACCGTCTCCGGCTCTACGCGCAGAAAGCCGGACGCCGCCGCGCACATTTTATCGCGCGGCAGGCAGGTATGTCCGTTTTGCAGGTTATGGCGCAGCACAAACAGCAGGCCCGCGCACACACGCTCGTGCGCATCGTACAAAAGGCCCATCTCCTGCGCGATGGCGTCGGCCGCGCCGAAATCCTGATACGCGGGCGGCCCGCACAGCACATAGGGATTGTGCGAAACGATATCCACCGTATCCTGCCCGTACTGACGGTACAGCGCCACCGCCGCCCCGGCGGGCAGATGGTACCGCGCAAGGTAGCCGATGGCCTCGCGCACGCCGAACATCCGCTTGAATTCCGTCGAGATGCTGCGCGCCTTTTCTGCCGTGATGCCGCGGATCTTCGCAAGCTGCCCGGGATCTGTGGCGATGATCTCCAGCGTCTGGGCGCCGAACGCATCCACAATGCGTCCCGCCAGGGCCTTGCCGATATACGGCAGCGCGCCCGAGGCAAGATAGCGCCGGATGGCGGCAGCGCTTTCCGGCAGGCGCACCTCAAACGCTTCGGCGCGAAATTGCTCGCCGAAGCTTGGGTGCGTGGCAAAGCGCCCGTGCAGCGTAACATCCTCACCCACGTGGATGCTCGACAGCTCGCCCACGGCCGTATACAGTTCCCCCTCGCTGGAGAGCTCCAGCACCGTATAGCCGTTCGCCTCGTTGCAATATACGATATTTTCCACCGTACCCGAAAGGGTCTGCCACTCCTGTTCCCATTCCAGCGCCATATGCGCCTCTCCTTTTGTCCGCTCCGTTTATTGCTGTTGATCCGGTTTATTTTCCGGCTTATCCCTATTTTTAGGGTTTTATTCCCGTTTGCCCGGCTATCGGGTTCTTCTTTTTTGCTTGTTCCCGTTTGCCCGGCTTATTTTTGTTCCTCCAGATGCGCCTCGATCACCTCGGCCAGCGTTTCCCGCGTGGCCAGCGCCACGCCCCGCACGCCCGCGCCCGGCGGAAAGATCGTTTCTCCGTCTGCGCACAGCACCACCACCGGAATATCCGGCAGCACGGCGCGCACATCGAGCACGCCCGCCCACATCCTGTCGCCCGTTTCCGCCCGCAGCACTACAAGCGCCTCCCCTGCCTTTTTGCGCCGGAACAGGCATCCCGTAAGCACGTCGGATAAGTAATACGCGCCCAGCACCGCAAACATCGTCACCACAATCAGCATCACGCCGCTTAACATACGATCTCCCCCCATTGACGGGCGGCTCTTTGGGCAGGCAAAGCGCAAAACGCTTTTCCCATCGCGCCGTCCCATTCCGGCAGGGAGCGCGTTCGGCGCTTTTTATCCCTGCCTGTTTTACCAGCATATGAAAAATCGGGTGGGAGTGTGCGGAAAAGGCGCGTTCTCCCTTGAAGGGAAACCGCGCGCCGCAGCAAGAGGTTCTTTGTGGTTATTATACAGAACGCAGGCAAAAAAAGCAAGCCGGGCAACCTTTTTCGGGCCTCCCTGCTCGCTTTTTTGCGCGCATTTTGCAACGCGCCCTTTGAATGGGGCGCAGTCCATAAGGGCGGCCCGCAGAGGTTTGCGCAGCAAAGCTTTGCGGGGAAAAGGAGGGGCAGCGAAGTGAGCGCACCCTCGATTTTATAAATAAAATCGAGGCAAGCGATACGCAGCTTGCCCCGACATGGTGCCGCCGACGGGAATTGAACCCGTAAGGAGTTTCCTCCGAGGGATTTTAAGTCCCTTGCGTTTGCCTGTTTCGCCACGGCGGCAAATATTCCGCTTTGCATGCCAAAGCGGTGCAGCGGCGCAAACTCTGTGCGCTATGATTTATGATACAATATTTTCGTGCGAAATGTCAACCGCAGATTCGGCGCCGCAAAATTTTTTGACAAACTTTTGCAAGGATTTATTTGTTTCAGATAAAAAAAATAAATTTTCTGCGTAAATACTATCTTTTTTCACCATAAAGTGCTACAATTAAAATAAACCATTGCACCTTTTTGCCGGCTTCGGGGCGCAAACACGCCCGCGCAAATATTTTCTCCATGATAAGGGAGGCACCACTATGAAACTGACATTCTTAGGCGCCGCACATGAGGTGACCGGTTCGAGCATTCTGATGGAGGCCTGCGGCCGACGGATCCTGATCGACTGCGGCATGGAGCAGGGGCCGGATATTTATGAAAACCAGCCCCTGCCGATAGCGCCGGGCGAGCTGGACGCCATTTTGCTGACACATGCCCATATCGACCACTCCGGCCGCATCCCGCTGATGGTAAAACAGGGCTTTGCGGGGCCCGTTTACGCCACCACCGCCACGGCACAGCTGTGCAGCATTATGCTGCGCGATTCGGCGCATATTCAGGAGTTTGAGGCCGAATGGCGCAACCGCAAGGCAAAACGCGCGGGTAGCCAGCCCTATGTGCCCCTGTATACCGTGGAGGACGCCATGACAGCGGCA
Organism: uncultured Ruthenibacterium sp.; assembly: GCA_910587145.1. Classification (GTDB taxonomy): domain Bacteria; phylum Bacillota; class Clostridia; order Oscillospirales; family Ruminococcaceae; genus Ruthenibacterium. The sequence continues at coordinate 48,190 of CAJUMH010000009.1, read as the reverse complement.
CAGCAGTTCCGGCCCTATCCCTACGATCGCATCATCCATCTGTTCGAGGGCATCGAGATCCGCTTTAACGATGCCGGCCATCTGCTGGGCAGCGCCAACATTGAGGTTTGGGTAACGGAAAACGGAAAGACCGAGCTCATCGTCTTTTCGGGCGACATTGGCAACAAGCACCAGAAGATCATCCGCAACCCGCAGCCGCTGCATGAGGCCGACTATGTGGTGATGGAGTGCACATACGGTGACCGTACACACCAGCCGCAGGAGGACTACATTCCGCTGCTGGCGGATGTGCTGCAAAAAACATTCGACCGGGGCGGCAATGTGGTGATCCCCTGCTTTGCGGTGGGGCGCACACAGCAGCTTTTGTACTTTCTTTCGCAGGTAAAAGCGCGCGGGCTGGTGAAGGGCCACGACCATTTTCCGGTATATGTCGATAGCCCGCTCGCAAACGAGGCCACCAATATCTTCCGCAAAAACATTTGGGATTGCTGCAACGAACGGGCGCGTGCCCTGCTGCAGCAGGGTGTGAACCCCATCTCGTTCCCCGATCTTGTCACCAGCGTCACCAGCGATGATTCCCGCGCCATCAACGCCGACCGTCACTGCAAAGTAATCCTTTCGGCCAGCGGCATGTGCGAGGCGGGCCGTATCCGCCACCATTTAAAGCACAATCTGTGGCGGCCCGAATGCACGGTACTGTTTGTGGGCTATCAATCACACGGCACACTTGGCCGCGCCCTGCTGGAGGGCACGCCGGTGGTGCAGCTGTTCGGCGAAGAAATTACAGTGCGCGCCCACATTCAAAAGCTGGAGGGCATGAGCAGCCACGCCGACAAACTCGGCCTGATCGAATGGCTGGGCAATTTTGAGCACAAGCCCAAAAAAGTGTTTGTCGTTCACGGCGACGACGCGGTGTGCGATTCGTTCTCCGAACGGCTGCGCACGGAATGCGGATATGATGCCGACGCGCCGTATCCCGGCGCCGAATACGATTTTGCCCTGGGCCGCTGGGTGGTTGAAGGCAGCCGCAAACGCAAGCAGCCGGCACAAGCCTTCGGCGGCGACGAACGCCCGCAGAGCGCCGCATATCAGAAGCTGCTGGCGGCCGGCAAGCGCCTGATGCTTGTGATCGCGCACAACCGTGGCGGCACAAACAAGGATCTGGGCCGCTTTGCCGGACAGTTGAACGAGCTTTGCGAAAAGTGGGATCGGTAAGACAGCCTGCCGGGTTTGCCTCTATCCGGTATAGGTAAACGGCAGCGAGCCATCAAGGTTTTTTGCTTGCACAAACGGACAAACTGTTCTATAATAGCAGGCAGGCAGACTGCTGCATGGCAGCGCCGCGCAAGGGCCCGCCCAACGGTCTGGCGCCCGCATCGCACTGCCGTCAAGGCACGGTCATTGGAGTTATGGAGGAATGAGTTATGGAACGCATCGCAAGCTTTTCTGTCGATCACACCAAGCTGGAGCCCGGAATGTACATCTCCCGCACAGACGGAGACGTCGTCACTTATGACGTGCGCATGAAGAAGCCGAACGGCGGAGATTATCTTTCCAACGGCTCTTTGCACACCATCGAGCACCTGTTTGCTACCTACGCGCGCAACTCGGCCTACAAGGAGCACATTATTTACATCGGGCCGATGGGCTGCCGTACGGGCTGCTATATGCTAACGCGCAGCCTGCCGCATGCCGACGCCATCCGTCTGGTGCAGGACAGCATGCGGTTCATGGCCGATTTTACGGGCGAGATCCCGGGTGCGTCCGAGCTGGAGTGCGGCAACTACCGCGAACACAGCCTGCCCGACGCAAAGCGCGACGCCGCGGCGATGATCCCCGTTTTAGAGGGCTGGACCGTGGAGGATCTGCAATATAAGGCGTAAATCGGGCCCGCAGACAAATCCTATGCAAAAAGTCCGCTTTGGCTGCATGCCGAAGCGGACTTTTTGCATTATCACAGATCGATCGCCCTATATAAAACAGGCAAAAGCGTCCGGTTTCCCGCGCGGGAGACGCCCCGGCCGGCTTGCCGTTCCCGGCGCCGTTTTCTCCCGGCGCCGGCTGCCCCAGAACGGGCGATGCGCGCTTTTATCCCAAAACCTCTTTCGCGATATCCACCGATCGTTTTGCGTCTTTGGCGTAGTAATCCGCGCCGATCTTCTCCGCGTACTCGGGCGTGAGCACCGCGCCGCCCACCATCACGCGGCACGGCAGCCCGGCCGCGCGCAGGGCGAGGATCGTTTCCTCCATACTGCAAAGCGTCGTCGTCATCAGGGCGCTCAGGCCCACCAGACGCGCACCGTGTTCCCGCACGGCCTGCACCACCGTTTCGGGCGGCACGTCCCGCCCCAGATCGATCACATCGTAGCCGTAGTTTTCCAGCAGTGTCCTGACGATATTTTTCCCGATATCGTGAATATCGCCCTTCACCGTCGCGATTACGATCTTCCCCTTGCCGCCGCCCTGCCTGCCGGACGCGGCAATGGCGTTCTTCACAACGTCGAACGCGGCCTGCGCCGCCCCGGCAGACTGCAGCAGCTGCGGCAGAAACAGTGTGCCCTTCTCGAAACCGCCGCCCACCGCGTCCAGCGCGGGGATCAACACGGTATTCACCAGTTCCTCGGGCCGCACCGTGCGCAGCGCGGCCTTCGCGGCGTCTGCCGCCTGCATCTTCAGGCCCTGCAGAACGGCGTCATGCAGGGAAAGCTCCGCCTGTGCGGCCACAGCCGGCACGGCCGCCGTCTGCCCGGCATAGCGCGCAATATACTCGCGCGAATCGCGGTCGAAATTGTACAGCACCTTAAAGCTGGCCACCGCCGCCATCATCGCCCCGCTGTTGGGGTTCAGAATCGGCAGATCGAGCCCGTGCGCCATCGCGAGCGTTAAAAATGCGGTATTCACCTGCTCGCGGCACGGCAGGCCGAACGAAATGTTCGATACGCCAAGCACCGTGTGCACACCAAGGCGCTCCTTTACCATGCGCACGGCCTTCAGCGTTTCCTGCGCCGCCTCCTGCTGGGCGCTGGCCGTTAACGTGAGGCAATCGATGTATACGTCCGTGCGCGGAATGCCCGCCGCCTCGGCGGCCGCCACGATTTTTTCCGCCAGCGCAAAGCGCGCCTCGGCTTTGGGCGGGATGCCGTTTTCGTCCAGCGTAAGGCCCACAACCGCCGCGCCATATTTTTTGCACAGCGGCAGCAGACGATCCAGCACCGCCTGCTCCGCGTTTACCGAGTTTACAATGGGCTTGCCGTTGTAGACACGCAGCCCCGCCTCCAGCGCCCGGGCATTGGTGGAATCGAGCTGCAGCGGCAGTTCGCACACGCTCTGGATGGCCTTTACCGCGCGCGCCATCATCGCGGGCTCGTCCACATCCGGCAGGCCGACGTTTACGTCCAGAATGTCCGCACCGGCACCGGCCTGCTCCACGGCCTGCGAGAGCAGGTAATCCATATCTTTGTCGCGCAGCGCCTGCTGAAAGCGCTTTTTGCCCGTGGGGTTGATGCGCTCGCCGATGACGCGCACCGTATCGAGCTCCACTGTGCGCGTGGGCGTGCACACCGCGCTGCGCTGCGCCGGCGCGCGCTGCACGGGCGCTTTGTCCGCAAACGCCTGTGCCAAAAGCGCGATGTATTCCGGCGTTGTGCCGCAGCAGCCGCCCACTGCCGCAATGCCCAGCGCATGGTAGCGCTCCAGCTCCGCGCAAAACTGCTCCGGCCCCACGCTGTACGCCCCGGTGGCCGGGTTAGGCAGGCCCGCGTTCGGTTTGATGAAGACCGGCAGGCTTGTTGCCGCGCACAGGCGCTGCGCCAGCGGGTAGATCTCTGCCGGGCCCAGCGAGCAGTTGATGCCCACGCCGTCTGCGCCGAGCCCTTCGGCCAGCAGCGCCAGCGCCTCCACCGTACAGCCCGTAAACGTGCGGCCGTTTGCCTCAAACGTCATGGCCACAAGTACCGGCAGCGGCGTATGCTCCTTTGCCGCAAGGATCGCGGCCTTTACCTCGTACAGATCGGTCATTGTGGCAAATTTTACCAGATCGGCTCCGGCATGCCAGCCGGCCGCCACCACCTGCCTGTAGATCTCGTATGCTTCCTCAAAGCGCAGCGGCCCGGCGGGCTCCAGCAGCTCGCCGATGGGGCCGACGTCCAGGATCACGCGGGCGGACGTTCCCGCGGCCGCCCGCCTTGCGGCGGCCACTCCGGCGTGGATAACTTCCTCCACCGTATGGCCGCAGCCCGCTAATTTTTTGGCATTGGAGCCGAAGGTATTGGCACAGATAAAATCGCTGCCCGCCTGCACATAGGCGCGGTTGACACCCTCGACGGCCTCGGGATGCGTAATGGACAAAAGATCCGGCCGTTCCCCCAGCCTGAGGCCGCTTTTTTGCAGCATGGTGCCCATTGCGCCGTCCAGCAGCAGCGTGCGCTGCCTGCAAAAAATATCATTCACACGTTTTCCCCTCTTTTCGATACGCACAGTTTCCGCGCAGCGCGCAGTGCGCGCAGCCCGCGCGGCTGCCCGTTACGGGATGCCCGGCAAGCCCCAGCACCGCCGTAATGCTTTTGCGCGGCGTAAGCAAATGTGTCGGTGTGGCACACAGGCCGATTTTGCGCGGCGCGTCCACAAGGCGCAGCAATTCGTTCTGCAGCGCAATGGGATAATCGCCATAGCCCGGCGAAAAGCGCCCTGTAAGAAAAAGGCCCTCTCCGCGCGCCTGCCGGCGCAGCGCCTGCTGCGCCGCATCGGCAATCTGTTCAGCCAGCGCCGAGGCCAGCGCGTCCAGCACGACGGCATAGGCCATATCGGCGGCATTCGCCGCGCGCTGGGCGGCGTCCACGCCCGCGCCCAGCGTACACGCCAGCAGCACACAGTCCTCGCAGCCCTTTAAATGGCGTTCCAGGTCTTCACCCTGCAGGCAGGCGGCCAGAGCCTGCCGCCCGGCGCGCAGGCTGACGGCACGCGGCCTTGCGGCATCGCGCAGCGCCCGCTCGGCCCTTTGCAGCAGTGCGCGCAGCGCGGCGTCTTTGGCATCCGGAACGCCCAGATAGCGCAGTGCCTGCGCAGTATCCGGCTGTTCGGGCAGCGCCGGCTCCCAAACCCCCGTCATGCGCGCTGCGGCAGCAGATCGCAGACGCCTTCGTATACGCGCTGCGCTACGTCCGCGTTATTCATCGCATACAGATGGATGCCGTCCGCACCGCCGATGATCAGATCGCGAATCTGCCGGACAGCGTAATCGATGCCCGCGTCGTACAGGCTTTGCGGATCGTCGCCGTAGCGGCTTACCATCTTGGTAAACTGCGGCGGCAGGCTGGCCGAGCTGAGCTTGACGGTGCGCTCGATCTGGCGGCTGCTCACAATGGGCATTACGCCCGCATGCACGGGAACGGAGAGCCCCGCCTTGCGCGCCATATTTAAAAAGCGGTAATAGCAGCCGTTATCAAAAAACAGCTGCGTGATGAGATGCGAAGCGCCCGCCTCCACCTTATGGCGCAGGTTTTCCACGTCCTGCCGCAGAGAGGGGCATTCCGCATGCCCCTCGGGGTAGCACGCGCCCGTCACGTCGAAGCCGCCGAACGCGGCAGCGGCGGCAACAAGGTCGCTCGCATAGGTAAAATCGGTACAGCGCGGCAGCTCCGGGTTTACATCGCCACGCAGCGCAAGCACATTTTCCACGTTTGCGGCGCGCAGTGCCGCAAGCGTTTCACGCACCTGCCCGCGCGTGGAATGCACACAAGTAAGGTGCGCAAGGGCCTCGATGCCCAGGTCGTTTTTGATGTGAGAGGAGATCTGCGCGGTGGACTGCCCGGCCATTCCGCCGCCCGCGCCGTAGGTGACGCTGATGAAATCCGGCTTGAGAGCGCTCATGGCCTTTAGCGCCGGATACAGCACCGCCTGCACCGCGCCCTCTTTTTTGGGTGGGAACACCTCGATGGAAAACAAACAGGCCCTCTCCCGAAACATCTCGGAAATAAACATTCTTTACCACTCCCCGGCCGCGCGTTTCGGCGCGGCATGTTTAGAAAACAGTTCCTCATCCATTATACCGCTGTACACCGGAAAAATCCACAGGGTTCGGCATCCTTTTACCTTCCCTGCCGGTCATTTTCCGTTTTCTGCGGCCATTGTATCGTAAAGCGGACGGATTGTCAAGAAAAACGGACGGTTCTTGATCCATACCCGCTTCTTGATCCATATCCGGTTCTTGATCTGTGCGCCGGCGGCGAGATTATAAACGAGCGCCGGTGGGGATCGTTTTGTGCTGCATACTGATGTCCTGCAATGTGGAATTTGCCGAGGTGACCGGCGGCGACAACGCCGCCATCGGCAAGGGCGATATGAACGGCGGCGGTGATGACGCTGAACGGCAGGCTCCTGACGCCGGGCGCAAACAACGCCCTGCCCGAGCTGGTGCCCGTTCTGCAAAGGGCCGGCACCGTCGAGCTGGCTCCCGGCACCTGCACGTTTCTCGTTTTGTGATCATGGGCCGCTTTCGGGATCCTGACGGCTCGCGCTGTTTGCCCATACCGGATGCAGACCAACCCGGCGGGCAGGCATCGGTGATCGAAAAGGCATCGTTAAAGCCGCCCCGTTTCCCGAATATCAGGGTACGGGGCGGCTTTGTATGCCTGTCGAAAAAAGCGGCAGAGTCCCGGAGGATCTCAGGCAAAGCCAAGCGCTTTACCGCGCGGCCTCTTTTCGATTTTCTCCGGTTCTTCCCTTTAAGGAAGCACTGAATAAATCATCGGGCGCATCTCGACGGCATATTTTCCGCCTGTTTTTGCCCCAAAATCTTGAAATACAGACAGTATTCCTGCAATTTTGGGTCTGCAAACAGACGAAAAATCTGCTCGCCGATCTGACCTGCCGATTTAATCAGTGCTTCCTTAAGTTAAGGGGAGAGCCCTCGTCAAGGCCCTCCCAGCACCGGGGCAGAAGTGCCGGCCCTTAAAGCAGGCGGCCCTCAGGGCGCATATACCTCCTGCCGGCAGGTGACGGTGCGGCCGGCGGAATCCGTCACGGTGGCCTCCAGCACCGCGCCGGTGCGCGGCAGAGGGATCTCCATCGGCTCGAAGCGCACATAAAAGGTAGCCGAGAGGGCGGTGGCGCTGCCCGCCTGCAGCTGGGCCTCGTCGCCGGAAAGCGCGTCCTGCGCGCCGAACGTGTCGTTCAGCTCCACTGTCTTTACCGCCGCCCGCTCACCGTCCACCAGCAGCGCCACCTCGGCCGATACGGGAACCGGGGCGTCCTCCATGCCCGCGCGCCGGATCTCCAGCCCGCATTCGCCGCCAAGGGAAAGGCGCGCCGCATCGGAGCCCGGCGAAAGTACCGTGGCGCGGAATTCCCGCAGCGTCAGGTTCGCCAGAGTGCGGCGGGCGGAATAAAAGGCCGTCTCGTAAAACAGCAGCTGCGACTGCGTCTCCCCCTCCGTGGTAAACGCGGCCATCACGGAAAAGTTCTCGTATGCCTCTGTAAGCGGGATGCTCAGCCGCGCGGTAAACACGCCGTCCGCACGCGGCGCGGCCTCGGCGGTAATGGCATCGCCGTTGGAGGGCACTACAGAAAACGCGGCGGCTGTGCCCTCCCGGCAGCTTTTGGGCGTTGCGGTCAGCGTCAGCTCCATACTGTCCTGCGAAAGCATGCGGTACTGCCAATCAAAATTTGCAACAATACGCTCGGATTCCTGCAGGCTTTCCTCGATCTGTGCGCGGATGGAACCGACACGGTCGTCGATGCGCCGGTCGATGCCGTCCATCCGGCCGGAAACGTCGTCCACGCGCCCGGCCAGCGCGCGCAGCCGCGTATCGGCAAGCACGCCCAGGCAGGCAAGCGCCAGCAGCATAACGGCCAAGCTGGCCAGAAGCATACGCTGCCGTCGGGCTGCCTGCCGCTGCGCGGCCTGATAGGCATCCAGCAGCGCATGCAGTCCGGCGTTTGAAAGCCCGGCCCCGGCGCCGGGCGGGTTTCCGCCTTCCGTTGCTTCGGCCCCGGCGGCGGGCGGGTTTCTGCCTTCCGTTGCTTCGGCCCCGGCGGCGGGCGGCGCATTGGGGCCGCCCTCTTTTGGGCAGGCGCCGGACCCGGCCGGCACTGCCCCGGCGTCCCGCCGGGCTGCGCCGGAGCCGAAAGCCCCCCGGGCGTCATCGCCCGTCAGCAGTTCATCGCAGCTTACGCCCAGCGTTGCGGCCAGCGCCTGCAGGTTATCCAGCCCCGGCAGCGCGGCGCCGTTTTCCCATTTGCCAATGGCCTGCCGGGAAACGCCCACCCGCTCGGCCAGCGTCTCCTGCGAAAGCCCCGCCGCACGGCGCAGCTCGAAAATACGTTCATGAAGGGTCATGAGGATCGCTCCTTTTCCGTGGAGTTCCGTGGAGGCTCTTGCCGAAAGCACCGAAGCACCGCAAAGCAACGCAGGGCGCGGGCCGCATGGTTCCTGTGCCATTTGTGCCGGTTCAAAGGCCTTCCAAGGGGTTCTTTAAAAGAATCATACCCGAAACACGCGGCAAAAAACACCAACCGCCGGTGCCATTTTGGCAACCGGCGGTAGCAGCGGATCGGATCTTGCGCAAAAACCGTGCGGCAGCAGCCCCGCTCAAAGCAGGCCATTCAAAGCAAGGCCCCTCAAAACAGCCCGCTGATCACGCCGTTTTCGTCCACATCAATGTTTTCGGCGGCCGGTTTTTTGGGCAGGCCCGGCATCGTCATGATATTGCCCATCACCACGACCACAAAGCCCGCGCCCGCAGAAAGCCGCAGCTCGCGCACCGTCATGGTAAAGCCCGCGGGCGCCGCCAGCAGCGACGCATCGTCCGAAAAGCTGTACTGCGTTTTTGCAATACACACCGGCAGCGTGCCGAAGCCGTTTGCCGCAAGCTCCGCCAGCTGCTTTTTGGCGGCGGCGGAGAAGGCGACGTCGGCGGCGCCGTAGATCTTTTGGCATACCGCGCGGATCTTATCCGCCACAGGCGCGTCGGCCGGATAGGGGAACCGCACGGGGTGCTCGTCCAAAATCTCCAGCACGGCCCCGGCCAGCGCAAGGCCGCCTTCGCCGCCCTTCGCAAACACCTCGCTCAGCGCGCACGGCACGCCCCACCCGGCGCACAGCGCGCGCAGATATTCCTGCTCCTCGGCGCTGTCGGTGGGAAAGGCGTTGACAGCTACGCACACGGGCACGCCAAAGCCGTCGCGCAGGTTTTTTACATGGCGCTCCAAATTTGCACAGCCCGCCTTCAAAAATGCCACATTCGGCACACCCAGCTGATCCTTCGGGCAGCCGCCGTGATGCTTCAGCGCGCGCACCGTGGCCACCACCACTGCCGCGGACGGTTCGATGCCGGAAAGGCGGCATTTGATATCGAGGAACTTTTCCGCGCCGAGGTCTGCGCCGAAGCCCGCCTCGGTGACGACATAATCGGCCAGCTTGCGGCCCAGCCGCGTGGCGATAACGCTGTTGCAGCCGTGCGCGATGTTCGCAAACGGCCCGCCGTGCACCAGCGCGGGCGTATGCTCCAGCGTCTGCACCAGGTTCGGGTCGAACGCATCCTTTAAAAGCGCGGCCATTGCGCCCGCTGCGTTCAGCTGTCCCGCCGTAACGGGCTCGCCCGCGTAGGTATAGCCCACAACAATGCGCGCGAGGCGCGCCTTCAGATCGGCCAAATCGGACGCAAGGCAGAAAATGGCCATCACCTCGCTGGCCACGGTGATATCAAAGCCATCCTCACGCGGGGTGCCGTTCACCCTGCCGCCGAGGCCGTCCGTCAAAAAGCGCAGCTGCCGGTCGTTCATATCCACACAGCGCTTCCATGTAATGCGCCGCGGATCGATGCCCAGCGCGTTGCCCTGAAAGATGTGGTTGTCGATCATCGCGGCCAGCAGATTGTTGGCCGCGCCGATGGCGTGCAGATCGCCCGTAAAATGCAGATTGATATCTTCCATGGGAACCACCTGCGCATAGCCGCCGCCCGCGGCGCCGCCCTTAATGCCAAACACCGGGCCGAGGCTGGGCTCGCGCAGCGCCAGAACAACGTTTTTGCCCATGCGGTGCATCGCGTCTGCAAGGCCTACGCTCGTTGTCGTTTTGCCCTCGCCCGCGGGCGTAGGGCTGATGGCCGTAACCAGGATCACTTTTGCGTCGGGCTTGGACGCCATTTTTTTTACAAGACGGTGATCAATCTTTGCTTTATACCTTCCGTATAGAATTTGCGCCTCACTTTCCACACCCAGCGAGGCGGCCACCTCGGCGATGGGCAAAAGCTGTGCCTCCTGTGCGATCTGAATATCCGTTTTCATGCAGTACCCTTCCCTTTCCTGATCGATTCGAGCCAAAATAATCTTTCCCGTCTCATCTTAACAAATTCCACAAAGAAAAACAAGGCCGGTTTGACTTTTGCGCGCAGAATGGTTAAAATAAAAAAAAGCGTTTTGAAATGCGCGCGGAAGCTTCCGGGCATTCGGGCGCGGAAAAGGGGGATATGCTATGGAGATCGGGATCATTGCGGACAGCTGCTGCGATTTGACCCCCGCGCTGCGCCGGCTCCTGAAGGTAGATATCGTTAGCCTGACGATCAACGTGGACGGCAAGCAGTATGTAGACGACGAGGCGCTGGATACCAAGCGCCTTTTGGCCGAGATGAAGGCCTACAAGGGCGCGCCCTCCACGGCCTGCCCATCGCCCGAGGCCTATGCCGCCGCGATGGAACAGTACGATGCCTGTTTTGTCGTCACTTTGTCCGGCAATCTCTCCGGCAGCTGCAATGCCGCGCGCATCGGGCGCGAGATGCTGCTGGAGCGCTGCCCCAGGAAAAAAGTTCATGTGGTGGATTCCGAGAGCGCCTCTGCCGGGCAGACGCTGCTGGCGATGCTGCTGCGCGACGGCATCGACAGCGGGCGGACATTTGAGGCCATCACCGAGGAGATCACGGCATTTGTGGCGCGCATGCAAACGCGTTTTGTGCTGGAGGATCTTTCCAATCTGGTAAAGAACGGCCGCATCTCGCGCGTGGCGGGGCTTTTGGGCGGCGCTCTCGCGCTGCGGCCCATTATGGGCGACGACGGGCACGGCAATATTGCGCCCATCGAAAAGGTGCGCGGCACGCAAAACGCAATGCGCCGTCTGGTGGAGCTTATTTCCGATTCTCTGCGCACAGAAAAGCCCTCCAGCCGCCGGCTGGTGCTGAGCTACTGCAACTGCCCCGAGCGCGCGATGGCGCTGAAAAAAGATCTTTTGGAAAAGTGCGCCGCGCTGCGCGAGGTGATCTTGACGCCCACAAGCGGCATCTCCACCGTTTACGCCTACAACGGCGGCGTGGTGCTGGCGTATTAAAAACGGTTTTCGCGCCGAAGTTCAAATCTCGGTTTTCGGGCTGGGCCAGACGGCCCGGCCCGTTTTTTTGCGGCGGAAACAACTTCGATACATCCGTCTGCTACAGTAGAGAAAAGCACGCGGCGCAAAGCAGCGCAGTCGTTGCCTGACAGAGGACGCAGGAATCAAAGGAGGAAATGTGCGATGAACCGCATTCTGATCGTAGAGGACGAGGTGCCCATTGCGCAGCTGATTAAGATGAGCCTCGGCCGCGCGGGCTACCGGTGCGAGGCAGTGCACGACGGATTGACGGCGGCAGATAAAATCGAGCAAAATCCCTACGATCTGGTGCTGCTCGATATCATGCTGCCGGGGCTGGGCGGCTACGAGCTGCTGGAATATCTGCGCCCTATGGGCACGCCTGTGATCTTTATTACGGCCAAGGGCACCCTGGGCGACCGGGTGCGCGGCCTGCAGCTGGGCGCAGACGACTATATCGTAAAGCCCTTCGAGGTGGCGGAACTGATCGCGCGTGTGGAGAGCGTGCTGCGGCGCACCGGGCGCGGCGGCTCGAAGCTGCGCGCATGGAATGTGACGCTGGATCTTTTATCGCACCGCGTGCTGCAGGACGGCGCGGAGGTTTCGCTGACGCCGCGCGAATTCGACCTGCTCGAGCAGCTGATGCGCAATCGGGGCGCAGCGCTCTACCGCGACGTGCTGTTCGAGCGCGTTTGGGGCGGCGAAATGGACGACAGTACGCGCACGCTCGATCTGCACATCCAGCGCCTGCGCAAAAAACTGGGCTGGCAAAGCCGCATTAAAACCGTATACAAAGTGGGTTATCTGCTGGTGCCGGAGGAAGAACCATGAGCCGCATGCCAAAGCCCGCGCCGAAGCCCGCCGCACAACAGGCTCCCGCGCAGGGCCGCGCACCGCAGCCCGCCGGGCCGGGCCCCAAAGCGCCCGCGGGCCCGGCCAAGAATACCGAAGCCTCTACAGCGCCTTTTCAAACAGCCCAGGCCCAAACGCAAGCCGGCGCGCCGGGCTTTGCGCTGAAGCTGACGCTCGCCATGCTGCTGGTGCTTACTTTGGCGCTCTCGCTGGGCGGCGCCGTGCTTTTGGCCGGCAATTTTACCGATTCGCTGAACGAGGCCGGGCAGCAGGCCGAGGCGCAGCACCTGCTGCAATGCTACGCGCTGGAATCCGATCTGCTGGATGTGGCCGCCCGCGGCGAAACCGTCACCGACAGCCACCTTGCCCGCTATGGCAGCACTCTGTCCGATTATACGGGCGGGCGCATGGCGGCCATCTTCTGCGTGCAGACGCAAGCGGCCGCGGCGGATGCCTCCGGCGCGCCGGAGGCCGGCGGCGGGCGAAACGCGGAGCCCGGCGCTTCCACAGCCCCGGCGGGCGGCGGTCTGCCGGCAGCGGGCAGCGCAGAGCCCGGCGCTTCCGTAGCCCCGGCAGGCGGCGCTGCGCTGGCCGCGGAGGGCGAAACGGCACTGCGGCAGGTATACAGCTCCTTTCCCTGGGCGGCAGAGCCGGCGGGGCGTGAGGATAGCTACCGCATGCACCGTGCAAACGGCAGAACCTATATGCTGTTTGAAACGAACGTCCGCGCAGGCGGCGCCACGGCCGTGGTGCTGCTTACCGGCCACGACGTTACAAACGTTCTGGCTGCGCGCGACCGCGCGCTTTTGCGCTTTTGGGAAATGGAGCTTGTGGTGCTGGCGTGCGCGGGCGCGGTGATTGCGCTGCTTTCGCGCTGGCTGACACGCCCGCTCGCACGGCTGACACAGGCCAGCAGAAGCATTGCCGCAGGCGCCTACGGCGAGCGCACCGGCCTTGCGGGCGGCGACGAGATCGGGGCGCTGAGCCGCAGCTTTGATACCATGGCCGCCGCCATTGAGGAAAAGGTGGCCGCGCTGGAGCTCTCGGTACGTCAGCGCGAGGATTTTATGGCCGCGTTCTCGCATGAGCTGAAGACGCCGATGACCGCCGTAATCGGCTTTGCCGAAACGCTGCGCAGCGTGCAGTGCGAGCCCGAGGAACAGCGCCGCGCGGCGGGCTATATTTACAGCGAGGCGCGCCGGGTGGAGAACCTCTCGCAAAAGTTGCTGCAGCTGCTGGGCCTTTCGGATGCCTCGCTCACGCTTGCCGCGCTGCCGCTGGAGGAGATCTTTTCCCGCGCGCATCGGGCGCTTGCGCCCTTCATCGCGCCCGCTGTGCTGCAAAGGCAGCCCGCACCCGATGTGCGGATTCTGGGCGACGCCGATCTGCTTGCCGATCTTATGTATAATCTGGTGTGGAACGCGGTGCGCGCCAAGCCGAAGGACGGCTGCGTACATCTGGAATGGCAATGGGCAGACGGCAGCGCTTCGGTGGACGTTACCGTGCGCGATACAGGCTGCGGCATTCCGCCGGAGGCTGTGGAACGCGTGACCGAACCGTTTTTTATGGTGGATAAATCCCGCGCGCGGGCGGGCGGCGGCAGCGGCATTGGCCTTGCGCTGTGCAAAAAAATCGCCGAAGCGCACGGCGGCAGCCTGCGCATTGCGAGCGCGCCCGGCGAGGGCACGGCGGTAACGGTGCGTCTTGCCGCGGCGCCGGGGCAGACAGCGGCGCAGGCCAAGCCGATGGGCCCGGTTCTGCCCGCCGGGCAGGCACAGACGGATCCCCCGCCGCACACACCCGCCAGACCCGCAGAGGAGGTGCAGCCGTGAACAGAATAAAACCGTTGCGCGGCCTTTCCCGCAGGGTACTGCTGGCGGCGTGCACCGGCGTACTGGCACTGGCCTTCAGCGCCGTTCCCGCGCTGGCGCTGTGGCTTGGCGACGCGCAGCTTTTTGCGCAGCCGCACGAGCGCACGCGGCAGGCGGGCGCGCTGGCCCCCACCAGCGACGATCTGTATCTGACGCGCATTTTAAAAAAGAGCAGCCAGCAGGAGCCTACAGATTTTTACCGGCTCACATACATGGGCAGTATGAGCTGGGTTGCCAACGAGACTGTGCAGGGCTATTTGGATGTGCTGTACAAAGCAAACGCGCTGCCCGAAGAATGGTGGCGCTATTGCAGCGATCACATAGAGCAGTCGTTTGTCGCCGCAGACCGCCTTGGGTTTTTCCACTATACGGCCTATGTGGCGGACACAGCCTATACCAATTCCGAGTTTTGCTATACCGTGGGCATCACGGTGGAGGGCGAATCGCAAAAAATCGTTGGCGTTTGGGTAAGCGTGCCGCAGGAGCTTTCGCCTTCCGCCCCGCACGGACAGGCGGTGCTGGAGGCCTACTGCGCTTATCTGGAGCTGGAGGCCTTCGAGGATTGGGAGGATCCCGCCGATACCTGGTTTGCGGGCAGCGCGCTGTATTCCGCGCGCGCAGAGGTGATGCTCTTCTGCGAAACCGGCAGCTATCCGTCACGCTCCTACAGGGGCCCCTTTGTTTCGGAAGGCCTTCCAACGGAGCATTTTTACGACCGCCGCTATTTTTGCCTCCACGCCTCCTCTGTTCCGGACGACACCGTGCGCAGTTGGCAGGAATACGCGCGCTCGTTCCCTAAGGGGGCCGATGTGTGGGGAAGAGGCGGCCCGCCGGCGGCGTCCGGCGAAACCGCCAACGAAGCAATGGAAGAGGAGGCTTTGGGATGAAACGCATTCCAGCGATCTGCACGGCGCTGCTTGCCGCCGCACTGCTGCTGACAGCCTGTAAGCCGCAGGACAGCGCAGCCCGGAACGACGCAGTGCAGCCGCCGCGCGCGGAGGACGCCCCATCGGCGCTGCCCTTTGCGGTGGGCCGGCTGTACGATCTTTCCTGGTCCACCGTGAACCCTCCTACCGGGTGCAGCGACGGAGCGGCCTTCTATTCGCTCCGGCAGCTGTTTATCACCGAAGAGAGCCCCGGCAAGATCCAAAGCAGCTGGCTGATTATGCGCCTCGATTTTGAAACCCGCACGCAGGCTCCGCTCTGCAGCCTGCCGGGCTGCACACATGAGAATGCAGACTGCCCGGCCTACCTTTGCGGAATTCTGGGCAAAGACGATTTCGCACTGGCAGCCGTGGAAGGGCAGCTGTATGTGCTGCACGCAGCGCCGGCAGAAGCCCTTGAAGCGGCCGACAGCGCGGAGGCTTCGCCCACCGTATGGCTGGACGCCGCAGCGGCGGACGGCTCCGGCCGGCGGCGGGTGGCCGAGCTTCCCTCTGGGTGGACGCTGATGAAAAGCAGCTTCCCCGTAACGGACGGCGCCTCCCTGTACGGGCAATACCTGGATCTGAGCGACGATTCTGTCCACGGCGTGCGCATTGCGTTGGAAACGGGAGAGGTCACCTCGTTCCCGTTTGGGCTGGACGACAGCGAAGAGCTGCTTGGCGCATACGGGGATCAGTTTATCCTGTGCCGCTCGGACGAAACGATCCTGCGGATCGCCTATCCGGGCGTGATCGCGCCGGAACGCAACGGCCTGCTTTGGAGCCGGTACGGTTCCTACGATACCCGCAGCCTCCTGCTGTACGACCCTACTGCCGGTATACGCACCTGCCGGAACAACGGCCTCGCACAGGCCGGACTTTCCAGCATACCCTATATGCTGGCCCAGCAGGGAAAGCTGTACTATATTCCCACCGATGATTTTGCGGTTCCGCAAATCGTATGGCAGATTGATCTTCTCTCCGATACGGCCCGCGTTCTGGCAGAATTCCCCGCCCCCTCCGCCGACGGCTGGCGCTCACTGGAGGCTTTGCAGCTTTGTCCGGCCGGCCCGGATTCCCAGGAGCCGTATCTGCTGGGCTCCTGGTGGAACGGCCAGAACAAATTTTTTTTGCTGGATGTGCGCGACGGCTCGGTGCAGGAGATCGGGCTGCGGTACAAAAACTCCGCCGGTGATCCCCTGTGCTCGCGGCCTGTTGCCCAGACGGACAGCGGCCTGTGGCTTGTGCCGGTGGGGCGTATTGATTCCGCCGACCCATGGCAGATCGAACAGTACCTTTTCGCTCTGGCCGCGCCCGAAACGGTGATCTCCGGCGAGGGGGAGGTATTTCCCATTCAGATGTGGGAATCGCCCCAGCCGCTGGGATAAACGCCGCTTATATTCCAGCGCGCGGGGACAGTTGGGAAGGGAAAAGAACGGCTTTCCACAAATTCTGCGCAAGGCTGTTACACTGCGCTCATCATGCTGTTAATGCGTTTCATCGTGCTTCCTTCCCTTGGCTTCCTTCCCTTGGCTTCCTTCCCTTGGCTTCCTTCCCTTGGCTTCTTTTTCCGGCGCTTTTAAAGATTCTTCCCCTGCCGGGCGCCTTCCGACCGAGCTGCTGCAAATTTTGCAGCAGCTGCTTCTTTCGTCAGCTCCCCCTCGGCGAAAACATTTTTGATCTGGCAGGAGATGGTAGATTTATCGCGCCAAAGCAGCTCGGACATCTGATCCAAGTCTTGACAAATACCTTTTGCGCTGTTACTATATTATACATAGTATACATTGTACAGTATGCAATGCACAGCATTTATCCGCCCGCAGCGGAGCTACGGGCGGCAAGAAGGGAGCGAATGCAATTATGGATGTCCAGCGCAAAAAAGGGCTGCTGGATGTATGCGTGCTGGCAGTGCTGCAGCGCGGCCCATCTTACGGGTATCAGATCGTTCGGGATGTGTCGGCGTGCATCGCGGTTTCAGAATCCACACTGTACCCCATTCTGCGCCGGTTGGAGGCAAACCGCCTTGTCACTACCTATACGCAGGAGCATCGCGGCCGCACGCGCAAATATTATCAGACCACCGAGGCGGGGCGCGCGCGCATCGGCACATTTTTGGGCGAATGGGAAGAGGTAAAGCAAATTTATGCCTTTGTCAAGGGAACCGCCGCGGCAGACGGAGCTTCTTTTGCCGCGGCAGATACAGCCCCTGGTGCCGCGGCAGACAAAACCCCTGATGCCGCAGCAGGCAAAACCCCTGGTGCCGCGGCGGACACAGCCCCTGGTGCCGCA
>CAJUMH010000009.1:18470-30820 GCA_910587145.1 uncultured Ruthenibacterium sp. | reverse complement strand
TGCCGCAGCAGGCAAAACCCCTGGTGCCGCGGCGGACACAGCCCCTGGTGCCGCAGCAAATGAAACGTCTGCCGCCCAAATGTGCATGAAGGGCGGGCCCAACGGCTGCGAAGAGGAAGGAATGGAGGAAGCACATGAATAAGCAGGAATTTTTAAGCGTGCTGGAGCAGGGCCTTGCCGCGCTGCGCGAGGAAGACCGCTGTCAGGCGCTGGACTATTACGCGGAAATGATCGAAGACGGCGTGGAAAGCGGAACGCCAGAGGAAACGGTCGTCGCAGGCCTTGACACGCCGGAAAACATCTCCGCGCTGCTGTGCGAAGAATATGCAGATCCGCGCCAAAGCGCCCGTACCGAGCACCCCATGCCGGATGAGCTGCGGGAATATTGCCCTGCGGGCAGCGTGCATACCGTTGTAGTGGATGCGCGGCACGTTCGCGTGCAGCTGCGCCACTCTGCCGACGGGCGGGTGCGCGTGTGGTTCGCCCCGCGCAGGGGCGAGCAGATCTCGGCGCAGGAGGCCGAGGGCGTGTTCCGGTTTGTTCATAAGCCCGTTCTGTTCGGCCCCGGCCGGCTGTTTGGCATCGTCATCGACAGGCGCGAGCTTTTGTTGGAAGTGCCCCGCGGCTTTTCGGGCGCGATCTGCGCCAAAACTTCCAATTCCGGCATCCGCGCCGAAGACGTAGCGCTTGGCGGCAAGGTGCAGCTTGTTACAGGCAATTCCGGCATCCGCGTGGAGCACGGCGTTTTTGAGACGCTGCAATGCAAAACCTCCAACGCGGGCATTACGCTGCTGGATACGAACGCGCAGAAATGCGAAGCCGCTACAAGCAATTCCAAAATTACGGCACAGCGCTGTGTGCTTGACAGCTGCGTGTGCAAAACCTCCAACGCAAGCATTCTGCTGGAGGATCTGGAGGGCGGGTGCTGCGAGGCCGTAACGGACAACGCGCGCATTACCGCCGAGCGCTGCCGCCTTGCCCGCCGGCTGTGGCTGACGACAAGCAACGGCCCCATCCATGTGGATGCCGTTGCCGCACCGGACCTCAGCCTGCTCACATGCAACGGCGCGATCAAGGGCACGCTGCTGGGCGCAGAGGAGGATTACGCCGTCTCCAGCCGCACCAGCAACGCAAAAAGCAATCTGCGCGGCGCACGCCCGCAAAACGCGCCGAACAGCCTGCGCGCCGTTACCAGCAACGGGCGCATCCAGCTGGAATTCCGGCCCCTGCCCCCGGAAGGCGAGGCGTAAGTACGGCGTGTATGACGTTTTACCGAACGTTTCCGCGGCGACGCCCGGCCCCGCGCTTTTTGGCGATGTCCCGCTGCGGCTCTCCCTTCTTTATCTGCTCCCATCTCAATCAAACAGCGCTGCCGCGCAGGGCTTTTCCCTGTGCGGCAGCGCTGTCTTTGCGCAGAAACGCGAATGCCCCTCCCGGCAAGTGCAGGAGCCTTGCCGGCCTTATTGCTCCGCGCACCATGCGGCGACGGCCGCCTGCGCGTTTTTCACTTCGCGGCCCAAAATCGCAAGGCTTTTTTCAATTTTTGCGCCGGGGCAAAGCTTTTGAATATCGTCCGCGCTGCGCGCCATGCCGCTTCCCTCGTGCGTGCAGAACGGTCGGATCGTCTTGCCCGCCGTATCCACGCCCTCCAGCAGCGTGAACAGCGCCATCGGCATGGTGCCGCAGTAAATGGGATAGCCCAGATAAATGGTATCATACTGCTCCATGCCGAACGGCATAGCCTTCAGCGGCGGGCGCGCGCCGCTGTCGAAATCGGCCTTCGCCTGCGCCACGCACGCCCGGTATTCGTCCGCGTAGGGCGCTGCCTGCTCGGCCCGGAACAGCGCGGCGCCCGTCTGCGCGGCGATCATCTCGGCGGCCACTTCGGTATTGCCCTTCTCGATATATCGGAACTGTCCCGCAAAAAAGTTTTCTCCCGCCCTTGAATAATAGATAACGATTGCAGCCATTTTTTCCTCCTTTTTGAACGTGTGGATGTTCGCGCTTTGGGCCGCGCGGCCCGGCGCTCAGCCCGCCTCCTGTGCCGTATTTGCAAACTGGCTCTGGTAGAGCTCGGCATAAAAGCCCTTGCGCGCGAGCAATTCCTCGTGCGTGCCCGTCTCTACGATATCGCCGTCCTTCATCACCAGGATCAGATCCGCATCGCGAATGGTGGAAAGGCGGTGCGCAATGATAAAGCTGGTGCGCCCCTCCATCAGGCGGTCCATCGCGCGCTGGATGGAGATCTCGGTGCGCGTATCAACGCTGGAGGTAGCCTCGTCGAAAATCAGGATCTTGGGCTCAGATACAATCGTGCGCGCGATGGTAAGAAGTTGCTTTTGCCCCTGGCTGATGTTGCTTGCTTCCTCGTTCAGCACGGTATCATAGCCCTGCGGCAGCGTGCGCACAAAACGGTCTACCTGCGCAGCCTTCGCGGCGGCAATCACTTCCTCGTCTGTGGCGGAAAGGCGTCCATAGCGGATGTTCTCGCGGATGGTGCCGTTGTAAAGCCACGTATCCTGCAGCACCATACCGAACTGATTGCGCAGATCGTTGCGCGCAAACTGGCGCAGGTCGTAGCCGTCCACCACAATGGCGCCCTCGCTCACATCGTAAAAGCGCATCAAAAGCTTTACCATGGTCGTCTTGCCCGCGCCTGTGGGGCCGACGATGGCCACCTTCTGCCCGGGCCGGATGACGGCCGAGAAATCGTTGATGATCGTTTTTTCGGGCGTATAGCCAAAGTGGACGTGCGCGAACGTCACCTCGCCTTGGATCAGATCCGCAGAGAGCGGCTGCGCGGGGTCGGGCTGCTCCTCGGCCTCGTCGAGGAATTCAAACACGCGCTCGGCCGCGGCAGCTGTCTGCTGCAGCACGTTCGAGATATTGGCAATCTGCTGGATGGGCTGCGTAAAGCTGCGCACATACTGGATAAACGCCTGAATATCGCCCACCGTGATGGTGCCGTTCAGCGATAAAAAGCCGCCCAGAATACAGATGCCCACATAGCCGAGGTTGCCCACAAGGTTCATCAGCGGCATCATCATGCCGGAAAGAAACTGGCTTTTCCACGCCGAATCGTACAGCTTTTCATTGATGCTGTTGAAGGTTTCGATGCTTTTTTCTTCGCCGTTGAACGCCGTTACCACCAGATGGCCGCCGTACATCTCCTCCACATGGCCGTTGGCATTGCCCAGATACGCCTGCTGCTTATGAAAAAACGGCTGGCTGCGCTTTACCACGTTGCTCACAATCAGCACGCTCAGCGGCAGAATGCACAGCGCCACCAGCGTCATCAGCGGGCTGATGGAAAGCATCATTACCAATACGCCAAGAAACTGCGTTACACTGGTAACGATCTGCGTCATGCTCTGGTTCAGCGTTTGTGTTACGGTATCCACATCGTTTGTAATGCGGCTTAAAACCTCGCCGTTCGGCACACGGTCGAAGTATGCGAGCGGCATGCGGCTGATCTTTTGGCTGATGTCCCTGCGCATCTGATAGCTGATGCGCGTGGAAACGCGCGCCATAATCCAGCCCTGAATATACGAAAACAGCGCCGACACTGCATAAATGGCACCAAGAAACAGCAGGATGCGGCCTACGGCCGTAAAATCAATGCCGCCTGTACCGGTGAGCTGGGCGATCACGCCCTCGAACAATACCGTGGTTGCGTTGCCGAGGATCTTCGGCCCGATGATGGAAAACACGGTGGAGGCAATGGCAAACAGCATCACCGCCACGATGGCGGGCAGATATTTGCCCAAATAAACGATCAGCTTTCGCATGGTGCCCTTAAAATCCCTGGCCTTTTCGCCGGGCATCATGCCGTGCGGGCCGCGCCCCGGAGGAGGGCCCTTGCGTTTGGGTGTCGATTCAGCCATTATGCCAATTCCTCCTTTGAAAGCTGGCTTTCCGCGATCTCGCGATAGGTGGGGCAGGTTTGCAGCAGCTCCTTGTGCGTGCCGATGCCGGCCACGCGCCCCTCGTCGAGCACAACGATCTGCTCGGCGTACATAATGGTGGAAACGCGCTGTGCCACAATGAGCACGGTGGCATTGCTGGTATACCGCTTCAGCGCTTTGCGCAGCGCCGCGTCCGTCTTAAAATCCAGCGCGGAGAACGTATCGTCAAACAGATACACCGGCGCTTTTTTTACCAGCGCGCGCGCGATGGAAAGCCGCTGGCGCTGCCCGCCCGAAACATTGGTGCCGCCCTGACTGATGGCGGTGGCAAAGCCCTCGGGCAGCTCGTCGATAAACTCGGCGGCCTGCGCTGTCTCGGCGGCTTCGCGCAGCGTTTCAGGCGAGGCATCCGCATCCCCGTAGCGCAGATTGGAATTGATATCGCCGCTGAACAGAACGCCCTTCTGCGGCACGTAGCCGATGGCCTCGCGCAGCTCGTGCTGCGAAAGCGTGCGCACATCCATGCCGTCCAGCAAAACGCTGCCCTCGGTAACGTCATAAAAGCGCGGGATCAGGTTGATGAGCGTCGATTTGCCGCTGCCCGTTGAGCCGATAAACGCCGTGGTCTGGCCGGGGCGCGCGGTAAAGCTCACATGCTCCAGCACGTTTTCGTCCGCACCCTCGTAGCGAAACGATACATCGCGGAATTCCACCACGCCCTGCACGGGCCGGGGCAGCTTTTGCGGCTGCGCGGCGTCCCTTACGCTGCTCTCGCTCTCCAGCACGTCGGCGATACGCCCGGCCGACACAGAGGCGCGCGGCGCCATTACAAACATCATGCTGATCATCAAAAAGCTCATGATAATCTGCATCGTATATTGGATAAAGGCCATCATATCGCCCACCTGCATGGTGGCGTTGGCGATCTGGTGGCCGCCCACCCACACGATCAGCAGCGAAACGCCGTTCATCACCAGCATCATCACCGGCATCATGGTGGCCATCACGCGCGAGCCAAACAGGTTCACGGCCGTTAAATCGCGGTTGGTTTTGTCAAAGCGCTCCTCCTCGAACTGCTGGGTGGCAAAGGCGCGGATTACCATCATGCCCGAAAGGTTTTCGCGGCTGACGAGGTTTAATTTATCCACTAATTTCTGCATCAGCTTAAAGCGCGGCATCAGCAGCGCGCCCACCGTGCCGATGAGGCACAGGATGATCACCACCGCCAGCACGATGATCCACGACATGCTGCTGCTCTTGCGCAGCGCCATAAACGCGCCGCCCACGCCGATGATGGGCGCATAGCACATGGTGCGCAGGCCCATGGTGACAAAGCCCTGAATCTGCATTACATCGTTGGTGCTGCGCGTGATGAGGCTGGCCGTGCCGAAGCGGTCGAACTCATTGTTCGTAAAGCTTGTAACGCGGGCGAAGATATCGCGCCGCAGATCGCGCGCGACGCCCGCGCCCATACGGCTGCCGCAAAAGCCCACGCTGACAGCGCACACCGCCAGCAGCAGCGCCAGCACCAGCATTTTGCCGCCCGTGCGGAAGATATAGTCAGTTTGGATCGCGTCCGTATCCGCGCCCAGCTGCAGATAAAAGCCTTTTACAAACACTGCGGCCGTCTGGCTCTGCATGCTTTCGGGCGTGGCGGCGGCTTCCTCTATGGCCTGCTGTACGGCCTCGGCGGGCAGCTGCTCCAGCATCGGCAAAAGCGAGGCGAGCTGCCCCATATCCATCGAGCGCGTCTGCACGTCGGCAGCGCCGGCCGCTTCGACGCCAAACGTATCCGTGCGGGCAAGGCTGCGCAGCAGCGAGGCCATCGCATAGGCCGAGCGGCCAAACGCGCCGTCCAGCTTTTGCAGCGCGGCACCGTCCAGCGCATCGTCGCGCTGCCAGGCCGGCTGCTTTGCCGCGCCCGGCCACATGCTTTGGAATTCCTTCCACGCGGCGGCGTCCATGGTTTCGGCGCTCGCAAGTTGATAGCTGCTTTCGGCCAGCGCGCGGTCTTCCTCGTTCATGAAAAACGTCATCAGACGCAGGCCGTTTGCGGGGATCGCACGCGGCGCAGCCTCACTGATGCCGCCCTGCTGAATGCCCACGTTGACAAGGTCGCTCATCAAATTGGGCAGATTCAAATCTACCGTTGCCTGCAAAAACATCAAAAGCACCATCGCCAGCGCAAAACCGAGATAGGGCTTGAGATACCGTTTTATTCGCAGCATGCTTTCTTCACTCTCCTCTGTGTCGGCCCGGCAGGCCGCTTTGTGCCGGGGCCCTGTTTTATCCCTGTTTTTGGGTATCGCGTACTGCAGTTTTTACAGCGTTTTCGTGGCCGGAGCCGTCCGGGGCGTCCTGTTCCCTGTCGGCCTCCTGGGCCGCCTCGTTCAGCGCGTCGGCCAGCTCGCCCAGCAGCTGCAGCAGCAGGCGCATATTCTGTTTTCCCACGCGCCCGGCCGCCTGCGACAAAATGCCGCCAAAGCGCCGGAATGCGGCGTCCATCTCGCCATGGCCCGCCTGGGTGAGGCGCAGGCCCGTAACGCGCCGGTCGGCCGGGTTTGCCACGCGCTCCACAAAGCCCTTTTCCTCCAGCACGGTAACACGCTGGCTCAGCGCGGGCAGGCTCTGATGCATCGCGGCCGCCAGCTCCGACAGCGTAACCGCGTTCGCGGCCTGCCGTTCACCGGAGGTTTGCCCGCGGCACCGGGCCCGCCTGTCGGCTGCGCCGCTTGCTGCTGCCTCGCTGTTTGAAGCCTTTGCGCCGTTCGCCGTTTTTGCGCCTTTGCTTTGCGCCGCAGGTTCGCCTGCGCCGCACGCTTTTTGCCTGCCGGAAAGGCGCGCAAGCGCCAGCAGCGTGCTGAACTGAGATTTATTCAACCGTTTGCTGGGGTTCACATGCTCCCATGCCCTGCGCATGCGATCCAACTGACGGAAGATCTCGTCCGATTCCCGCTTCGATTCCTGCATATACGCTTCCTCCTTTCCAATCATTCAAAGTTTTAATAATTAAGATTTTGAATGATTAAGTTGCTTAATAAAATATAACACAGCCCCTCCGGCGTGTCAAGAGGGGCTGTAAAAAATCCTGCATAAAACGGCAGCCCCGCCGAAAAAGCGGGGCTGCCGGAGATAAAAGGCCCTTTTATTCGTGCCGAATGGCCTCCAGCGCAGAGATCTTTACGGCACGATTTGCGGGGGCAATGCCGGAGAGCAGGCCCACCACGGTGGCAAAGCACAGCGCCACCAGCAGCAGCCACAGCGGCACATCCGAGATATTGCCCACGCCGCCCATACCGCCCATGCCGAACAGCGCGCCGACATCCAGGTTCGCAATCTCCATACTCACCGAAATGCCCATGCTCATCAGCCAGCCGGTGATGGCCTGCATCCATACGGTAAAGTTGTTCAGCACAAAGCTGATGAGCAGGCTGAGCACGCAGCCGACCACACCGCCCAAAAAGCCGATTGCGCCGGATTCGATCAAAAACATCTGCCGGATCTTCGAGAGCCTGCAGCCCAGCACCTTCATCACGCCAATCTCCTTGGTGCGCTCGTAGATGGCCATTGTCATGGTATTGGCGATGTTCAGCGCGGCCACCAGCAGCGAAACGGCCGCAAGGCCGCCCAGCATCATCTGTCCGGACGCCACCTGCTTTTGCATATCCTCGCGGTACTGCGACATCGACGAAGTCTCGTAGCCGATTTCTTTGATGGCGGCCTCCACGTCGGCAACGTGGTTTACGTCGTCCACCTTTACATATACCTGATCATAGCCCTCAATCTTGCTGGAGCCGCTTCCGCCGCCGATGACAACGGAACTACCGCCCCCGCCGGAGCCCTTCGAGAGCTTTTTGAACTCTTCCTCCAGCCGCTTCATATCCTCGATATTCATAATAATGCCGCCGGTGCCGTCCTTGGAATAATCGGTGCGCATCACGCCCACGACGATAAGCTCATAATCCCGCGTTTTGGGATTGCCCTGATCGTCGTAGCCATACGTCATTTTCATCGTCAGCTTTTCCTGCGTGATATCGAAAAACGGCGGCTTGATTACATTGCCGTTCTCGTCCGTCTCCTTCCAGCGGTACCGGTCCGGATTGCGCCAGCTTTTGCGGGTATCCTCAAACTCATAGGCCGCGTCCTCGCCCACCAAAACGGGGATCTTGTTGCGCCCGTAGCTCTGGCCGGTAAGATAGCTGCCGCTCACAAGCTCGATGCCCATCGGCTCGATGGCGTCGAGCTCCATGCCGATGGTGTTCCACATATACATGGAATACCGGTCTTTTTTGCCGGCAACAAGGTTTGCGTCCATGTTCTGGAAGCGGTACATCGGCGTAGCGGCCACAACATTGGGCATGGCGTTCAGCTGCTCTACCATCTTATCGTCCAGCGCGGGCGTATCGGGATTGTTGGAATAGCTGTACACCTGAATCTGCGTCAAATCGCTCCAGGTAGACAGCATCTCGTCTGTGCGGCGGTTGGTTGCGATGCCCAGTGAGATCATTACCACGATGGCACAGGTGCCCACGACAACGCCGATGATCGTCAGCGCCGTGCGCCCCTTGCGGCGGCGAAGGTTATCCGTGCTGAGCTTCAGCAGATCAGATATCTTCATCGTCGTCCTCCGTCAGCTGCGCGGCCTTCTTTTTTGCCTTTTTCTTTTTGATGACGATCAGCGCCGCGGCGCCCGCGCCCAAAACGCCCAGAACGATTAGGATCCAGCCCCACACGGGCATGCCGGCATTTTCCTCCGGCATGGGCATGGGATCAGAGCCCGGGTCGAAGCTCATATCGCCGTTCATATCGCCCATATACATTTCTTCCACCGTGATGGTAAAATCCTTCGTGAGCTCCTTGATATTGCCCTTTTCGTCCTCGTAGCTGACGGTGAGCAGCGCGCTGATTGTGCCGGACTGAGACGTCTGAATGGTGAAATCGGCCGAGCTCTCGGTGCCGGAGGCCACATTGCCGATAAACTGGTTGCCCTCGGTGGTGGTGATGCCCTCGCCCGTAATTTCGGCCGAGACATTGTAGATGGTGCCCTTGCCCTTATTCACAAACGATACATAGGCGTAGCCCTCCTCGCCCATCGAAAGGTATTCCGGCAGATCGGTGCGGGAGATCTCGAAGCGCTCGGGCTGAACGACGGGGATGGTAACGCTCATTTGGTCGGACGGCGCGGCGCCGCCTGTCGCCGTGCCGCTCACGCTGACGGCCACCGCGTAGCTGCCGCTTTGGGCAACCGCGCTGGCGTTCAGCTCGAACGTCACCTGACGGGACGCGCCCGGGGCAAGATCCCCCACATACACCATGGTGCTGCCGCTGGACGCGGTGAACTGCTCGGGCGGCGTGATAATCACCTTTACGTTTTCGGCGCCCGCATACTTGGCCGGGGCCAGCACATCAACCGTCAGCGTAAAATCGCGGCCGGCCTCCACGCTGCCGCCGCCGTAGCTGGCGGAGGTGAGCACAAGGGCGGAATCCTTTTCTTCCGTCTCGGCTTTGGTATCGTAGCACTGGCTGATGGCCTGCTCGATGTGCGCAAGCTGCAGCGGCACACTGTATCCGTCATAGGAGATATCCAGCGCCAGCTTGTTGTCGCCGCCGCGGTAAGTGATATCGTTCAGGATGATCGCGTATTCCAGGCCGCTGTCCTTTACGCTGCCCGAGGTGGTAATGGTCGTTGTGGAGATATCTCCCAGCGAGGGGGAGGCAAAGCTGGCAGTGGAAGTAACCTTGATGTTTACCTTGATGCCGTCCACATTGCTGTCCTTGGGGAAGCGGTCGTCCACCACCGAAATGATGATGCGGCACTTCTGCTCCGGTTCAATGCGCTGCAGCTCGCTGCCGGCGGCATTCGTAACCGTATAGCCGGTGACTACGGGGCCTGTGCCGGAGGAAGGCGAGGAAGCACCGCTGCTGCTGTCATCTTCTCCATCCGCCCATGCGGGAACAGCCAGTGCCGTAAACAGCAGCGTTACGGCAAGCAGCATGCCGAGCTTTTTCCAAATTGCGTTTTTCCTGTTTTTCATAGATTGGTACTCCTTCTCACACGGATTTCGTTTGGGGGGCCTGCTGCGGCGCAGCGGCAGGCGGCTGTGTGTCTCTCTGCGTCCCGGCAGACGGCACTTCAGCTTGCTGCGCCGCGGCAGACGGCTGTGCTCCCGTCTGCGGTGCCCCGGCAGGCTTTGCGGTTTGCCGGGCGGGCGGCTTTTTGCCCTTGGCCGCCTCTGCCTTCGGCGTTTCCCCGCCCGTCTCCTCTGTCTCCTGCGTCTCGTTCGTCTCGGGCTCGGCGATATCGCCGGCGACGAGATCCCCGAACAGCAGCCCGCGGTTCTGTTCTTTTTCTTCGTCGCTCAAGAGCACGTTTTCCATTACGCGGCCGTCCTTGATGGTAACGATGCGGTCGCCGCAATTGGCAAGCTCCCGCTCGTGCGTTACCATCACAAAGGTAATGCCGTATTCCTTCGCCATTTCCAGCATGGTGTACAGCACCTGCTTCGAGGTGGTGGAATCGAGGTTGCCTGTCGGTTCGTCCGCAAAAATCACCTTCGGCTTTGCGGCAAAGGCGCGCGCAATGCCCACGCGCTGCTGCTGGCCGCCGGACATCTCGGTGGGCTTGTGTTTTGCGCGGGAGAGCAGGCCCATCTTTTTTAATTCGGCACGCGCAATCTTCTCGCGCTGCTTTTTCGGCATTCCCTTAAACATCAGCGGCAGCGCAACATTCTCGGTGGCCGTAAGCGCAGGCAGCAGATTGTAGCTTTGGAAGATAAAGCCCAAATGCTGCTGGCGAAATTCCGCGAGCTCGTTTTCCGTCATGGCGGAAATGTCGTGCTTTCCGATGAGCACCCGGCCCCGGGTGGGCTTTTCCAAGCCGGCCAGCTGGTTGAGCAGCGTTGATTTGCCGCTGCCGGAGGCACCGACAATACAGCACATCTCGCCCTCGCCGATCTCCAGACAGATATCGTTCAGCGCGATCACCTTTTCCTTGCCCACACGGTATACCTTGCGCAGATTTTGCACCTTGATAATCGGTGTCACGAAGCGCATCCCCCCTCTTTTCTTTCTATCTTTCTATCTATCTTATCGGAAGCTTCTTAAATATTTATTATAACGCATCTTACTATTATCTTACAATCCGTCAGAGAGCACGGCCCTCCCCCCAAAAGGGTTTGCATCCGACGGATTTTGCTGTTACAATAGCTGTAAAAAGCATCCGCATTCTCCCGCCCCGCGCCATGGCCGGCTCCAACGCCCCCTGCGCGGGCGCGGTGAAGCGCCAAAAGGAGAAGCCATGAAAATTGTTATTGTCTGGCTGCTGACCATTCTTTTTTCCGTTGACAGCGTTCAGCGCGGGCTGCGCTCCAATTTTACGCTCGGCGTTCTGATGGTATACGGCATCACGGCCGCGCTGTGGGTGTATGCCATTTTTCACCGGCCGATCGATGCGTTCTGCGCCCACGGCGTGGGGCGCGCGCTGAAGATCCTGTTCTTTTGCGGCTGCGCCGTTTTTGCGGGGCTGCTGGCGTTTGTGGCCGTCAGCGGCTATTCCGATCCCGCAAAGCACGACGAAGAGGCCGTAATCGTGCTTGGCGCGGGGCTGCGCGGCACACGGGTATCCAATGTGCTGGAGCGCCGTCTAAGCGCCGCCTATGATTATTATCTGCAAAATCCAAGCGCCGTGATCGTCGTTACCGGCGGGCAGGGCCCGGAAGAGGATATCCCCGAGGCGCGGGCCATGAAGGCCTGGCTGGTGCAAAGGGGCGTTCCGGCCGAACAGATCTTAGAAGAAGATCAAAGCACCTCCACCGAGGAAAACTTCCGCTTTGCGCGCGCGATTTTAGAGGCATACGGCCTTTCCGCCGACGCGCCCGTGGCCTATGTAACAAACGCGTTCCACTGCTACCGCGCGGGCAAATACGCCGCGCTCGTCGGCTTTTCCGATGTGCGCGCCGTGCCCGCGTCCATCAGCGCGTCCTCGGTGCTCTCGTGCTATCTGCGCGAGGTAATGGCCGTGCTGTACTACTGGGTATTCCGCGCATAGCGCACGGGATCTCCCGTTTGGCAAACACACTGCACCGCCGCACGTCTCCTATAATGAATAGACGAACCATGCCGCGAAAATATTTCATACGGCGGCAAAACATTCCTTTTTTACAGTTTTTCGTCATTTCCTCTGCAACATATCCCGTTTTTCACGGTTTTTACGGCGCGGAGGTTTTCCGGCAGCTGCGGCTCCCTGCCCTCCGGGCACCGCAGCGTTGGCAGACCATTTGGCAAATGATATGATTTCCAGGGGATAAACAGCCTGCAAACAAACTGCAGCATGTGAGCGGCGCATTTCGGGAGAGAGCGGCCGTTTGCTTTCCGGCTCGTGGCAATATCCCGCCTTTCCGGCCCTGATCGGCGTTTTGTATTACGCCTTGCCGCAAGGGCTGCGTT
>CAJUMH010000009.1:0-18370 GCA_910587145.1 uncultured Ruthenibacterium sp. | reverse complement strand
GCCTTTCCGGCCCTGATCGGCGTTTTGTATTACGCCTTGCCGCAAGGGCTGCGTTTCCTTTTTTGCAGATCTGCGGTTTGGGGCTGTCGGTAAGCAAAGCCCCCTACAGCTTTTTTACAAACAGGCAGCGGATGGCGTTGAGCACCGCAAGGATCATCACGCCCACATCGGCAAAAATGGCCAGATACATATTTGCAATGCCCAGCGCGCCCAGCACAAGGCACGCAAGCTTCACGCCCAGCGCCAAAACGATGTTCTGGTAAACGATCCGCAGGCATTTGCGCGAAATTTTGATGGCTTTTGCGATCTTGAGCGGATCGTCGTCCATCAATACGATATCGGCTGCCTCGATGGCTGCGTCCGAGCCCATCGCGCCCATCGCGATGCCGATGTCGGCCCGCGAGAGCACCGGCGCGTCGTTGATGCCGTCGCCCACAAAGGCCAGCTTTGCCCTGCCGGATTTTTTTTGCAGCAGCTGTTCTACCTGCGCCACCTTATCCGCGGGCAGCAGCT
This sequence comes from uncultured Ruthenibacterium sp., assembly GCA_910587145.1. Lineage (GTDB taxonomy): Bacteria > Bacillota > Clostridia > Oscillospirales > Ruminococcaceae > Ruthenibacterium. The sequence continues at coordinate 17,857 of CAJUMH010000009.1, read as the reverse complement.
CGCCATACACGGCATCCACACCCAGCGCGGCCGCCACGCTTTGCGCCACGCGGTTTGCGTCGCCCGTCAGCATCACCGTCTGCTCCACGCCCGCCCTGCGCAGCGCCGCGATGGCCTCCTTTGCGTGGGGCTTGATTACGTCCGAGATTACGATATGCCCGGCATATGCGCCGTTCACCGCCAGATGGATGATTGTGCCGGTATCGTGGCATTCGGCATAGGGAATGCCCAGCCGCTTCATCAGTTTATCGTTGCCCGCGGCCACCGGCACGCCGTCCACCTTTGCCAGCACGCCGTTGCCGCCGATCTCTTCGATATCGCTCACACGGGTGCGGTCGGGTTCCCTGCCGTAGGCGCGCTGCAGGCTTTTGCTGATGGGATGCGAGGAGGCGCTTTCCGCCAAGGCCGCGTATTCAATCAGCCTTGCCTCGTCCATCGCGGCGTGGTGGATGCCGTTTACCTCAAACACGCCCTGCGTGAGTGTGCCGGTCTTATCAAAAACCACCGTCTTGGTGCGGGAGAGGATCTCCAGATAATTCGAGCCCTTCACCAGCACGCCCTCGGCGCTTGCGCCGCCGATGCCGGCGAAAAAGCTGAGCGGAATGCTGATGACAAGCGCGCACGGGCAGCTGATGACAAGGAACGTGAGCGCGCGATAGATCCAGGTTCCCCACGCGGCGGGCTGCCCCAGCGCCAGCAGCCGCACCAGCGGCGGCAAAAGCGCCAGCGCCAGCGCGCTGCAGCACACCGCCGGGGTGTAGATCTTTGCAAATTTTGAGATAAAATCCTCCGAGTGCGATTTGCGCGAGCTGGCGTTTTCAACAAGATCGAGGATCCTGGATACCGTCGATTCGCCGAATGCCTTTGTCGTTTGGATCTTCAAAACGCCTGTCATATTGATGCAGCCGCTGATGATCTCGTCCCCCGCCTTCACCTCGCGCGGCAGGCTCTCGCCCGTGAGCGCGCTGGTGTTCAGGCTGGACGCGCCCTCTAATACCACACCGTCGATGGGCGCCTTTTCGCCCGGCTGCACCACAATCACGCTGCCGATCTCCACCTCGTCGGGATCCACCTGCTCCAGCCTGCCGTCACGCTCCACATTGGCGTAATCCGGGCGAATGTCCATCAGCTCGCTGATGTTGCGGCGGCTTTTGCCCACGGCGTAGCTTTGGAACCATTCGCCGATCTGGTAAAACAGCATCACGGCGATGGCCTCTAAATAATCGCCGTTTTCGTAAATGGCCAGCGCCATCGCGCCCACCGTTGCAACCGCCATTAAAAAGTTTTCGTCAAATACCTGTCTGTTTTGAATGCCCTTCCACGCCTTGCGCAGAATGTCGTGGCCGATGAGAATGTAATCTGCCAGATACAGCGCAAACCGCACCCAGCGCCCCGCAGACGGGAACAGCATTCCGTCCAGCCCGGCAAACACCCCGGCCGGAACGAGCTGCAGCCCCAGCAGCAGCGCGGCGGCAGCCAAAATGCGCACAAGCATCTTTTTTTGTTTTTGCGTCATACCGCCGCTTTCGCGCGCGCCCACATAAAAGCGCAGCACCGCGGCCACGGCGATCACGGCAGCCAGCAAACCGTTTACGATCCATTCCTGCATGGTCTTCTCCCTCCGAAGATGTTTTTTCAGGCAAGGCAGGCGCCCCGGCGGATGGCCGCGGGCGCCTGCCCTTTTTCAGGCCGTCACAGAAAGATCTCGCAATCGGGCTCTACCTTTTTACAGGCCGCCAGCACGCTCTGCATCACGCTCCCCGCGTCCTGCCCCTCGGCAAATTCCACGATCATCTTCTGCGTCATAAAATTTACGGTGGCTGTCTGCACACCGGCGGTTTTGCGGGCGGCGTCTTCCATCAGGTTGGCGCAGTTCGCGCAGTCCACTTCAATCTTGTACGTTTTTTTCATGGGGATCCCTCCTGAAATTTTATTTTTTGTATACGATTAAGCGCTTGCTTAATGTTTCTGTTTGCAGTATACTATACTCGCCGGGCCAAATCAATCCCCGCGGGCCACATTCTTCCAAACGGGCGAAAACCTCTTCCGTTTGGGCGAAAAAGCTGCTGCAAAAAGCAAAACGCATTTCCCGCTCTGCCGGGGCCATACGCGGGATCAATCCCCAAAACGCCCCGCAGAGGGATCCTGCGGGGCGTTTTTTGTCAAAGCCTCGGGCGGGCGCCGCTTTTTAAACGCCTGCATCCAAAAACAAAGAAAAAGGGTGGAATGATATGCCGTATCCGATCTTGCCCCATCAGCACGGAGAGGGGCCGCAAACCGCGCGCATTCAGGCGCAGCTGGAAAAAACCGCTCATTTTCAAACCATCGCGGATATTTTCAAGCAGCTGGGCGACCCCACGCGTGTGCGCATCTTCTGGCTTTTATGCCACTGCGAGGAATGCGTGGTGAATATTTCCGCCATGCTGGGCATGTCCAGCCCGGCCGTTTCGCACCATCTGCGCCCGCTGCGGGACAGCGGGCTCGTCACCAGCCGGCGCGAGGGCAAGGAGGTGTACTACCGCGCGGCGGATACCGCACAAAGCCGCCTTTTGCACCGGATGATGGAGCAGGTAATGGAGATTGCCTGCCCCGAGGCATTGCCGGAAGAACCTTCTGCGCCGTGCACAGCCTGTTCCGCGCAGGGGCAGGAGCCTTCTGCGCCGTGCACAGCCTGTTCCGCGCAGGCGGGGGCTTCGTATCGGCCGCAAACGCAGCCGCCCTGCGCGGGCCGCGTACAGCCGCCGGCGCTTGCGCCCGATCAGCTCGCCGTAGTGCACGCGGTGCACGATCAGCTGCTGCGGAACATGGAGCAGCGCGTTACCATCGAGGCGCTCTCCAAGCAGCACCACATCAACCCCACAACGCTGAAAACCGCGTTCAAGGCGGTGTACGGCACCTCCATCGCGGCGCACATCCGCCAGCACCGTCTGGAGCAGGCGGCCGGCCTGCTGCGCCAAACGGATATGAGTGTGGCCGACATTGCGCGGGCTGTGGGCTATGACAGCCAGAGCAGGCTGACGGCGGCCTTTAAATCGTATTTTCACGCCGTGCCGAAGGAATACCGCAAAAGCGCCCGGCTCCCGGCCGAGCAAAAAGAGGTGGTTTTAAGCGATGCCTCTGCACAGGCGGTCCGTAAAGCGCAGGCTGCTTTTTCGGGCGCAGCCGAAGCCATGGGGATTTCCGGCGAAGAGGATGTGCAGACCCTTGTGGACGAGGTGCGTTGCGGAAAAGAACGATAGAATGCGGATATTGGCCGATACCGACACTCTTTTTCTGCCTGTGCGACTGTCGCACAGTTTTTGGAACGTGAAGAGGTCTGCGCCGGGAGATACGCCTTTTGCCGGCAGGCGGCCGGATCCAGCGGCTTTGGATCGCCCGCCCTGCCGCCGCGCAGCGGCAAAGGCACCGTGCCGCAGATAAAAGCCGCCGTCCGGCAGGGCTGCCTTCGGGCACGACAAACCCGAAGGAATGTGGTACAATAAAATAAGCCGGGCCTTGCGGGCGGTTCCGTCAGAAAACAAAGCCCTTTTGCCCGGAGCGTTTACCGATTTGTTCACTTGGGAGGGAAAGCTCATGATCTGCTTACAGGGCAAAGGCGTTTCCGAAGGGCTGGCGCAGGGGCCCATCTGTTTTTACCGGCGTGCCGAAGCCGCCGCTTTCGCCGGGGCCGGCTCTGCGGCGGCAGCCGACCCTGCCGCGGAAGCACGCCGCTTTGCCCGCGCGGCGGCAAAAACGGCAGAACATCTGAACGCGCTGGCCGAAACGGCGCGCGCGGCGGCCGGAGAAGAAGCCGCCCTGCTGTTTGAGGCGCACGCCCTGCTGGCAAAGGACGAGGACTTTGCCGATTTTGTGAACGCCGCCATCGAAAGCGAGCACTGCAGCGCCGAGCGCGCGGTACTGCTTGCCCGGGAGCGGTTTGCCGCTTTGCTGGCTGCAGCGGACGACGCCTATCTGCAGCAGCGCGCGGACGACGTGCGAAATGTGGCAAGGCAGATCCTGAACAGCTTAACGGGCGTTTCGGAGGGCGGCATCGTTTTGCGCAAGCCGGCAATTCTTGCCGCAGACGATTTTACGCCCTCCGAGACGCTGCTGCTGGATAAGACAAGGCTTCTGGGCCTGCTGACGCAGAGCGGCTCCGCAAGCAGCCACACGGCCATTTTGGCCCGCACGATGGGCATTCCGGCCATCTGCGGGCTCGGCGAGGCGCTCGGCCCCGCGCTGGACGGCCGCATGGCGGTGATGGACGGAGCGGCCGGCACGGTGGCCGTGGAGCCCGACGCGGCGGCGCTGACGGCGTTTGCCGCGGCGTGCGCACAGCGGCAAACGCTGCACGCGCAGGCCGAGGCGGCGCGCGGGCAGCCGGACGTTACGCTCGACGGCCGGGTACTGCACGTTTACTGCAACATCGGCGCGCCGGAGGATCTTGCCGCCGTGCAGGCAAACGACGGGCAGGGTGTGGGGCTGTTCCGCTCGGAATTTCTGTATCTGGCTGCAGGCGGATGCCCCACCGAGGAGCAGCAGTTCCAGGCGTATCGGGCTATCGCCGCCGCAATGGAGGGCAGGCGGGTCGTAATCCGTACGCTCGACGTCGGCTCGGATAAGCAGCTCTCTCATTTCGATCTGCCACGGGAGGAAAACCCGGCCCTCGGAATGCGGGGCGTGCGTGTGTGCCTTGCGCACCCCGAGGTGTTTTGCACACAGCTGCGGGCGCTGTACCGCGCCTCGGCTTACGGCAACGTGGCGATCCTGCTGCCGATGATCGCCTCGGTGTGGGAGGTGCGGGAGTGCAAGCGTCTTTGCCAAAGCGTGATGGCGCAGCTGGAGCGGGAGGGGGCCCTGTACCGCGCGGATACCGCGCTCGGCGTGATGATCGAAACGCCGGCCGCAGTGCTCATTGCCGCAGAGCTGGCCCGGGAAGCGGATTTCTTTTCAGTGGGCACCAACGATTTAACGCAGTATCTTCTTGCGTGCGACCGGCAATCGGGGCATCTGGAAAAATTCCGCGACACGCACCACCCGGCCGTGCTGCGCGCGGTAAAGCTGGCGGCGGACGCTGCCCGCGCGGCGGGCATTCCCATCAGTATTTGCGGCGACCTTGCGGCCGATCTGTCACTGACACAAGCCTTTGCCGCGATGGGCATTGATGCGCTTTCCGTTCCGCCCGCCGCGGTGCTGCCGCTGCGCGCGGCCGTTCGCAGAACGTCCGCGAAAGGCTGTGCGCCGCAAGCGCCGCAGTAAATTAAAAGCCCCGGCGGCTCATCGCTTGATGGCCTGCCGGGGCTTGCTGTTTGGGCCGTTTCGCCCGCATCCGCTTGCCGGGGCACGGGCGCAGAAGGGCACCGAAAAAAGCGTTTGCGCTGTTTTCGCCATCGCGTTTTGCCGCATTTATCCTGCGGCGGTCTTTTTCTTTGCAAACGGCAGCAGAGAGCTACAGGCCGCGCACCGCCCGGAGCTGCGCCGCCGTGCGCAAAAAGCCGCTGTCTGCCGCGGCCGTCCGGCCGCCGGCACGTTGGGCAGGCATGGCCATCATCCATGACATCATCCATGAGATGCTGTTTTGCCCGATGATATGGTTCATAAAGCGCTCCTTTCTGCAGGAAACCCTCGCGGAAAATCCCTTCATTTTTTAGATTCGTTCCGGCCTGTGAAAAAATCCGGCCGTTTGGCGCAACCGGACGCTTGACGGGGCAGTTTGACGGATTAAGGGCGCGGCCGGGGCAGTTGGCGCTGCGGGGCATTCCTGTTTTTTGTCAGGAACACACTGCGGGCAGGCCGCGAATCATAATTTTTTCAACACAGATTCATAATTTATACGTATCTGCATAACGGGCGGCATGCGTTATAATGGTCTTGGGGCCGCCCCGCGGCGGCATCGCTTGGATCGTTTTATTTTAAAAGGAGGTTCTGCATGAAGGAGCATTTACCTGCCGTGTGTACCCCGGCGACAACGGCCGAAAACTGGCCGCAGCGCCGGGAGCAGCTGATCGAGCTGCTGGAGCAAAACGTCTTTGGCCGCACACCGCGCGGCGGATTTGAAACGCGCGCAGAGCTGCTGGAGCGCACCGCGGCGACGGCCTGCGATGCGGTGCGGGAGCGCTATCGCGTAACGGTGCGCACGCAGCGGGGCGAGGCGAGCCTGCACCTGGCGCTGCTGCTGCCGCGCACGGCGCAGCGCGTGCCCGCCGTGCTGATGATCAGCAATCATGACAAAGCGCCCGCACCCGCGCCGAAGCCGGACGAGGCCATGCTGGCGCGGCTGATGGCAGAGGCCCCAAAGGCATGGCGCGCCGAAACGCAGCGGATGATGGCGGGCATGCACGGCGGCACGCCGCAGCTGCTGGACATTGACCGGGACGAAGCGCAGGAGTATTGGCCGGCGGCAAAAATTGCAGCCTCCGGGCGCGCCGCGGCCGCATTTTACGCCAGCGAGGCGCAGCCGGACGACCAAACGCGCTTTCCCGAGGCGCTTGCGGCGCTGCTGACGGAGCCGGGCGCGCCGCGCGCGGCAAACGGCATTGGAACGCTGGGCGTGTGGGCTTTCGCGGCCAGCCGCATGGTGGACGTACTGTGCGGGCACGAGCGCATCGACGCAGGCCGCATCTCTGTGGCGGGCCATTCGCGCGGCGGCAAAACGGCACTGTGGTGCGCGGCGCAGGATACGCGCATTCGCGGCGTGCTGGCCAATAATTCCGGATGTACCGGGGCGGCGCTTTCCCGCGGCAAGCGCGGGGAAAACGTAGCCTCCATCAATGCGTTCTTTCCGCACTGGTTCTGCCCGCGCTATGGGCAATACGCATGGCGCGAAGCGGAAATGCCCTTCGATCAGCACATGCTGCTTGCCGCCGTGGCACCGCGTCTGTGCTATGTAACAAGCGGCACGCAGGACGCGTGGAGCGACCCGGACGCAGAATGGCGCGGCATTTGCGAGGCAAGCGCCGCATGGCGGCTGCTGGGCCGGCAGGGCCTTGCGGGAGACGCGCCGCGCGCGGGCGAGCCGCTGCGGACAGACGGCGTCGGCTACCACCGCCGGGAGGGCGGGCACGACCTTACCGCGTGGGATTGGGCGCAGTTCCTCGCGTTTTTGGAGCAAAACAATGCGTAGCGCCGGCGCCGGGCAAAAAGCGGCGAAAAAGAGCGCCGCCACGGCGCGGACCGCGGCGGCATGGACGAACGAATTACACATTAGGAGGGCGCAACGCCCGTTCTCCGCAAAACAGGGAGGCAACCAATATGCTGACAAAACCGGTTATTGAAATCGCGCCGCGCACATGGCTCATCAGCGAGTACAAGCTGGACAATATGTATCTGCTGGAGGGAGACACCGGCGCTCTGCTCATCGATTGCGGCGCCGGCATCGGCAACGCGGCCGAAACGGTGCGCGGCCTTACCGATAAGCCCGTAACGGTGGCCATCACGCACGGCCATTTCGATCATGACGGCGCGGCGGCGCTGTTCGGCGAGATCCATATCCATCCGCTGGATATCGCGCTCTCGGAACAGGGCTATGCGCAGGGAGAGCAGGCGCGTGCCTGGTATGCCAAAAGCCGCGGCCCCGTGCGCAACCCGAAGGCATCCGAAGAGGAGCTGCTGGCCCTTGTGCAGAAAAACGGGCCGGTGCGGCGCATCCCGATGGAGGACGGCGCCGTCTTTGATCTGGGCGGGCGCACGGTAGAGGTGATCCACACGCCGGGGCACAGCCTTGGCTCCGTCTGCTTTCTGGATCGCGAAAGCCGCCTGCTGTTCACGGGCGACATGGCAAACGACAGCCTGCTTTTGAACTGCGGCGATTCCAGCAGCACGGTGAAGGAATACAACGAGAGCATGCGCCGCCTGTGGGCGCGGGAATCGGAATACGACGCCATATGCCTGGGGCACGACGCGCTGGACAAAATGGACAAAACCGCGATCGCGGATTACATCGACGCCACGGATAAGCTTCTGTCCGGAGAGACCAAGGGCGAAAAAGGGCAGAACGCGCTGCACGGCGGCACCGGATACCGCTACAATCACCGCGTGCTCATCTGGTACGACCCCGCGCGCTTGGCGTAACGGAACAAAACGCCTGCCGCCGGCAAAAACTGAAAAAATTCCACCTGCCTTCGGAAGATTTTCTCTGTTCAAAGGGCGGGCAAAGCGATACCATAAAGACGTTGAAGCGCGGCCCTCTGTGCCGCGTCAGCCCCAATCATAAGGAGGAGACGACATGAAAAAGGCAACACGCATCCTTGCAGCGGCGCTGGCCGTTGTATTGACGCTTGCACTCGCCGCCTGCGGCGGCAGCCCCAGCGCGGGCAGCACGCCGGCCGGTTCCGGCTCGGCCCCCGCCGGCAGCGTTCCGTCCGGTTCCGGCCCGGCCCCCGCCGCCGCAGACGGAAAGATCACCATCGCATACTGGACGACGAACCGCCATGATCAGGCCTATATGACGCCGCTGATCGAGGAGTTCAACCAGACAAACGACAAAAACATTTATATCGATTATCAGGTTTACGCCGATAACTACAGCCAGATGCTGGATCTTGCGTTCAGCACCGGCCCTGCGCCGGATGTGTTCCAGCTGTCGGGCTCCGACCCCCTGGAGATCGTCGTGAACGAAAAGGGCCAGCTGCTGGATCTTGCGCCGTTTATGGACGACGCATACCGCGCTCGCTTTGGCGAGGGAGCATTTGTAGAGGGCATCAATGCCATCGGCGACGGCATCTATTCGCTGCCCTATACCGCTTCGGCCGCGCGTTTGTTCTACAATCAGGATATCTTCAGCCGTGTGGGCATCAAGGCGCCTCCCGCAACGCTGGACGAGCTTGTGGCCGACGCGAAGCTGATCACCGAACAGCTGAGCGGCGAGGGCATCTACGGCATCTCCGGCAACTACAAATCGGCAGCCAGCTCGGTATCGCGCTCCATCGATATGATCGTGATGCGCAGCGGCGGCACCCGCGGCGGCTTTGATTACAAAACCGGCACTTACGATTTTTCCAGCTACAAGCCTGTATTAGAGGCGTTCCGCGAAATGTATGCCACCGGCGTTGCGTTCCCCGGCAGCGAATCGCTGGATATCGACCCCATGCGCACGCAGTTTGCGGCCGGCAAGATCGGCATGTATATCTCCATCAGCCACGCCGAGCCGGGCGTTTATGCCAACCAGTTCCCCACGGAAGAAAAGTGGGACTGCGCGCAGCTGCCCACCGTGAGCGGCAAGGTAGAGGGCAAACAGCAGCTGTGGTTCGGCGGCTCGAACATCGGCATCAACGCCGCAACAAAGCACCCGGATGAAGCGTGGGAAGTAATGAAATTCCTGCACAGCGACGAGGTGATGGGCCCGTATCACACCGCCGGCCTTGGCACGGTGATGATCCCCAGCGCGGTGGAAAGCGCCGAGGCGCCGGAGACCATCTCCCAGATGCCGAATCTGGCGATCAGCTCCGACGACCAGAACTGGCCGCCGCTGCCCGCGGGCGTTGTGGTGGAGGGCAAGGATTATTACACCGTCGTGGTGGAATGCATCTTTGGCATCACGGATATCGACAGCGCGATCGAAGATCTGAACACCCGCTATAATGCGGCCTACGACAAGCTGGTAGAAAGCGGTGTGGAACGCATTGTTTATCCGAATTTTGATCCGATCGAGCAGGATACCTCGAAATAATTGAAACTGCCAGAAAGAGCGCCCGCGCGATTCCTTACCGCACGGGCGCTCTTTTCCGCTTTGCCCGCGCAGTGGCCTTTGCCGTGCGGGCAAAATATATCCGACGTCAAACCCTTGCGCGCCCTGCGCCCGAACCGCCTGCCGGCGCGCCGGCCACGCAGAAAGCGCTGTATCTGCATGGGGAGGGATCCAATGAAACGCCTTCGGACGGCTTATCACAACTTCAGCCTGCGGGCAAAGCTTGCCGTGCTTTCGTCCGCCGTGCTGCTCGCGGTGCTGTGCGTCTGCCAGGGGCTGCTGTACACGTATGTGGCCGAATATGCAAGCCGGCAATCGCGCGCCCAGGCAAACGTAACGCTGACACAGGCGCAGACGTATATGGAGGCAAAGCTGCGCAATATTGTGGAGCGGCTGTTCTATATCCGGCTGGATTCCGCGTTCGACGGGGTGCTGACGGAGTATCTGCTCAGCGGCAGGCCGTCGGCGCGCGGCGTGGCCATGACGCTGCTCTCTGCGCCCCTCTCGCTGCACAAGGCAACGGAACCGCTCATCAGCTCGATGTATCTGTACACACCGGAGGGCAGCTTTACCGACATGGGCATTTCCGCCGAGCAGGGCTATCGGTTCGAGACGTCCGCGCCGGGGCGTGCGGCGCTGCAAAGCGAAGAGATCGTTCTCTGGGGCGAGGCCCAGCGCGACGAGATTTTTATCACACACCGTGCCGTTGTGCCGGTAGCCTACCGTTTTTCCGTACCCGGATACGAGGGAGACTGCGTGCTGCTGGCCAACATCGACCAGCAGCGCCTGACGCAGTATCTGCAGGACATTTTGCCGGACGACGGCTCCGATATCCTGCTGGTGGACGCCGCCGGGCGCCCGGTGATGCAAACCTGGCGCAGGGCGGCACTGGCGCTGGCGCAGAGCGAGACGGCGCTGCGCGCCGCGCTGGACGCGGACTTTACCGAATGGGACTACGGGGGCGAGCAATACCTCACGGCGCACTGCGCGCTGACAAACGCGCCGTGGCAGCTGGTTTATCTGCAGTCCAAAACACAGCTTGCCCGGCAGCTGCGCTCGTTTCAGCTTGTGTTCCTTGCGGCAAGCCTCTGCGCGGTGCTGGTGCTTTTGCTTGCGCTCACACGCATCGTGCACAGCATTACACAGCCGCTTTCTCTCCTTGCGCGGCACATGAGCGGCCTCGAAACGCGCGGCGGGATGCAGGGCTTTGATTACCCGTACCGCAACGAGGTGGGAGATCTGGCGCGCAGCTTTAACAGCATGCTGGAGCGCATTCACGGGCTCATCAAAGAGCAGGAGCTTTATATCAGCCAGCTGCAGGAGGGAAAAAAGCGCCTGCTCCTGGAACAGCAGCTAAAGCGCCACGCCGAACTGCAGGCGCTTCAGGCGCAGATCAATCCGCATTTCCTGTATAACACGCTGGATTCCATCCGCTGGAAGGCAGAGCGCGCCGGAGCGGAGGACATCAGCCGCATGACAACGGCGCTGGCAACGCTGTTCCGCATTGGGCTCAGCCGCGGCCGGGAGCTGATCTCGCTCGAACAGGAAACGCTGCATGTCGAAAGCTATCTGCAGATCCAAAAGCTTCGCTACGGCGATCGGCTAAGCTACACGATCGAGATCGAGCCGCAGCTGCTGGAGCTGTATACCGTAAAGCTGATCCTGCAGCCGCTGGTGGAAAACGCCATCTACCACGGCGTGAAGGAAGGCGAGCGCCCGGGCGTGATCCGTATTACCGGGCGCCGCACGGAGCACAGCGTGGAGCTGTGCGTTGCGGACAACGGCTCCGGCATTGCGCCCGGCCGGCTGAAGATGCTGCAGGCCGATCTTGCGCGCGGGCTTTCCGTCAACCGGGAGGGATATGGTATCTTCAATGTCAACGAGCGCATCCGGCTGTATTTTGGCGTGCAGTATGGCGTAACGCTGGAGAGCGTGTACGGGCAGGGCACCAGGGCCATACTGCGGCTGCCCTGCATTACACAAAGCGAGGTGGAGCAATATGTATCGCCTGTTGATCGCGGATGACGAGGAGAGTATCCGCGAGGGTGTGGCCGATTTTGTGCGGCGCAGCTGCCCCGGCTGGGAGATCGCGGCGCTGGCGCGCGACGGGCGGGAGGCGCTGGCGCTGGCGCGCGAGACGCTGCCCGACGCGGTGCTGACGGATATTGCCATGCCGCACATGAACGGATTGGATTTTCTGGAAAGCCTTTCCAGTATTCTGCCCGAGGCAAAGCTGCTGGTGCTGAGCGGCTACGATCAGTTTGAATACGCCGTTCAGGCGCTGCGCATCGGCGTGGGCGATTATCTGCTCAAGCCGCTCGATACCGCCAAGCTGATCGCCGCGCTGGACCGCTTTGCGGCGGAATTGGACGCGCAGGCGCTGCGCTGGACGCAGGCAGAAACGCTGCGCGCCGGCGTACAGCGCAGCAGCGCGCTGGAACTGCAGGGCTTTTTTTCCGCCGCGCTTCTGGGCGGGGAGCTTCCGGCCGTCAGCGCGGCATGCGGCGCCCTCATCCGGGAAGAAAGCAGCTGCTGCTGTGTGCTCTGCGAAGGTTTGGACGACCGGAGCGGCCTTTTGGAGCGTCTGCTGGAGCAGCGCCTGTACGGCGCGGCGCAAACCGTGCTGCTGCGCGTTGGCGCGCCGCTGCGCCAGGCCATTGTTGTATGTGTGCCGCGAAGGCAGGAACCCGGCATGTTCCTCATGCTCAGCCATACGCTCACGTCCATTGCCGTATTCTGCAGGCGCACAGAGGGCATCAGCTGCCGCTTTTTTGTGGGATGTGTAGCACACAGCCCGGAAAAATTGAGCGTCTCGTATCAGCAGTGCCTGCAGGCGCTGAACTACGCCTTTCCGGAGCAGGCGCCGCCCGTAACCTCCTACGAGGACGTGCTGGCCAGCAAGCTGCTGCCCTGCCCGGAGCTGCCCGTCCAGCTGGCGCGGGACATTCCCGCCGCCGTCTGGTGCGAAAACCGAACGGCGTTCGCCCAAAACTGCGCGGCGTTGTTCCAGTGGTTTGCCCAGCAGGAGATCTGCGACGCGGTGTTTTTGCGCATGTGCGTGCTGCGCCTGTGCTACGCCATTCTGGAAAAGCCGCAGCCGGAATACTCCATGAGCTATTATGAATTTACCAATTTTCAAACGGAGATCATGAACTCGGCCAGTTTGGACGAGCTGCGGACCTGCTTTGAAAATTTTGTCTCGCTGTGGTGGCTGCGGCGCGCGGAGGATAGCCCGGCGCGCCGCACCCTCACCGAGCGCGTGAACGAGGTGATCGAGGCGCACCTTTCGGATATCGGTTTTTCGCTGAACGATGTGGCGGGCACGCTGTTCATCAGCCCCAATTATCTGCGGCAGCTGTTCAAGCAGGAAACGGGGCAGACCTTCACCGAATATCTCACGGCCCGGCGCATGCGGCACGCAAGGCTGCTGCTGGGCAATCCGGACGCGCGCATCTACGATGTAGCCGAGCAGACGGGCTATGCCGATTCGCGGTATTTTTCTGTCTGCTTTAAAAAGTTTTACCATATGACGCCCAGCGAGTACCAACTCTCTCTTGCGCAGGGAGAAGCTGTGCCGCCGCAGGAAGAAATTTTGCCATAGCCGCAAACGGGGGCTTTGCCGCAAGCCGCAAACGGGGGCTTTGCCGCAAGCCGCGGGGAACGCGCGAAAAAATCATTGAATTTTCGACATTGCTTTTGCGTTTTTTTCTCCATGCCGGGCGCGGCATGGCGCTATAATAATTACAAGATCCCGAAAACGGGGCAAAAAGGCCGGGCCGGAAGCTGCCGTTTTTCCGCCCTTGGCCGTCATCGGATCGCAAGATCAAATCAAAAGGGAGTGAGCATATGTCCGCCAAGGGAAAAAGGCATCTCTGGCAGCATGTTGTGCGCGAACGCACCTCTTATCTGATGCTGCTGCCAAATCTTGTTATGTTTGCCGTGTTTACGGTATACCCCATTTTGTGGGCGCTGCGCTACATGCTGTACGATTACCGCGGCTACGGCGAGGCAAAATTTGTGGGCCTGGATAATTTTGTGCGCGTCTTCACACGCGACCCCGTATTCTGGGACGCCGTAAAAAACACAATGGTGTATGTGGGCGGCAAGCTGGTGCTGACGCTGCCCATCGCGTTTATGCTGGCGTTTCTTCTCAGCAAAAATACGCACATCAACGCGGTGAGCCAATCGATTATTTTCACGCCCACCATTATGTCGAGCGCGGTGATGGCGCTGATCTTCTACCTGCTGTTCAATACGTATAACGGCGAGGTGAACCGCTTTCTGATGTGGCTGGGCGTCATTGACGAAAACGTGAACTGGCTGGGCGTGCAGCACGCGATGCTGACGGTGATTATTTTAGCCGTCTGGGGCGGCGTGGGCAACTATATGGTTTATTTTATCGCCGGCCTCACGGGGATCTCCACCGACGTGTACGAAAGCGCGAAGCTGGACGGCGCAAACGGCGCGCAGACGCTGTTTCGCATCACGCTTCCACTGCTGGCCCCGGTGCTGAAGATGATCCTGATGCTGGCGCTTGTAATCTCCTTTATGGATATGCAGAGCATCATGGTGCTGACAGAGGGCGGCCCGATGGGCAGAACGAACGTGATGTTCCTGTATATCTACCAGCTGTTCTTCCCCATCTCTGCCGGCTCCACCGTTACGCAGGAGTTTGGCTACGGCGCCGCGGTAAGCCTTGTGGCCGCGTGCATCATCGGCCTTGTCACCGGTTTGTATCTGATCATCGGCAGCCGGCTGGACAAGGTGACAGGCGAATAAGGAGGGACGCCATATGAAAAAAACTCATCGGCTGCGCTGGAGCGACATGCGCCCCGGCGAGCGCCGGGACGCGGTAATCGCGCTGGTCGGCCGCATCCTGAAGTGGATCTTCGTTGGGCTCATGTGCGTTTTTACGCTGTATCCCGTAATCTATACCCTGCTCGGCTCGTTCAAAACAAACGCGGAGCTCACGCTCGGCGGCGGCATTTTTCCGCAGGAGTGGCAGTTTGAAAACTACGTCTACGCGTTCCGTCAGCTGGATTTTGGAAAATATACCGTCAACAGCGTCGTGCTGGCTTTGCTGACGGTGGCGTTTACCCTGTTCACCGCCTCGATGGCGGCCTATGTGATCGCGCGGCGCGATTTTCCCGGAAAAAAGCTGCTCACCGCGGCATATCTGTGCAGCATGTTCATCTCTGTCGGCTCGGTGGCGCTGTACCCGCTGTACAGCCTGCTGCACGCGCTGGGCCTTACGAGCAATATGGTGGGCCTTGCGCTGCTGCTGACGGGCGGCCAGGCGGCCAATATCTTTATGGTATCCGGCTTTGTGCGCAGCGTGCCCAAGGAGCTGGACGAGGCCGCGATCATCGACGGCGCGGGTACGTTCCGCGTGTTCTGGCAGATCATTGTTCCGGCCATCAAGCCCATCCTCGGCGTCATCGCGCTGTTCGCGTTCCGGGCCGCGTGGAATGAGTTTGTAACGGCGCAGGTGTTCACCATGTCGAACCCCGGCCTGAAAACGCTGAGCGTGGCGGTGGCAAACCTGCGCTATTCGGCAAACGCGGCGGCCGAATGGCACATTATGACGGCGGGCGCGTCCATTGCGCTGATCCCGATCCTGATTGTGTACCTGCTGGCAAACCGGCAGTTTATCACCGGCCTTACGGCGGGCGCCGTGAAGGGATAAGCGCTCGGATCCGCCGCAAAGCGGCTTTTTCAAAAACACACAAAAAACCGGCGCTCCCCGCGGCAGCTTCATCAAGCCAAACGGGGGCGCCGGTCTGCTGTTTTGCGGCGGATTCCGGGGTGCTCACAGTTCGCAATACTATATTCATCTTTGCTGCTGCGACCGGCTGCGGGACAGCCTTGCCGCCCGCAGACCGATGTGGTAAAATGATATTCGCGCAGCCGAAAAAGCACTCGCTGCGCAATAGCCCTCTCCGGCCGCAGCTGTGCCGGAGAAACGGAGAGAACCTTTTCGGCCTTTTATGAAGGGAGAGACCTTGCGCTGTACCGTAGGCATCGGCGGCTACGGCTCCGACCGCCGCAAAAGGCGGTAAGAAAAAACGGTGCGGTGCTCAAATCGGGAATGGCTGGAGGGCGTGTACGAAAACTGCCGGTCAGACAAAATGGCAAAACGCCGTTAGACTTTGGTTAGAATCAACTCCATCGATCCGTTATACCGAATGCTCGCCTGATACTCCCGCACGGTAAAGCCACATTTTTCAGCCAATATGCGCAGGCCGTCAAAGTTGAAATAGCTGATATGGTACGGCTCCTTCCACATCGCGTCGCGGAATTTCAGCATCCGGGTAAAGCCGCCCGCAAAATTTGGGGTAGAAAGCCAGAGTACGCCATCGTCGGCCAGCAGGCTGTGCGCGTTGCGCAGCGCCCGCTCTGGGTCGGTGACGTGCTCGATCACATCCCCCATGACGATGACGGAATACCTCTTTTCGGGGTGATAATCCAGGAAATCGCCGTTCCAGATGGGAATCTGCAGGATGTCCGCCACTTCCTGCGCTGATTGGCGCACGATCTCCACCGCGTCCGGCTTGTAGCCCATCTCCAGCGCCACCGCCAGCAGGCAGCCTTCACCGATGCCCACCTCCAGCAGGTCTTTGCCGGGCGTATACCCGCGCAGCTTGTTGAGGATCGCAGACCAGATGGACAGCATGCTCGCATTCGCAGGCCGGGTCGCGGTGAGCGCACGGGATGCGTCGGGCTGCACCAGCGCCGGGTGGTCGGCCTGTGTCAGCAGTTCTTCGGGGTATTTCCACGTGTACAGGTTGCCGCAGCCGCCGCACTGCATCCAGAGCTTGGCGGGAAGGTGCGGGTATTCAAAATGATTCATACGATAAGCCAGCGCCCGGTAATAGGGTATGCCCGCGCCGCCGCAGATGGGGCAGCGCTCAAACACGCGCTGCGGCGCAGGCTGATAAGCATAGTTTGGATGGGGTGAATTTTTCCCGCCCAACAGTCCCGGCTGTTCTTCCAAAGCCCGGATTGTCCAATCGAACGACTCCTGCGGCATCGAGACGGCCGCTTTTCCGCACAGTTCAAAAATCAGCTGGTAAATTGCCTTGCAGGTACGTGGCGCGGCGGCGCAAAAGCCAAACAGAGGTTCGGCCTGTTCTCTGGAAAGATAATCGTCTGTGCGGATGGTTTCGGAAATCCGGAGAGACAGTGCCTCGGCCAGAGAGGCACCACCCTTTGCAAGCTGACCTGCGCACCCCTCATCCCATGCATGGCCACTGTTCAGCTGTTCGACAAGCAGGCGAAACATGGCGGCCGCATCATCCTCGCGCTGTGACGAGCCACTCTCTCCTATACGGCCGTCTCCCTCCAAATGCGCATACAGCGCCTGCAGGCCAGCCGTAACATCCGCCCGTATCTGCCGGTTTTCCGGGTGCGCGGCAAAGTATTCCGCACCCTCGCGCACAGTTTCAAACAGGCTCCACATCCGGGTTGGAACGTCGAGTTTCTTCCGGTCCGCCATCGAGCAACACCTTCTTTCTTATTTGTGGGCAGTCATCTCTTCCGCGGCCGGCACAGCAGCACAAACTCGGTGGGGATCAGGTTGCCGCCGTAGTGCCGCAGGTACATTTCATAGTTTGGGTTCATGCTCTCGATTAAAGCCGGAATGCGCCAGAGGTCGTCGTACCCATGGTAGACGCAGATGGCCAGCCTGGGGCTTTGCTGCGAGACGATTTTTTCGCAGCCCAACAGGGTATCCCACTCCGCGCCCTCGATATCCATCTTTAAAAAGGTGACCGGCTCGGGCAGATCCTCGTCCAGCGGCACCACCTCGATGCGCTGCCCGGCGCCTGCGTCTGCCGAAAGCTGATTGGCCGAGGCGTCGCTGGCCGAGCGATTCAAAAACAGCTCGCCGCGCTGCGCGCCCGCGCCCTTGTTGCGGATAACAACATCATGCAGGCCCAGCCTTTGCACATTTGCCCGCATGGTTTCGCAAACATCCGGCGAAACCTCGTAGGCATAGATGCGCTTGTAGCCGGCGCCATACACCCGCGTGTACTGCGCGATCGAATCACCCACGTATGCGCCCACATCCACCAGTACATCCCCCCGGTTATCCGGGAAAATATCCGGCTCCCAATAATCCGGGAAAATCGACTTGACGGTGTAAGGGGACAGGATAATTGAGAAACCGGGATAAACCGGGAGAGGCGGGGGAAG
>CAJUMH010000008.1 GCA_910587145.1 uncultured Ruthenibacterium sp. | reverse complement strand
TTCCTTCTGCATTTTGACATCGAAATTGTTTATATCATAACCGCCGAAACAAGCAGGGCTACGGCTATGGCCTCGGCGTGCGCACGCTGATCGACGGCTCCAAATCCAAAAGCCCAGTGGGCGAATTTGGCTGGGACGGCGCCGCGGGCGCGTTCTCGCTGGCAGACCCCAAAAACCACATCGGTATGTTCTATACGCACGAGATCCTGGGCATGATCGAGGCCTACAGCGAGATCCATCCCACGCTTCGGGATCTTGCCTACGAGGCAATGGGGCTGTAAGCGCAAGGGACAAAAGCGTCCGGCGGCGGGGCTTGTTTGCAGGGCCGGGGCGTATTCTGCAGCGGCAAGGTTTTCTGCGCCGCCGGCCGCGCCCGGGCTGCCTGCCGCCAAAGGCGTCCGGCCGTTACGGACGGTTCCGGATTTTTCGAGAAGGGAGATTGAAATATGGCAAACTTCAGGCTATACTATTTTTCAGAAGTGTTGAAAATGAAGGTGGGCGTCAACGTCATCATCCCGGAAAGCACATGGGGGCATTCGCTGGCAGACAGGCCCCGGGGCTACCGCTACCCGGTGCTGTGGCTGCAATCGGGCGGCGGCTTTGACTACACCGATTGGCAGCGCTATACGGCGCTGGAGCTGTATGCGTCCGAAGCGGGTGTGGCCGTGGTCTGCTCGGGCACCTACTGCTCGGGCTATATGGATACTTATCACGGCGATTTCAAATATTTTTCGCAGCTCTCCATCGAAACGCCGCAGGTGGTGCGCCACCTGTTCCCCTTATCCGAAAAGCCGGAAGAAAACTTTCTCGCGGGCTTTTCCATGGGCGGCTACGGCTCGCTGAAATGGCTTGTGCGCGACCCGGAGCAGTTCGGCGCCATCGGGCTGTTCTCGGGGCTGAAAAATATTGCCGATCTGCCCGTCAACGATGATATCGACGACGAAAACAACACCTTTTATATGTTCGCCGCGGCCTTTGGCCGGCAGGAATATGTGGTGAACACCGAAAACGATATCTGCTATATGATTGATCGGCAGATGGCTGCGGGCAAAAAATTCCCCCCGGCCTATATGGCCACCGGCGTGGAGGACGCGCACTATCGGGACAACATCCGGTTTATGGAAAAATATTCCAAGCAGGGCATCGACGCGTACCGCGTGGTCGATCACGGCTATCACAACTGGGAATATTGCGATAAGCACGTCAAAAAATATCTGGATTGGCTGGTTGCCAAGGGCCTGATCAAAGAGACGTTTGTCCGGGCCAGCGAGTAAGGAGGGGAGAACATGGCACAAATTGAAATGAATGCGCTGTCTGTCATTACCTGCGGTTCGTTTTCCGCGCGTGTTTTTTTGCCGGAGATGAACCTGCTGGCGCTGAAGGATACGGCGCACGAGAAAAAATACCCGGTGCTGTGGCTGCTGCACACCGAGGGCGGCGCGGCGTCGGACTGGCTCTCCACGCCCGCCGAGGCCTGCGCCGCGCGGTACGGTATCTTTATCATCGCGCCGGACCAGCACCACAGCCTTTGCACCTCCATGCGGTACGGTCCGCGGTACGAGGAATTTATGAACACCGAGCTGCCCGGCATCTGCCGCAACAATCTGCCCATTTCCGAGGATCCCGCGCAAAACTGGATCGGCGGCGCGGGTACGGGCGCCTATGGCGCGGTAAAAATGGCGCTGAAGCATCCGGAAACCTTCTCCAAAGCCATCGCGCTGAACGGCGTGCTGGATCTGGAGGCTGTCTGCCGCAGAGCCCTCGCCGGGCAGGAAACCGGCATTTTCCACACCGAAGCCTCGCTGAAGGCCGTGTTCGGCGATTTGAACGCCTTTGCCGGCAGCGGGCACGACCTGTACGCGTTGGCCCAAAAGCCCGCCCGTGGCAAATTTTTCTTCGCGTGGGAGCAGGGCTCCGGCGTGGAGGAAGAAAACCGCTGTCTGGCCGGGCTGCTGGGCGCCGCCGCCCAGACGGCGCAGCTGGAGCCGGGTGCGGATCTGGGCGCGTGCCAGTGCAGCCTGCCCGCCGCCGTGCGGTGGGCCACGGCCGAATAACAAGGGAGGGAAATCTATGAAGATCAAACTGCGCGCGGGTACGCCGGACGACGCCAACCGCGAATATCTGCCGGAGGCCATCAAAGGCAGCGATATCGTGGTGAACGAAAACGGCAACAACTCGCAAGTCTACCCCGAGCGCCTGCGGGAGGCAGCGGGTGTATTGGCGGACGGCGTGGAAGACCGCTGGTACGAATATGTTCCCGCAGGCTACGACGGCACTAAGCCCGTGCCGCTGGTGGTGGGCAACCACGGCGGTCTGATGACAGGCTGGGGCCACGCCATCTATACCTCGTAGACGCTCGCGGCCGACCGGGACGGCTTTATCTGCGTGTTCCCGGACGCGCACTCCAAACGGATGTGGACGGTGGAGGGCGTTTTTGACAACTGGGATCCAAACGACGCGCCCGACCTGCCCGTACAGCCTGCGCCCAAGGGCTGGCAGGACAATCATGACATGAAGTTCCTGGAGGCGCTCATCGTCCATATGCAGGAAAAATACAACATCGACACCGGCCGCATGTTCATGCAGGGCATGTCTATGGGCAACCTGATGACGAGTATGTTCGCCCGCTACAGGGGCCAGCTGCTTGCGGGCGCGGCGGGCTCCGGCGGCCCCACAAAGCCGCAGCTGCTGTTTGACGAAAACGGCAGGATCAAAAATCTGGGCGGCCCGATGGCGATCTGGCAGTCCCGCCCAGAAAAGAACGGCCTGCCCCCGGGAGGCCGCTACGACGAGGCCACCGTCAACAAGTATGCCCGCTTTTATTGGATGAAGATCAACGAGTGCGACCCCATCCCGCAGATCCACATCGAGGGCGAGCATAATTTCGCGTTCTACAAGGGCAAAAAGGCCGATCTTGTCTATCTGGATATCAAAAACCGCGATCACGGGCAAACGCTGGATGAGGCGTTTTATTGCTGGAACTATCTGTTCTCCGGTGTGCGCCGCGCGCCGGACGGCTCGCTGATTAGGGAAAAAACAGTGTGCGACCCCGTGGGCGACAGCTTTGCGCTGGCCTGCACGGATCAAAGCCGGAAGGCGTGGTTCGGCAACGCCGCGGTGGAAATGCCCGTGCGGCCTGTGCTGTGGCAAAAGCTGAAATACCACGGCCTGAACGGCGGGCAGATCGTGCGCGGCGAGTATTTGTACGTGAGCCTGCGCTTTTTGGCCCGGGTGTTCGGCGCACGGTACGAAACGGACGAGGCCGGCCTGGAGGCGACGCTGACGCTGGCCGACGGCCGCACGGTGCAGGCAGCCCGCGGCGTGATCGGCTGCCTTGTGGATGACAACATGGCCGCGATGTACTGCGAGGCGCTGCACCGCGAGGGCGAACTGCTGGTGAGCGTGGAATGGTTCTGCCGCTATCTGTTCAACATGAACGTATCGGCATGCGGCGGCGTTGTGTATGCAACGGATCATTTTGCAGAGCTTTCCGCGTTTATGGCCGAGATCATCAAAGAACAGCTTTTATAAACAAAATCTCGAAAAAACAGGGGGACGGGGATTCAGCTATGGAAAAAAGGACACTGGCCGCGCTGGCGGCATCGATCGAAAACTGGCAGCCGCCGGAGGTTCCGGCGGACATCCCCCACGGGGATATGCCCGGCGATAAGGTGGAGATCAACGCCGGGCATATTGCCAAGGCAAACCTCATCTTCCCCCGGCTCGTGCCGCTGGCGGCCAAGGCGGCGGAGGGTACCGGCCGCGCGGTTGTGGCGGTGTGCGGCGGCTCGGGCGTGGGAAAATCCGAGACGGCTTCGCTGCTGAGCCACTATTTTTGCAGCGTGGGCGTGGGCGCGTACACGCTCTCGGGCGATAACTACCCCGCCGTATTCCGCAGTATAACGATGCCGAGCGTGTGCGCGTATTTCGCACGGGGGGCATGCGCGGCATGCTGCGGGAGGGCGTTTATACCGAGCAAAACGGCGGCGCGCTGCAAAGGCTGTGGGCGGCCGAGGTGGACGCCGACCCAAGCGCGGCGCTGGACGAGCCGTGGCTGCAGGTGTATCAGGCTGCGGGCCGCAAGGCGCTGGCGGGGTATCTTGGCACAAAGCACGAGCAGGATTACGACGAGCTGAGCGCCATTCTTGCGGCGTTCAAATCGGGCCAAAAGAGCCTGTGGCTCAAGCGCATGGGGCGCACCGAGGACGCGCGCTGGTACGATGAGGTCGATTTTTCGGAGATTTCGGTCCTGGTGATCGAATGGACGCACGGCAACAGCGACCTGCTGCGGGGCGTGGATATCCCCGTTCTGCTGAACAGCACGCCGGAGGAAACGCGCGCGCATCGCCGTGCCCGGGGCCGCGACGGCAAAACCGACAGCGCGTTTACCACAATGGTGCTGGAGATCGAGCAAAAAGAGCTGGACAGCTGCGCGCATAAGGCGAAGATGATCGTCTCCAAGAGCGGTGAGCTGCTGAGCTACGAGGAATACCGCGCCTTAATGGACGCGCAGGGGGTGTGAGCATGGAGGCGAAAAAAGCGTCGTGGGGCGTGATGCTGAACGCCTATCCGGACAGCGTGGGCGGCACGCTCGCCGATATCGTGGGGCTGCTAAAAAGGCCGGAGCTGCGGGATGCGTTCCGCTCGTTTTATATCCTGCCCAGCATCTTTAATACCGATCTGGACCGCGGCTTTTCGCTGATCGATTACGGCCTCTCCGAAACGCTGGCCAGCCCCGAGGCGCTGGAGGATCTGAAGGCGCTCGGCATCGATCTTGCGCTCGATTTCATCCTCAACCACGCGTCGGTGCTCTCGAAAGAGTTTCAGGATATTTTAAAAAACGGCGATGCCTCGCCCTACCGTGATTTTTTCATCGACTGGAACCGCTTTTGGGAGGGCCACGGCTCAATCACAAAAGACGGCTACATCCAGCCGGACGCGGAGCTCATCAAGGATATGTTCTTTCGCAAGCCCGGCCTGCCGATCCTGATGGTGCGCTTTCCCGACGGGCGCGATGTGCCGTATTGGAACACGTTTTATCAGGAGGTGCGCTACAGCCCCGTTGACGCGCAGGATCTGATGCGCGCGATGCCGCTGCAGTACGGCACGGCCGAGGCGCTGGCAAAGCTTGTAAACGGGGCGCTGGCCGAGGGCAAAGCCCCGCGCGAGATAGATCTCGGCCGCTGGAACAACTGCAAGGCGCAGGCCGTGGATTATCTGGAGAGCCGCCGCAAATATTTGGGGCAGATGGATCTGAACATCCGTTCGCCGCTGGTATGGGATTACTACCGCAATACGCTGCAGACGCTGGCGGATTACGGCGCGGCCATCGTGCGGCTGGATGCCTTTGCCTACGCGCCCAAGGAGGTGGGTGCGCGCAACTTTTTGAATGATCCCGGCACGTGGGAGCTACTGGACAAGGTGCAGGCCATTGCCGCGCCGCTCGGCTTGACGCTTTTGCCGGAGATCCACGCCGGTTACGCGGAAAAAACGTATGCGCTGCTGGCGGATAAGGGGTATATGGTGTACGATTTCTTCCTGCCGGGGCTTTTGATCGATGCCTTCGAGCGCAGGAACGGAACGTATTTAAAGCGCTGGATCGACGAGATTACCGAAAAGGGCATCCGCACCGTCAACATGCTGGGCTGTCACGACGGCATCCCGCTGCTGGATCTGAAGGGCCTGCTGGACGAGGGGAGCATCCGGCGGCTGATCGATACGGTGGTGGCGCGCGGCGGATACGTGAAGGATCTGCACGGGCAGAAGAACGTATACTATCAGGTGAATGCCACTTATTACAGCGCCTTGGGCGAGGACGACCGCCGCATGCTGCTGGCGCGCGCGGTGCAGCTGTTTATGCCGGGCAAGCCGCAGGTGTGGTATTTGGATCTGTTCGCGGGCAAAAACGATTACGAGGCCATGCGCCGCGCGGGCGCGGGCGGCCATAAGGAGATCAACCGCACGAACCTGACGGCCGAAGAGGCCGCGCAGCGCCTTGGCCGGCCGGTGGTGGCGCGGCAGCTGGAGCTGCTGCGCATGCGCAACGGGTTTGCGGTGTTCTGCGAGGAGGCGGCCGTTGCGGCACAAACTGCGGGCAGCAGCCTTTGCCTTACCTGGCGTGCGGCCGGGCAAAAAGCCGTGCTGAACGCCGATTTCGAGAGCGCCGCGTTCGACATCTCCATTACCGAAGAAACCGCAGGCAAAGAGCTCTTCCGTTTTCAGTCCTTATAAAAAAACACCCGGCGGATGCGTTTTTTGAAAACGTATCCGCCGGGCGGCCTGATATCGCCGCTTCGGAGCCATACCGGCCGGCTGCCGAAATATTACGGGGGCCTGTGGTACTTCTCCGCGGAAAGCCCCGCAAGAACGGCGTGCCGCAAAATAAAACCTTGGCCGCAATTTGCAGAAAGAATTCGATGTAAAACAGCAGATCGGCACCCCTTTTGGCCTTGCATTGCCGGAAGGGGCGCTGATTTTTGCGCGCTGTTTTTCCAAAGTGCACCGGCGCGTCTTTGCGCTGCCCCGGCCCCCTCAGTGCACCGGCATGCCGTTTACCTCCAGCCCCTCGCCCACGGGGACGAGCAGATATTTTCTGCCGTCTACGATGCGCGTTTCGATCAGGCAGCTGTCCGCGGCGCTCAGCGAGATGGTGGCCTCAGCCGTTTTTACCTCGAAGTGCCTGCCGTCAACCAGATTGGCGGGGCTCAGGGCGGCGCCGTCGCCAAACTGCCGGCCGCAGTTTTCGCAGAAGGCTGTCACGCGCGGTTCTTCAACGCCGCTCTCCTGCAAAATTGCGCCTACCTCCTTCGCCGTCAAAAGCAGCGGCTCGGGGTCTTTGCTTTCCCGGTGCTGCTCCATGCGCTCTGTGAGCTGCTCGTAAACGGTTTGCACCACCTCCAGGCTGCATGCGCTTTCCAGCGATTCGCTCAGCGCCGTCTGGAACGCTTCCTTTTGCTCGCCGGCCGTCATCGGCGGCTCCACACAAAACACGGTATCCAAAAAATTCTGGTGCAGCTCGTTGGGCTTGCGGGAATAGAACAGCGCGCTGTAAATATTTGCGGCCCGATCGTCGAACGCCGGGAACAAAAAGCCCAGCTCGGGCGGGCAGACAGTGGGGCTGGGCACAAGACTGTGAAATTCGTTTTCGGCCGGGCAGAAGGAAAGCGATGCCTTGCCCTCCTTCAGCGGACACACGCAGCACACGATAAACGAGAACACCGTATCGCCGGCCTCGGCGAACGGATCCCTGCCCTTGCCGCGAACGGGCACATCGTAAACGTTGTGCGCAAGCAGGATCACATAGCTGCTGTCCAGATCCATCGATCGGATCACCGTTTGAAAAAACGCCTCCCGCGCGGTTTCGTCCCGCAGCTCGGAATTGCGCAGCGCGCTGAGCAGGCGGTGCTCGTCGCTGTCCGCCACCTGCTGGGTAGAAAAAACAATATCGATCAGATTCTTGCCAATCGTGCCGGACAGCGCCTTTTTAAAAAGGCCCAGATACTGCTCGGCTTCCTCCGGCGGCATCGTGCCGATGGATTCGTCCAGATAGGCGACGATCTCGCCGATATTGTTGACATAGCAGCCGTATATGCGGCGTACGGTGCTTTTTTCGGGCTGAAAACGGCGGCGCAGCTCGCCGACTTCCTTTTGATTCATAGGTACCTCACTTTTTTAAGGGGGCGGTTTTGTCGAAAAAACGCCGCACGGCAGACGCATGCCAGCGCGCCGGCGCTTTCCCGCCTCACGGCTTCCTTCCCATACTGCCCTCCTGCAAGGGCGTATTTCTATTTTAGCGGAAATCGAAAGAAAAAGCAATTTCATTTGGCAATCTTTTTCGGCAGACGAAAGCCGCATTCACACAGGCCCAGGCCGTCTGAATGAATGCGGTTTTTTTGGATGTTGTTTGCACTCTGAACAGGCAGTTTATCCCTTTACGGCCGAGGAGGTAAGCCCCTCTACGATATAGCGCTGGCCGAATAAAAAGATGACGAGGATGGGCAGAACGGCAATGCTGACGCCCGCCAAAACAACGGACGGATTGCCGGAACCCATGTAGCCTTTCATGGCCGCCACGCCGAGAGGAACCGTCATTTTATCCCAATCGGAGAGATAGATATACGGCGCGAAATAATCGTTCCACACGCCGTTAAAGCTTAGAACCACCAGTGTGGCAAGCGTACTTTTTACCATCGGCACCATGATCTGCCAGCAGATGCGAAAATGGCTCGCGCCGTCGATCTTGGCGGATTCGAGAATGGCGTCCGGAATGGTCGCCATGCTCTGGCGCATCAGAAAGATGCCGAACGCATCGAAAAGGCCCGGAATGATCAGCGCCCACAGCGTATTCACAAGGTGCAGACGGCTCATGACAATAAAGGTTGGGATGATCGTAGCCTGTACGGGGATCATCATGGACGTGAGAAACAGCAAAAATATGGCCGAAGACCCCCTAAAGCGGATTTTTGCGGTGGCGTAAGCGGCCATGCAGCCCACGATCAGCCGGCCGATGATGACACAGCCCGTAACAATGGCGCTGTTCAAAAACATCGGGCCGAACGGAATATCAGAGCAAAAGAGCGAGACATAGTTATCAAGCATGATCCGCTCGGGAAGGATCGCAGGGGGCAGCTTGTACGCTTCGGCCGGTGTGCGCATGGAGGAGGAGAACATAAACAAAAACGGAATGAATATGATCACGCCGAAGAGAATCACCAGCGCTGCCACCGCAAGATCTCCGGCGCGTTTTCCTTTGCTTTTAATCATAATTCACCCACCTGTCGCTTATTTTGAACTGAAGCACGGTGACGACCATAATCACAAGCACAAACAGCAGCGAGACGGCGCAGGCATAGCCCATATCCATTTTTTGAAACGCAACATTATAGATATACATCGCCATCGTGCGCGTGCTGTCCACCGGATCGCCCTTCGTCATAATATTGGGAATATCAAAGCTCTTCAATTCGCCGATGATGTTGATGATCAATACAAACAGAATGGAGGGCGTCAGCAGCGGGATGGTGATGTTTTTCGCCAGCTGGAACGTACTCGCGCCGTCCAGCGCGGCAGCCTCGTAATAATCGGACGAGATGTTTTTGATCCCGGCAAGAAAAATGATCATGATAAAGCCGATGTTGCGCCATACGTCGATCCCGATCACCGACCAGAGGCTGACGGACGGATCTGTGAGCCATCCGATCGGCGCAATGCCGATCTTGCCAAGATAATAGTTAATAAGGCCCGTATCCTTTGCCAGCAGGATCGACCACACCACGGCAATATACACCGGCGCCACGATCGCGGGAAAAAAGTACAAAAGCCGGATGATGTAGCTGAAAATGCCGTTGCGCCGGTTTGCGATCATCAAAGCCAGAAGCAAACCGATCAGCACATTTAAAATAACCGCGCATACGGCAAGTTTGCCTGTGTTGAGCGCCACTGTCCGAAGCTTCGAATCGGAAAGCAGCCGCAGAAAATTATCCCACCCGTTGAAGGCGGGAGGCTTTAGCATATTGTATTTTGTAAAGCACAGTACCAGCATGGCAGCGGTTGGCAGCAGGATAAAACACAAAAACAAAAGCAGCGCCGGCAGGCAAAACAGCCAGCCTGCGATCGCCTCCTTGCGGACGATCAGCGAGGATTTCCGTTTCATAAAACAATCGCCTCTTTTCGTTGTGGGGCTCGCCCCGCAAAAGGCAGCTGCGGCGAGCCCGGTTTCCCTTTTGGGTGCATGGGGGCTTTGCCTGTCAGCGGCCCCATTTTGCAGCGCGCCCTGATTTTTATGGCGTTTGCCCTGCCCCTCGCCGGGACAGCCGGGGCAAGCGCCGGTTTCCCGAAGAAACGAGATTCCGGCACGGCGAACCTTTTCGGCCGCCGTGCCGGAGCGGTAAACGGTGCGTTAACCCAGATTCTTGAAGGATTCCGTCAGCTCCTTGTCTGCCAGCGTGATGGCCTCGTCAATGTCCATCGCGTTTGTCAGGATATTGGTGCCCATGGTGGCGATAATGGTGCTCATCTCGGAATAGTTGTCGGGGGCAGGCAGTACCGCGCCGTTTTCAATTTCTTCGTAGAAGCGGCTGATGTGCGGCGCATGGACCAGGAAATCCTCGCTTTGCGCTTCGGCGGAACGCAGCGGTACGGAAGTGCCCGTTTTGGCCTGGCGTGCGGAAACCTCTGCTGCGGCAAATTCGCAGCAAAGCTCATACGCGGCCTGCGGATATTTGCAGTTGGCGGTTACGCCAACACCGCCGATGCCAAAGCAGCCTTGGCCGCCGTTTGCGCCGCGGGGCATTACCGCCGCATCAAAATCGGCAAAGCCGTTCGCCTCGTAGGTGGCTACCATGAACATGCCCATGCAGATGGTGGCGGTGCGGCCTGCGGCAAACATATTGCCGACATCGTCGTTCGCCTCGGGAACAGGGGCCACACCGTATTTGTAGATCAGATCGTGCAGATTTTGCAGGGTCTCTTTGATTTTGGGGTCGCTCAAATTCGAGCCGGTCCAATCGTCGTTCAGCGGGCTGACGCCGTTGGCATAGAACCAGGGCCACAGGAAGGTGGGCATGATCATCGTGCCGTAAACCTTTTCGTCGCCCTCGCCGTGGGAAAGCGCCTGCAGATCAAAAACAAACTGCTCCCAGCTATAGTCGTCGCCCGGCTCGGCAAGATTGGCGTCCGCATACATTTTGGGATTGTACTGCAGAATGATGGAGTTCGCGTCGGAGGGGATCTCGTAGATATTGCCGTCAATCGTAAAAGAATCCCATGCAGCCTGCGGGATCTGCTCGCGCAGTTCTTTGCCGGTTTCGTCATTTTCCAGATATTCGTTCAACGGCAGGAACAGATCGTTATGAACGAACATCCGCGTGCCCTCCACCGCAACACGGATCACGTCTGGCGCTTCGCCGGAGGCGATCTGAACGATCAGCTTATCGCAGATCTCCTGCCAGGTGCCGCCGCTGGACCAGTTGGCCTCCACCTTAAAATCGGGGTGGGTAGCCTCAAAACGGGCGATGCATTCTTCGTAGTCTTTCTTTTCCTGCTCGCTGGCAGCGATGGAAATGTGCAGGATCTTGACGTCCTCGTCCGCGCCTGCAGGCTCGGAAGCGTCGGCTGGGCCCGCGGATGCGGAAGGACCCGCGGCCGGCGCCGAAGACGATGCGCTGCCGCAGCCGGCCATCAGAGTAACCAGCATCACAAAGCAGAGCAGAAATGCCGAAATTCGATGCAGCTTTTTCATAACTTGAACCTCCGTAAATTTTTTGTTTTGCAAAATAGACGAATCTTGCGAAACAGTAGGTTAAACGATTTTCTCTGCGTTTTTACCCTATCATGAATGAGACGAAAAGTCAAGGGGAAATGCATATATTTGTATAAGATAACAATAAAAACCATTAAAAATTTGTGAAAAAAGTATAGGCTTTAACGCGAAAATCAGACATTTCGCTTCTTGCCAAATCGAAAAATATGTGCTATGATTAGAAACAAATAGACGATTTTCGCAAAGTATAAGTTAAACGATTTCCAAAGCGGGTCGGTTGCCGGCGGAGCTGGCGGCAAGCGGATACCGTGCGGCGATCCCAAAAAGGAGACATCCTGTTTATGGCTTCAAGCAACAGCAACATTAAGGACGTCGCACGCCGCGCAGGCGTTTC
Source organism: uncultured Ruthenibacterium sp. (assembly GCA_910587145.1). Lineage (GTDB taxonomy): Bacteria > Bacillota > Clostridia > Oscillospirales > Ruminococcaceae > Ruthenibacterium. The sequence goes on along the minus strand of CAJUMH010000008.1, from coordinate 61,655 downwards.
CACGGCAACGGTATCTCATGTGCTGAACAATACCAAAGCGGTATCCGAGGAAACACGCAGGCGGGTGCTGAAGGCAGTGGAGGGCTTACAATATCAGCCCAACCTGCAGGCCCGCCGGCTGCGGATGAACCAGCGGATGGATACGTTTGTTCTGATGGAAAAGGTGTGTTTGGAAAACGCTGCCGCCACGCAGCTGTTTGCCGGGCTGATATCGGAGCTGCAACAGCGCTGCGACAGCGTGATCACCGCGTTCTTCGAGCAGCCCGAGCAGATGGAGGCAATGCTGCAGCGCGGCGTGGGCGTGTACTCGGCCATTTATGTGATGAGCATTCGGCCGATGACGCCGTATACGCCGCTGTTTGAAGATCGCGTTCTGTTTTTGAACGTCAGCCTGAAAAACTGCGCAAAGCATGTTCCCGGCAGCCGGCAAATCGATTTGGGCGCTTTTTTTTATCGGGAGGTCGAGGCCTGTTTACAGGACGAAACGTTTTCCCATATTGTAATGGACTATGAACAGGGGAAGGTGCTGAAAAATATAACGGCGGGTGTCAGCCTGAAAAAGATCCGGCTGATGAACAGTGAGATCGGCTCCGGCGCGTATTATCTGCAGCAGGCGGTGAACGCGGGCAGCGGGCGAATTCTGTTTGCGGATCACACCCTGTTTTTGGGTGCGGTGAAGTATCTGCTGCAGCACGAGGAAATTCTTTATTCCTGCGATCTGACGATGGAATCCCTGCTGTGGGACAGGCGGGCGGAAACCTATGGCATGCCGCTTGCCCAGCGCCCCTTGCCCATGGAAGCGATGCTGCGGTTCGTATTGAAGCAGCCGTTTCCCGGATGACGAGGGAACCTCTGATGCAGCCCGTTGATGGGATCAAAGCTTCCCTTTGCGTAAAAGGAGTAAAAAATGGATCGTTATATTCGGACGATGGGGGAATTGTCCGTTGTTTTTTCGGCTTTGCCAGCGGCAGAGCCGGAGGGAGAGCTTTTTTTGCTGCGCCCGGGGGGTGCGGCGTTGCTGACGGCGCTTGCGCTGCGTCAGTTTGGCGTGCCCTGTGCGCTTGGCGGGACGGTTCGATCCGATGCATTGGGAAGCCGTCTGCTGCGCGATGCAGAAAAGGCCGGAATGGATACCGGTGATGTTGTGGTTTGCAAAGGGCAAACCACGGTTCGCATTCAGGACGGCAGAGGTCGAAAATCGGTATATGCACCGGATGATGGAACACAAGCCGAAACGGAATTCCGAAGCGGGGAGCAAATTCCGAGGGGAGGAATTCTTTTTTTCAGCGGTGAGCTGCTGCACGACGAAAGAGGAGAAGCGCGGTACGAACAGCTCGCACGGCAGGCGGCCGAAAGGGATTGCATTCTGGTGCTGAGCCTGCTGGATCTTACCGCGCTGCCCAAAGAGGCGCTTTTGCGGCGCGCCGATATTTTGTGCATGGACGAGGGCGTACGAGCCGTGGGCCATGCGCTCTACCATCCGCACGAGGGGCAGGCGGTTTTGCATTTTGGGGCCGAAAGTGTAACGGCAAGCACACCGCACGGCGCTCTTACGGCGGCCTGCAATGCGGAGGGGCCGTGCGGCATACAGGCGGCGTTCGGCGCCGCCGCAATGCTGTATTTGCTGTTCGACGCCGGCGCCAGGCGCGCCGGGCTGGCGGCGCTCTGGCAGGAGGAGGCGTTTTTGGCAAGGCTGTTGAAATGCGTTTGTGCCGCCGCTGCCATACCGTTTGAATCCATCGAAAGTCTGCGGGGCATTCTCACCGGCAGTGCCAAAGAGGCGGGGCGGCTGTTGGTGTTTGCCCAGCAGAAAATGGACGAGGCCGCGCCGGCGGTGCGCCTTGCCAAATGGCGGCCGCGCTATCACATCGCGGCGCCGTCCGGCTGGATCAACGATCCAAACGGATTGATCCAATTCAATGGCGTTTACCATGTGTTTTATCAGCTGCATCCGTATTCCTCGGATTGGGGCCCCATGTACTGGGGCCATGCCACCAGCCGGGATTTGGCGCATTGGCAGCACGAGCCCATCGCCCTTGCGCCGGACCAGCCCTACGAGACGGGCTGCTTTTCCGGCAGCGCGGTAAACGACGGCGGCGTTCTGACGCTGATCTATACCGCGCACAACGACGGCAAGCATCAGTGGGAATGCCAGTGTGTTGCGCGCAGCCATGACGGCGGAAAAACCTTTGTAAAATCCGCAAATAACCCCGTGATCCCCACATACCCGCCGGAGGCAAGCGCCGAGTTTCGCGATCCCAAGGTGTGGCGGCAAAGCGGAAAATGGCAAATGGTCGTTGGCTCGGGAAAGCACAAAAAAGGCTGTGCGCTGCTGTATGAATCGGACGATCTGGAACGCTGGCGCTACCGCGGCGTGATGGCGCGCAGCGACGGCAAGCAGGGCGTGATGTGGGAATGCCCGAATTTCTGCACGGTGGACGGGCGCGAGGTGCTGATTTTTTCGCCGATGGAGATGAAAGGGCACAAAAGCGTCTATCGTGTGGGTCGCTTTGACGAGGAGAGCGGAACGTTTTCCGGCGGGGAATGCAGAGAGATGGATCACGGGCTGAACTACTATGCGGCGCAGGTGTTTGAGGATGAAACAGGCCGTGTGCTGCTCTTTGCGTGGATGGATATGTGGCGGGTGAAAATGCCCTCTCAGGCCGACGGCTGGGCCGGCGCCCTCACCGTTCCGCGGGTGCTTCATATGCGGGGCGATACGCTGCTGCAGCAGCCCGCCGAAGAGCTTGCGGCACTGCGGGAGGAATGCCTGCAAAGCGGCGGCTTTGTGGCGCAAAAAGGCGAAAACCCACTGTGCGGGTTGGCGGGAGAATGCATAGAACTGCGCATGGTGTTTCGCCGTGCCAGTGCGCAGACGGGCTTTGCTCTGGAGCTGCGCGCAAACCCGCGCGACGGTTCCCGCGTGCTGCTGCTTTACGACGGCGAAAAAAACGCATTTGCGCTGCCGCACGGGCTTTCTGTCCGTAAAGAACGGGCGCTGCGCGAGCTTGTCTCCTGCGAGACAGCCGCGGAACGGATCGATCTGCACATTTTCATCGACCGCTCGTCCATCGAAGCGTTTATCGACGAGGGCGCGCTGTGCTTTACGCAGCGCATTTACCCGGAAGAGGGGAGCATTTACTACAATTTATCCGCCGACGGGCTGGAAGTAACCGAATTTGAGGCCTGGCGCCTGGGCGACGCATTTGAAGAAACACGCTGACGATACCGCCGAATGCGCCCCTGACAGGAAGGCAAAGGCCGGTGAAAGCCGCAGCCGGGAGAACCGGCCAATAAGGCGGGGCTTTTGCAAAAAAGCTTTTGAAAAGCTCCCGCTGCGATTTAAAAATAAGGAGAATGCTTTATGGCACAATTGATGTGTAATTTTGTATCGTATTCTTTGCGCGGCGGAGTGGATATCGCCATTACGCTGCCGACGATCAGCTCCTGCGATTTCGGCCCGGACAAAAAACCGTGCCACACGCCGCAGGCGCCGTATCCGGTGCTGTATCTGCTGCACGGGTACGGAAACGATTATAAGTGTTGGCACCGCTACACCTCCATGGAGCGCTATGCAGAGGAGCGCAGGATTGCGGTGGTGACGTGCTCTGTGGGCAATAAATGCTATATGAACAATGCCTTCGGAGAGAATTACTACGATTTTATTGCGCAGGAGCTGCCGGAATTTATCTGCGGGAACTTTCCGGTTTCCCGCCGCGTGGAAGATACCTATATCGCCGGCCTTTCCATGGGCGGCTATGGCGCGCTTGCCCACGGCCTGGGGCGCCCCGCGGCGTGGTGCGCGGTGGGGGCCTTCTCGCCGGGAACGGACCTCGGCGCCCGAAAAGATAATATGGGGCACGAGCTGCCCCCGATGATGGACTTGTATGCCGAATTGGAAAACCGGCTTGCGGAGGGGGCCGCGCTGCCGGAGCTGTTTCTCTGCTGCGGACAGGAAGATTTTTTATACGAGAGCGTCGTCCGGTTCCGCAATACGCTTTTGAAAAAGGGCGTAAAGCACCGCTGGGACGACGTCCCCGGCTTTGAGCACGAGTGGAAATTTTGGGATATCGAATTGGAGCAGTTTCTCGATTGGCTTCCCCGCACAGACGCTTATGCAAACCTGCCGCGCCACAAGCTGTGATCTGCGGCGTTCCCCAAATTTGCGGGGCTGATTTCCGGTTTTGATTTTCGGGAAAACCGTCCATATGCGCCGCGCCCCCCTCCGGACAGAAAGCCGGAAAGGGATGCGGCGTTTTTGCTTTTTAAATGGTTCTCTTTTTATCCAAGCGCAAAACTTCTTTTTTATCCAAGGGTAAAAATGCTTGACAATTGTCCGAAATCATACTATAATGGTAAGTACGATTTCGGACAAACAGGCGTTCTGACGAACCGCCCGTGATCCCGAGTCTCGAATCGATTACGACAGGGGAGAGTGAAATGTTTTCTTCCAACGAGATGCGCCGTTTGGACCATTTGATCAGCGAAATAGACGCCGTGTACCACGAGGCGGCGGTGAAGCTGACGCTTTCGGACAGCGCGATGAAAATTCTGTATACCGTGCTCGACAGCGGCGGCAGCTGCCCTCTGCGGGAGGTGGGGATCCTGACGGGCTTGAGCAAGCAGACGCTTCATTCTGCAGTGCACAAACTTGCAAGAGAGGGGATCCTTCAGGTGGAGGCGTCCGGTGCAAAAAATAAGCGCCTGCGCTTTACCGAAGCCGGCAAACAGCTTGCCGCGTGCACGGCGGCGCAGCTGATGGCGGCAGAGAACCGCGTTCTGGCGGGGTGGAGGCCGGAAGAGGCGGAGCTGTATCTGGCGTTGACGCAGCGCTATCTGGACGAGATGAAAAAGGAGCTTGCCAAACTGAAGCCTCCTTCGGCCATGCGGGAACGCACGGCGTCGGAGGAATAGGGAAAAGCAGCCCGCATAAAAGGGCGGCATTGTTTTCTGATGGAACCGCCCGCAAGGCAAATCGCGCCTTTCGGCCTATTGGGAGCTTTCGGCGAGGGGACTTTTGCACATTGCTGTGTTTGCCTGCTTGTTTTTCCTGCCGGCGGAGGCCCGGACGCTGCCGGAATCGATCTTAAAACGAAAAAAGGAGCGCAGAGCGCGGTCTGGCGCGCAAAAGAGAGATGAGGATCCAATTATCCGATCATTTTACCTATGCAAAGCTGTTTCGGTTCACATTGCCGTCGATCGTAATGATGGTGTTCACCTCTGTTTATGGGGTGGTGGACGGCTTTTTTGTATCGAATTTTGCCGGAAAAACGGCGTTTGCCGCCGTCAATCTTGTCATGCCCTTCATTATGGTGCTGGGCGGCATCGGCTTTATGGTGGGCACGGGCGGTACGGCGCTGGTATCCAAGGTGCTCGGCGAGGGCGACCGGGAAAAGGCGAACCGCTGCTTTTCCATGATGATCCGGCTTACGCTGATCCTTGGCGCGGTGCTTTCTCTCGGCGGTGTGATCTTTATGCGCCCCGTGGCGGTGTTTTTGGGCGCGACGCCGGAGATGATGGCCGATTGTGTGCGTTACGGCCGCATCACGATTTTTTTTAACACCTTCTTCATGCTGCAAAATGTGTTTCAAAGCTTTCTCATCGCGGCCGAAAAGCCGAAGCTCGGCCTTGCCGTTACGGTAGCGGCGGGGTTTACCAATATGGCGCTGGACGCATTGTTTGTGGGCATCCTGCGTTGGGGCTCGGCAGGTGCCGCGCTTGCCACAGGGCTGAGCCAATGTGTGGGCGGGCTGCTGCCGCTTTTCTATTTTCTGCGGCCGAACCGCAGCCTGCTGCGGCTTGTGAAAACGCGGCTGGAGCGAAAACCGCTGCTGCGTGCCTGCGGCAACGGCGCCTCCGAGCTGATGAGCAATATTTCTTCCTCCATCGTGAGCATCGTCTACAACTTTCAGCTGCTGCGGTATGTGGGAGAGGACGGGATTTCGGCCTACGGCGTACTGCTGTATGTGCAGTTTATTTTTATTGCGATCTACATCGGCTATTCCATCGGCAGCGCCCCGGTGGTGGGGTATCATTACGGCGCGGGCCACAGCGGCGAGCTGAGCAATCTGCTGAAGAAAAGCACGCTGCTGATGGGTGCTTCCGGCCTGCTGCTGGCGGTGCTGGCCTACGCGCTTTCCGATCCGCTCGCAAGGCTGTTTGTGGGCTACGATGCAACGCTTTTTGCCCTCACGAGCCATGCGTTCCGGCTGTTCGCATGTTCGTTTTTGCTCGCGGGCTTCAATATTTTCGCATCCTCGTTTTTTACGGCGCTCAACAACGGCGCGGTTTCGGCAACCATCTCTTTTCTGCGTACAATGGTGTTCCAAACGTCCTCCGTACTGATCTTGCCGGTGCTGCTCGGTGTGGACGGTATCTGGTGGGCGATCACGGTGGCGGAGCTGTGCGCATGCGTGCTTTCGGCGCTGTTTCTGGTGTGGAACCGGAAACGCTATCGCTATGGGTGACCGCACAGCCGGATCGTTTTGAATGCGGCCGCCGCACTTGCCCTGCAGCGCCGGAAAAGATCTTTAAGGACAAAACAAGGGATAAAGCGGCGCGCCAAAAGGGCGATGGAACCGGAACGCACCGCAAAAAATATGGCCACAGGCGCGCTGCAGAAAAAGCTGCGGCAGTGCGCCTGTGGCCTGTTTTAAGGAATCTCTGATTTATTGGGATTTCCCCCGCCGGAGGCGGGGGAAATCCCTGAAAATTTGGGGCTTAGAACGGTGAAACCCGATTAAATCAGAGGTTCCTGAATTGTTTTAACAAAAGGATGGCCGCCGGTTTTGCCGTGGGCCATGACTTGAGCAAAAAAGGGAAGAGGAGCGCCGACTGCATGACAGAGCCGGCAGACGGCCCCAAAGCGCCTTTGAGCGTTGGCTCCATCGGCGGCGCTCTTGCGTGCGCCAAAGCGGAATGCGGCGCTCAAAGCGTTCTTTCTCCGCCTTCCCTTCGCGGTTACTGTGGCTGTTTGCCGATATAGGCAAGAATGCCGCCGTCCACATACAGCACGTGGCCGTTCACGAAGTTCGAGGCATCGGAGGCGAGGAACACGGCCGGGCCGACGAGATCATCGGTGGTGCCCCAGCGCGCCGCCGGCGTTTTGGCAATGATGAATTGGTCGAACGGATGACGGCTGCCGTCCGGCTGGCGCTCGCGCAGCGGCGCCGTCTGCGGCGTTTCAATATAGCCCGGGCCGATGCCATTGCACTGGATGTTGTATTCGCCGTACTCGCTGGCGATGTTGCGCGTCAGCATTTTCAGGCCGCCCTTGGCCGCCGCGTAGGCGCTTACGGTTTCGCGGCCCAGCTCGCTCATCATCGAGCAGATGTTGATAATCTTGCCGTGGCCCTTTTCAATCATGGCGGGGATCACGGCCTTGCTTACGATAAACGGAGCGTTCAGATCGACGTCCACCACCTGGCGGAACTGCGCGGCCGTCATCTCGCACATGGGAATGCGCTTGATAATGCCCGCATTGTTCACCAGAATATCAATCACGCCCACTTCGGCGGTAATCTGCTTTACCAGCGCCTGCACGGCGTCTTCGTCCGTTACGTCGCACACATAGCCGTGCGCCTCGATTCCGGCCTCTTTGTAAGCGGCGAGGCCTTTATCGACGAGCTCCTGCTTGATATCGTTGAATACGATCGTCGCGCCGGCCTTTGCCATGCCGGATGCAATCGCAAAGCCGATGCCGTAGCTTGCGCCTGTGACAAGCGCGATTTTGCCCTCTAACGAAAAATCCTTCATTTCCATGATAGATACCGCTCCTTTTTTCGTCGGATCGAAGGGATCCGGAATACTGTTTTACCGCAGCCGGGTGGTGGGGATCACGTCCATATCATCGAACGCCTGATTTTCGCCGCCCATCGCCCAGATGAATGTATAGCTGCTGGTACCCGCGCCCGCGTGGATGCTCCAGCTGGGGCTGATGACGGCCTGCTCGTTCTGCATTACGATGTGGCGCGTTTCGCTGCCCTCGCCCATCATGTGGAACACAACGTTGTTTTCGGGCACTTCAAAGTACATATATACTTCCATGCGGCGCTCGTGCGTGTGGGCGGGCATGGTATTCCATACGCTGCCCGGCTCCAGCACGGTCATACCCATCGAAAGCTGGCAGGTGGGCAGCACGTCCGGGTGGATAAACTGGTTGATCACGCGCTTGTTGCTCGTTTCCATCGCGCCCAGCGGCTTTTTGGCCGCGTCCGCGATCTTGATCAGCTTTGTTTCATACGCGCGGTGCGCGGGCGCGGATACCATATAAAATTTCGCAGGCGCCGCCGCGTCGTCGGAGGCGAACAGCACTTCCCTGGTGCCCTGCGTAATGTACAGACAGTCCTTGTAGCCCAGCTCATACCGGACGCCGTCGGCCAAAATGCTGCCCGCGCCGCCGATGTTGAAAATGCCGATCTCGCGGCGCTCTAAAAAATACTGCGTACCAAAATTGTGCCAGATGTCGATGCCCTTATCAATGGAAACCGTCTCGGTGGTGGGCATGCAGCCCAGCGTTACCATGCGGTCTACGTGGCTGTATACGGCCACCACCTCGTTGGGTACGTACAGGTTTTCGATCAAAAACTCTTTGCGTGTTTCTTCGGTGGTGTAGCGCTTAAAATCGCGCTGATTGCAGGAATAGCGAATGTCCATATGCTTTGGCGTCTCCTTTCCGTGATGCGGCCGCCCCTCATACGCGGCCGTTTGTATCCAAATAACAGTATACCATATTCCCGGGCTTTGGAACATACACAAATTATCGATGAATGTGAACTATTTTTATAGATTTGCCGTGCAGAGCAAAAAAATTATTCCACCGAAAGGTTGGGCCTGTCCTGGTCGCCGTCCGCCTTGAACAGGGTAAAATTTTCCGGATCCCATGTAAAATAGTAATATTCCGTATTTTCATAGAGGGGCGGTGTAAGGTAATTGGGGATAATGTTCGCGTCTGCCTCGCTTCGCGCGCAGAAGCCTGCCGCCGCCATGGCCGCTTTTGGCATGCCCGCGCAGTAGCAATCGGCATATTCCGCGCCGCATTCCGCCATCAGCCGGCCAATGGCCGTGCCCAGCGCGGCAAATGCCGCGGGCGCTCCGGTATAATCCACCACGCGCAGCACGGCGGTTTCGTTCACCGGAATACATCGCGTTACCAGCAGCGCCCCCACCGCACCGTTTTCCACAATGCCCCACACATCATACTTTTGGAAGGGATAGCGGTAATACCGCCGCGCAAGATACCATAAATCTTTATAGGGCCGATGGGCTTCGTTTGGCGTATAGCCGCAGGAGAGCAGATCGGTTTCGGCGGGCAAGCGCCGCAAAACGGCACTGCCTGCCGCGGGCGGGATATTTTTGTCTGCGACCCGCGCGATGCGGTAAACTGCCCGGTCGGCAAGACGGTAATAGTGCGCCACGCGCCCGGTGGTAAAGCCTGCGAACGCGTAGAGCGGCATCACCTTGGGGCGGATGTTGTTGCAGGCCACCTGCCGGGCATGGGTAAGGCAGCGCATGGCGGCCAGCAGCTCCAGCCCGCTGCCCGTGGCATATTTTGCGGCGCTTAAAATCGAGATCCAGATGTCCGGCGGATCCAGCCGGTTGGCTCGGATATAGCCGGCCACGGCGGCCAGCCTGCCGTCCTGCTCGGCAACGGCGAACTGTAGCGGCCCATCCGGCCCAAACGGCCAGTAATAGAATTCAAACAGCTCCGGAATGTGCACCAGCGGGTGCTTTTCGCCCCAGTGCTCGTCCAGAAAGGCAATCACGCGCTGCGCCTCGTCCGGGCGGGCCAGCCGCAGCGTCAGCGCGCCGCGCTCCCGCGCGCTCATAAAAACGCGCTCCCTCCCGTAACGGGCAGCGTAACGCCGGTGATGAATCGCGCTTCCTCCGAGAGCAGAAACGCCATGGCGGGAACCACATCCTCCACGCGCGCATTGCGCTTCATGGGGTTTGCCTCGGCGTTGGCCTGTACGATCAGATTGCTGGTATCCGCCAAAAACTTTGTCTCCATCATGCTGGGCATCACACAGTTTACGGTGATGCCGAACGGCGCGTAATCGGCGGCAAGGCTTTTTGCCAGCCCGTGCAGGGCGCTTTTTACCATAATATAGGCCGCCGTGTTTTTGGGCGGCGCGCCCAGCAGATAGCTTGTAAGCATAAACAGTACCCGTCCCTGTTTGGCCTTTGCCATCTCGGGCAAAAACTGCCTGCATAGCCGCACGGCGCTGCGCACCTGAACGCTCAGATCCCGCTCGAAGCGCTCCTCGTCGAATTTTTTAAACCGCGTGTTAATCACGCGCAGCGCCGGAAGATGAACAAGATGCGTGGGCGTGGGGTAGCGCTCCGCAACCTCCTGCGCAAAGGCGTCCAGCGCCTCCGCGTCGGTGAGATCGACGTCGTAGGCGCAGATCGCGCCGGGCCAGCGGCTGCAAAGCGGGGCAAGGCAGGCAAGATCGCCCGCGCCCTGCGCGATTACGGTATCGCCCTCCCGGTACACCCGCTCGATGAGTGCAGCGCCCACATCGCTGGACGCGCCTGTGATCAAATATACTGCCATGTTTTTCTCCCTTCCGGCCGGAAACCTCCGGCCCCGAGCGGCTCTGCGCCGCCTTGGCTGCGGCGGGGCGAAAGCAGGTTCCGCCCCAAAAAGGCCGCCTGAATATGCCCGAAAAGCTTTTGCGGGCTGCGCCGGTGGCCTCAGCGCGCCACGCCCGCGCGGATTACGCCGCGCGTTACGGTTTCGCCGTTCTGGTTTGTGATGGACGCTTTGATCTTGACGGTGCAGAACGTATCGTTCGTTTCGACGATTTCGCCGGTGACGGTGAGCGTATCGCCAAGGAAAACGGGCTTGGCAAATTTGCACTCCACGCCGTGCAGCAGGCAGTGCTCGCCCGGCAGATACACGCCCGCCAGAGTGGAAAACAGGCTTGCGCCCAGCATGCCGTATACAACGCGCCCCGGATAACCGCGCTGCTGCGCGTAGGCCGCATCCATGTGAATGGGGCTGCAATCGCCCGAAAGCCTGTAAAAAAGCTCCATTTTTTCTTCCGTAATGTTTGCGGTAAAGGCTTGCTTCATGCCAAGGGACAGCTCCTTGAACGTATAGCTGTTCATGCAAAATCTCCTTTCGGTTCGCTTCGGAATTGGCGCGCCGCGCCCGCCGATATGGACGGGGCAAGTCTCGCGAGCACATTCGCCGGCGCGGGGGACATGTGCGCGCCGCGCCATTTACGGCAGGGCGGCGACCTCCATCACATGATTCAGCGGCTCGTACTGCTCGGGGATGTCGAAGCGATACAGGGCTTCGGCTTCGCTCTCGCGGATGCGCGCAAAGCCGATGGAAGGATAAAAATCCTTGGCCGGCAGATTTTTGGCCGTGGGCAAAAAGCGCCCCAAGATCGTTTTTACGCCGCGCGCCTTGCAGGCCGCGACAAGCTGATCGAACAGGGTGTGCTCTAAATTGCGCTTGAACACGCGGCAGCTCATGATCCACAGCTCGATCTCCAGCGCGTCGCCGTTCTGGCGCCCGATTAAGGCCGTTACGATGCCGTTGTCGCCGAATTTATCCGCCAGCCGGCCGTACAGCGTCAGGCACGCGGGGTCGGCGCACAGCGCCTCGATCTCGGCGGCGGTGTAGCGGCGCGTTGTCATGTTGAACTGGTTTGTCTTATTGATCAGCTGTGTGATGCGCTCTAAGTGCGCCGCGTCAAACGCGCCGAATTCACCGCGCATCGCAAGGCTGCGCAGATAATCGTCGTAATTTTCAAACGACTGCACCTCGGCGGCGCGCTGTGCGTTTTGCCGGTACATTTCGCCGCGGCGGCGGTCGTCGTCGGAAACGGACGTCGGCTCGAACCAGCCGCCCCGGTCGAGAATGCGCACATATTCCTCGGGCGCCGTCAATTCCGGCACGGCCACGCCGGGCAGGGTCTGGCGCATCAGATCGCGCTCCACGGGATTATCATCCAAAAAAACAAGGCTTTCCGGCAGAATGTTGATGGCTTTTGCAATGGCTTCCACGTTGCGGGGCTTGGGATCCCAGTTGGCGTTGAAGCAGAGAAAATCGTCGGTTTTCAGCACGCTGTCCGCCCGCGCAAAGCCTGCGCGCGCGGCGGCCTCCTCGTTTTTGCTCGAAACGTTCAGCAAAACGCCCCTGCCGGACAGCTCTTTCAAATAGCGCTGAAACGCCGTGAATGCACGCCCGGCGGGAGATTCCTCGCCAAGCGCCACGCCCTCCGCGCCGTCGTCGCCGATCACGCCGCCCCAGAGCGTGTTGTCCAGATCGAGCACAACGCCTTTTTTATTTTTGCCGAAAATGCTTTTGATCATGTTTGCGAGGCTGTGGCACAAAACCGGGATATACGGCACGTCCAGCGCGTACTGATAGGCGCACCACGCGGCGGGCGAGCACCAGCGGCTTACGCCCTCGCAGGCCGAGAGCCAGCACAGATCGTGCAGGTAAAAATTCGGCGTCTTTTCGGCCCAAAGGGCCGCCGTATCATTCATCCGGCTTACAAAGCGCACACGCCCGCGCACATCTACGGCGTCAAGATTGCCCATCACGCGCACGTCCGGCAGTTCAAAATTGTTCTGGAGGATGGGGCAGCCAAATCGCTGCAGGGCGCGCCACAGCTGCACCCAGCGCGCTGTTTCGTCGCGCAGCTTCTGCCCGGCCTGCTCTGGGGTGTCTGTCTGCGCCGGCAGATTGCCCAGATTGTGCACCGAGGTATGCACATAGATTACATCCGGCCCGAATGCGGCCAGCGCGCCGGAGGGGTCGAACATGCCATCCTCATAAAAGCGCGCATATTCGCCCACATAAAAGGTGGGATGAATGCCCGCGTTCAGCAAAAACAGCTCCAGAATATTTTTGATCTCTCCCACGGTGGAGCCGCTGAGGATCGCAACCTTTTTGGGAACAAGGCCCTGCTGCTCCAGCAGCGCGCGCCGCAGCGCGCGCTTTTTTTGCAGGATCATGGCGGAATCGAACGGATATTCCAAACAGCGCAAAATGCAACCTCCTGATCACCGTATGGCCGCCCGGCAGACAGCGCCGGGCAAAGCCAAAACCTTTCTTGCTCTTATTATAGCGGATGCCGCGCAAAAAAACAAACCCTTTTCCGGCAGAAAAGGGCTGAAATAAGCGAAAAAAGAGGGATCGGGGCTTTTAAAAGAACGATTTTTGCATTTACCGCCTTGAAAAGCTGCCGCGAGAATGGTAAAATAGCAGAAAATGCCGGAATGGGCCGATTGCGCCCTGAATTGCGCGGCGCAATGAAATATTTTGTCTGTTCGGCTCGTTTATTACGTAGAGAGGGATGCGGTTATGCAGTTTACATTTGCACACAACAATTTGAACGTGGCGGATCTTTCCGCCAGTCTCGCATTTTACGAAAAGGCCCTCGGCCTGCGGGAGGTGCGCCGCCGCACGGCAGAGCACTTCACGCTCGTCTATCTGGGCGACGGCGTTACGCCGCATCAGCTGGAGCTGACGTGCCTTGCCGATCACCCGCAGCCCTATGATCTGGGCGAAAACGAGATCCACCTCGCCTTTGCGGTGGACGATTTCGAGGCGGCGCACGCCATGCACAAAGAGATGGGCTGCATCTGCTTTGAAAACGAGGCGATGGGCATCTACTTTATCTCCGACCCGGACGGCTACTGGCTGGAGATCGTGCCCGCGCACAAATGACGCACGGCGCGTTCTTATGCGCCGAAATCCTCTAAATATCGGTTCAATTCCTCCCGCGTGGCAACGGGGATGCCTCTTCGCAGCGCGTCGGCGTCCGCTTCGGGCAGCAGGCTCAGATAAATCTCATATCGCGCCACGGGCGTATCCTCGCCGGATTTGAACAGCACCACCTTTCCGCCCTGCGCGCCCAGCAGATAGGCGGGCGGCTCGGCGGCCTCGGCGCTGCCCGGCTGCGCCAGCAGCAGGAACAGGCCCACGGTCACCGTAAAGATCGCCAGCGGCACGGCGGCCAATACAGCAATTTGTTTTGCGCGCATATCATCACCTCTTTGTGTTCTGAAAGGCAGTATGGACAAAATCGCTTTGATTATTCTTTGCGGCGCGGATATTGCGCGGCCGGAAATGTGGTATACTAACAGAGCGGTATAAAGCACAACCACGGCGGCGCGCCTTAAAATCACGGCGGCGCAGACGCCGCAAAAGCTATAAAAACTAAGAGATCCATCTTTTGGGAGGCGAAAGATCATCGAAAACAAAAACAGCAGCGCCCGCGCAAACCGCCAGCCAGGCAGCGCGCCGCGCAAAAGGAAGCAGCCGAGGGAGGGCGTCACCGTACTGGGGGCGCTGGGCATTTTATTTCGCTTTATCGCGTGCTGCCTGTGCCTTTGCATTATAGCGGGCTCGGTTGCGGCGGTGGCGCTCAGCATGTACATCGTGCGCGAGACGCAGGGCGACAGCGAGGTGCTGGATCTGACACAGCTGGAGCTGGCGTTTACCACGATTATCTACGCGCCGCAGATCAACGAGTACGGCCAGCAGGAATGGGTGGAATACCAGCGCCTGCAGAGCCCGGAGGAAAACCGCATCTGGCGTTCGCTGAACGAGATCTCGCCTCATTTGCAGCACGCGTTTATTGCGGTGGAGGACGAAAACTTTTATACGCACATCGGCTTCAGCCTAAAGCGTACTGTGCTGGCGGCGCTGAACGAGGTGTTCCATAAGCTCACCGGCTCGTACCTGCCGGGGCAGAGCGGCCAGCTGGGCGCCTCTACCATTGAGCAGCAGCTCATCAAAAATATTACGGGCGAAGACCAATCCTCCGGCATGGAGGGGTACACCCGCAAGCTGAAGGAGATCTTCCGTGCCATCGCAATGGATAACCGCTTCAGCAAGGAAGAGATCTTAGAGGCTTATCTGAACACGATCGGCCTTACGGGCAACATTGCGGGCGTAGAGGCCGCCGCAAACCAGTATTTCGGCAAATCGGCGATGGAGGTATCGATTGCCGAGGCGGCCAGCATCGCGGCCATTACCAAAAGCCCCGGACGCTTTAACCCTTATACAAACCCGGAGGATCATTTACAGCGCCGCGACAACATCATTTATTTTATGCTGCAGCAGGGCTATATCACCGAGAGCGAGGCCGAAGAAGCATATGCCACGCCGCTGCGGCTGGTGGAGCGCGTGCGCTCGGAGGAAGCCGCCGTACAGACAAACTATTCGTGGTTTACGGATTATGTGATCGAGGAGGTTACGCAGGATCTTTTGGAGGAAAATCCGCTGAACCGCGAAAACTGGGACCGGGCTGCCGCCAACGCATACCTGTACAACGGCGGTTTGCGCATTTATGCCACGGTAGACCCTAAGGTGCAAAGCGAGATCGAGCGCATTTGGGCCGATGGAGAATATTGGGAGCCCTTTACCATCGAGGATTGGGTGCCCGAGAACGCCCCGGAGGGCACCGAGCCGAAAACCATTTCCACGAATGCGGCAGGCATCGTCATCAATTATAAGGGCGAGCTGGTCGCGCTTGCGGGCGGCCTTGGGCAAAAAACAGGCGACCGCATCCTCAACCGCGCCACCGGCATGCAGCGGCAGGTGGGCTCCACCATGAAGGGCGTTGCGGTGTATCCTCTGGGCATCGATATGGACGCCATCAACTATTCCACCGCGCTGCTCGATGATTATTTCCCCATTTCAGACGGCAAGGGCGGCACCCGCACGAACTGGCCCAGCAACTGGAGCGGCACCTATACGCACGGGCTGGTTACGGTATACGAGGCCATCAAGCAATCGCTGAACACCGTTGCGGTGCGCGTGGGCAATATTGTGGGGCCGCGCACGATGTTTGAATTTGCGCGCGATACGCTGGGCATTACCTCGCTGGACGAAAACCACGATGTCGATCTTGCGCCGATGGTGCTGGGCGCGCTCACACACGGCATGTCCCCCTACGAGCTGGCCGGCGCGTATATGATGTACGGCGACGGCGGCCGCGTAACGAGCCTGCACAGCTATACCTCGGTGCGCGATTACCAGGGCAACGAGATTTTGGAAAAGGATATCATCACCACGCAGGCGATCGGCGAGGATACCGCCTTTATCATGAACCGCCTGCTGCACGGCGTGCTGTTTGACGGTGGCGGCACGGCGTACGGCATCCATCCGGATTCCAACGTGCTGGATTCCATCGGCAAAACGGGTACGACAAACGAGGATAAGGATATCTGGTTTGTGGGCCTGACGCCGAAATATGTGATGGCCACATGGTACGGCTACGACGACAACGCGCCGATGAAGCAGTATGACAGCAACTATATTTATGGGCGCAGGCTGGGTCACCCCGGCGCGCGCGCCTTCCGCGAACTGATGGATATTGTACAGGCCGACCTCACCGAGGAAGAAATCGAAGCGCTGAGCGCGATTTGGGCTAAACCGGATTCCGTGGAGTCCGGCGCCTTTTGTACCCAAACGGGAGACGCTCCCGGCGCGGGCTGCCCCACGGGCCGCGGCTGGTACAAGGTGGGCGTTGCGCGCAGCCCGTGCACCAGCGCTCATGCCGATCCCGCACCGGCGGCATAACGCGCCGGGCTGCCTTCGGCGCCGGCAAGGGAACGCGGCCCTTTGCACCCGGCACGGCCAACGGCCGGCCGCCGGGGCAGCAGAGGAAGCAAAAACAGGCGGCGTTTGCTCAACCGGCCGGAGCGCTTGAAAAAGCATGGAAAGGCTTTGAAAAGTGTCGAATATTCCGATCTTCGGGCCCCCTCTGCGCGAGGGGGCCCTTTGCGATTTTGCAAAACGGAAAGCTCGCATAAAAACCAGAATTAAGGGAAAATTAAGAAAAAACTGATACAATTTGGAAACAAACAGGTGGTATACTGAATGTATCCGGAAAGGGGCGGTGCGCAGTGCAGACAAAAATAATTGAATTTCCCGGTACAGACGCGGGTGCCGGCGCGCAGGATGCCGTGCCGGGCGGAGGCTGCGCGCCGCAGGCCGCCCCGCAAAGCGCCGTGCCGTACCGGACAAATATGCCGCGGCAGGATGCTGCGCAAAGCAAAGCAGAAGCGCTGCCGCACGCACAGCGTGCCGCAGCAAGGGGGGGCGCCCCGCGTCATGCGCGCCGGGCCCCCGCTTTTTTGCGATCCGCCGCGCCGTATGCAGCGGCGCATGCGGTCTCGCCTGCGCCGCGTTCGCTGCGTGCCGCGCGGGCTGCCGGGCGCCGCCGCAAACGCCGACGGCAGCGGCCGCTGCTGGCCGGCGCGGTGTCGGCCGCGGCTTTGCTCTTAGCGCTGTGCGCAATGCTGCTTGCGCCCGGGGAGGACGACACGGCGACGTATGTGCCGGCGGCTGCCATTCCGCAGGAGGGGCCGCCCTATACGGTTGCCATTGATGCGGGCCACGGCGGCATTGATGTGGGCGCACAGGGCGTTGCAGAGGAAAGCACCATGACAGAAACGACCGTCGGCTATCTGGAAAGCTGGCTTTCGCAGGACGAAAACTATACCCCTGTGCGCACGCACGCTTACGATACCTTTATGGAAAATGTCGAGCGCGCGGCAACAGCCAATCAGGCGCGTGCGGCGCTTCTTCTTTCGGTGCACGGCAACTCCGACCCGTATTCCGAAAATTCTTACGGCTTTGAATGCTATCCGCAGCCGCCGGGCCGCACATACCACGATGCATCGCTCCGCCTTGCACACCTCATCGCCGACCGGTTCGGCGCCGAAGGCCAGCGCCTGCGCGGCAATGCGGGTGTACGGTATATTTATTATGTGGGCGACGACGCGCACGGCTACCAAAAAGAATTTGTGGAGGAAAGCGACGGCACCGTTCGCGCCGAGCAGACGTTTGGGCTGCTGGAAAAGACGAACTGCCCCGCCGTGCTGGCAGAACAGTGCTTTGTAACGAGCCCGGCCGATGTGGACAGCTGGGGCGACGACGACGGCTGCCGCCGCGCCGCGCGGCTTTATTACGAGGCAATCTGCGCATATTTTGGCACCGAGCCGCTGGCAGCGTAAAGAGCGCGTGCCGGGGCCAGCGTTCAAATGTAAAAACACGGCGGAGCACCCAAAAGGGCGCTCCGCCGCGTTTTGCCCAAACGACCAAACCGTAAGCCGGGTTCTGTATTAAACGACGATCTATCTCGACTGCATGTCGCCATGCAGCTCCAGCCGCCTCCGGAAGCGCGCAGGGCACGCATTGCTTCCCTATGGGCGTTGCTCCTGGTAGGGTTTACAGAGCCGCGCAAGTTACCAAGCGCGCTGGTGCGCTCTTACCGCACCTTTCCACCTTTTCCCGTGCGGTGCACGGGTAGTCTATTTCTGTTGCACTATCCCTGGGGTCACCCCCGGCTGCCGTTAGCAGTTACCATTCCCTTGTGGAGCCCGGACTTTCCTCAGGGCGCCAAAGCGCCCCGCCGCCGTATGTTTTGCTCGTCTGTGCGCTTTTATTATATCATGCTTTACCGGTTTTTGGCAAGAAAAATCCTCGGATGCGCACGGATGGTTTGCGTATGGGCACACAAAGGGGGAGGCGGCCGGGACGCGCGGCGATCATGCCGGATGAGACCTGTTTTGCCGCAAGCATCGCCGCAATGGGCCGTGTGGTGCAGGCAGCTGTATGCCAGGCGGGGCTGCCGCTGTGTAACGTGGTGCGTCTTTTCCGATGCGGGCGATCTGTGAAAAAAGGCGCTCGCAGACCTCGTTCCCGATGCTCCAAAGCCTGTATGCTCCGAGATGATGGATATGGAAAATCTGTACGGAGCAGTTCATATCGCGCTTTCCCATCTGGAAAAAGACGAGGACGCTTCCGGAGAAGAGGATTATCTGGAAGACGCTGTCCGTATCTGGAATACAGACAGCGAAAAAATCAATAAAAGAAAACGTCGCGCGGCACGAATTTTAGCGCATCCGACAAAAATTGCCGTGATATGCCCCAACACTCTGATTATTGCAGGCGGACACTTGAAAAATGCCATTAAATGGTAGTATAATTTAAGCTGTGGGAAAGAACATTGCGCCGGATTTGCCGGCGCGCCAGAATGGGAAAGGGGAAAATGACAATGAAAAACGAGTATTTGGCACGTGTATATGAAGAGGTGAGCCGCCGCAGCGCCGGAGAAACGGAATTTTTGCAGGCCGTGCGCGAGGTGCTGGAAAGCCTCGAAGTATATGTTGAGTGCCATCCCGAGCTGGAAACACAGGGTGTTTTGGAGCGCATTGTAGAGCCGGAGCGCTTTATCCAGTTTCGCGTTTCGTGGGTGGACGATGCGGGCAAGGTGCGCGTAAACCGCGGCTACCGTGTGCAGTTCAACTCCGCCATCGGCCCGTACAAGGGCGGCCTGCGTCTGCATCCGTCCGTTACGGCGTCCGTCATCAAGTTCCTCGGCTTCGAGCAGATTTTTAAAAACAGCCTTACCGGCCTGCCGATGGGCGGCGGCAAGGGCGGCAGCGATTTTGATCCGAAGGGCAAATCCGATGCCGAGATCATGCGCTTCTGCCAGAGCTTTATGACAGAGCTTTCCAAGCATATCGGCCAGTTTACCGATGTGCCCGCGGGCGATATCGGTGTGGGCGGACGCGAGATCGGCTATCTGTTCGGGCAGTATAAGCGCCTGCGCAACGAGGTAACAGGCGTGCTCACCGGCAAGGGAATGTCTTACGGCGGCAGCCTTGCGCGCCCGGAGGCCACCGGCTACGGCCTGTGCTACTTCACCGAGGAAGCGCTGAACTGTATGAAGAACGACAGCTTCCGGGGCAAGACGGTCGTGATCTCCGGCAGCGGAAACGTGGCCATTTACGCAACGCAGAAGGCCTCGCAGCTGGGTGCGAAGGTGGTTGCGCTGTCCGATTCAAACGGCTATATCTACGATGCGAACGGCGTGGAGCTTGACGTTGTGATGGATATCAAGCTCCGCCGCCGCGCGCGCATCTCCGAGTATGTCAAGGCCGTGCCCACAGCCGAATATCACGAGGGCTGCTCGGGCATCTGGGGCATTCCGTGCGATATTGCGCTGCCCTGCGCCACGCAGAACGAGATCGACGAGGCCGGCGCGAAAAAGCTGGTGGCAAACGGCTGCCGCGTGGTATGCGAGGGCGCGAACATGCCTTCTACGCCCGAGGCCATCAACGTGTACCTTGCAAATGATGTGCTGTACGGCCCGGCCAAAGCGGCGAACGCCGGCGGCGTGGCCACAAGCGGCCTGGAGATGAGCCAGAATTCACTGCGCCTTTCGTGGACGTTTGAGGAAGTAGACGCCCGATTGAAAGGGATCATGAAGAATATCTTCCACAACGCCTACGACGCCGCAAAAGAGTGCGGTGCCGAGGGCAACCTGATGGTGGGGGCGAACGTGGCCGGCTTTGCGAAGGTGGCAGACGCGATGCTCGCCGAGGGCATTGCATACTGATCTGATTTGCCCGATTGAAAAGAACCGAAGCGGGAGCGTCCGGAAATGGCCGGGCGCTCCCTTCTCTTTGGAAGAAAGCTGCACCTCCCCGCGGGACCTGTTCGGCTGCAATGGGATCCTTCGCGCTGCTGCCGCACAGGCGATATGGCATCCCCATTGAGAACGCTGCCCGTATTCTCCGCTTGCAAAATTGCGCCGCGCGCGGTATGCTGTTATGGCAGGCAAAAAACCGAACAGCCGAAGCGGGAAACGCGCAAAGCGGGAAACGCGCAAAGCGGGAAACGCGCAAAGCAGGGAGCGCGCAAAGCAGGGAGCGCGCAAAGCAGGGAGCGCGCAAAGCGGGAAACGCGCAAAGCAGGGAGCGCGCAAAGCGGGAAACGCGCAAAGCAGGGAGCGCGCAAAGCGGGGAGCGCGCAAAGCAGGGAGCGCGCAAAGCGGGGAACAGACGAAGCAGGAAAAACGGATAAAACAGGAAACAGACAAGACAGAGAACAGAAAGGAACGATGACAGTTGAAGCTTTTGATTGTGCGGCATGCCGAGCCGGACTACGAGCGGGATTCGCTGACGGAAAAGGGCTGGAGAGAAGCCCGATACTTATCGGAGCGCATCGCGGACCTGCAGGTGCGGGATTTTTATGTCTCTCCGCTGGGAAGAGCGAAGGACACCGCATCCTGCACGTTGGAAAAAATGGGCCGCACCGCCGTGGAATGCCCTTGGCTGCGGGAATTCGCCGTTCCTATTCAACGGCCGGATGTGCCGGTGCGCAAGATGGTTACATGGGATTGGCTGCCGCAGGATTGGACGCAGGAGCCGCGCTTTTTCCAGCCCGAGCAGTGGTGGCAGCCGGAGGTGCTGCAGCAGGCCCATGTGAAGGAAGAGTACGATTGGGTGGTTGAAAATTTTGACGCTCTTCTAAAAAAGCACGGGTACAGGCGCAGCGGCGCATGCTATCAGGCGGTGTGTGCCAACAACGATACGTTGGTATTCTTTTGCCATTTTGGCGTGGAATGCGTGCTGCTCAGCCATTTGATGGGAGTTTCCCCCATGGTGCTGTGGCACGGCGCCTGCGCCGCGCCGTCCTCTGTTACTACAGTTGTTACAGAGGAACGCAGAAAAGGCGTTGCCGCTTTTCGGGTGAACAGCTTTGGCGATACCGCGCACCTCTACTGCCGCAAAGAGCCGCCCTCGTTCGCCGCAAGATTCTGCGAATGCTACGGCAACCCCGGCGAGCGGGTGGACTGAGCGCCTGCATAAATGCGCGGGAATGCCGAATGGGCAAGCGCCTGTGCCGATACGCAAAAACGCCAGCCGAGCGCGAGCGCCTGTGTGCGCTGCGGGAAAAACGGCAGGGATCCAGGTGTTCGGTACGTTCCGGCCAAAAGAAAGTTCCATGGGAGGCAGCAGCATTATGACACTGCAATGGGAGGTGCGCCCGGAGGAAGCGGATATGCTGCTGCGTGATTTTTTGCGCCGCAGGGGCGTTTCTTCCGCGCTGGCGCGCGCCGTTAAAAGGGCGGGGGGATTTTTTTGCAACGGCGCCCCGGTGCATACTGATGCGCGCCTTTATGCGGGGCAGCGCATTTTGTTTACGCTGCCGCCCGAGCCGCCGACGGACGTGCTGGCGCAGGAGCTGCCGCTGGAGATCGTATATGAGGATGCGCACGCCATGGTGCTGAACAAGCCTGCCGGGCAGACGGTGCACCCTACACGCGGCTATACGCAGGGTACGCTTGCCAACGCGTTTCGCGGCAGGATGGCCGCGCGCGGCGCGGATACCGTATTTCGCCCGGTGAACCGGCTGGATAAGGGCACTTCCGGCCTGGTGCTGTGCGCGATGAACGCCTACGCCGCGCCGCTTTTGGCCGCCTCGGCACAGAAGGAATACTACGCTGTGGCCGAGGGCGGGCTTGCCGCAGACAGCGGCGTGATCGATACCCCCATCGCGCTGGCGCACGGCTCGCTCATTCAGCGCTGCGTGTGCGGGCAGGGCAGGCAGAGCCGCACCGAGTATACGGTACTAGCGCGCGGCGGGGGATACACGCTGCTGCGCGTGGTTCCCGTTACGGGGCGCACGCACCAGATCCGCGTGCATTTTGCGTCTGTCGGCCATCCGCTGGCAGGGGACGACCTGTACGGCGGCAGTACGGCAAAGATCGCCCGCCCTGCGCTGCACTGCGGCGCACTTTCGTTTTTGCCGCCGGAGGGCGGCGCGCGGCTCGCGTTTCAGGCGGCGTTTCCCGAGGATATCCGTGCGCTTCTTGCCGCATGCAAAATCGAAAACGGCATTGTTTGAACAAAGCGCCAAAGCGGCAAACGCTTTGGCGGCCGGCGCTGCAGGGATCTTTGCCGGCGGAGAACGTTTTTTGTGTGCCGCCCGCGCCGAACACGCACCCCCGCGTGCGGAAAAGATTTGCATTCGGTGAAATTATGTGTATAATAGATATCAGGTATGCCGGGCGGATGCCTGTTTCTTTTGTCTGCCGGGCGGTCGAAAAGGGTCGAACGGATTCTGCGCACAGGAAAAGCAATTCAAAAAAGGAGGGGGCGCGTGGAGTACACGACGCCGCGCACAGGCGCGGGAAAAAAGAAACGTTCTTTTTTTCGGATGCTGGCGCACCCTTTGGGCTGGATGCTTTACCGTGTCGGCCAGCAGACGGAATATTTTGTTTTAAATCTCTTTCGGGTCTTCGCCGGCAGCGTGCGATGGCTCGTTTCCGGTGTGCGATGGCTGCTGCTGCTGCTTTTCAGCGTTCTGAAAAGCTTTTTCGCCGCCATTTGGGAAGATCTGAGCGCGCCCTGGAGGGCGCTGCGCGTGGGGCTGCGCAACGCCCGCGCGATCGCGCAGCAGGAGCGGGAGGCCGGCGGCTCGGCCGCGGGCACGGGCCTTTTGTATGTTCTGCGCGGCGTGCTGCGCAACCGCCATTTGGTGATGAGCGGGCTTGCCTATCTGCTGCCGCTTGCCGCGCTTGCGGTGCTGGCCGTCACCGTGCATATCATGCTGAATTCCACCTTTGCGCTGCGGGTAGAGTTTAAGGGGGAATTTGTCGGCTTTATTGCGGACGAAAGCGTTTACGATGCCGCGCACGCGGATATCCTGCACCGCATTCGGGGCGCGGGCACGGGCGAGGATTGGATGGAGCGGCCGGAATATACGCTGACAATGGTGGACAGCGCCGCGCTTTATTCGCCCTCGCAGCTGACAGACCGCGTTATCCAAACCTCCGCCAGCGATTTCCGCAGGGCAACGGGCGTCTATGTCAATTCGGAGCTCATCGGCATTACGGACGATTCTCTCGAGCTGTCCCGCGCGCTGGAGGCGCTGCGCGCACCGCTTTTGGAAGAGCATCAGGGAGACGAAAGCTGGCGTGTAGAGTTCCAGCAGCAAATCGAGCTGCAGAACGGCCTGTATTTTACCAATACGCTCATCAGCCTCGAAGAGCTGCTGGCGCGGCTGCACGGGGAGACGCCGGTAGCGCGTTCCGATGGTTCGGAGCTTGGGGGGTGGGATATGTTGGGCGTGCAGGCGGTTCAGAATGTAACGCGCACCGTGGAAACTCACGCCGAAGCGCAGGTGATCAACGATCCCACGCTAGAATGGGGCATGGATGTGATTGACCAGCAGGCTGTGCCCGGCCTGGAGGAGCTGAACGAAGATGTCGTATATATCGACGGGCAGGAGGTGCAGCGCATTCAGACGCGGGAGCCGGTGGTTCTTGCACTGGCGGTGCCGCAGATCACCCGGCATGGCACCTACAACCCTTACGGCGGACAGGCCGGCGACCCGGCTACGGGAACCTTTATCTGGCCGGTGCCGCATTACAACGGCATCAGCCGGTGGGCCTCCAGCTATCACCGCGGCGCGGATATTACGGCGGATTACGGTACTACCATTGTTGCGGCCGATAACGGCGTTGTCGAGGTAGCCACCGACGGCAAGGGCACGGCGTTTTGGTCCTACGGTATCTTTGTGAAGATCGACCACGGAAACGGCTTCGCCACGCTCTATGGTCATTGTTCGGAGCTGCTGGTGGAGGCGGGCGAATATGTTGTAAAGGGCCAGCCCATCGCGCGCATTGGCTCCACAGGCCGCTCGACAGGGAATCATTGCCATTTCGAGATCCAGGTGGACGGCCAGTGGACGGATACGCGCCAATATGTAATGCCGGACGATTCATAGGCCGCGCGCATTTTGTGCGGCCGGGGGAGCTTGCAGTGCTTGACGGAAATTATGAAAAAATTATGAAATTTTGATGACAAAATGCCCTGCAATCCCCGTCCGCGTCTTGCCAAAACCCGCAAAACATGCTATCATATTCTATGCGTGTAAAAAGCAGGCGGCTTATGCATTTTTTTTGCCAGTTTCTGCCAGAGTCGTATGGATCCGGTTTTTTGGGATACAATCACGAGAGGGAAGTTGCAGCGGTATTGCGGAAAATAAGATGCTGCGGTGCTGCGGCGGCGGTCGAAAAAGGTCGATGCCGCACCGGGCCGGATGAATGCCGGCCGGGCCTTTCCTGTTGGAATAAAAAAGCATCATCCGTTTTTTTCGTTTGCCGCCGCGGAAAGCGTTTCGGGCAGCGGGCGGCAAAACAGAGGTTTAAGGGGAGCGTGCACATCATTTGGAAAAATTTGTGATTCACGGCGGCAAGCCGCTGATGGGAGAAATCGAGATCAGCGGCGCGAAGAACGCCGCAGTGGCAATTTTGCCGGCGACGATTTTGGCGGGCGGAATTTGTGTGATCGAAAATTTGCCGAACATCAGCGACGTCAGCGCCTCGGTGGATATTCTCAGCGCGATGGGTGCACAGGTGCGCTTTATCAACAAGCACACGCTGCAGATTGATACCTCGCGCATCACCTGCACCACTGTGCCGAACGAGCTTTCGCGGCAGATGCGCGCGTCGTATTACTTTTTGGGCGCGCTGCTCGGCCGTTTTGGCAAGGCCACTGTCGCAATGCCCGGCGGGTGCGATCTTGGCCCGCGCCCCATCGACCAGCATTTAAAGGCATTCGCGTCGCTGGGCGCAAGGGACTCGGTAGAATACGGTATGATCGGTGTAGAGGCGCAGCGCCTGCGCGGTGAGGATGTGTTTTTTGATACGGTTTCTGTCGGCGCGACCATCAATGCCATGCTGGCGGCCGTGATGGCCGAGGGGCTGACGGTGCTGGAAAATGTGGCCAAGGAACCGCACATTGTGGATGTGGCGAATTTCCTGAATATGATGGGCGCGGATGTGCGCGGCGCGGGAACGGACGTTATCAAGATCCGCGGCGTGGAGTGCATGCACGGCTGCACCTATTCCATCATTCCCGATCAGATCGAGGCGGGCAGCTATATGGTGGCCGCCACCATCACGGGCGGCAATGTGCTGATCAAAAATGTCATCCCAAAGCATCTGGAGCCCATTACCACCAAGCTGGAGAAAGCGGGCGCCACGGTGGAGGAATTTGATGATTCCGTGCGCATTTACCGCACGGGCGATTTAGAGCCGCTGAACATTAAGACGATGCCGCATCCGGGCTTCCCCACGGATATGCAGCCGCTGATGACGGTGCTGCTGAGCCTTGCGAAGGGCACCTCCATCATTACGGAGGGCATTTGGGAAAACCGCTTCCGCTATGTGGACGAGCTGACGCGTATGGGCGCGAACATTCAGGTGGACGGGCGTGTTGCGGTGATCGAGGGCGTGCAGGAGCTGCTGCCCGCGCCGATGCGCGCATCCGACCTGCGTGCCGGCGCCGCACTTGTGGTGGCGGCTCTGGCGGCGGACGGCGTTTCCGAGGTGGATGAGATCAGCCACATCGAGCGCGGCTACGAGGACATTGTGGAAAAGCTGCGCGGCCTTGGAGCGGATATCCGGCGCGTGGAAAAGCCCACGGCCTTGCTGCGGCAGGCGGCGCTGTAAAATTGAGGCTACAAGAGCCGGAGAGGGGGCAAAAAGCCCCCTCTTGCTTTGTAAAAATCTGTTTTGCTCCCCAAAAAGCCGAGCGCGGCCGCAAACATGTGCGGCGCAGCCGGGAATAGCCGTGGGCGGCCAGGAGCGGCCGGAACAGCCGGGAGTAAGCGGGAGCGGCCAAGAGTAGCTGGGAACAGCCGGAACAGCCCGTGCCGACGCCGGCATTTTCGAAGAAAGAGGGGGAATGGATATGGCGCGCTTTACAACCCTGTATTCCGGCTCGTCCGGCAACTGCGCGGTGGTGGAGGAAAGCGGACGCTGCCTGCTGGTGGATATGGGCAAGAGCTGCCGGCTAACGCAGAACGCGCTGAAGGAGCTGGGCCTTACGCCGCAATCGCTGGACGGCATTCTCATTACACACGAGCACTCTGATCACATCGGCGGGCTGGCCATTTTTTTGAAGCATCACCCCATCCCGCTGTACGGCAGCGCCGCTACGCTGCAATATCTTGCGGAGCACCGTCTGATCCCCGAACATACGCGCCTTGTCGATATTGACGGGCGCACCGAGGCGGTGGGCGGCTTTCAGGTGCAGAGCTTTGAAACAAGCCACGATTCCGTCGCGTGCCGGGGATACCGCATTACAACGCCGTCGGGCAAGGTGGTGAGCATCGCCACCGACCTGGGCTTTGTCAGCGACGAGGTGCTGGCAAATCTGCTGCTTTCGGATGTTGTCGCGCTGGAGGCGAACTACGACGAACAGATGCTGCTGCTGGGGCCGTATCCGCGCATGCTCAAGCAGCGCATTGCGTCGCGCCGCGGCCATTTGAGCAACGACGAAAGCGCGCAGACACTGGTGCGGCTGATGATAAACGGCTGCAAAAAATTTATGCTGTGCCATATCAGTCAGGAGAACAACACCCCGGAGCTCGCGCTGGAAAGCGTGCGCGTGGCGCTGCTGCGGGCGGGGCTTGTGCCGGGCGAGGGCTGCATGGTGCAGGCGGCGCGCCGCCATGAGGTTTCGCCGGTGATCGAGTTTTGAAAAAAGCCGTATTTTGAACAAAGGTGTTTTTCGCTTTCCAAAGAGCGCGCCGTTTTTTTAAGCGCTGTCTCTTTTGCGCAGACAAAAATTACAGCTTTAATTACATAATTTATTTGACGAACGGATTCCGGAACGCAACAGATCGTCAAAACCCGCGATGTCTCAAAAGAAGGGAGGCACCCATGCCATGCAGACCGTGACGGTGATCGCGCTGGGCAGGCTGAACGCGGATTATTACGCCAAAGCCGCGGCCGAGTATGCAAAGCGCCTGGGGGCCTATTGCCGCCTGAATGTGGTAGAGCTGCCCGAGGAGCCCATCGCCGAAAAAAGCGCATCTCCCGCGGTGGTGGCCAAGGCGCTGGAAAAAGAGGGGAAAGCCATCCTTGCCGCCGTGCCAAAGGGCAGCTGCCTTGTGGCGCTCTGCATTGAGGGCAAACAAAAAACGAGCGAGGAGCTGGCGGCGTTTTTCGCCGGGCGGGCGCAGAGCGGCGCGGGGGACGTGGCGTTTGCCATCGGTTCTTCGCACGGCCTTTCCGAAGGCGTCAAGCAGACTGCCGCTGTGCGCCTTTCCATGAGCCGTATGACGTTCCCGCATCAGCTTGCGCGTGTGATGCTGCTGGAGCAGATCTACCGCGCGTTTTCCATCAACGGCGGCGGGAAGTACCACAAATAAGACGAAATAGATCGATGCAAAAGCAGCAAAAATCGGCGCCCTTTTCGGCCGCTTCAGGCCGAAAAGGGCGCCGCTGCTTCGTTTTCTGGTGGGACCGTGCCCAAAGTGGCGAGCGCGTTTTTGTACTGCGGCAGGCCGGCCATTGCTGCGGCCGACACAGACCGTTCGTCCGTCAAACGGCTTAGGCTCCAAATACCTTGGTGTAATCGGCAACGAATTTTTCAATGCCGGCATCCGTGAGCGGGTGCTTTGTCATCTGTTCGATCACCTTGTACGGCACGGTGGCAATGTCCGCGCCGGCCAGTGCACAGTCTGTCACGTGGATGGGGTTGCGCACGGAGGCTGCGATGATCTCGGTTTTGATGTCGTCGTAATTTGCAAACATCTCCGCGATCGTCTGGATAAGCTCAATGCCCGGCTGGCTGATGTCGTCGAGGCGGCCGAGGAACGGCGAAACATACGCCGCGCCCGCGCGCGCCGCTAAAAGCGCCTGATTCGCACTGAAGATCAGCGTGCAGTTTGTGGGGATGCCCTCGGCGGCAAGCACCTTGATGGCCTTCAGCCCTTCCACGGTCATGGGGATCTTTACCACCATGTGCTTCGGATCCAACGCGTAGATGGCGCGGCCCTCCGCGATCATGCCGGCGGCGTCTGCCGTGGTGGCCTTTACCTCGCCGCTGATGGGCCCATCCACGATGGAGGCGATCTCGGCCAGCGCTTCGGCGTAGTCGCGGCCTTCCTTGGCAATCAGGCTCGGGTTCGTGGTAACGCCCGCAATCACGCCCATGTCGTTTGCGGCGCGGATCTCGTCTGTGTTGGCGGTGTCGATAAAAAATTTCATGCTTTTTCGTCCTCTCCTGATCCTTGACGGACCGTTTTTTCAGCCGGGCCGATCGGGTTTTAAATCAGCTCGGCAATATCAATGTTTTCGCCTGTAAGGCCGATGTACGCGCCCGCCGCGGCCTCCTGGCTCTCGGGGTGCGCCAGCAGCCATTTGTTGCGCGCGCGCAGCAGCGCGTCCTCGGGCGTAACGGCCTCAAAAACCGGGCGCTCGGTGTTTGTCAGCCACGGCAGCGCCACCAGCACGCGAAAGCCCTTTTCGGCGCTGCAGTGGCAGGGTGCGTAATGCAGCGTTGTGGCGTATACCTCCACCAGTGTGCCGGCCGGCACGCGGAAGGCTTTTACTCTGGCGGTATCCAGCCTGCCGTTCTCGATCTCGTCCTGCTTTGCCAGCAGCAGAATAAAATCCTCCGTGCCCAGATTGAATTCGCTGTCGCGGTGGTATTCCAGACAGTTCAGCCTTGTGTTGCGGCCGTTGCACCAGCCAAGCTGTACCGGCATGCCGCCAAAGCAGTGCTCGCCGATTTCGGTGGACGCGGGCAGCTCCTGCAAAGCAGGGTCGGTGGGCACATAGGCGGTGCCCTTTGCGGGCTGCGGGGCGTTTTGCAGCACGCCCAAAAGCTTGTTTACGGTCTTGTCCATTCCCGTTACGATGCGGCAGTATGCTTTGAATTCTGCGTCGGATACCGAGCAAATTTTCATCATAACATCTCCTTTTTAAATGGACGGATTCATTCTGCCCTGCCCAAGGCATTGTCTTCGGCCAGCTGCGCAAACAGCTCCCTGCGGGCCGGACAGATCCGGAAAAACTGCCGGTACCGCGCCTCGCAGGAACCATGGAGACACTTTATTGTATCATAGCATATTTTTGCTCTAAAAAAAAGCCCGGTGTTCGCTTTTGCAGAAAAAAGCCACCGCAATGGCGCCGGGGCCCACGTGTGTGCCGATGGTGCCGCCCACAGTGCACACGGGCAGCGAATCGGTATGCGCCCGCCAGAGCGCGGCGCTGTCCTCGATGTATTTTTGCAGCAGCGTATCATCGAGGCCGGTATAGCCAAGGCGGTACGGGCGGCTAAAATCAATGCCCGCGGTTTTTTTGATCTCCTGCGCCAGCAGATTGTTCCCGTTGCGCGAGCCGCGGGCCTTGCCCAGCAGCGCAACCTCGCCGTTTACAACGGCGACCACAGGTCTGATGGAGAGCAGGCCGCCCACCAGCGCCACAGAGGAGGAGATGCGGCCGCCGCGCTTTAAGTATTCGAGCGTATCCAAAAGGGCGATCAGCCGGATATCTTCTTTTTCCCGCTCCAGCACAGCGGCCATTTCCTGCGCGGGAAGCCCCTGCTGTGCAAGCTCCAGCGCACGCTCCACAAGGATCATCTCTCCAATGGCCGCGTTGCAGCTGTCTACAACATATACCCTGCCGGGAAAGCTCTGCGCGGCCAATACGGCGTTTTGCCAGGTGCCGGAAAGCTTGCCGGAAAGGGTGATGGCCACCACAGTCTCCCCGGCATCCACTGCCGCCTGAAAGGCCGCTTCAAACTGCGTGGGAACGATCTGGCTGGTGATGGGCAGCGTGCTGCTCTCGATCAGCCGCTCGTAAAATTGTCTGTGCGTTAAATCAACGCCGTCCCGAAACGTTTTTTCCCCAAAGCTGATCGTCATGGGCAAAACGGTGAGCTCCGGGCGGCGGAGCGCCGTGATGTCCGAAGCGGAATCGGTGATGATGCGAATTGCCATACAAATGACTCCCTTCTCTGTACAATATGATTTGTGCGGAAGCTTACATCCCTTGCCGGGCGATGTTTATACGCGAAGCCCCCAAAAGAGGGAAGCCCTCAAAAGCGCGAAGCCTCCAAAGTCCAAAGCTTATGAAAGAAAAGGCTTACGAAAGCCGAGGCTCTGCCGCAAGAAGCTTTTCGCAGATGTGAACAAAGCGCTGCGCGTCCTCCTCGCCGATCACGTCGATTACGGCCCCGGCATATTGCAGCGAGCGCTCGTGCACCGCAAGAAAATCCGGCAGGCGCTCCGGCACAGGGCGCACATACAGCATGCGCGCGTCCGTGCCGCTTTGCGCCTTGATCAGGTATCCCTGCGCGCACAAGGCGTTGACTGTGCGGTTGGCAAGGCTTTTCAGCATGCGCGTCCGCTTCAAAATCGTCTGCATCGGCGTAAGCCCGACGCCGTCCTTTTTGTATTGCTCGTATACCAGCATCATGGTAACGGCCTCGTTGTAAGTAATGCCCTGCGTCATGCGGGAGTTCTTCAAAAAACCGCTGATCTCTGTCCATGCGCAAAGCACACGTTCGCACAACTCGGTGTTGTCCGGCATGCCGATCTTCCTCCTTTTTTGCCTGTGTTTGCCCACCCGGGAAATTGCCGAAACACTTTGTGCATTCCAAGCTTTGGCGACGCTGCAGATGCCGCTGCACGGCAGAATTCCACGGCTTTGTTTTTTATGGAACCGTCCCTCAGACCGGGTGTTTTGGAGAAGGCAAACAAAAGGCTGCGCAACAAGTTCACTTTGTAAACCTTTAGCAGTATAGCACAGCCCGTGCAAAAGGGCAAGCCTTTTTGAATAATCCGCTTTTTTGCCGATACCATTTGCCGATGCCGGACAAAGGCGATCCGGCAGGCCGCCCTGCGCTTTTTCGATGCCGTTTTTTTGCCGAAAAAACAAAATGGAGTCTTCTCAAAAACGGTCAACGGATTATAATAAGAATCAGAGAAAACATTGACCGGCCCGGTCGATGCACCGCAGAACCCCCGCCAAAAGGAGAAAAGCGTGCAGTGCGCCGAAAAAAGCCCGCAAAAGGAACGAAAGGCACACGGCTACGAAAGAATCTGCGCAAAGCGGCAAAAGCGCGTGCGGCGCACAGGCCGGCAAACCTGAGGAAAATCAAAACAGAAAACGGCTGCGGAATGTGCCGCAGGGAGGCTACATGAACGAAAAATTTTTCCGGCTGCCCGAAGAAAAGCGGCAGCGCATCATCAACGCGGGCTTCGAGGTGTTTGCACAAAACAGCTACCGCAAAAGCCCCGTGGGCGAGATCGCGGCGGCTGCCGGCATCAGCAAATCGCTGCTGTTCCACTATTTTCACAATAAAAAGGAGCTGTATCTCTTTTTGTGGGAATATGCCGCCGATCAAACCGTGCGCTATCTGGAGGAAGAGCGCTGCTACGAGCCGACGGATCTGTTCGAGATGATGGAGCGCGGCATGCGCGCAAAATTTCGTCTGATGGCGGAATACCCGTATATGGCACGGTTTGCGGTCAATGCGTTTTATGAAAAGGATGCGGAGATCTACGCTGCGATGCAGAGCAGCTATACCCGCCATTTCGACCGCAAGGCCGCGCGTGCGCTGGCGCAGCTGGATCCGGACGATTTTGTGCCGGGGCTGGACCTGCAGATGATGTATCGGGAGATGTACTGGGCCTCGGAAGGATATCTTTGGGAGATGCTGCAAAAGCGCGGCGGGCTGGACACCGCGCAGATGGAACAGGATTTTTGCCGGCTGCTTGCCTTCTGGAAAACGATCTATCTGCGAAGAAGCGAGCCGCGGCCGCCGTAGGAACGGCAGGAGAAAACGCCGGCGCGGCCGGCCGAACGGCCGGAGCAGGAAGAAACGAAAGAGGAGAATGCCCATGTACGCAATTGAACTGGATCGTCTGACAAAGTATTACGGCAAGACCCGCGGCGTGGAGGAAATTACCCTTGCGGTACGGCAGGGGGAGATCTTCGGCTTCATCGGCCCGAACGGCGCGGGCAAAAGCACCACCATCCGCATGCTGCTGGGGCTTATTGAGCGAACCTCCGGTACGGCGCGGATACTGGGGCACGAGGCGGCAAAGGGAAATACCGCGCTTTTGGCCGAGGTTGGCTACTTGCCGGCCGAGGTGCAGTTTTATCCCGGGATGCGTGTGCGGGAGGTGCTGCGTTTTTCTGCCGCGCTGCGCAAAAAGGACTGCGCAGCACAGGCAAAGAGCCTGTGCGAGCGGCTGGAACTGGACGATACCAAACGGGTGGAAACGCTGTCTTTGGGCAACCGCAAAAAGGTGGGCGTTGTGTGTGCCATGCAGCACGAGCCGCGGCTGTATGTGATGGACGAGCCGACGAGCGGTTTGGATCCGCTGATGCAGCGGGAATTTTACGCGCTGCTCAAAGAGCGCAGCGCGCAGGGCGCGACGGTGTTTTTATCCTCGCACGTGCTCAGCGAGGTGCAGCGCTATTGCAGCCATGCCGCCGTCATCCGTGGGGGGCGGCTGCTCGCCTGCGGCAGTGTGGAGCAGCTGGGCCACACCGGCGCAAAGCGGGTGACGCTGCGCGGCGTGGGCGCTGCGCCCGCTTTGGACGGGGTGCGCAGCGCAGTGCCGACGGCGGACGGCGTCAGCTTTTTGTACAGCGGCGCGCCCGGGCCGCTGCTGGGCGCGCTGGCCGGCCTTCCGGTGGCGGATATCACCATTACGGAGCCGGATCTGGAAGAGGTGTTTTTGCATTATTATCAGAAAGGGGGCGGCCCGCATGACGATCTTCCGGCATGAGGTGCGGCGCGGCAGGGCGTCGCTGGCGATTTGGACGCTGTCCATCGCTTTTTTGCTGGGCGTTTGCATTCTCATCTATCCCGAGATGGGCGCGCAAATGGACGAAGTGGGCACGATGTTTGCCGAAATGGGCGGATTTTCGCAGGCGTTTGGGATGGACCGCATCAATTTTGGCGATTTTTCCGGTTTTTTTGCCGTGGAGTGCGGCAATGTGCTGGGCCTTGGCGGTGCGCTCTTTGCCGCGCTGGCCGGCGTTCAGGCTTTGACGAAGGAGGAGCAGGGGAACACCGCCGAATTTCTGCTCACGCATCCGGTGTCCCGCATTCGGATCACGGCCGAAAAGCTGTGCGCCGCCGCCCTTCAGGTGCTGGCGCTGAACGCAGGATGCATTGCCGTTACGGCTGTCTGCGTGCGGAGCATTGAAGAAACGCCGTCCCTTCAAACAATGGCGCTGCTGTTTTTGGCCTACGGCCTGATGCAGCTTGAGATATTGGCCATTACCTTTGGCCTTTCCGCCTTTTTGCGCCGCGGCGGGCAGGGCGTTGGGCTGGGGCTTGCAGCCGCGTTTTACTTTATGAATCTCATCGCAAACCTTACCGAGCGCGCGGAATTTTTAAAATATCTCACGCCGTTCGGCTATGCCGACGGGGCAAAAATTGTTGCCGAGGAAGCGCTTTGCGGCAGATACTGCGCTTCGGGCGCGGTGTTTGCCGCGCTGGGCATTGCGTTTGCATTCCGGTTTTACAGCCGAAAAGAGATCGCGTAGGCGGGCAAAGAGCAAGGAAATGCCCCGGCCCGCCTTTTGAAAAATTTCCTAAAAAATGCTCCGGCCCGCTTCTTAAAGGCGGGACGGCTCCATGATACAAGGACGGCGCTTTCTTTTTTGGAAAGAAGCATTTTGGATTGATACAGTGGAAAAGGGGCACGCTGCAAAAATTTTTTGCCGCACGCCCCTTTTCTTTTGCGGGGCACGCTGCATGTACGCATAGTACGCACATATTTTGTGAAGATTGCTGACAAAAAAAGCGGACGGCTCATGAAAATTGCGCATTATATGGAAAATTCTGCTTTTTGCGTATTTTGACATCGAAATACTTGCACAATCCACACAAAATGTATTAGAATAATAATTGATCCAATGCCAACAGATCCTATATCTTGTGTGGGATTGTATTCGGGAAAAGAACACCGCCGCGCCGATTCCAAAATCGTACCCGGCGGCCCTGCCTGCTTTGCGGGAGAAGCATCGGCACTCCGCAGGCAAGAAGCAAAGAGGTGTTGTTCGTGAAATTTTCTGAAATGCCGTATCAGCGCCCGGATGTGGAAGGGCTGAAGGCGCAGCTTGCGCAGCTGACCGGGGCGCTGCAAAAGGCAGAGAGCTATGCCGCGGCGCGGGAGGCCTTTTT
Source organism: uncultured Ruthenibacterium sp. (assembly GCA_910587145.1). Taxonomy (GTDB): domain Bacteria; phylum Bacillota; class Clostridia; order Oscillospirales; family Ruminococcaceae; genus Ruthenibacterium. The sequence continues at coordinate 26,876 of CAJUMH010000008.1, read as the reverse complement.
AAAAAAGGACGAGCTGGACCGGCATATTATGACGGCCTCCACGCTGGTGCATATCCGGCACTCTATCGATACGCGCGATGCGTTTTACGAGGCTGAGCAAAAATTTTGGAACGCCGCGTCGCCCGAGCTGGAGGAATATCTGCAGGCATGGACGGCGGCTTTGCTGCAAAGCCCTTATCGCGCGGATTTTTCTGCCGAATACGGCGATTTGATGTTCCGCAACGCTGAGATCGCTTTAAAGACCTTTTCGCCTGAGATCATTCCGGAGCTGCAGCGCGAAAACAATTTGCGTCAGGCGTATGATAAGCTTATTGCCTCGGCGCAGATCCCCTTCGAGGGCGGCGTGTATACGCTTTCGCAGCTGACGCCCTTTAAGCAGGATCCGGACGACGCGCGCCGTCTGGCCGCGTGGAAGGCGGAGGGGCGCTGGTATAAAGAAAACCAGCCCGAGCTCGACCGCCTGTACGACGAGCTGGTGCGCCTGCGGGACAGCATGGGCAAAAAGCTGGGCTGCGAGGGCTATACCACGCTTGGCTACTACCGCATGGGCCGCAACTGCTATACCAAAGAGGACGTGGAAAAATTCCGCGCCGCCGTGGTAAAATATGTAGTGCCGGTTGCGGACGGCGTCTATCGTCGGCAGGCCGCGCGGCTGGGCAGGCAATACCCGATGAGCTTTGCCGATAACGCGCTGCAGTTTTGCACGGGCAACCCGAAGCCGCAGGGCACGCCGGAGGAGATCTTGGCCGAGGGGCAGGCTTTTTATAACGACCTCAGCCCCGAGACGGCCGAGTTCTTCCGTACCATGCGCGAGGGCGAGCTGCTGGACGTGCTCTCTACAGAGGGCAAGCAATCCGGCGGCTACTGTACCGCCATCCCCGACTACGGCGTCCCGTTTATTTTTGCCAACTTCAACGGCACGCAGCACGATATCGAGGTGGTAACGCACGAGGCAGGGCATGCCTTTGCCGCGTGGGTCAACCGCGGACGTGTGCCGATGGAATATGTCTGGCCGGGCATGGAGGCCTGCGAGGTGCATTCCATGTCGATGGAGTTCTTTGCCGAGCCATGGGCACCGAAATTCTTCGGCGCCGATGCGCGCAAGTTTTTGTACAGCCACCTCGCGGGCGCGATCACGTTCCTTCCCTACGGCACGCTGGTGGATCATTTCCAGCACGAGGTATACGCGCACCCGGAAATGACGCCCGCCGAGCGGCACGGCGTATGGAAGCGGCTGCTGGGCGTTTATATGCCGTGGATGAAGCTGGACGGCGAGATTCCGTTCTATGCCGAAGGCGAGGGCTGGCAGCGCCAGCACCACATTTATACCCGCCCGTTCTATTACATCGATTACTGCCTTGCGCAAACCGTTTCGCTGCAGTTCTGGGCGCTCATCCGCGAGGATGCAAAAAACGCGTGGGCGCATTATATGGCCTATACCCGCCAGGGTGGAAGCCGCGTATTCACCGAGCTTTTGGCGAACGCCGGGCTGGAGAGCCCGTTTGAAGAAAGCTGCCTGCGCGGCGTGTGCGCGAAGGCGGCCGAGGCGCTGGAAGCGTTCGACCGGGCGGGCGTGGAGTGATGGAGGGTAAGTCCCCCCGCCGCCGCAGCTACCTGAATGATTTTCAGCCCACCGCCGGTGGGGAATACGTCTACACCGGAGCCCTGTACGGCTGGGCAGAGCCGGGCCAGGCACGCCGCCGCGCCCTGATCCGCCTTTGGCTGGGCGCCGCATTGCCGGCAATGCTAATAGTTGCAGCCGGCTGCATCCCCGTTCCGGGGATGCAGAATTGTCCTTATGTGCTCTTGCCCTACGCCGGCGCGCTGGTGAGCCAGGCCGCCGTTCTCTGGCTGATGTGCCGGTTGAGCTATGGCGGAGAGCGGCTGCGCGCGTATGTGTACGAGGCTACCGTGGGCCGTTTTCGGGTAAGGGGCGGCTGCGCGCTGGGCTTTGCCGCGTTGACGCTTTTGGGCCACGGCGTCTATCTTTTGCGCAACGGCGCCGAGGGGCACGCCTGCGCCGCCCTCCTGTTCTGGCTCTTGTTGGGCGGGTGCGCGGCCTGCCAGCTCTGGTGGCTGCGCACAGCCTGCGCGCTGCGCTGGACAAAGTGACGCTTCCATCGCCCGTTTGGATTCTCCGCGCGGCCGTTTTTGACGGTGGATCTTCGCACCGCGCGAAGCCTCCAACATGGGCCACACGGCAAGCCCCGTCTTTTTTGTGCGAACCCCCGGGCGAAAAACGCCCGGTTCATGGGAAGCTCTGATTGATTCAGAGGTTCTTTCGTTCGAATATATCAAGGAGGAAAAGTAAATGAAAAACGCTAAAAAACTGCTGGCGCTTCTGCTTGCGCTGGTGATGTGTCTCGGCCTGCTGGCCGGCTGCAACAACAGCAATTCCGCCAGCACCCCCGCCGACTCCACCCCGAGCAGCAGCGACAGCGCCGACCAGCCGGAGGAGGGCAAGCTGGACACCCTCACCATCGGCACCTCTTACTTTGACGGCAAGTTCTCGAGCTTCTTCTACACCAACGATTACGAGAACCAGGTGCTGGGGCTGGTGTGCGGCAGCATGTACGGCATCGACCGCGTGGGCGCTCCTGTGCTGAAGGCCCTCACCGGCGAGACGCGTGAGTATAACGGCGTAGATTACACCTACGACAACGGTGTATCCGATGTGGATGTGGTGGATAATCCCGACGGCACCGTTACTTACAAGTTCAAGATGCGCGAGGATCTGGTGTTCTCCGACGGAGAGCCCGTCACCATTGACGACGCCATCTTCTCGATGTATGTGCAGCTGGACCCCACGTTTGACGGCATATCCAGCCTCACGTCTCTGCCCATCGTGGGCCTGGCCGAGTATCAGAATTCCATGAAGAGCAAATCTTCCCTGATCGGCGCCGCCGGCCGCGACAACACCGATTTTACCAATTGGACCGAGGAAGAGCAGAAGGCCTTCTGGGCCGCCGTGGATGACGGCGGCGCGCAGTTCGTTCAGGGCATTGTGGACTACCTGGTGGAAGCGGAAGCCAACAGCGCCGACGACGACCTCTCTGTTGTTGCTCCCAACTGGGGCTTTGAGGTGCCCCAGGGCGCCACGGCCGCAGACTGGTTCGAGATCATCGGCAATCAGTACGACTGGAACTTCGCCGCGATGGAGGCCGAGATCGGCAACTCCGACGCACTGGCCGACCTGATTCCCGAGGATGTGTACAGCATGACCACCGAGGGCATTGCGGTGGGTGAAGACGTTCCCAATATCTCCGGCATTCAAAGAACCGGCGATTACTCCATGGAGGTTACGCTGGAGCATCTGGACGTGCAGGCTCAGTACCAGCTGGGCGTCACGATCAACCCGCTGCACTACTACGGCGACGCTGCCCAGTATGATTACGACAACAACAAATTCGGCTTCCCCAAGGGCGATTTGAGCATCGTGCGCGACAAGACGTCTGTTCCCGTCGGCTTCGGCCCCTATACGTTTGTATCCTGGGAGAATAACACCGTTACCCTGCAGGCCAACCCCAACTACTATCTGGGCGAGCCCAAGATCAAGAACATCGTATGGCGTTCCATGGACGACAAGGATCTGATCCCCGCGCTGGAGGCCGGCACGGTGGACATCATCAGCCCCAGCTACAACAAGCAGGCTGTGGAGCAGATCACCCAGATCAATAACGGCGAGGGCGTTACCGGCAGCGTGATCACCACCCAGAGCGTGGCCAACCTGGGCTACGGCTATGCCGGCATCGCCGCCAAGAACATCAAGGTGGGCGACGACAGCGGCTCCGAGGCCTCCAAGAACCTGCGCAGGGCCATCTGCACCGAGGTGGCGGTCTACCGCAGCCTGGCGGTGGATTCCTACTACGGCAGCGAGCTGGCCAACGTGATCAACTACCCCATCTCCGATACCTCCTGGGCCGCGCCCCAGGTGACGGACGAGGGCTATCGCGAGGCTTTCTCCGTTGACGTAAACGGCGATCCCATCTACACCGACGGCATGAGCGCCGAGGAGCGCTATGCCGCTGCCCAGCAGGCCGCTCTGGGCTTCCTGGAGGCTGCGGGCTACACTGTGGAGGACGGGAAGGTTACCGCTGCTCCCGAGGGCGCCAAGCTGGATTACACCGTCACCGTGGTTGGCGCCGGTATCGGCGACCACCCGGCCTTCCTGGCCCTGAGCGAGGCCAGCAAAGCCCTGAAGGAGATCGGCTTCAATCTGGTCGTCAACGACATCAGCGATTTCAGCCAGATGTCAAATGCCGTCAACGCCGGTGAGGCGGAGATGTTCGCCATGGCGTGGAATGCGACGCCCGACCCCGATATGTACCAGATCTACCACAGCCAGGGCGGCTCCAACGAGAAGAGCTACTGGGTGAAGGACGCCGAGCTGGACGAGCTGATCATGGCTGCCCGCAACTCCAACGACCAGACCTACCGCAAGACCATCTATAAGGAGTGTCTGGACATCGTGGCCGACTGGGCCGTGGAGATCCCGCTGTATCAGCGCCAGAACGCTATCTGCTTCTCCACGGAGCGCGTTAATATCGATACCCTGACGCCCGCGATCACCACCTACTGGAACTGGTACAGCGACATCGAGAAGCTGGAGATGAACTAAACACATTTCCCGCGCCCGTATGCCGCACCCGGTATGAGCAAACGGAGGGGAGAGGCCCTTCTCCCCTCCGTTTGTTTTATTCAGGAAAGTGCGCCGCACGCGGACAAAATTGCCTTTTTGTCCGCGGACGGGACAGTTTCCGGTATGGCAGCCGCACACCGTCTACTCCGGCGGAAAAACGATACCGAAGGGGGATCACTATGCGAAAGTTCATCGCCAAGCGACTGATGCTATCTGTCGTCATTCTGTTTTTTGTAACTTTCATCATCTATGTGCTGATGCGCTGTCTGCCCACCAGCTATGTGGAGGCGCAGGCCATTCGTCTGGCACAGCAGCCAGGCTCCAAGCCCTATGAAGAGTGGCTGGTTCAGCTGGAGGCGCAGTACGGCCTCGATCAGGGGATCATCCCGGGCTTCTTCCAGCAGCTGGGGCACCTGCTGCGGCTGGATTTCGGCGACAGCTGGAAGTTCACCATCCCGGTTCTGGAGAAGTTCCGCCAGGTGATCGGCATCAGCTTCGTCATGGGTGCGGTCGCTCTGCTGCTGGAGCTTGTCATCGCCATCCCGCTCGGCGTTGTCGCGGCCACAAAACAGTATTCCATGACAGACTACGTCATTTCCGCTGTGGCGCTGGCGGGCATCAGCTTTCCCACCTTTTTCTTTGCTACGCTGCTCAAGCTGGTCTTTTCGGTAAAGCTGGGCTGGTTCGAGCTCAACGGCCTGCACTCCACTGCGGCCATCGTGGGCAATATGAGCGCATGGCAGTATTTTATGGACGCCGTCTGGCATATGGTGATGCCTGTCACAACGCTTGTGGTGCTGAGTATCGGCTCGCTGATGCGCTACACCCGCACCAATATGCTGGAGGTGCTCAATGCCGACTACATCCGCACCGCCCGGGCCAAGGGCCTTTCGGAGGGCAAGGTAATTTATCATCACGCGTTCCGCAATACCCTCATTCCGCTTGTAACGATCATCGGCGGCTCGCTGCCGGGGCTGTTTTCCGGCGCGCTCATCACGGAGACTATATTTGCCATCCCGGGCATCGGCAAGGTGTCCTACGACGCCATGGTGGCCGGCGATATCCCGTTCTCGTTCTTCTATCTCACCTTTATGGCAGTGCTGACGCTGGCGGGCAACCTGATCGCCGACATTCTGTATGCGGTGGTCGATCCCCGCGTGCGCATCTCGTAAGGAGGCGAACGGAAAATGAGCAAGGATATGGAAAAGCAAAACGATCTGCAGGAGGAGCAGTACTCCCTGAATGACGACCGGCGTGTAAAGGTGCTCTCTCCCGGCGCGCTGGTGGCAAAGCGCTTTTTCCGCAACCGATTGGCTGTTGTGGGCCTCACCATGCTGGTGAGCATGTTCCTGTTCTCCTTTGTGGGCGGCTGGGTCGTCCCCTACAGCGAGGATCAGTTCTTTTATACGCTCGAGTATCAGAAAAAAGAGTATGCCGGCGTTACAGAGAACACCGAATACCACTATCTGGTTGCCCCGGGCCAGGAGCTGCCCACGCTGGTGCGGGCCAATCTGGGCATCGTGCTCGGCAAGGAGGATATGCTGATCTACAAGGGCGCGAAATACTACATTGAAGCCGTGGGCGAGGAGCTCTATGAGATCACCGACGACAAGGGCGCCCTGCTGGGCCTGGCTTATATGGACATCATCAATCCCACCCAGTCCGGCGCCAGCTTCAGCTATGAGTTCAGCTACAACGCCCTGATGACCTGTGCAGAGGGGGGCGGCAGCTTTGAGGCCGACGGCAAACGCTACGATATGACGGAGCACGGCGTCATTACCCAGGACGGCCAGGATGTGGCCAACGTGGGCCGCCTTATCGTCCAGTCCCGCGTCAGCGGGCGCAGCATTCCCCAGATCTTCAAGGACCGGGTGGCCGAGGCCATTGAAAACGGCGAGACGGAGTTCACGCTGACGGTGGACGGCCAGGAGCGGGAGTACACCATGACCTACGATCCGGGCAAGCGGATCTACTCGGTGATGGAGGATACCCCGACGCAGGTGTACGATAAATACGCGCCCCCGGGCGGGATCCATCCGCTGGGCACGGAGGGCAACGGCATGGACGTGCTCACGCGCCTGATGTACGGCGGGCGCGTGTCGCTCATCATCGGCTTTATCGTCATTCTCATCGAGACGGTTATCGGCGTGATCCTGGGCGGTATTTCCGGCTACTTTGGCGGCTGGGTGGATAACCTCATCATGCGTATTGTGGATATCTTTTACTGTGTTCCCTCCATGCCGCTGATGATCATCCTGGGTTCGGCGATGGACGCCATGATGGTGGAACCCCAGATCCGGATGCTGTATCTGATGCTGCTGCTGGGCTTTTTGGGCTGGGCGGGCATTGCCCGTTTGGTGCGCGGCCAGATCCTCTCGCTGCGCGAGCAGGAATTTATGACGGCCGCCGAGGCCAGCGGCCTCAGCGTGCGGCGGCGCATCTTCTGCCATCTGGTTCCAAACGTCATCCCGCAGCTCATCGTGAATATGACGATGGGCCTGGGCTCCATTATCATCACAGAGGCTACGCTGAGCTATCTGGGCCTCGGCGTAAAGTTCCCCTTTGCCTCCTGGGGCAACATTATCAACGAGGTCAACAACTCCTATGTTCTGACAGAATATTTATGGGTGTGGATCCCCGCGGGCATCTGTTTGCTGATGACGGTTCTGGGCTTTAACTTCGTGGGCGACGGCCTGCGTGACGCCTTTGACCCGAAGATGAAGCGCTGAGAAGGGGGAGGAAAAGATGGCAAAGAAGCACAACGACGGCTATCTGTCCGCAAAGGAATCCCGCCAGATCGCGCGGGAGAACCGCCGCGTCACCGATCGGCTGGAAAAGCAGCGCAAGCGCAAAAATGTGCCCGAGAGCGAATATCTTACCCAAATGAGGGATCCCGGCAACGCGGTGGAGTTTGAAAATCTGCACACCTGCTTTTTCACCGACGCGGGCGTCGTCCGTTCGGTGGACGGCGTATCGTTCGAGGTGCCCATCGGCAAAACGGTGGGCGTTGTGGGAGAATCCGGCTGCGGCAAAAGCGTCACCAGCCTTTCGCTGATGCAGCTGCTGCAGCGCCCGCAGGGGCAGATCGTGGAAGGCGAGATCCGCCTGAACCTTGGCGACAAGGCGTATGATGTGGCGAAGGTACCGGCCGCAAAGATGCAGGAGCTGCGCGGCAATTACGTTTCAATGATCTTTCAGGAGCCGATGACGGCGCTGAACCCGGTGTTCCGCATCGGAGACCAGATCAAAGAAGTACTCGTGCTGCACAACACCGAAGGCCGCACCGAGGCGGAAATTGAAAAACGCATCATCGATCTGCTGGAGATGGTGGGCATCGCCAACGCAAAGGGCGTTGCGCAGATGTACCCGCACGAGCTTTCGGGCGGCATGCGCCAGCGTGTGATGATCGCCATGGCCCTGGCCTGCAGCCCGAGGATCATCATCGCCGACGAGCCGACTACAGCGCTGGATGTGACGATCCAGGCGCAGATCCTGGATCTTCTGCGCCAGCTGAAGGACCGCATCAATTCCTCCATCATGTTTATCACGCACGATCTGGGCGTGATCGCCGAGATGGCCGATTACGTGGTGGTGATGTACGCCGGCCGCATCGTGGAAAAGGGCACGGCCGAAGAGATCTTCGCCCATCCCGCGCACCCGTATACCATCGGGCTGATGGCCTCGAAGCCCGTGGTGGGCAAAAAGGTGGAAAAGCTGTATTCCATCCCCGGCAAGGTGCCGAATCCCATCAATATGCCGCACTACTGCTATTTCCGCGATCGCTGCGAGATGCAGTGCGAGGGCTGCGCGGGCGATTATCCCGGCGAGATCAGCCTTTCGCCCACGCACAAGGTATCGTGCTATCGCTACACCGAAGAAAACCGGAAGGAGGCGCAGGAGCATGGCGCTGAACTTTAAGGGGCTTGCGCAGGGCGCCGGACGCACCCATCCCGGCGACCCCGCGGGAAAAACGCCGGAGGAGCAAAAGCAGCAGCAGGAACGGCGGGCCGAGCGCGTAAAAAAGGGCATGCAGGGCGCAAAGCCTGCCGCCGAGCTGCACATGGACAATACCTTTACTCCGGTGGAGTACGACCCGCAGTATATTCTGATGGTGAACGCGCTGAAAAAATATTTCCCCATTAAGGGCGGCATGATGTCCCAGACCGTGGGATATGTGAAGGCCGTGGACGGCGTGACATTCAATTTAAAGCGCGGCTCCACGATGGGCCTTGTGGGCGAATCCGGCTGCGGCAAAACCACAACGGGACGCACCATTCTGCGCCTTTCCGGCGAAAAGACAGATGGGCAGGTGCTGTTCAACGGGCAGGAGATCTACGATCTGCAGCCCAAACAGCTGCGCGCGCTGCGCACCAAAATGCAGATTATTTTTCAGGATCCGTTCTCCTCGCTGTCGCCGCGTCTGCCGGTGGGCGAGATCATCGGCGAGGCCGTGCGCGAGCATGCGCTGGTGCCGAAGGAAGAATTCAACGATTATATCGATCAGGTGATGGACAACTGCGGCCTGCAGCCGTTCCATAAGGATCGCTATCCGCACGAGTTTTCCGGCGGCCAGCGCCAGCGCATCTGCATTGCCCGCGCGCTTGCGCTGAATCCCGAATTTATCGTCTGCGACGAGCCGGTTTCCGCGCTGGATGTTTCCATTCAGGCGCAGATTATCAATCTGCTGAAGGATCTGCAGGAAAAATACAAGCTGACATATCTGTTTATCTCGCACGACCTCAGCGTGGTGGAGCATATTTCCGATATGGTAGGCGTGATGTATCTGGGCAATCTGGTAGAATACGGCTCGACGGAGGATATCTTCCGCAATCCGCTGCATCCCTATACCGAGGCGCTGTTCTCGGCCATCCCTGTGCCGGATCCCACGGCAAAGATGAACCGCATCGTGCTGGAGGGCTCCATTCCGTCTCCGGCCAACCCGCCCGCGGGCTGCAAGTTCCATACGCGCTGCGCGCGCTGCACCGAACGCTGCAAGCACGAGGCGCCGCGCCAGGTAGAGGTGGAGCCGGGCCACTATGTGGTGTGCCACCTGTACGATCAATAAGCGACGATGAAGAAAAATCGTATTTACGACGATGACGACGGCCGCACCATCGCCGATATGAGCGACATTGGCCGGCAGCCGCTGTTTTTGCCGCGCCTGCCCGAAAACCGGCGGCGCGGGGCGGCGCGCCCCGCCGCCCCGGCCCCAAAGACGCCCGAAAACGACCGCCCCTGGGAGCAGACCGGCCTTACCAAGGAGGAACGGCTGTGGTACACGCTCGGCGCCCTCAAAGCCGCGCTGCTCATTGCGCTGGCATTCATCGGCGGGCTGGGCCTGATTGTTCTGCTGTTCGCGCTTGCCGGATAAAGGCGCTTTTCGGGATACGGCGTGGGCGGCCGGGCCGAAAACCCTGCGATCTGATGATGATGGGAAATGAAAGCATGGAATGGAACGGATTGTTTTTGGATAAGAGCAGCGCGGTACCGCTGTATGAACAGCTGCGGCAGGGGCTTTTGAACGCCATTTCCGAGGGACAGATCCCACAGGGCAGCAAGCTGCCCACCGAGGAGGAGCTATGTGCCGCGCTGGGCATTTCCCGGCCGGTGGCGCGTCAGGCCTACAGTGCGCTCATTGAGGCCGGATATGTGGAACGCAAGCGCGGCAAGGGCACTTTTGTGCGCCGGCCGGGCAACTTGGGACGTTTTATCCACCGGCAGTTCAGCTTTGCGCAGGAGATGGAGATCCTGAACCTGCCGCACCGGACACAGCTGCTGCGGCAGGAATGGACGGCTTATGCACCGGAGCTGTTTGGCGCGCTCAAGCTGCAGCAGGGGGAACGCTGCCTGCACCTTGTACGGATGCGGTATGTTTCCGAGGCACCGTATGTTCTGGTGGAAAATTATATTCCGGAGCCGGTTTTTCCGGGGATCGACCGCTACGATTTCGAGCAGCGCTCGCTGTACGACGTATTTGAAAAGGAGTACCGTCTGCGCGTTACCCGCTCGCGGCGCACCATCTGCGCGCGTGCGGCAAGCGCAGAGCAGGCGGATCTGTTTGGCGTCCGGCGCAGGGCGCCGATGCTGTGTATCAAAAATGTCGTTCTCGATCAGTACGACCGCCCCATAGACTGGAGCGAAGAATATCTGGACGGAAATGTCCGGAGCTTTGAATTTGACGTGATCAATCCGTAAAAACAAGATAAAAAGACCGGCGCTCTTTCGGGCAATTTCAAAGGCCTCAAAGAGCGCCGGTCTTTTTTAGATCATTCCCGCTTTGTTCTTCTGCTTGATGCCCATTACGGCATCCAGCCTTTCAAAGCGCCGAACGCCGGCGTCCGCAAGATCCAGCAGCGCCGGAATGTGTGCGGCGGCCATCTGCATCGGCAGGATCTGTTCAAACGGCTGGGTATACCATTGCCCGGTTGTCTGTACAATGCAGTCCCGCTCGTTCGTGCCGGCGGCAAGGCCTACGGTATATACGGCGGGGCAGATCTCGCGGTGGTACGCCACAAGGCGCTGCATCCGCTCGTGATCCGGGTCGTCCGGTGTGGGCAGCAGATAAAAACCGCCTGTTGCTTTATGGAGAGAGCAGGCCGGCCCATGCAGAAATTCTTCAAAATCAAATGCAAAACCGGGGATCAGCAGCGTTTCCATCAGCTTCAGCGCGCCTTCGGCCGCCGTCTCCATGCCCTGCATTTTGCCCACAAGATAAATGCCGGAAAGGTTTTTCAGGCTCTCGCGGTTATTCTGCGTCCAGGCCTCAGCGGCGGCAATATTTCCGGGCAGTTGTGCGGCCGTCTGCCGCAGAATGCCGACGATCCGCTCATAGGTTTCTGCCGTAATGCTGCCGTTTTGCAGCGCGTATTCCAGCGCTGTCAGGTAAAGCGTAAGGATCGTGATGGTGTAGCCCTTGGTTTTAGGGCCTGCAAGCTCTTCCCCGCAGGGGATCTCAAGATAGGTATCGCCCTTTTTGTTGAGGTGCCCATAGGGGCTGCCCGTCATGGCAACGGTGGGAATGCCTTGCAGCCGATCAAAGACAGCCAGCGAGTTGGTCGAATTGCCTCCCTGCGAGATCACGATTGCAAGGGTGGGCGCATTGCGCAGTGTTTTTACCTGCGAAGGGGCCAGAACCTGCACGTCCAGTGCCAGCAGTGCTTCCATAAAGGGCGCGGCGGCCAGCGCGGCATTGCGTGAGGTGCCGCTGGCGATCAGGCAGATTTTTTGGGGCCGTACCCTTGCGCATACCGCGCACAGGGGCGCGACAATGTTTTTTCGGTTTTCCAGTACCGATGCAAAGAGCGGAGCCTGTTCCTGAATGTAATCGAGCATTTTCATCATGTTACCGTTCCTTGTCTTATAAAGTAGTAGTTTTTATAGCCCCTCTCCAAGGGCTGTGCTGCACGGTAGGGGATGCGGTGGATCGCTCCTTTATAGATTGGATGTTGGCCTGCCGGCCGGCAACGCCGAAGAAGCTGTGCAGAGGATGCCGGCCGGCCTTCAGCGCTGCCCGGTGCATCAGCAGATGTCCGGACCAAATACATCGTGCGGAGAAGAAAATTCCAGCCGCGCGCCGTCCCTGTGCACATGGCAGACGATCTCGAAGGCGTGCGGCGTATCCAGACTGCGGCATTCCAGCCGTGTGGCGCCGTCCCGGTCGTATGCGGCACAGCACAGGCGCAAAGGCTCTGTCTCGGTGCGGGGCAGCATCGTATAAAGGGTGGGCCGCAGCGCCTTGGCAAAAAGCACGTTTTCGCGCCACGCGCCGGAAGGGGCGCGCAGTGTCTGCATGCGGCTTCCGTCACACAGCTGCAGCGCGGCTTCTGCTTCGTTTTTAAAGATACGAAGCGCCGTAAAGCCCATCGGGTTTGCCGTACAGGGCAGCCAGCCGGTATCGGTGCAGCCTTTGTCCAGCAGGCCGCGCGGAGCATAAGCACATGGCGGCTGTGCATGGGATCCCTTGTCATGAAGATGCTCCAAAAATTCCCACAAAAGTGCGATTTCTGTGTGGATCTCCTCGCTTTCTGCCGTTGCAACCAGCAGTTGCCGCTGTTCGGGCAAAATCAGACAATACTGGCCAAAGGCGCCGTCGCCGCGATAGCCGCCGTGTGCGTTGCGCCAAAAATGGAAGCCGTAGCCCTCGCACCAATCGGGCCAGACCTTATCGGCAGTAGAGGCATGGGCGCGCACAGCTGTTTCGATCCATTCGGCGCAAGCAGCCGTCGGCCCTGCAGTACGCCTCCGTTCAGGTACAGCAGACCGAGCTGAACGATATCGTCGCTGGATGCGCAGATGCCGGCGCCGCCGATGCAGTGACCGTCCGCACAGGTTCGCCAGAAGGCGGCATCCCGGCCCAGCGGAGCGAAAAACTCCTGTGCAAGCAGATCGGGTACGGTTTTGCCCGTTGCAAGCGCCACCATCTCCGCCGCGATGCAGCTTGCGCCGGTGTTGTAGGTAAAATGCGTGCCGGGCTCGTAGGAGAGGGGGGAACGGAAAAAAGCCTCTACCGCGTTTTGCGCAAAGGCCATGCGTGGGAGCACACAGCTTTTGTGCCCGGTCGTCATGGAAAGAATGTCGCGCACACGCATACGGCTCCAGCGCGCATCCTCCCGCGCGGCCTGCGCCGTGTATTCCGGAAACCAGTGCGCGACCGGGTCATCCGGATGCAGCTGCCCGCGCGTATAGGCTATCCCGGCGGCCGTAGCGGTAAAGATCTTGCTGAGGGAATACATTTCGTGCCGCGCCCCGCAGGTATAGGGCGCAAGAGCCCAGCGCAGCATGCATGCGCCGTCCTCATACAGTTGCAGGGTATGAAATTCGGTTTTACACGCCTTCGCGCGTTCCAGGAGCGTGCTCAGTGCATCGGTAGAGAGACTGGGGTGGATCCATTGTTCCATAAAGAAGCCTCCAGAAAGGTGAAATGAACGCTGCAGAACAGAAAAGCCTGTGCTTTGCCGGGCTGTGTGCTTTGCCGGGCTGCAGGCTACAGGCAGGCGCGATAAATTGCAGCAACATCCTCGGCCGTTAAGGGAACAAAGGCATTGGACAGCCCCTCTGCGGCGGCTGTCTGCGCCATCTGCACGAAGCGGGCGTCGTCAATTCCCAGCGCACCAAGCGAATTGGGCAGGCCAAGTATCTCATAGAAGAACTGTTCCGTGCGATCAATGCCGTACAGCGCGCACGCCTGCCGGCCGAGCGCGGGGTCTGCGTTCCATACATGGACGGCATAGGCAGCAAGCTTTGCTGCGCTGGAAGCGTCTTTTTGCAGAATATAACGCATCCAGCGCGGCGTTAGAATGGCAAGACCGACGCCGTGTGTGATATCGTACCACGCGCTCAGCGGATGCTCCATGGGATGGCAGCTCCAGGCGCCCAGCCTTCCGCTGCGCAAAAAGCCGTTGATGGCCCAGCCGGAGGCCCACAGCAGCTCGGCGCGGGCGTGGTAATCCTCCGGATTCTGCAAAGCGGCGGGGCCGCTGGCAATGCAGGTGCGCAGCAAACCCTCGCACAGATTGTCGCTCATCAGCGTGTGCGGCGTGCGGCTGAAGTACAGCTCAAAAATATGCGAGATCATATCGGCCGTGCCTGCCGCCGTTTGTCTGGGCGGTACGGAAAAGGTATAGGTGGGGTCCATAATGGTGTAACGGGGATACATGTCCACACGGCCGATGCTGAGCTTCTGCCTGGTTTCCCAGTTGGAGATCACGGCGCCGCTGTCCATTTCCGAGCCGGTGCCGGCGGCGGTAACCACCGAGACAACCGGCAGAACACTGCGCACGCGCGTGCGGTCTTCCATCAGCTCCCAGGAAGGGCCGTCGTAGTCTGCGGCGGCTGCGATCACCTTGGCGCAATCGATCACGCTGCCGCCGCCCACTGCTAAAATCACATTCAGCCCATGCGCGCGGCACAGCGCTGCGCCTTTGTCCACCGAGGTGCAGCGCGGATTCGGCTCTACGCCCGGCAGCTCCCGCCATGGCAGCTCTGCCGCGCGCAGATGTGCGGTAACAGCCTCATACACGCCGTTTTTGTGAATGCTGCCGCCCCCGTATACCAGCAGAACGGAGGATCCGCAGGCGCGCAGGCATTCGCCCAGATGGACGATCTGCCCTTTGCCAAAATACACCTTGGTGGGAATGTTGTAATAAAAATTTTCCATATACGGCCTCTCTTTCTGAAATATTTTTCTCGGACGATTATGAAAATAAATACATAAAATATAAATAAAAATATACTGCATTTGTTCGAAAAATACTTGCAGTTACAACCGGAAAGCACTACAAGCATAAAAGAAAAATGATTTTCTGTCAATAGAGAAACAAATAAAAATTTTTTGAAAGGGCCCCTGCCTTGTGAAAAAAGGACGAATTTGTAAAAAATCTGCATTCCGATCGGGCTCTTCTTTTCCGGGCATCGTGCGGCGGCCGGCCATGGAGAGCCAAAGAGGGGGAATTTTTCTGCAAACTGCTTTTACGCCTGTTTTTCCCCAAAAACAGGCGTTTTTTTATGCAATCCAGTGCCGAAAAGAGAAAAAGCTGCAAGAAAAGTACCCATTCCTTAAACAGCAAAATGCTGTATTTTTGAAAAAACGGAATAAAGTTGTACAGAGACGCAAAAAATGCAGACAGGTGAAAATGCCCAAAGACAGGCTTTAATTTTGACAATAAATGACAAAATTATTTTTTTGATTCAAAATATCTTGACGGATACAACAATTCATGATATTGTAATGACAATACAAAAACATGATTACATACGGATATAAAGCAGCTTCTCCGAGGGTCAATAAATATTCATTCATAAACGGATGCGAAGCCCGGGGAAATGAGTGCGTGAAGAAGATCGGCTGTTGGCACGGCAGGCTTTCCCGCTGTGCTTCAACAATAGAAGCATCACCCGATAATGGCGCGCGTGTTTTTCGGGGAGAACGGCAAAAAAGCACCTTGGCTTCTTACCGGAACCGCCCGTAAGAAAAAACGCTTTTTTTCAACCTGACAGCAGGCAAGCCTTTGCCGAGGGATGTATCCCAGACAAAAAAGGAGGATAACCCATGAAAAAACTCACCGCACTTTTCCTGACAGTCATCATGCTGTGCGCTATGCTGGCCGGCTGCTCCGGCAGCTCTTCCGCCGGCCAAGGCACATCGGCTGCACCCGCTCCCGCGGACAGCGCAGACGCCGGCGCTGCCGGTACGGAGCATCCGGAAGAAACGCTTACCGTATTGGTTCCGCCGATTATCCCCACCTACAGCGATCTGATCCCCGATCTGAAGGCCGAGTTTGAGGGGATGTATCCGTGGATCACCCTCGAATTCGTTACTACAAGCTGGGAGGACTACGAGGACAAGCTGAATGTGATGGTAAACGCCGGTTCTCCGCCCGATATCACCTATCCGAACAACTCGATCACCAAGATCCAGCAATATCTTAGCAGCGGGATGCTGCTTGATCTGACGGAATATGTTTCCGACGATGTGCTGGCCGATTACGACGAAGGCGCGCTGGAGTTTTTCCGCAACGGCGATGCGCTGTACGGCCTGCCGATGTGGGTAAGCCCATACACACTGGGCGGCAACAGAGAATACCTTGAGGACGCCAAGATCGATTGGAAGAAGATCCAGGAAGAGGGCTGGACATTTGAGGAGTTTGCCGCAGAGGCCGCGAAGGGCGTAAAAGACGATGTCTATGGCTTTACGTTTGCCTGTGCCGGCGTTACCGCAACCGATCTGCTCGATCTGCTTTGCTGCTGCGCAAACATGGAGAATCCCATCGACGAGAACGGCAGATATGCCTATACCGACGAAAACTTCCTGAAATGCCTGCAGTTTGTACGCGGCCTCATTGATGCCGGCGTGATGCCGAAGGAATCGAGCTCTGTGGACGCCGGAATGCGCTGGAACCTGATGCTCACCGGCAACACGATGATCACCGGCAAGGGGCTGCCGAACTTTGAGCTCTTGGCCGCCAACAACAACAGGCTGCTGGAAGAAGACCCCGGCTCCGCCGTGGAGGGCTCGCGGCATCTGGAGTATGTGGGCATTCCGATGCCTACGCTGGAAGGCTGCGACTATGTAACGGCCGGCGGCGTATCCGGCATGATGGCCTTCCGCCAGAAGGAAGAGCCCACCCCGGAGCATATTGCGAATATCATTCTGGCGCTGAACTATCTTACTTCCGGCAAGGTGGATGCCGAGATCTGCACACTGGGCGCCGCATCGCCGGCAAACGCCTCCGGCCGCGCCGAGATGGCCTGGGCGCAGGAGAAGACGGGCATCATCCTGAACGAGGACAACGCCGCATTCAATGCGCGCTCCAATGCCGCCATCTATAAGCCCAACATCACGATGACCGAGGAACAGAGCGATAAGGTAACGCGCATCAAGGAAGAGACGATCCTTCCGCTGTTCCAGGCGCTGCTTGCCAACGAGGTCACGCCGGAGGCCATGTACGAGCAGGTTTGCGAGGCCGCGATCGCCCAGTTTGGCGAGGACGGTGTTCGGTAAAAGATTCTGCGGCGGGAACCTTTGACAAAGCCCTTGCTTACGGAGCTTTTTGAGAAAAGCTTTGGGCCTTTCATACCGTCTGGCTGCAGCGGCCCGGCGCCCGCGTCAGGGCGTTGGGCCGCTCCGGTTTAACTTTAACGGCCTTCGCAAAAAAGAAAGCTCCGGTATCCCGGCAAAGAGAAAAGTAAAGAGAGGAGAGTGCCCATGAAAACGGTAAAGGAGCATGCAAAGCGGCCGCGCAGGGCGTCTTTGGGGCGCAGCGACGCTGTATGGGGGTATTTGTTTATTCTTCCGGCGATCATTCTGTTTTTGATTTTTACGGCTTATCCGCTCATCAGCGCATTTACCATCAGCTTTCAAAAATACCGGCCCATGGGCTCGGAATTTGTCGGGCTTCAAAACTTTAAGGGCACATTCGACAGCAGCCTGTTCTGGAAGGCCATTTGGAATACGGTCGTTTATACGGTGGGCTCCGTTCCCGTAAGCCTGATCATCTCGTTCAGCCTGGCCACGCTGATGTCGCTGCTGCGCCGGTGGGCGCAAACCTTCTTCAAGGCGGCGTATTACCTGCCCGTGCTTGCGTCGGGCGTTACGCTGTCCATCGTCTGGCTGTGGATCTTCAACCCGCTGGAGGGCGGGCTTGCAAACCGGCTGCTGGCCATGTTTGGCATGGAGACGCAAAACTGGCTGGGCACGAGCAAAACGGCCATGCTCTCGCTGCTAATCATGACGTGGCTGGGCAATCACGGCAAAAATATCATCATTTATTCTGCCGCCATTCTGGGCATCGACAACTCCCTGTTTGAAGCGGCCGATATCGAAGGCGCCAGCTACTGGACAAAGGTGTGGCGCATCATTATTCCGCTGCTCAAGCCCACAACGCTGTTTTTGCTTGTCACAGGCATCATTGCCTCGTTTCAGGTATTCCAGACGGCGTATTTGATGACCGGCGGCGGCCCCAACAACGCAACCACGACCATCGGCTTTTTAATCTTCCGCAACGCCTTTACCTACTTTGATTATGGCGCGGCCTGCGCGCAGGCGCTGATCCTCACCGCCATTATCGTTGCGCTCACGGCGGTGCAGTTCAAGTGGCTGGGCAGCGACGTGGAATATTGAGAGGGGGGACAAAAATGTCGGTTTTACTCAAATCTACCAAAAAACAGCAGACTGCAGACAAGGCGCGCACGGCCGTCAGCTTTGCTGTGCTGGCGCTGTTTGCCGTGGTGATGCTGTTCCCGATTTATTTTATGTTCATCACGTCGCTGGGGCGCCCGGTGGAGGCCGGTTCGGCGAACTATACGCTGTTTCCCCGTGTGGTAACGCTGGATTCGTACAAATTTTTCTTCGATTTCAGCCCGTATTCGCTGCGCTGGATCTTCAACTCCCTTTTCATTGCGGCAGTGGTAACGGTGGGCAATGTGCTTTTTGCGGGCATGGCAGGCTACGCTTTCGCAAAGATCCGCTTTCGCGGCAGCCAGGTTTTTTTCTGGCTGTTCCTCGGCACGATGATGGTGCCGTATCAGGTAATCCAAGTGCCGCTGTATATGCTGACGGTGAACATTTTAAAAATGCAGGATACCTACGCGGCATTGATCCTGCCCAATCTCTGTACGGCATATAATATTTTTCTGATGAAGCAGTTTACCTCGTCCATACCGGGAGAAATTCTGGAATCGGCTAAAATCGACGGCTGCGGCCAGCCGCGGATGTTTGCGCGCATCGTGGCGCCGCTTTCCAAAACGGTGATGGCCGTGATGGCGATTACCACATTTATGGACAACTGGAACACCTTCTTCTGGCCAATGCTGATCACAACAAAGGAACATATGAAAACCATTCAGGTAGGCCTGGCGTCGTTCCGTTTTGCGAACACCACCTATTTTGCGCCCATGATGGCGGGCGCGTGTGTGGCTGCGCTGCCGATGTTTTTGCTGTTCTTCTGCCTGCAGCGGTATTTTCTGGAGGGCGTGACGGTGGGCGCAGTAAAAGGGTAGCCCCGGCGCCCGAAAAAGGAGAAACGCGGTGCTCAAAGAAAAGGGGAGTACCGCGCTCATTCAGAGCGGGCGGCGATATTTTGTTTGCTTATGAAACCGTCCGCAGGCCTGCACAGCAGGACGGGGATCTCGGATACACCGCAAAAACGCACAAAAAACAAGCACGGCACGTGGCAGAGCCCTTTGCTGCCATGCGCCAGGAAAGGGAGTGCTTTTTATGAGCATCGAAACCATTCTTTCCGGCCTTACGCTGGAGCAGAAGATTGGCCAGCTGATCATCGCCGGCTTTGAAACGGATTCGGCGGAGGATCCGCATTTTCAAAGGCTGGTGCGGGAATATCATGTGGGCAATGTGATCCTGTTCACCCGCAATCTGGGCAGCCGGGAGGCGACAGCCCGCTTTACGCAAAGCCTTCACGACACGATCTGCGCCGATTGCGGCGTTCCGCCGTTTATTGTGATCGATCAGGAGGGCGGGATGGTGACGCGCATTTTCCACGCGGGCAACATTGTGCCGGGCCCGATGGCCGTGGGTGCAACGTATGACCCGCACAACGCATACCGTGTTGGAAAGATCCTTGGGCAGGAGATGCGCGCGCTCGGCATGAATTTCAACTATGCCCCCGCCGTGGAGGAGGCGTTGTTCCGCACGCCATCCAACATCAGTGTGCGCACGTATTCCGACAACCCGTTCATGGTGGCCGAATTCTGCACACAGTTTGTGCACGGCCTGCAGGAACAGGGCGTTATTGCCACGCTGAAGCATTTCCCGGGCTATACGGGCGTTTTGGAGGATGCGCATCTTGCTGTTCCCACCGTAACACGCACCAAAAACGAGCTGGAAAAGGTGGAGCTGCAGGCCTTCCGGCGCGTAATCGACGAAGGAGCAGACGCAGTGATGGCCGGACACATGCTTTGCCCGGCGCTGGAGCCGGAGCATCGCCTTTCTTCTGCCTCGCACCGCATTATTACACAGCTGCTGAAGGAAAAAATGGGCTTTCAGGGGATTGTCTCGTCCGACTGTATGGATATGCACTCGATGCTCGATTTCTACGGGCCGGGCCGCGGCGCGGTGGAGCTGTTTAAGGCAGGCGTTCACATGCTGGATATCTCTCACGAGCTGTCTTCCCAGGCGCAGGCATGCGATGCGCTGCGCGAAGCCGTGCGCACGGGCGAAATCTCGATGGAGGAACTGGACGCGGTGGTGCTGCACATCCTGCGCTACAAGGAAAAATACGGCCTGTTTTGTCCGATGCCCTCCGTGGAAGAGCGTCTGTCCTCGGTGGATTGGGAAGAAAATTACCGCGTCTGCCGCGAGATCAGCGAAGCGAGCGTTACGCTGGTGCGGGGCGAGGCGCTGCTGCCGCTTACAAAGGGGAACGGTTTGTTTATCTCTACGCCGCCCATTACACTTGTGATCGTGGATGAAAAAATCGACGCGGGGAATACATTTGCCGCGGCGGCGGCCGCATATTTTGAAGGCGAGGCGCGGGAAATTCCAGTGAACCCCACAGACGGGCAGATCGCCGCGCTTGCCAAAGAGGCGAAAGAAAAGGATTATGTGGTGCTGGGCACTTACAACGCCTACTGCAGCCAGGGCCAGCAAAAGCTTCTTGCGGCGCTGCGCGAGGCAAACCCCCGGCTGATTGCCGTTGCGCTGCGCGCCAGCTACGACTATGATTGCTGCGACGGTGTACCAGGCTGCATTCTGGCATACGAGTATACGGAGCATTCCATCCAATCGCTGCTTGCCGTACTGTCGGGCAGGCGCAAGGCGACCGGTCTGCCGCCGCTTGCGCTGTAGGGCATGGCAAAAACAGACGGATGCTGTCGGGCGCACATCCCAAAAGGGCCTGCCGCAAACTGAAAATGGAATCGCAAGCTGCACAGGGAAATAACCGCCCAATAACAGTTCGGTGCCCCTTCCGGCAAAGAATTGCCGGAAGGGGCACCGCTTTTGGTATACTGCTATCACGCCGGATGGCTTGCCAGCTTAAAGCCCGCCGTTTGCAGTTCCTGTTTGATCTGCTCCACCTGCGCGTGATCGCGCGTTTCCATCCCAATATGCAAAAAACAGCTGGTGATGGCCATATTGGTATCGCCCTGGCGGTAGCTGACGCTTACCACGTTGCCGCCGCAGCGGCTGATGATCTCGCTTACGCCGGTAAGCTGGCCGGGCTTATCCTCCAATTCGATCGTCAGCGTACTGTTGCGCCCCGCCATTACCAGGCCGCGCGTGATCACGCGGCTGAGGATATTCACGTCAATGTTGCCGCCCGAGAGCAGGCATACGGTCTTTCTGCCTTTGATATCCACCTTGTTGTACATGGCCGCCGCAACAGAAACCGCGCCTGCGCCCTCTGTCACCAGCTTCTGGCGCTCCATCAGAGCCAGAACGGCGGCGGCAATTTCGTCGTCTGTTACCGTAACGATCTCGTCTACATACTTGCGCACCAGGTCATAAGTCAAATCGCCCGGGTGCTTTACCGCAATGCCGTCTGCAAAAGTAGCCACGCTGTCCAGCGTGACAGCCTGCTTTTGCTCTACGGAATCCCGCATGCTGGGCGCGCCGGCGGCCTGTACGCCGTACACTTTGCATTCCGGCTGCAGCTGCTTGATGGCATACGCAATGCCGCTGATGAGCCCGCCGCCGCCCACGGGAACCAGAACCGCCTCCACGTCCGGCAGCTGATCGAGAATTTCCAGGCCGACGGTGCCTTGCCCCGCAATCACCTGTGCGTCGTTGAACGGGTGAATGAATGTATAGCCCTTTTCCTTTTGCAGTTTGCAGGCGTAGTCGTAGGCGTCGTCATATGCGCCCTTTACCAGGCATACCTTCGCGCCGTAGGCTTTGGTGGCCTCCACCTTGCTGATAGGCGCGCCGTCCGGCATGCAGATCACGCTGGGAATATGGCTTTGCTGCGCCGCAAGCGCAACGCCCTGCGCGTGGTTCCCCGCGCTGCTGGCGATGACGCCCTTGGCCTTTTCCTCGGCGGTGAGCTGGCTGATTTTATAGTACGCGCCGCGCACCTTAAAGCTGCCGGTCACCTGCAGATTTTCGGTTTTCAGATAAATATCGCTCTCCGGGTTCAGGCTCGGCGCAGCGATCAGATCTGTTTTGCGCGCGACAGTTTTTAAAATATGAGCGGCGTGGTAGATTTTATCCAGTGTAAGCGTCATTTCCCGTTCCCTCGTTTCTCAATTTGCGCAGGCCTCAAGCAGATGCGGCTGTTCGGCAGTTTTCGGACGGCCCTTTCGGGGCCGCACCGAAATCTATAAAATAGTATACTACGGCGAAGGGCTGTTTTCTACCGTTTTGCCGAAAAAATGATTTTGAATTGCACAAATTGCACAGAAGCGGTATACTGGAGATATTCCGAAAGATACAGGAATTTGTCTTTTGCCTGAAACCGGGCGGAACAGAAAATTTCGATAGAGAGGCGGATCATCTTGGAGGAAATGAAAGAGCTGCGGCTGCGGCTGCATGGCCTGACAGTATTCCGCACCCTGCTGCAAGACCCTGTGATCGCGCGCTTGGACACGCTGCTTGCGGCGGCCTGTGCCGATGCGTCCGATACGGAGAACGCGGTGAAGGCGGCGGATGCCTGCGGCGCGTTTGCCGCCGCGCTGTATGAGGCGGGAGGCGATTGGAGCGGCTACCTGCTGGACGCCGTACTGCGCAGCGAAAACCTGCATGTGCGCCGTGTTGCGGCGGGCATGCCGCCGATCGCGGAACTGACAGAGGCTTTGCAGGGGGAGCTGTGCTTTTTGCAGCGCCTTTCCGCTTTCGACGGAGCGGCGCTGCGCAAATTGCCGGGCGTCTTGGGCGCGCTGCCGCGCTGGCGCACACAGCCGCTCGATTTTCGCGCGCGGTATGAGGAGCATCTGCGCACGATCAACCGGCATGGCTATGGCATTTATGCGCAATATTCGGTGTTTACGGTGCGGGACGGCGCGCTTGTGCCCGTCCGGCGCCCGGACATTCAGCCGCTGGACGCGCTTTCCGGCTACGAGCGCGAGCGCGACCTTGTCATTGCCAATACGCGCGCCCTCATAGAGGGGCGCCCCGCCGCCAATGTGCTGTTGTACGGCGATGCGGGCACAGGCAAAAGCAGCACGATCAAGGCTGTGGCCGGCGCGTTTGCGAAAGAGGGCCTGCGTTTGATCGAGGTAAAAAAGAATCAGTTATACCAGATCCCCGATCTTGTCGATGCGCTGTGCGCAAATCCGCTGAAATTCATCCTGTTCATCGACGACCTCAGTTTTTCGGCCAACGACGATGATTTTGCCGCGCTGAAAGCGATTTTGGAGGGCAGCGTCGGCGGGCGCGGCGCGAATGTAGCGGTATACGCCACCTCGAACCGCCGCCATCTTGTAAAGGAAACTTTCTCCGACCGCGCGGGGGATGAGATCCACTTGGCCGATACCGTGCAGGAGCTGATGAGCCTTTCGGCACGCTTTGGTCTGACGATTACCTTTTCGCGCCCGGATAAAGAACTGTACAGCCACATTGTGCGCCGGCTGGCGCTTCTTTACGGCGTCGCGCTGCCCGAGGCAGAGCTTTTGCAGCGCGCCGAGGCCTACGCGACCCGCAGCGGCGGCCGCACGCCGCGCGCCGCAAGGCAGTTTGTGGAGCTGCTGAAGGCCGAGGTGGTACAGGGCGGGGGAGAATAAAGGATTTAAATTATCAGTGAAATGCAAAGGGAAAATACCGCCGTTTTGTACCGGCGGATCGGGTCTGCTGCATACAGGGTGCGGATCCATTTCAGTGAAACTGCCGCTCTTACATCAATACACCACCTCCTAAAATGTCCGATTAGAATTCAGAGCCTTTCTCTGCAATCTCATAGCTTATCCTCCTATTCCGCGTTCCAGAAAAACCGCAGGGCGTTATACATATACTCGCTGGCGGCGCGGCCATCGTGGGCGTAGCCCTCCCGCTCCCGGAAGGACAGGTTGCCCTCGGCCTCGCTGTCTCCGAAGGTAAAGACCTCCGAATCCGTCCCCATATCCATGACGCCCCGCTTGAAGCCGGAGTAGGCAAAGTCATCCGTGCCGGAGGCGGTGAAGATGAAAAAGTCCTCTGGGCTGTGGCCGGAAGATCGGACGATCTCCTCCATATAGGCCCGGTTGCCGATGGGCCCGCCGCTGGAGGGGGCGAAGTAGCGGAAGTAGTCCAAGCAATACTCAAAGGTGTGCCATGTGTTCATGCTCCCCATGGAAAAGCCGCCGAAGGCGCGGTGGTCACGGGAGGCGGCAATCCCCTCCAAATCCGTTGTCTCGGCAAAGGTGCTGTATTTACTCTCGGCGGCGGGGATCAGGTCGTTTACCAGCTCATTGTGGAAATTATCCACCAGCCGGAGGGCCAGGGAATAGCTGCCGCTATCCGATTCACTGGTGTTGTTATAGGTGGGCAGAACAATAATAAGCGGCTGGATCAGCCCGTCCTCGATGGCATGATCCACGATATGCTTGAACTCATGGGGGCGTTTCGGGGTTCCCATGGTGGTGGTTTCGTTGCTCCAGCCGCCATGGCTCAGATAGAGGATGTTGTACTGCCGGCTCTCATCGTAGCCGTGGGGCAGATAGACCCAGGCGGTTTTGACGAGCTTTTGGGACTTTTCCGCGTAGGAGAAGGATTCCCAGGTTTGATATTCCAGCTTTTCCAGCGTCCCCGGATGCTGGGCGGGCTGCTGGTATCCTTCGGGGACGTACTCCAATTCCTCCGGGATGGTGCCGCTCAATGCGGTGCGTTTTGTCTGGCTGAACAGCCAGCTCATGATTTTTTCATCGGCTGCGAACAGGCCGCCGCCATGCTCGTTATTGACGCCCCTCGCGGTAAAATAGGACTTCCCCTTGATGTCCAATACCAGCAGCCGGTCAATTTCTTCCTTTGGCAAGCCCTGCTCCTGGTACAGTCCATAGAGCGTGCTGTAGGCTTTCTGGGTAGGCTCGGAGCCATAGTATTCATCGTTTTTGCCGACCGCGAGATAAACAGGGGTCCGGCTCTGGGCCAGAACCGCAAGATCGCCATCCCATTGGGAGCTGCAATGCAGATAGGCCGCGAACAGCTCCGGGCGCTTTCCCATGACGATAGACATGGTTTCCCCGCCACCGGAATAGCCGTTGGCATACACCCTGGCTGGGTCTATGTTATAGTGCTTCAGAAAGTGTTCCACCAGGGCTATCGTCTGGTTAGCGGAGGTTTCGCCCCAATCGCTGAGCTGCGGCGCGACAACGATCATTTCCTCGTTATACCTCTGGGCCTCAAAGCCGAAGGATTCCGACTTGATATTGGAGGCAACGCCCTGGAAGTACAGCCCTTCATAGCCGGGGAGCGTAAAATACAGGGCATAGGGTTTGCTGCCGTCATAGCTCCCCGGGATATACACGTTATAGTGAATGTCGCCATTTGTTCCGCTATGGAGTACGTTGTCCACGGAAAAGCCTCGATAGGTTTCTGTACCGGGAGTGACAAATTGGCTTTCCCAAAAGGCGGCCGCATCCTTGATCCAGCCTTCGGCCACGGTTCCCGTCCCCAGACCGAATCCATGGCCCAGCCCTTCGTATGTGTGGAACTCGGTGGGGATGCCCTGGGCCTCCAAAGCCTCCAGCCGCCGCTCCATCGTCCGCCAGCTGGCAATTCCATCGCTTGTTCCTACGCAGGCATAGGTGGGCGGGTCGTTCTCTGTATACTCGTTGTGGCCCGTGTACTGCATGATAACCGCGCCGGGCCTGGGCAGCTCGCCACCGCCGAACGCTTCCGGGCCATAGCTTCCCAGGTATGCCGCCATCCGTCCTCCGGCAGAGCCGCCCCAGAGGGAGTAACAGGCGGTATCTACCTCCAACTCATCCGCGTGTTCAAAGATGAAGGTGATGGCCCGCGCCAAATCCTCACAGGCGGTCTGTGCGCCGGGGCGGTAGATCAGGGCAAAGGCGTTGTAGCCCATCTTGCTGAGTTCCAGGGCGTGGGGGAAGCTGTCGTGCATGGCCCCCACATAGGCAAAACCATCGCCAGCATTACAGATGGCGAACCGCTCACCGGGGCTGCCTTTGAAGAAAAACAATCCGGTGTCCTCCTTGGTGGGATCGGCGGCTTTTTCTTCGTCCGTATAGATATCGTAGAAAATCGTATCCCCCGCCTCGGCGTGGGTTTTCATATAGCTGGCGATTTCCACGGTCTTGTCAGGGTCGATATGGCTGTACCACGTCAGCCGCAGATCACCCAGGGTATCTCCGCTGTAATAGCCGGTATTCGCCGGGAAGATCAACCGGCCGAAGCTTCCAAAGGCGGGATCGCCTGTCACATCGGATATGGGCGTGTCGGCAGTATAGGGGGCATCCCCATTCTGCGCCGAAAGATTTGTTGCCGCCGGCTCCGGCCCTGCTGCGGCGGCCATTTGCGCTCCGCCGCAGGCGCTCAGAAGCAGCGAGGATAAGGCAGATAAAATACAAATTGAAATCATCTTCTTCATAATGCTCTCCATTTTGATTGGCACTTCCTTCTTGTGGAGGGATATTGCTGAAATGATAACACATGAACTTGAACTCAAGCTAAACCAGCAGATACGCAGATACAAAGAAACTCCCGCGCGGAGCGGACTGCGGCCCTGACGGTCGCAGTCGTTATGCCGCACGGGAGTTTTTGTCAAAGGGCGTTTGGTATCTTCTCTTGACAAAGGGAAGCAGAAAACTAATAACATAATAGGCTGTCAACCTTACACAAAGCACCGCTTCCAAC
>CAJUMH010000007.1 GCA_910587145.1 uncultured Ruthenibacterium sp. | reverse complement strand
TAATTTCTTTTGCCAGTCCCAGCTTTTCACTTAGCAAAATATCTACCACTGGATTTCCTGTTTGATATGGAAAGGACAGGGAAGTCGAAACCGATTTCAGCTTGTTCAAGTATGCTTTGCTTTCCTCCAGTTCTCCATTATTTAACAGCCCATTCAGTACAGACAAGTGATTGGCAATATCATGGCGAAATGCTTTCGTTTGCCCGTAGCGCCTTTGTGCCTCGGCAATATAGTTTTTTTGTGCTTGGGCTGCTTGCTCCAGGGATTGTAACGCCGCCTGCGTTTGAAAGCTGTGACAGATGTGTTGGTAGGCATACAGTGTACAAAGCAATGCGGCCAGCCCCAGGATCTGCATAGCTAATAACGCGCCGTGTTTTCCGGCATCCCCTAACGAAATGGACGAGGGCAGGACGCTGTATGAAGTTTGCAGAATATACAGTTCGGCAGCAAAGAAAAACAGTCCGGGAAACAACAGCAAGCCGACATACGGCATTTGACGGTCTTCCGTCAGAGATAGAAATTTCAATACCGCACCACAACAACAGGCGCAGACTGCAAAAACGGTCAGCGCTGCGAAAAGAAACAGCAGATAAAACATTGGTTTCCCAACCATCGGGGGGAATAGTATTACCTCTACCGAGTTGACGATACCGAAAGAAAGCTGAGTAATATAAACTGCCAAAATTGCAGCGGCCCAGGATACAGATTGCCGGTTCCGCAAAGCCAGACGGCTCACGCTGTATAATAAAAGCAGCTCCGCGCCGACGGGCAGCACATCGGAAAAATCGAATGTAGTGAAAAACCACTGTATGATACAGAGCAGAAAAAGGTAGATCGCAAAGTGCCGCATTTTCTGCTTTTTCCCAGTCAGACGGCTGACAAAAGCAATGTGCGTTACACTTTGCCAAAGCAGGCAAAGGCCGTCAAGGCATAGGCTGAAATAGTCCATATCAGAAATTCCTCTCTTTCATGTAACGCAAAAGAGCCTGCGTCAAATCTCGTTCACGCAACCTGGAAACAGGGATTTTGCCGCCCTGTGACAGCATGACCTGTCCGGCATTACATCCACGGACATAATCAAGATTGACAAGATAACTTCTGTGACATCTGAAAAAGCGTCTGTCCATCTGACGTTCAAAATTTTCCAAATTGTCGTAGTAGTCGATTGTTTTTCCATCACCTTGATGAACATAAACCTTTCGGCCCTGCACCTCACAATACACGATTTGCGCCAGCGGGACAACATCACAGGAGCTCCCCCGCCGAATGACAATACTTTTATCTGTCCTTTGCGCTAACGTGCTGACAGCCCTGTCCATGGTCCGTTCGAAATGGTTGCTGTCCAGAGGCTTGAGCAGATAATCGTAAGCCTCCGCCTCAAACGCATTGAACACACATTCTTTCAGAACAGTCACAAAAATTAGCAGGCTGCGATTTCTCCGTTGCCGCAATAGTTTGGCAGTTTCTATTCCATCCAGATCGTCCATTTGGATATCCAAAAAAACTATATCAAAGTTGCAGTCGCTTTCTAAAAGGGCGCAGCCATTTGAAAAGCCGGCAACAGAATAGGAAGGGATCTTCCGTCCGTCCATGTATTGTGAAAGCCGGTTTGAAATTTCCTGAACCATAATCGGTTCGTCATCGCAAATTGCGACTTTAATCACCTGTTCACCCGCTTTCTTCCGTGTGCTTTATAATATCAGTTTTATAGCCAAAGAACAACCTCACTGTCATAGAATGTCTAAATTATGTAATGAAATGTTCTTGACAAAATGCAGTCCCCCGCATCGCTGCCTGTTGGGGACTGCATGATTTCGCAATCAATCAATTCTTTGAAGATGATTTCCGCCACCCGGGCCTTGCGGCAATTCGTCAGCCCCACCCGGCGCATGGGGCCGCGGGCCTTCAGGTCCTCGGCGGCTCCGGCCTCTTTTCTGTAATTTTATCACAGAAGAACACCGGCATTGGTGGTATCATAAAAAAAATCCCCGGGAGGTTATGATAAAGATGACATTGCCGCAGGACAAAAAAATTGAGTTAAGCCAGCTTTGCTGCACAAAAGAAAGGAGACGCACTTATGGGACTTTTCAACCGTTTTAAGGGGTCTGATATTGATCAGGGCGCGAAAGCCTTTCGTGAAACGCCCGGCGCGATGCTGCTGGATGTTCGTACTGCCCAGGAGTATCGGGAGGGCCACATCCCCGGCAGCAAAAATGTTCCGCTTCAGGAACTGGATCGTGTGACTGCTATGGCTCCCGGGAAGGATACCCCGCTGTTCGTCTATTGCCACAGCGGCGCCAGGAGCAGCCAAGCGGCAAGGCTGCTGGCCCGGATGGGCTATACCAATATTAAAAATATCGGCGGCATCGCCGCCTACACTGGAAAGGTGGAATGCTGAAATGAAAGTTGTTATCATCGGCGGCGTGGCGGGAGGTGCCACAGCAGCGGCCCGGCTTCGCCGGTTAAACGAGACGGCGGAGATCGTGGTCTTTGAGCGGTCGGGGTACGTCTCCTACGCCAACTGCGGCCTGCCCTACTACATCGGTGGGGTGATCGAGGAACCCGAGGCCCTGGCCCTCCAGACGCCGGAGAGCTTCTTTGCCCGCTTTCGGGTGGATGTGCGGGTGCGCCATGAGGTTACCGCCATTCATCCGGACAGGAAAATTGTTTCCGGCAAAAATCTGGAGACGGGGGATGCGTTTGAGGAAAGCTATGACAAGCTGATCCTCTCTCCCGGAGCCAGCCCCACCCAGCCCCGGATCCCCGGCGTGGGAATCGAGAAAGTCTTTACACTGCGCACAGTGGAGGACACCTTCCGTATAAAGGACTATATCCATATCCATCACCCAAAATCCGCCGTGCTGGCCGGCGGGGGCTTCATCAGCCTGGAGCTGGCGGAAAATCTGCGGGAGCTGGGGATGGAGGTCACCATTGTCCAGCGTCCAAAACAGCTGATGAACCCCTTCGACCCGGATATGGCCGCCTTCATCCACGGCGAGGCACGGCGGCACGGCATCCGGCTGGCCTTGGGGCATACGGTGGAAGGGTTTGCCGAGCAGGACGGCGGCGTGGATGTGCTGCGGAAGGACGCGGTACCGCTCCACGCCGATATGGTGGTGCTGGCTATCGGCGTCACCCCGGACACCGTTCTTGCAAAAGAGGCCGGCCTGGAATTGGGCCTCAAGGGCAGCATCGTGGTTAATGACCGGATGGAAACCTCTGTCCCGGACATCTATGCTGTGGGGGATGCGGTTCAGGTGAAGCATTCTGTAACCGGACAGGATGCGGTGATCTCCCTGGCCGGCCCTGCCAACAAGCAGGGACGGATTGCGGCAGACAACATCTGCGGCGGAGACAGCCGCTATCCTGGAAGCCAGGGCAGCTCGGTCATCAAGGTCTTTGACCTGACAGCGGCCTCCACCGGCGTCAACGAAACGAACGCCAAAAAGGCCGGCCTGGAGGTGGACGCGGTGATTCTGTCCCCCATGAGCCATGCGGGCTACTATCCCGGCGGAAAGCTGATGACCATGAAGGTGGTTTTTGAAAAGGGAACCTATCGTCTGCTGGGCGCTCAAATCGTGGGGTATGAGGGGGTGGATAAGCGGATCGATGTGCTGGCTACCGCCATCCATGCCGGGCTGACAGCCATCCAGCTGAAGGAGCTGGATCTGGCCTACGCGCCGCCCTACTCCTCCGCCAAGGACCCGGTGAATATGGCGGGCTTCATGGTGGAAAACCTGGCCGGCGGAGTTGTGAAGCAGTTCCATATTGAGGATGTGAACGCTCTGCCCTACGATGGCAGCCTGACCCTGCTGGATGTCCGGACGCCCCAAGAGTACGCGGGCGGCCACATCGAGGGGTTCCGCAACATCCCTGTGGACGAACTGCGGGAACGGCTGGACGAAATCGAGCGGGATAAGCCGGTGTACGTTATCTGCCAGAGCGGCCTGCGCAGCTATATCGCCTGCCGCGTTCTGGCCGGGCATGGCTATGAAGCATATAACTTCGCCGGAGGTTTTCGGTTCTATGATGCGGTAACAAACGACCGCCGCCTGATAGAACAGTCCACAGCCTGCGGCATGGATCTGTAGACAGAAACACCTCTCCTCAATTTGCAGCAAAGCTTGAGGAGAGGTGTTTTTATAGATCCCGCAGGGCCGTCAGCTTTTGTTCGTCCAGAAGCTCGATCACGCCCCGGGACAGTTTCACCATGCCCTCGCCCTGGAAATAGCGGAGCATCCGGGTGACGACCTCCCGGTGAGTCCCCATATGGTTGGCGATGGTCTCGTGGGTGATATTCAGCCGGCCGGTACTCTCAATCGCCGCTTCTTCCAGAAGGAAGGCGGCCATCCGCCGGTCCATACTCCTCCACAGGACCTGCTCCATAAGCCACATGACCTCGGAAAACCGGGCGGACATGATCTCGTTGGTGTAGTTGGCGACAGCGGCGGACTGCTCCATAAGCTGCCGGTAAACCTCCGCCGGGATCACCCAGAATTCCGTATCCTTCTCCGCTTTGACAGTCACATCAAATTGAATGCCCTTCATAACACAAGAGGCGGAAAGCAGACAGAGGTCTCGGTCAAACAGCCGGTAGAGGGTGATTTCCCGTCCCTCTTTCGACAGCATATAGGCCCGGAGCTGACCAGACTTGATGAGAAGCAGCCCGGTACAGTCCTCGCTGCCGTTGTGCAGCACGGTCCCTTTTTTGACTTGGCGCTTTTGGAGCTGCTCCAGCACCCAATTCTGCTGCCTGGGCG
Organism: uncultured Ruthenibacterium sp.; assembly: GCA_910587145.1. GTDB lineage: Bacteria > Bacillota > Clostridia > Oscillospirales > Ruminococcaceae > Ruthenibacterium. Next base: position 75,854 of record CAJUMH010000007.1, on the reverse strand, counting down.
TCAGCTTGTTCCAAACAGAGAAGCAGCTTTGGAAATCCATGCAGGGCATTTGTTCATACCTTCCAGAGGCTATGCAGGTTGCAGCGGGCATAAACCGCCTCCACATGGCCGCCCCCACACAGCGTGAAGCAGCCCTCCGGTTTGCCTCCGGGGCAGAGTACCCTGCGCTGATTGCCCTGCCTGGTCTGCAAAGACGCCCACTCGATATCGTGTTCCGGCAGCATGGGGTGCTCTGCTGCGCCAACCTGCGCCTTGACCGGATTGCCCTCTGCCCGATACACGGGAACGTGTTTCTCCACAGCGGCATCGGCGGTACCAGGAACGGTCTCGGCCATTTTCTGCCCGCAGCACATCACCGGCACCCCAGCATTTTTCACCATAGCGACGATATTGCCGCCATGCTCGCGGATATAAAGCCTCTGTTCCATAGTATATTCCTCCTGTTCCCTTTTATGATGCGGGCGCGGCGGCAGCAATTTGCCCTGGCCATACAAGTACCTTCTCAAGCAATACTGACATGTGACGGAAGTAGGATACAATACAATTCAGAAAAAGTCAAGAGATTCTGAAGTGGTATGCGGAAGTTATTTTTCCCCCGTGCGGTGAAAGCTCCGGGCCAAAAAACCGGCGCGGCCAAGCCGCCCGGGACCGGAATGAAAAACCACTGGCTGCTGAGGATATGAAGCATCGAAAAAGAGGCCTGCCGTCTGCAAAACGCAGCCGGCAGGCCCTTTTGTTGCCAAAATGTTTGCCGAAAGGCCGCCGAAGCATTGTGTCCGCCCGTTGCAGACAATTCTTTCAAAACAATCGCCTGAGAGCCGCCATTAAAAAATGTATAAACCGGGCAGGATCTTAATTTATAAAAGGGAACGCTCGATCTCGTCTGCAATGCGGCTGAGGCTATACTTATGTCGGATGGCCAGCGCGCGAATGCAGCGCAGTTCGTTCCGAAAGGCGCGCAGCTCGCCGCGGGCCAGGCGCAGCTCCTCCCGCAGGGCGTCTGTGCCGGTTTGCTGCCCGGCCTCGAGCACCCTGTCGTGCAGGCCGCGGATCTTCCGCTGTGCGCCGTGAACCGTTTTGCGCATGTCGCGCACCTCGCCGCGCAGCCCGCGCATTACGTCCCGCAGCGGCAGCAGCTCCTCGGCCAGCTGCCAGAGCGCGTGTTCCCGCATGGCAAATTCCTCCCTTGCTTTTGTTCTTGCCGGCAGGCCGCGGCCCGCCGGCAGGAACAGTATACCCTATTTTGCGCAAAAAGGGAATGCAGGCCCCGCGTTGCGGTGCCGCCGCGCCGGCGCGGCGGCGCAAAAAAGCCGCAAAGGATCCGTAAAAGAACCGCAAAAGAGGGCTCTTTTTCCCCCGGTGCATTGACAGCCTTTCCCGGAGTCTGATACAATGAGAATAGAGAAAAACGCCCGCCCGCGGGAGCGCTTTTCCGACAGAACGGCTCCGGCCGCCGCAGCCGACGCCGCATGCTGAGGGGGAACCTTATGTACCATTGTCATATCCGCTTTTATTATATCGGCCGCCGGCGCGAGGGCCTTTCTGTTTTGCGCGCTTTAAAGCCCCTTGCGGCGTTTACGCATACCGTTTTGGAAAGCGACCTGCCCGAGCAGGAGCCCGCCCGGCAGGCCGATGTGATTTTTGCCGACGTGCGCGAAACGGACGCCGTGGAAACGGTGCGGACGCTTGCGGGCTGGAAAAAGCCCTCCGCGGGCCTGATCCTGCTGGCCGACGCCGCCGCGGCCGCGGTGCTGACAGCCGCAGACGACGCGCTGCTGCCGGAGGATACGGATCTTTGGCCGGCGCCCATGGCAGACGCCGAATGGCGCTTTCGTCTGCGGCGGTGGCAGCGGGCTTATCGGGGGAAAATGGATGCCTGGCAGACCGCTCAGTTCCTGGCGGCCGCGATCGACAGCTCGCCGAACATGGTGTGGTACAAGAATAAGAACGGGCTGCACGAAAAGGTGAACGAAAGCTTTTGCCGCATCGTCGGCAAGACAAAAGAGCAGGTGCAGGGGCGCGGCCATGCCTATATCTGGAACGTAGCGCAGGACGACCCGGCCTGTATCGAATCCGAGCGCATGGTGATGGAACAGCGCCGAACCTGCGTTTCCGAAGAGATCGTGCGCGCCGGAAACGAGACAAAGATCCTTACCACCTATAAATCCCCGCTGTACGATCTGGACGGCAGCGTGATGGGAACGGTGGGCATCGCCATCGACGCCACCCGGGAACGCGCCTATGCCCGGGAGCTGGAGCACAAAAACGAAACGCTGGAAAACATTTTTACCAGCATGGACTGCGGCGTTCTTTGCCATACGCCGGACGGCAAAAAGATCATCAGCATCAACCGGGCCGCACTGCGCATTTTAGGCTACGATTCGCAGGAGGATCTTATGCGGAGCGGCTTTTCCTCGGTGGCGCCCTCCGTGGTGGAGGAGGATAAGCCCCGTCTGCGCCGGATCATCCAATCGCTGAAGGATGTGAACGATTCCGCCACGCTGGAATACCGTGTCCGGCATGCAGACGGCGAGATCGTCCATGTTTTCGGCAGCATCAAGCTGGCGGAAAAAAACGGCGAAATCTTCTGCCAGCGCTTTTTGCTGGATTTCACCGCGCACAAGCAGCGCGTGGAAGAGGAGCTGCTGCACGCAAGGCGGCGGCAGATCGAATTGATCCACGCGCTGAGCATTGATTACAGCCTCGTCTGCTTTTTTGATCTGGACACGGAAAAGGGCGAGGCGCTGCGCATCGGCGAATGTCCCAGCGGCCTGCTCGGGCAGTGCTTTACGGGCGATTTGTCGCTTCGCAGATCCATGGATCGGTACATTGCGGCCGGCGTGCTGGAGGAGGACCGCGAGCCGCTGCGGCAGGCTACCGCCGCCGAGCGGCTGAAGCGCGAGCTTTCTGAAAAGCCGACGTTCTTTTTCAATTTCCGTACCGAATGCTGCGGCCGTCTGCGCCACTTCCAGATGAAGGCCGTGCGCGCGGGCGTGTGGGACGAACGGCACGGCGCGGTGCTCGGCTTTCGCAGCATCGACGACGAGCTGCAGGAGGAGCGCGAGCGTCAGGCCATTTTGGAGGACGCGCTCTCGCGCGCCAATCAGGCCAACCGCGCAAAAAGCACGTTCCTCTCGAATATGTCGCACGATATCCGCACGCCGATGAACGCGATCATCGGCTTTACCACGCTGGCCCTCTCGCACATTGGGCGGCAGGAGCAGGTGGAGGACTATCTGAAGAAGATCATGACGTCCGGCAATCATCTGCTGAGCCTGATCAACGATATTTTGGATATGAGCCGCATTGAAAACGGCAAGATCCATCTGGACGAGCGCCCGTGCAGCCTGCCCGATATCCTGCACGGACTGCGCAACATCATTCAGGCCGATGTTCACACCAAACAGCTGGATCTGTATATGGATGTCGTCGATGTACAGCACGAGGATATCTGCTGCGACCGGCTGCGCCTGAATCAGGTGCTTTTGAACCTGCTGAGCAATGCCATCAAATACACGGGCGCGGGCGGCAGAGTGGGCCTGCGGGTGGTGGAAAAGCCCAACGCTCCGGAGGGCTTTGGCAGCTATGAATTCCACGTAAAGGACAACGGCATCGGCATGAGCGAGGAATTTGTCTCGCACATTTTCGAGCCGTTCGAGCGCGAGCGCAATTCCACCATCAGCGGCATTCAGGGCACGGGCCTGGGCATGGCCATTACGCAGAGCCTTGTGCAGATGATGCACGGCTCCATCACGGTAACCAGCCGGCAGGGCGTGGGCACCGAATGTACGGTCGCGCTTACGTTCCCTTTGCACTCCGGCGAAAAGCTCCCGCTCACGCTCCCCGAGCTGCAGGGTCTGCGCGCGCTGGTGGTGGACGACGATTTTAATTCCTGCGACAGCGTCTCCGCCATGCTGAACCAGATTGGCCTGCGCGCCGAATGGACCATGTCTGGCAAGGAAGCCGTTTTGCGCACGCGGCAGGCCCTGATGCGCGACGACCGCTATTCCATCTATCTCATCGACTGGCTGCTGCCCGATATGAACGGCATCGAGGTGGCGCGCCGCGTGCGGCAGGAGCTGGGCGAAAAAGCGCCGATCATTGTTCTCTCGGCCTACGATTGGTCGGATATCGAACAGGAGGCCCGGCAGGCCGGCGTTACGGCTTTCTGCTCCAAGCCGCTGTTTTTGTCGGAGCTGCGCGCTTGTCTGCACGCCGTTCTACACGCGGGCGAGGAGGCGCCGGCGCCCGTGCGGCTGCCCACGCACAGCGAACGCATTCTGCTGGCGGAAGACAACGAGCTGAACCGCGAGATTGCCATCGCCCTTCTGGAGGAAGAGGGCTTCTCCGTGGAAAACGCCGAAAACGGCAAGGTCGCCGTGGAAATGCTGTGCGCCCATGCGCCCGGATATTATCAGCTTATCCTGATGGACGTACAGATGCCGCTGATGAACGGCTACGAGGCAACCCGGGCCATCCGCGGGCTGGAAAACAAAGAGCTCGCCTCCATCCCCATTCTGGCCATGACGGCCAACGCCTTCGAGGAAGACCGGCAGGAGGCCCTGCGAAGCGGCATGAACGGCCATATCGCCAAGCCCATCGATCTGAAAAAGCTGATGCAGACGCTGGAGGAAACGCTGCCGTAAGCTCTTGGCCCCCCTGGCCGGGCAGGCGAAATGGGGGATCGTTTTGCCGGAGGCGGGCGGCGCACGGCTGCAAACGGCTGCGGAGAGCCCTCGGCAGCCGGATTCTGGGCAGCCATACGCCTGTTCCCGGCAGGTGAGTTTCTGGCGTCGGGGCGCTTTTCTTTCCGGCAAAAGAAAAAACCAATTTTTTCAAAAGCTCCGTGCGGTGCGAAAACCGCGCGGAGCTTTTGGCATTTTTGGGGTTTTTCCTTTCCCAAAACGCCAAATGCCCGCCGCCGGCGCAAGGCGCAGGCCGCACATCTTTTGCGCCGCGCGCATACGATGGCGCAGAAAGGGGGGACCGCACCCTGCGTTTATGCGGGGTGCGCCCGGAAAGAAAGGAAATGGTTGTATGTCGATCACACACGCCGACAAAACTCTGAGCGAAACCCGCATCAGCAGTGACGGCACGCTGAAGGTAACGCTCAGCATCACCGCTCAGCCCGGCACGGCAGACAGCGCAATGGACGTTGCGCTCGCGCTCGACCGCTCCGGCAGCATGTCGGGCGCGCCGCTCGAGCATTTAAAGGCCGGCGCAAAGGATTTTATCGACCTCGTTTTAATGCGGGGCAGCACAGGCGCGGCCGAGGGCAGCTGCGTCGGCATCGTCAGCTTTGCGGGCACGGCCACAACGGATGTGCCGCTCTCGGCCGAGAGCGCCGTACTGCGGCGCGCCGCAGACGCGCTGACGGCACAGGGCAGCACCAATCACGCGGACGGCTTTGCCTCGGGCGGCGCACTGCTAAGCGGCTCTGCGCGCAAAAAGGTGCTGGTCATCTTTACCGACGGCGAAACGACCGTGGGCTCCGACCCCACGCCCGTTGCCGAAAAGCTGCGCCGAAACGGCGTAGAGATCTACTGCGTGGGCCTTGTGGGCCGCACGGGGTTAGACAAAGCCACGCTCTGCCGCTGGGCGAGCGAGCCGGCAGACAGCCACGTCATCACCACCGCCAATGCCGAGGAGCTGGAGGCCGTATTCCGCCGCCTTGCCGATGTCATCGCCGCGCCCGGCGCGTCGGACATCCGCATCCGGGATGTTGTGCATTCCGATTTTCGCATTTTAGGCTTTACGCCGCCGGCTCTGGGCACCGCCGCGCTGGAGGGCTCGCAGACCATCTGCTGGCAGATCCCCGCGCTGGCCTGCCTTGCGCCCGAAACGGCCACGCTCACCTTCGAGGTGCAGCACACCGGCTCTACAGGCGGCTCCAAGCAGGTAAACCGCAGCATCGAATTTTCCGACGCGGCGTGCGAGACACCCGCCTTCCCCTCGCCCTCGGTAACGGTGGAATGCGGCTCGGTGATCTCGCCGGACAGCCCGCACACGGTAGACGTTTACGCCGCGCCGTGTGAGGATTCGGTCTTTTGCGACGCGGGCGATATCGTACTTGCGCATCAGGGGCGCATTTTACAGGTGGATTTCACGCTGCGCAACGTCTGCCCGCACTCGCGCACCTGCGCGGCCGTGATCGTTACGGAGCTGATGCCCTCCGGCGCCGAGGAATCGCGCGGCTTTAAAACACTGGTTTTGCCCGCGCACGACGGTGATTGCTGCCGTGACATCCACGTGATGTGCGTATCGTTTGTGCTGCCGAACGACCCCAACCATTGCGGCTGCGAGCGCGGCAGCTGCGGCGGGCGCCGCCTGCGTGTACGTGTTCTTGCCAACTCCATGGACTGCACCTGGAACGGCTGCGGCACCATCCCGATAGCCTGAACCGGCGCGAGCCCGTTTTCCCCCTTTTCCGCAGGCTCCGGCCCGGCGCGGCCCCATATTCCGCCCCACCGGCCTTCCGGGCCGGGGCCTGCTTTTCAAAGCGTTCCCCGCGCGTTTTTGCGCGCGCTGTCCCCCGGCCTCGGGGGATGTTTTTTTGCCCATTTGTTTCATTTCACATTTTGTTGGCACAAATGTCTCTTTTTTTGCCGAAAATATGCCGCGCAAGGCAAAAAACTGTATCATATACTTAAAGGAAAAGACGCCGCCCTGTGCAAAGGCGGCGCAAAATAAAAAGGAAGTGCATCGGTATGATTTTGAAAAACGGCCTTATCTTTACGGAAGAAGCGCGCTTTGTGCCCGCGGACGTGGAACTGGCAGACGGAAAGATCGCGCGCGTCGCCGCGCCCGGCTCGCTGACAGGCGCAAACGTGCTGGACGTTGCCGGAAAATACGTTGCGCCCGGCTTTGTGGATATCCACATTCACGGCTCGAAGGGCTCGGATTTCTGCGACATGGGTGCGGAGCACATCGAAACGATGTCCCGGTATCTGGGCAGCGAGGGCGTCACCAGCTTCTGCGGCACGACCATGGCATTTGACGAGCCGATCCTGACGAGGATCGTCGAGATCGCGAAGCCCTACATCAACCGCGAAACCGGCGGCGCGGTGCTGCGCGGCATCAATATGGAGGGGCCGTTCTTCAGCAAGGCAAAAAAGGGCGCGCAGGCGGAAAAATATATCGTCGATCCCGATATCGAGATGTTCGAGCGGCTGTACGCGGCGGCCGGCGGGGCCATCCGTCTGGTGGACGTTGCGCCCGAGCTGGACGGCTGCATCCCCTTTATTGAGCAGGCCAGCAAAAAATGCGTAGTCTCCATTGCCCACACCACGGCAAATTACGAGCAGGCAAAGGCCGCGTTTGCGGCGGGCGCCACGCATGTGACGCACCTGTTCAACGCGATGCCTCCGTTCGGCCATCGCGACCCCGGCGTGGTGGGCGCCGCCAGCGACGACGCGGCGCACGTGGAGATGATCTCCGACGGCATCCATCTGCACCCGGCCGTTGTGCGCAGCGTGTTCCGCTGGTTCGGCGCCGAGCGCGTGTGCCTCATCAGCGATTCCATGCGCGCCGCGGGCATGCCGAACGGCGTGTATTCTCTGGGCGGGCAGACCGTTTATATGACAGACGGCAAGGCCACGCTGGAAAACGGCACCATCGCGGGCAGCGCCACATGTCTGGCCGAATGTTTCCGCCGCGCGGTGGGCTTTGGCGTTCCGCTGGAAACGGCGCTGCGCGCGGCCACCATCAACCCGGCTCAGGCCGTGGGCCTGTTCGATACGCTGGGCAGCATCACCGAGGGCAAGCGTGCCGACGTGCTGGTGCTGGACGAAACGCTGCACCCGGAGAAAATCTTTATCGGCGGCGTACAGACAAAATAATATTCCGCCCGGGCCGGGCGCAAATTGGGCGTGCCGCAGCTTTTTCTGCGGCACGCTCTGTTCGCTTTTATCGGCCGCCGCTCATACGGACGGCGCGCGCAGCTTTTCAATTTCGGCGATCGCGCAGCGGATGAGCCGGCCAATATTCCCATCGTCCACGCCCGCTACGATATTGCCGCAGTGATTGATGGGGATCAGGATCCGCCGCGCGGCGCTTTGCCCCACGGCCTGCGCCATACGCGGCGTGATCTCGCCAAGCAGCGCATCCGCGATTACAATCCCAATGGGGCCGGCAATCACGTCCGCGTTCCGGCTGCAGACCACAACCGCATTTTCTCCGGCGGCCGCCTCGTCCGCCCCCGCCTTCAGCATGGCGGAGGCCGCCGCCGCATTTGTTCCCACGGCGGTGATGCGGATCTCCGGATCGGCCGATTTCACAGCGGAAATGAGCTGTTTTCCGATCCCGCCGCCCTGCGCATCGATCACAAGCAGATTCATAGAACAGGTCCCTCCGTTGCGGGCAGCCTTGTATCCGAACAGGGCCGCCCGTTTTTCTATCGTGGAAAAGCGCCGAAGCCACACCGCTTTTCGGCGCGTCTGCCGGGCAAAGCCGATGCGGGTTCGAGCTTCTTTTTTATTATACGGAAAACTCCGCCGGCTTTCAAGAGCCGCGGCCCGCACGCAGCGCAGATCCGTGCGCAGCTGCCGCGCCGCCCGCACATATTTTGCGCACGCACGGGGAACACTGAAGAGGAAAACGGGCGCCATTTGGGCACGGCCCCCGGAAAAGAGTTTTTCAAAAAGGAGCGCAATCTATGAGACCCGATCCAAAAAAATACGATGAGATGTGCAAAAGGGCGTCGCCGCCTTCGCCCCTCCTGAAAGACTGTGTGTGGGCGTTTTGCATCGGCGGCGCGATCTGCCTGCTGGGCGAAGGGCTGCGCAGGCTGTACGCGTCGATGGGCCTGACGCTGACGGACGCCGCCACGCTCACCAGCGCCACGCTGATCGCTCTTTCCGCCGTTACCACGGCGCTGGGCTGGTACCAGAAGCTGGCCGCAAAGGCAGGCGCGGGCACGCTCGTGCCCATCACCGGTTTTGCAAACGCCGTGGTTTCGCCCGCCATCGAATTCCGCAACGAAGGGTTTGTTACGGGCGTAGGCGCCAAAATGTTTATTATTGCCGGGCCGGTGATCGTATACGGTATGCTGGCCAGCGTGGCATGGGGCGTTATTTATTATTTTTTGCGCCCGCTGATGGGAGGGTAACCGAATGCAAAAGAAAGGGGATACCATCCGTTTTGCGCAGCCGCCGGGCATTGTATCCTATGCAGCTGTGGGCGGCAAAAAGGAAGCCGAAGGCCCGCTGGCCGACGCGTTCGACCTGCTGGTAACGGATTCCCGCTGCGGCGAAAAAACGTGGGAAAAGGCCGAGAGCGATTTTGCCCGGTACGGCCTGGAAACTGCGCTGAAAAAGGCCCGGCTGCAGCCCGATGCGCTGGATGCGGTGTTTGCCGGCGACCTGCAATGCCAGTGCACCGCCTCGGCCTACACGATGCGCGGCTTTGATGTGCCCTATCTTGGGCTGTACGGCGCGTGCAGCACAATGGCCGAAGGGCTGGCGCTGGCCTCGTGCCTGGTAGCGGGGGGCATGATGCGCCACGCCGCGGCCATGAGCAGCAGCCATTTTTGCGCCGCGGAACGACAGTTTCGCACGCCGCTGGATTACGGCGGCAAGCGCACGCCCACCGCACAGTGGACGGTGACGGGCGCGGGCTGCGCCATTGTCTCGCCGGACGGCGGCCCGCCCTATGTGCGAGGCGTAACGTTCGGCCGGGTGCGCGATTATGAGATTACCGATATCAACAACATGGGCGCGGCAATGGCCCCCGCCGCATGCGAAACAATTTTGCGGTATTTTGAGGATACAAGCGAGGCCCCCGAGGCGTTCGATGCCATCTATACCGGCGATCTGGGCCTTGTGGGCAGCAAGCTGCTGCTACAGCTTTTGGAGCAGGCCGGCCTGCCGCTGCAAAATCACAAGGACTGCGGCCTCATCGTTTACGACCGCGAGACCCAGAACGTACAGGCGGGCGGCTCGGGCGCGGGCTGTAGCGCAGCCGTGCTGTGCTGCCATGTGCTGCCCGCGCTGCGCGCCGGGCAGCTGAAGCGCGTGCTGTTCCTCTCTACAGGCGCGCTGATGAGCCAGACCACCTTTTTGCAGGGCGAGAGCATCCCCGGCATCGCACATCTGGTGGAGCTCTCTGCAACTTTGCCCGAGCAGAACGAAAAGGCGGCCCGGCAAACGGATGCGGCGGCACAGGCGGCCGGTTCGCCGAAACGGCAAAAGCATGCGGCCGGCCGGCCCGGGGCTGCGGCAGAACCCGGGCCGCGGCCCCAAAAGCAGCCGGGAAAGGAGGGCGCGGCGCAATGAATTTTGTATGGGCGTTTCTTGTAGGCGGTGCCATCTGTGTGATCGGCCAGCTGCTGATCGATCTGACAAAGCTTACACCCGCGCGCATCCTCGTCACCTATGTGGTGGCGGGCGTGGTGCTTTCGGCGCTGGGCTGGTACGATCCGCTGGCCGAATTTGCGGGCGCGGGCGCAACCGTGCCGCTCATCGGCTTCGGCCATCTGCTGGCACAGGGCGTGATGGATTCCGTGGCCGAAAGCGGGTTGCTGGGCGCGTTGACAGGCGGCTTTACGGCCGCCGCGGGCGGCGTTACCGCCTCGCTCACCGCCGGGTTTCTCGCAGCGCTGCTGGGACAAAGCCGCGATCAGAACTGAGCCTGCGTTCCCGCGGCCGGTTCCGCGTTCCCCCGGCGTGCTCTGCGGAAGGCAAAAAAATTCCCGCCGCCTCGTTCGAGGCGGCGGGTTTGCTCCGAAACAATGATCAGTTGGCGGCCTTGTTCGCGGCCTTCGCCATGCGGGAAACCTTGCGGGAAGCCGTGTTCTTGTGAAGCACACCCTTCGCCGCAGCCTTGTCGATCGCAACGACAGCAGCCTTCATAGCAGCGTCCTTGTCGGCGGCGCCGGCGGAAATGGCGGCGTTTGCCTTCTTGACGACTGTTTTCAGGTTGGACTTGATCGCCTTGTTGTGCATATTTTCCTTTTTCGCCTGCACGACGCGATCCTTCTGCGATTTGATGTTAGGCATCGTACCACCTCCTTAATACCCATAACAGTTTGCAATTTATCATACCACTTTTTGCGCCGCAAGGCAAGAGTTTTTTGAAAAAAACAACGCAAAAAACAGATGAAGGAGCGATTTTTGTGCCTGTATATACCGATATTGCCGCCGAGCTGTACCCAAGATCCAAAGGAAGCGTTCCGCGCGGCGTGAAAACGTTTCACGCCACGGCCTCCGGCATCGGGCTTACGCGCGTGGAGATCGAGCGCAGCGGCCTGCGGCGCCCCAAGGGGCGCTATATCACACTGGATATGCCCCAGTTCTCCGTGATCGACGACCGCAACGAGGCCTATGTGTGGGCCATCGCCAGCCAACTGCGCGCGCTGCTGCCGAAGGAAGGGCTGGTTCTGGTGGCCGGTGTGGGCAACCGCGCCGTTACGGCAGACGCCCTGGGGCCGGAGACGGCCGACCGCGTGTTCGTCACGCGGCAGCTTTGCAGCCAGGCCGAGGCGGACGAGACCCTGCGCTTGCGCCCCGTGGCCGCATTTTCGCCGGGCGTGGAGGGCTCCACCGGCCTTGCCACGGCGGAGCTTTTGCAAAGTGTGGTACATCGCCTGAAGCCCGAAGCCGTGGTATGTGTAGACAGCCTGTGCACCTCGGACGCGCGTCGGCTGGGCTGCAGCGTGCAGCTCTCTACCGCCGGCCTCTCTCCGCACCACGCGCCGCCGCTGACAGAGCACACCCTCGGCGTGCCGGTGGTGGCCGTAGGCGTGCCCACGGTGATGGAATCCGCCGTCTCGCCCGACGAGGCGCGCCCCCTTGTGGTAACGCCGAAGGACATCGACGCAATCATCCGCCGCGGCGCAACGCTGCTGGCGCTGGCCATCAACAAGGCCCTGCAACCCGCCTTATCCGTGGGAGAGCTCACCTTTTTAACATCTTGATGCGTTTATGGAAAAAACCTTTTCAAAACGGCTCCCCGCCCTGCCGGTGCGGGCCGTTCAGCGGTTGCTTTGGACGTTCCCAAGCCACATCTCGTACCGATATTCCGTCCGCACCTGCGCCGAGGCGCGGTTTTTGCGGTTGTGGCCGACAGCCGTGCGCACCATGCCGAGCTTTTCCATCACCCGGTACGAGCCGATGTTTTCCGCATCGCAGTGCGCGACAAAATGGCAGATCTTCCACTGCCGGACAGCGTATTCCACCAGAGCGGCGGCCGCCTCGCCCGCAAAGCCCCGGCCCCAGTAGTCTTTGTGAAACACCCATCCCAGTTCCCCGGCCTGCCCGGGCGTGTTGGCAGCTTCCGCCGCCCGCCCGGATACACCGGTCTGCCCGGGCGTGTTGGCGGCTTCTTCCAGATAGAGGCTCACCGTGCCGATATGCCGCCCTTCCCACAGCACCGCAAACTCGTAAAACGAAGGATGCTCCCTTTGCCACTCGGCCTCGGCACTTTTCAAAAACGCCAGCGTCTCCTCGATGGTTTCGTTGGGAAGATTCTGCATCCATTTTGTGTTTTCCAGATCGGACGCATACGCGTGCACGGTTTGCAGATCCTCCGTCCCCAGCGGCCGCAGCACGAGGCGTTTTGTTTTCAGTTCTGTTTTTTCGCGCAAATCGCATCACCGCCTTTTGTTTATCGATCCGGGAAAGCTCCCGGGCCCCTGTCTCGTCTGCCCATCGCTTTTCTGCCGGGGCCTTTTTAAAATATGCAAAAGCCCAAGCGCCCTATGCACGGGGCAGGAACGCCTGCACCTCCTGCGCGTCGAGCGGCCCGCCGCGCGCCATGCAGGCCTCGAACAGAGCGGCAAAGATCCTTGCGCGCGCGGGCGCGCTTGGAACACATGCCTGAATGTGCGGGCGCTGCGCGGCAAGGAACGCGAGGATCCCTTCCCACGCGTCGTCCTCAGGCAGTGCGGCCTCAATGCGCCGCCTTACATAAGCCGCCGCCGTGGGGCTTGCGCCGCCCGTGGAAATGCCCACGCACAGCGCGCCGCGCCGCACCAGCGCAGGGAATAAAAAGGTGCAGTGCTCCGGGTCGTCCACTGTGTTCACGGGAATGCGCGCGGCCCGGCACTGCGCGGCAACGGCGGCATTTACCGCCGTGTCGTCTGCTGCGGCGATTACGAGCATTTGCCCGTCCGCATCGGCCGGGCAAAACACCCGCCGCAGCAGCGCTGCGCGGCCGGCCAGCGCATCCCAGCCCGGGGCAAACGCGGGTGCGACCACCGTCAGCCGCGCACCGCAGCAAAGCAGCCCTTCCGCTTTGCGCAGCGCGACTGTTCCCCCGCCCACAATCAGGCAGGGCTTTTTCTCCAATTCCACAAACAGCGGAAAATACGCCATACGGATCGCTCCTTCCGGGTAATTACACGGGTATCCATAAAAGCAGAGGCGCGTTCAGCGCCGCGCAGGCTGCGGCCGGCCAAACGGCAATACCGCCGGGCAAACCGCATCGGCGGCGCATGTGCCGAAAAACGCCATCCTCGCAGAAGCAGCGCTTACACGCAGCCATACCGCCACACTTGCAGCAAAGCGTTTTGCTCGCACAAGCACCGCCTCACTCGCAAAAATATTGCCAGCTGCCCCCGGCAAGCACCCGGCAAACGCGCACCGCAAACGCTTTGTCCAGCACGCCGCTTTGGTAGACGGCCTCGGGCGTATCGGCCAGCAGCAGGCCGCCCGCGGCAAACACCGCCGCGCGGTCGGCCGTGCGCAGCGCAAGGCACAGATCGTGGCACACAACCACCACCGCGCGCCCCGCGTCCGCCAGCGTGCGCGCGGTGCGCATCACGTCAAGCTGGCAGCGCACGTCCAGCCACGCCGTCGGCTCGTCCAAAAAGACGGTGGGGGTCTCCTGCGCCAGAGCCATTGCCAGATACACCTTTTGCCGCTGCCCGCCGCTGAGCTGCGGGAGCGGGCGTTCGGCAAGCTCCTGCGCGCCTGCCGCGGCAAGCGCCCGCCGCACAGCCTCGTGATCGCTCTGCCGGTAGCGGCGCGGGAACGAAAGATACGGAAAACGCCCGTGCAGCACCATCCGCTGCGCCTCCAGCTCCGGAACGGCGCGGCTTTGCGGCAAATAGGCCGCTCGGCGCGCCGCCTGCCGCGGCGTGAGCGCGGAAAGGGGCGCGCCGTCGTACCATACCTCGCCCGCTATGGGCTCCAGCAGGCCCAGCGCCGTTTTCAGCAGCGTGGTTTTTCCGCAGCCGTTCGGCCCCAGCAGCGCCGTCACCGTTCCCGGCGGGAACGCGAGGCTGATATTTTGCAGCACCGGCTGCCCCCGATACCCGGCGGACAGGGCCCGCAGCTCGATCATGCTATCGCTCCCCCTCCTGTTTTTATCCTTTGCGCAAAGCCGGATCGCCGCCCGCAAGCACCGCTGCGAGGCTGGGAAGCGAAGCGCCTTTTGCTCCGCTTTGCGGCGCAGACATATTTTTTACGGAACCGCCCGTATTTTTACGGGCGCTCCGCCGCCGTTTCTCTGTGCCGCTGGCGAAACAGCAGCCACAGAAAAAACGGCCCGCCCGCCAGCGAAAGCACAATGCCCACCGGCAGCTCGAACGGTGCAAAGAGCACGCGCGCGGCAAGATCGCACAGTGTGAGCAGCAGCGCGCCCAGCAGCATGGCGCCCGGCAGCAGGCGGCGCGCCCCGCCGCCCACAAGCCGCCGCGCGATCTGCGGCGCCACAAGGCCAACAAACCCCAGCAGCCCCGCAAAGCTGACGGCCGCACCCGCCAAAGCCGCCGCCAGTGCCAGCAGCAGCAGGCTTACCGCGCGCACCCGCAGCCCCAGGCTGTGGGCCAAATCTTCTCCCAGCGCCAGCACATCCATCTCGCCCGCCAGCAGCAGCAGCACCGCAAGGCAGGGGACGATTACCCAGGCGGCGGGCGCAATTTTTTGCATCGACACCTGCGCAAGGCCGCCGATGCGAAAATCGGAATAGCCCACCAGCGCGTCGGGCACAAGCGTGAGCACCAGATCCACGCCCGCGCTCAGCATACCCGAAACCGCAACGCCCGCCAACACCAGCGTGATGCGGGAAGCCCCCGCCCGCCGCGAGAGCGCAAGCACGAGCGAAACGCCGCCGAACGCGCCCAAAAAAGCGGCCGGCGGCGTAAGCACGGCCGCGCCGGGCGCAAGGGCGCAGCAGATTGCCACGCCGAGCCCCGCGCCCGAATTGATGCCGATGATGTTCGGCGCGGCCAGCGGGTTTGCCAGCACGGTTTGGATCACCGTGCCGGACGCCGCCAGCGCCGCGCCCGCAAGCAGACCGCCGGCCGTGCGCGGCAGGCGCACAAGGCGTACAATATCGGCCGCAGCTCGCTCCGCCTCGCCCGCGGCCCCCAGCAGCGCGCGCAGCACCGTGCCGGGTGCAAGCTGCCGCGCGCCAAGGCACAGGCTCAGCACTGCCGCGCACAGCACCGCCGCCGCCAAACCGGCAAGGCGCGCCGCGCCCTGCCCGCTACGGCGCATTTGCCGGCGCTCCTTCGGCAGGATCGACGTAAAGAATCTTTGCCAGCGCCTCGTATGCTTCGCCCCAGCGGGCGTTCGGCTTCAGATTGTACAGCCGCTGGTCGAGGTAGTGGCACGCCCCGCTGCGCACCGCGCGCAGCTGCCCCCATGCGGGGTTTGACAGCAGAGATTCCTCCAGCGAGGCGCGCGCCGCGTCCTCATCGTTGCTCTGCAATACAATAAAGATCCGGTCGGGATCGGCGGCAAGGATCGCTTCCATGGAAAGCTCCTCCAAAAGAGAAGCGTCGCTGTCCGCAATGTTCACGCAGCCCAGCGCGGCCAGCATTTCGCCCAGCACGCTGCCCTCGCTGTTTTTTACCTTGCAGCCGCCCGTAGAAGCGCGCAGATACAGCACGCTCGGGCCTTCTTTGCCCTGCGCCAGCGCCAGCGCCGCGTCTGCCTGAGCCTGCACCGCCGCGCCGTATGCTTCGTACCGCTCCGGGCAGCCGGTGATGCGCGTACAGATTTTTAGCATTGCAAGATAATCGTCAAGGCTGCTCACGTCAAAAAAGGCCGTTGTAATGCCCGCCTGCTGCAAAATGGGCAGCAGATCCACGTCTGCCTGCGTGGCGGCGCTGGCGATGATAAAATCCGGCTGCGCAGCCAGCAGCGCCTCGGCGCTGGGGCTTTTTGCCCCACCGATGTTCTCCACAGATTTCGGCAGCTGCAGATCAAACTGTGTCCACGCGTCGTCCGCCGCAGCCACCAGCACATCCCTGCCGCCGGCAAGGCACCACACGTCTGCAAAGCTGCCGATCAGCGCCGCCACGCGCTGCGGATGTTCCACCGTCACCGTGCGGCCGAGCGCGTCGGTGAAGGTAACGGCCTCCCCACCGGGCGCGTCCGGCAAAGCGCCTGCCGGCGCTTTGTCCTGCGGCGCGGCCGGCAAGGAGGCATTCGGCCCTTCCTCCTGCGGCGCGGCCTCGGATGCGCCCGGGCCCACATAGGTTCCTGCCGTCTGCGTCGTGCCGTCGGACGAGGTAATCACACCGGCAGAACACGCGCCCAGCAGTACCGTCAGCGCCAGCAGCACCGTCAGCGCCGGCAGCACCCGCCGCGCCGGCTGGGCGATCTGCGCCGCAGCGCCATCCGCCGCGAACGCCGGCATCGGCCGTGCGCGCCGCTGTGCCAGTGCGGCCGGCCGCGCGCGCCGCGGCCGCCGTATTTCGTTTGCCTTTTGCATCCCGATCGTTCTCCTCTGTTCGTCCGTTCGCTTCCCCCGGCCGGCCTGTTTGCGCCTTCCTGTCTGACGAAGGGGGATTCCCGTTCAGCCGCTCCAAAGCGGGTGTTTCGGCTTTTCGCCGGGGCCGCGCCGGCGCTTAATTGTTTCGGCTTTCCACCAGCTCCACGTCAATGGTGATAACCGTTCCGCTGCCGTGTTTTTGGATCTCCAGCGTTACGGTTTCGCCGGGCTTGTGGGTCTCCAGCACATCCAGCAGATCGGAGGTCGTTACAAGCGTTACGCCGTCCGCCTTCAGGATCACATCGCCCACCGTAACGTCGTGCCGGTTCAGATCGCTGTATTCCTCCACAGCGGAAATGTAAAGCCCCTGTTCGGGCAGATCGTTCGAGGGGCCCGTTGCGGGCGAAAGCGCGATCACCATCACGCCCAAGGCCACGCGGTCTTTTACATAGCCGTAGTCGATCAGATCGGCGATGACAGGCTGCGCGTCCGCCACGGGAATGGCGAACCCGATGCCTTCGTACAAAGCGCTGTTCAGCTTTGCGGAGTTGATGCCGATCACCTGCCCGAACCGGTTTACCAGCGCGCCGCCGGAATTGCCGGGATTGATGGCGGCGGAGGTTTGGATGAGGCTCATCGTTACATAGCCGTTGCCGGATTCCATCGTCACCTCGCGGTTCAGCCCGGAGATCACGCCCTGCGTTACCGTGCCGGAAAACTCACCGGCCGCATTGCCGATGGCCACGGCACGCTCGCCCACCTGCAAAGCGTCCGAATCGCCGAACACCGCGGGAACCAGATCGTCGGCCGTAATCTTCACCACCGCAAGATCGGTGCGGGAATCTGCCCCCACCACCCACGCGCTCGTCTCGCGCCCGTCGTCCAGCTTTACGGTGATGGCGGAGCTGTTTTCCACCACATGGGCGTTTGTGACGATAAAGCCCTCCGCATTGAAAATGATGCCGCTGCCGCTGCCCGCGACGGAGATGCTGCCGGGCTCATATACATTGATGCACACCACGCTCGGGCTGACGGTGCGGGCGATCTCTACCGTGGAAAGGCCGCTCTCCGTCTCTTCCGGCGGCGCCTCGATGGAAAAACTGGGAATCTCGCCGGGCTCGGGCCGCTCGCGCAGCGCCCCGCCGCGCTCCATTACGCGCAGCGCCGCGCCCGTAAGCACAGCCACCGCCACAAGCCCCACGCACAGCAGCGCCGCCGCCAGCGGCGCACGGTTTTTGCGCCGGCGGGGCGGCTTGGCCGCGCGGAATTGCGGCGCGGCCGCATAGCGCGGCATACCGGGGCTGCCTGCGGGCGCCGCGCCCGGTGCCTGCGGCCCGGCGCCCGCTTTGGGCTGCGCGGCGCCCCAAGCCCCATAAGCATAGGGCGGGCCGGGGTACGGCGGGTACGGCATGCCGGGGCCTGCCTGATACGGCGGGTGCGGCATGCCGGGGCCTGCCTGATACGGCGGGTACCAGGGATATCCGCCATACGGCGGGCAGCCCGGATCTTGCGGGTACCCCGCCGCCTGCGAAGCCCCAGAAGCCTGCGAAGCTTCCGCCGCTTGCGAAGTTCCCGCCGCCTGCGCACCTTCCGGGCTTTGTAAAGTTTCCGCCGCCTGCGAAGCCCCAGAAGCCTGTGGTTCTCCCGCGTTCTGCGGATATTGCGGTTGCTGCTGTGCCATGATGATCCTCTTTTCCGCCGAAGCCCGGCGCATCTCGTTGGCCGAACCGGCCGGCCTTAAAAATCGCTTTGATCGCTTTGTCCATTGCCGGGGGCCTGCCGCTCCCCTGCTGCCCAATCCATCCCTTGCGCCCTGCGCCTTGCTGCCCCGGCTCACTTTTTACTGCTTTGGCCGTGCGCCCGGCTTACAGATCCTCCTTCAGCCTGCCGCCCTTGATGGGCGATTCGGGGGGTGTGGGCAGCGTAAACAAAAATTCGCAATACGCGCCCTCTTTGCTGTCCACCCAGATCTTGCCGCCGGAAAGGTTTACCAGCACCTTGCAGATATGCAGCCCCAGCCCGCTGCCGGCCGCGTTCAGGCCGCGGCTTTTATCGGCCTTGTAGAACCGGTCGAACACATAGGGCAGCGCCTCGGGCGCAATGCCCATGCCGGTATTGCGCACGCCCACCGTCACAAAGCCTTTGCCCTGCGTAACCGAAAAGCGCAGCTCGCCGCCTTCCTCGCAGAATTTGACAGCGTTGTCCACCAGATTGTACAGCACCTGATGGATGAGATCCTGATCGGCCAGCACAAGCGTTTTGTTCGGCGCAAAGCCGCTTACGCGGATCCGCTTTGCCTCCAGCTGCTGCTCCACACTGAACACCACGCCCGTAATGTTCTCCCAGATATCATAGGCGGTGGCGTTCACCTGATATTCTCCGGCCTCTAACTTTGTGCTATCAAGCATGTTTTTGATCAGGCGCGTAAGGCGGCCCACCTCCTGCGAGACAATGCCGAGATAATGCTCGTAGCTCTCCGAAGGGATCGTTCCGTCCAGCATGCCGTCCACAAAGCCCTTGATCGTTGTCATCGGCGTGCGCAGCTCGTGCGCCAGGTTGCCCATAAAGCTGGAGCGGGAATGATCAATCTTTTCCAGGCTGCCGGCCATCTCGTTGAAGGTCTCGGCCAGATGCGCCACCTCGTCGTCGCCCTCCACGGGCACACGGGCGGTAAAATCCCCGCCGCCGAATTTCTGCGCGGCCTCCGAAATGCGGCGCAGCGGCGTTGTCATGCGGTTTGTCAGCAAAATGGAGAGCACGCTCGATACCATCAGCATCAGCCCCGCCGAAAGGATGAACGTCGAAAAGATATTCGCCAGATATTCCGTAAGGCTGTCGGCGTTCGTCCCCGCAAACACAAAGCCCTGCAGCCGCCCGTCCGCACCCAGCAGCGGTTTGCCCGCAATGTAGTGGCGGCCGGCAAAAATGCCGCCCAGCGTGCCCATTTCCTCGTATGCGCCGTCGTTGTATACTGTGTTGCACGTTTTTTCCGATACGGCCATGCCCTGATAATCCGATGGGATCGACAGTATCACGGTGCCGTAGATATCCGTAACCAGGATCGTTTTTCCGGCGGCGCGCGCCGTAAGAACAATGCCGTGCTGAATATCGAGAACATCCGGGCCGGTTTCCTGCGCGGCTTTTTCGGCAACGTCCCGCGCGCGCTGCGCCATATCGGGATCCTTCACTGTTTCACTGATCACGAGGATCGCGTTGTCGATGGTCTGCATCAGATCCTCGCCGTTTTCCTCGCGAAAATAGCCGGTTGCCAGATACAGCTGGATCAGGCCCATCACGGCGATGCTGCACAGCAGCAAAATGGCGGTGGAATAAAAATACCGCGTGGTGATGCTCTTGCGCATCGGCGCACCCCCTTTTTGAAAGAAAGCCTTCGGCGCTATTCCTTTACCTCAAACTTGTAGCCCACGCCCCACACGGTTTTCAGGCTCCATTGATCGCCGGGGGGATCCAGCTTTTCGCGCAGGCGCTTTACATGCACGTCGATGGTGCGGGAATCGCCGTAATACTCAAAGCCCCACACCTCGTCCAAAAGCTGATCGCGCGTGAATACCCGGTTGGGATGGCTGGCAAGATAATACAGAAGCTCCAGCTCCTTGGGCGGCGCCTCCACCGTTTTGCCGTTTACCTTCAGCTCGTATCGCGTAAGGTCCACCGAAAGGCCCTCGTACCGGATCACGCCGTCCGCGGGCGCTTCTGCGGCGGGCGCGCAGCGGCGCAGCACCGCCTTGATGCGCGCCACCACCTCTTTGGTATCGAACGGCTTTACCACATAGTCGTCCGCTCCAAGCTCCAGGCCCAGCACCTTATCAAAGGTTTCGCCCTTCGCCGTCAGCATGATCACGGGCGTAGCGCCCGCCGCGCGAATGCGGCGGCATACCTCCCACCCGTCCATTTTCGGCATCATGATATCCAGCAGCACCAGATCGGGCTTTTCCCTCTCGAACGCGGCCACGGCGGCCTCGCCGTCGTAGGCCAGCACCGTGTCGTACCCCTCCTTCGCCAGATACAGCCGCAGCAGCTCGCAGATATTTTGATCGTCATCCGCGATGAGCACTTTTTCCTTCGCCATGCGATGCACTTCCTTTCCCCTGTTGAACCGCCTCTGCACGCCGTGCCCCGGCGCGCTTCGCCCTTTTATCCGTCCCGCGCAAAGCCGCACGGCAGACCTTTTTTATCAGTATAGCGCAAAAATGTGTCTAAAAAAAGTACCCCCGCGCAAATTTGTGTCGGTTTACGCAAAAGGGTTCCATAGGATCCGACGGGGCCGCTGCTTTTGCCGCCCCGCCAAACGGCAGCTATGGCAAGCGCAGCCTCTCTAAAACATAATTAAAAAAATAATTTATATAAAATTGTTGACAAAATATTGTTTTCGTTGTACTATATATTTCAGATAAAGCCGGGAGGTATGGCAGTATGGGCAAAAGTGTATACAGCATCGTCCTGATGGACGAGGTGGTGGAGGCGATCGACCGCCTTGCCTACGAGGCGGGCACAAACCGCTCGAACATGATCAACCGCATTTTGGCCGATTACGCGCAGATGGCCACGCCCGAGCAGCGCATCCGGAATATATTTTCTTCCATAGAAGATGCCATCAGCCGGCAAAACGCGCTGCAGCTGATGCTGAACACATCGGACGCAATGCTCTCGATGCGCTCTGCCATTCGCTACAAGTACAACCCCAGCATGCGCTATGTGGTGGAGCTGTACCCGCATTCGCCGGACGCTCTGGGCGAGCTGCGCGCGAGCCTGCGCACACAAAACCCCTCTCTGCTTTTGGCCATCGGGCAGTTTTATAAGCTGTGGACAGGGCTGGAGTGCGTCTATCTGCAGGGAGCGCCGCGCCGCAGCGAAACACAGGGCGGGCGCTATACGCGGCGTCTGCTTGCCCCGCAGCAGGAGATGGACAGCGAGGCTGCCGGGCAGTCCATTGCCGGATATGTGGCGCTGTTTGATACCTGCCTGAAAACCTATTTTGAGCATCTGAACGACCCCACCGGCGCCCTGCGCGCCGTAGAGGGCACCTACCGCGCCGGCCTGGACGCCGAAACCGCGGCACTGTAGCGCGGGAAAGCTTTCAAAAACCGGACACAAATCATAAACAAAACCACAGAGCACAAACCGCAGGCATTGTACTCATATCTATAAATGATATCCAAAAAGGAGCGAAGCACTATGAATGCGCAGAAAATGACACAGAAATCGCTGGAAGCGCTGCAATCGGCACAGGCGCTGGCGGTAGAATACGAAAACCAGAGCCTTGCCCCCGAGCACCTGTTCTGCGCCCTGCTGGGGCAGGAGGAAGGGCTCATCCCGCAGCTGTTCCAAAAAATGGGCACAGAGCCGGGCAGCCTTGCCGCTGCCTTTGCCAAAAAGGTGAGCGCGCTGCCGCACGTTACCGGCACAGGGCGCGACCCGGATAAGGTTTATCTTTCGCCGGAGCTGGACCGCGCGCTGACCGCCGCCGAAAAATCGGCCGCGGCGATGAAGGATGAATATGTCTCTGTCGAGCACCTGGTGCTGGGCATGCTCGATGCGCCGAACACCGCCGTGCGCGAGGTAATGCGGCAGTTTGGCGTGGATAAAACAAGGTTTTTAGAGGCGCTTGCGCAGGTGCGCGGCAACCAGCGCGTAACGAGCGACAGCCCCGAAAGCACCTACGACGCACTGGCAAAATACGGGCAGGATCTGGTGGAGCTGGCGCGTAAGCAAAAGCTGGATCCCGTCATCGGGCGCGACGCCGAGATCCGCAATGTCATCCGCATCCTCTCGCGCAAAACCAAAAATAACCCCGTGCTCATCGGCGAACCGGGCGTGGGCAAAACGGCCATCGCCGAAGGGCTGGCCCAGCGCATCGTGCGCGGCGACGTGCCCGAGAACCTAAAAAACCGCAAGGTATTCAGCCTCGATATGGGCGCGCTGGTGGCGGGCGCAAAATACCGCGGCGAATTTGAGGAACGCCTGAAAAGCGTTTTGCAGGAGATCAAAAAGAGCGAGGGCCAGATCATCCTGTTCATCGACGAGCTGCACACCATCGTGGGCGCGGGCAAAACCGACGGCGCGATGGACGCGGGCAATCTGCTCAAGCCGATGCTGGCGCGCGGCGAGCTGCACTGCATTGGCGCGACAACGCTGAACGAGTACCGCCAGTATATCGAAAAGGACGCCGCGCTGGAACGCCGCTTCCAGCCGGTGATGGTAGACGAACCTACCGTGGAGGACGCCATCTCGATCCTGCGCGGCCTGAAGGAGCGCTACGAGGTGTACCACGGCGTCAAGATCCAGGACGGCGCGCTCATCGCGGCGGCAACACTTTCGGACCGGTATATCTCCGATCGCTTTTTGCCCGATAAGGCCATCGACCTTGTGGATGAGGCGTGCGCGATGATCCGCACCGAGATGGATTCCGCCCCGGCGGAAATGGATGATCTGCGCCGCAAGATCATGCAGCTGGAGATCGAGGAGGCCGCGCTGAAAAAAGAGACAGACCGCCTTTCTGCCGAGCGCCTTTCGGATATTCAAAAGGAGCTTGCCGCCATGCGGGAGGATTTTTCCGCCATGAGCGCCCGGTGGGAAAACGAAAAATCGGCCATCGGCAAAGTGCAGCGCCTGCGCGAAGAGCTGGAGCAGGTGAACGGCGAAATTGCCGCCGCCGAGCGCGAATACGATTTGAACCGCGCGGCCGAGCTGAAATACGGCCGTCTGCCCGCGCTGCAAAAGGAGCTCGAGCAGGAGGAGGAGCGCGCCGCAGCGGCCGAAAAGGATTCCACGCTGCTGCACGACCGCGTAACAGAGGAAGAGATCGCGCGTATCGTCGGCCGCTGGACGGGCATTCCCGTGGCGCGGCTGATGGAGGGTGAGCGCGAAAAGCTGCTGCGGCTGGACGACATTCTGCACCAGCGTGTGATCGGGCAGGACGAGGCCGTCCAGCGCGTAACAGAGGCCATCCTGCGCAGCCGCGCGGGCATTGCGGACGAAAACCGCCCCATCGGCAGCTTTTTGTTCCTGGGCCCCACGGGCGTGGGCAAAACCGAGCTGGCCAAGGCGCTGGCCGAAGCGCTGTTCGACGACGAAAAAAACCTGGTGCGCATCGATATGAGCGAATATATGGAGAAGTTCTCCGTTAGCCGTCTGCTGGGGGCGCCTCCGGGATACGTGGGCTACGAGGAGGGCGGCCAGCTTACCGAAGCCGTGCGCCGCAAGCCCTACAGCGTGGTACTGTTCGATGAGATCGAAAAAGCGCACCCGGACGTGTTCAATGTATTACTGCAAGTATTGGATGACGGCCGTATTACAGATAGTCAAGGCAGAACCGTCGATTTTAAGAACACCATCCTGATTCTCACCTCGAACCTCGGCTCGGCACAGATCCTGGACGGCATCGAAAACGGCGAGATCTCTGCCGCGGCGCGCGCCGCTGTGGACGGCCTGTTGAAAGCCTCGTTCCGGCCGGAGTTTTTGAACCGTCTGGACGAGATCGTCTATTACAAGCCGCTCTCGAAAGACGAGATCGGCGGCGTAGTGGAGTTGATGCTCGCCGACCTGCGCCGCCGCCTTGCAGAGCGGCAGCTGGAGCTGAGCGTAACAGACGCGGCAAAGCAGCTGATCATCGACGGCGGCTACGACCCCGTTTACGGCGCGCGCCCGCTGAAGCGTTATCTCCAGCAAAAGGTGGAAACGCTTGCCGCGCGCCACATCATCCGCGACGACCCCGCCCCCGACAGCACGCTGACGGTGGACGCCGAAAACGGCGCGCTGGTGCTGCGGTGATAGAATGCTTTATAAAGCTGTCTGTGCGCCCGTTGCCGCAGGCCGTTTGAAAAAAGCAATTTGACGCAGAAATAAAATGATTTGCGGGAAGGCCGCATGCCCCGTCAGCACACGCCGGCGGGGCTTTTTTGCACATTCCCGCCTGTTTTTCCACTGCTATTTTTAACTGCTCCGGGCAGCATGTTTTCGCTCCGGGCAGCGGCATATCGTTTAAAGCCGCGCAAAGGGCAAGGCCCCAAAGCCGGATGGCTTTGGGGCCTTGCCCTTTGTATCCTTTGTACCTTTTATGCCGCGGCGCGGCGCTTTAGCCATCTTGCCTGTTCGACGCCGCCACCTGCTTTTCCGCCTGCGCAAAGGCGTCGCGCAGATCTGTTACCATGGGCAGAATCTCGGCAATGTGCGCCGCGTCCTTATGCACATTGGCCTGCGTGATCTTGTAATTGAAAAAATCGTACAGCGCCTCTAAATTTTGAGAGATCTCGTACTCCATCGCCAGCGTTTTGTTCAGGTGGCTGATGATGCGCTGCGCCTTTTGCAGGCTGGTATTGGCGCGCTCGTACTGCTTTTGCTGCAAAGCGTCCTCGCCATAGTGAAGCTGCTTGACAGTCTCGTCATACAGCTTCAGCAGCAGCTCGCCGGGCGTCATGGTCATAATGGATTGCTGCTGGTACTTCTGGTAGGGATTCACCGGCATGTGCGTTCTCCTTTATCTTTCCGTATTACAGGCGGCTGTGCGGACGGGACGGCGCGATCAATACGTAAACATCTGCGCCAGATACGAGCTCTGCGAGTTCATATTGGCAATCGCCTGTTCCATGGCGTTAAACTGGCTCCAGTAACGGTCCTTTTCCTTCTCGTACTGATCCTTCAGACGCTCGATCTGCTCGTCGATCTTTTTCATCTGATCGTACAGCGTATTGTTCTTCTCGCTGGCCATGCCCTTCAGGCCGGCCAGCTGCACCAACGTACCCGGGTTGCCGGAAGAGGTGTTCGCCACACTGCGGATTACCTCGTTCACGCGCACGGCCGCGCCGTCCACACTGTTGGAAAAGAAGTTCATCACGCCGGTGGGATCGCTCGTCAGCATTTTGCGCAGCGTCGTTTCTCCGTCGTTTGTGAAGGTAAGCTGGCCGCGCGTAGACCAATCGCCTGTCTCGATGCCAAGCTGGTAAATGGCATAGCCGGAGCCGTTCGTATCGTACCAGATCGAGCGCATATCCTGCAAAAACTGCGTTAAAATGGAATCGCGGCGCAAAAGCCCTTCCTTCGCCTTTTCTTCCCACAGCTCGATCTGTTTTTCTGTCATTTCCTTGCGCTGCTCATCCGTCAGCGGGGCATAATCGCGATAGTTGGCATCCTCGTTCAGGTATTCGCTGATCGTCTTTACCAGCTTGTTGTATTCGTCGATAAAGCCCTTTACGGTTTCCACGATCTTATCGGTATCCCGTGTAACCGTCACCTTCTCGGCCTCGCGCATCTGCAGCACATTGCCGTTTGCGTCCAGCATTTCGCCTTTGGCATTGATGCCCACGCCGCTGAGCGTCTGCCCGCCTGCGGAAACGAAGGTGGTGTTGGTATAACGCTTCAAGTGATAGCCGGCGGGCGGCTCCTGCCCATATTCCACGCGCGTGGCGTTTCCTTCTCCGTCTTCCGCCACATATCGGCCGTCCTCTGCGCGCTCATAGCCCTGCGCGTCCACCCAGCGGCCGTTGATCGATTTCCATTCCTTCAGCACGCCTGTTCCATCGTCCACCATCAGCTTGTTCTTGCCGGCGTCTCCCCCGGCGCCGGCGTCGCTCTCGGCTATTTTAGAAAGGCCGTTCAGCTCTACCGTCATGCCGTTGTAGCTGAAAACGTTGCTGTTGCGCTCTGTCATCATGCCGTCGATGTTTACAATGGCATTGCGGCCCTCGGTTACAATACCCTGCTTGCTGTTCGCATCTGCCGCATTCAGCAAAAGGCTTTTCACGCCAAACATCTTCTGCATTTGCTCGTCTGTGCCAAGCTGCAGGTCCTGCACCGCTGCGCCTTCCTTCGCGGCAACAACAAGGCGCCCGTTTTCAAACGAAACGATCACACTCGAGGATTCGGAGTCTTTCGTTGCCTCGGCAAGCCCGGCCAGCGTGGTATCCGCGTCGATCTGCAGCTTTTCGGCAAGATCCTTCCAATCGGTATCCGAGAGCTTTGTTGTATCGCTGAATACGTTGGTCTTACCCTCTTTATCCGATACCAGGCCGAACGCAACCGCCATGTTGCCGTTCTCCTGCGCCAGCTTTTTCAGCTTTTCCTCGTCGGTGCTCTCTGCGTTCACACCGGCCAGCTCCACCGCCGCGCCGTTGCGCACCACAAGCGAGTAGGCGCCGGTTGTATCGTCCTTTTTCAGCTCAATGTTCTGAAGATCCGATCCGTCCTCGGCAAGCGTATCGGCCACGCCGAACTGGCGCTGCAGCTCGGCGTTCAGTTTTTCGAAAATTTCTTCCGGGGTATAGGCCGTCTCTTTCTTGGGGATCTCCAGATTGTATTCTTTTCCGTTCACGGTCAACGAGAAAATGCCGGAACGGATCCCCTCCAGATAGGTTTTTTCGCCGCCCGCCAGCGTTTCGCCCGTCAGCGGCGCGCTGGCCACGGTACCGCCCGTTTTCAGGCTGCCGTCACCCTTGCCGAACATCACGTTCAGCAGGTTGCCCTGCGTCTGGCTCATCTCGATTGTGCGCCCTGCGCCCGCATCGTTCGCCGTCATTACGAAAGTGTCTTCCAGCGGCTTATACACCACTGTCACGCCCGCGTTGCTGCTGTTGATCGTGCTCATTACGTAATCGATATCGTCGTCTTCGCTGAACGAGAATTTTGCCCCGTTGATCTCGAACTCGAACCGACCGCCCTGCAGCGGGGTGGAAAGCTGCATTTCCTTGAGCGTATTGTAAGCCGCAATGCGGTTGCTCTGGCCGTTTTTAAGGCCCAGCGCGCCCAGTACGGCTCTGTCGCTGCCGGCGTTGTTCACCACAAGCTTGCGCCCGGCAATGGCGGTGGAAAATTCCAGCCCGTTGCCGCTGCTTGCAACCGTTACAATGCCCTTGCCGAACTTTTTATCAATCTCGTTTTGCAGCGCCTTGCTTACGCTTTGCGGGGTAAGCCTGCCGTCTGCGTCTGCAAGCGCGCGCACATCCAGCGCAATCTCTTTTTGCATGCTGTCGTCCAGTGTCATCTGGAAGCGCAGCGCGGGTGTCAGATTCACGGCACTTGTCAGCGTGCGCTGCGTTTTGCCAAGGTTCGGCTTTGCCGCGCTGCTGGTGGTGAGCCCCAGCGCGGAAAGTGCCATATCCGAGGATTCGCTCGATACGCTCAGCGAACGGTCGCCGTCTTTGCTCACGATGGAAAGCTGCCCGCCCGAGATCGTCACCTTCGTGTCCAGATTGGCCTGCTCTTTCAGCTGCTTTTGGATCTCTGCCGCAATGCCGCTTTCATCGATCTCCGAACGAAACGAATCGCCCGATACAAAAAAGCTCTTTAAATCGATTTTTACCACCGAACCGCCGTCCGCGCCCTGCGCGGCGCCCACGTTCAGCGCAAGTACGCGGTCGCCTGTCTTTTGCGCGTCGATCAGCTCCTGCATCTGGGCAAGGTTCAACGTGCCGGCCATACGTCCGCTCACCCTTTCCGCCGAGGAGATACTGTAATTCGAGGCAAGCTGATATACCGTCACCGAGGTGTTGCCCACCGGCGCGGAGGTGGAGGCCGTAACATTGATATTTTTCGAGCTGGTTGCCGCCAACATGGTATTATACAGCGCGCTGGAGGTGAGGCTGGTGGAAGCCCCGTTTGAAAAATAGCCTTTCTGGAATGTGTTGATCTGCGAGATGAGGTCTCGGTAGATCTCCTGCTTCCACTCCGTCTGCTGTTTGAGCCCCTCCTGCTTATCGATCTTGCTCTGTGTACCCGAGAGCATCTCCTTTACAAGAGACTCCGTATCCAGACCCGAAGCAAGACCGGACATACCCTTGCTGGCACTGCTGCCGTAAGTATAGGTGCTGGTTGAGTTGACATTCATAGCCGTTGCCCTCCTGTATTGGGGCGCGCCGCCTTGTTTTGGCCGCCGCCCTTCTGCAAATTTTTATTTATAAGCTTTTCTGCAAAGCCCGCCTGCCGAAAAAAGGCCGGCCGCAAGGCTTTGTTTTCTCAATTAGACAGAGCCGAGAAACGTGGATCGCGGCGCGGACGAATGCGCCTGATAATAGCGCGAGGCATGCGCCCCGGCGCTTTTGCCCACACTGCGCAGCTTTTCCAGAATGCGCTCCTGCTCGCGCTTGATGCGCGCCGCCGCCTGCCGGTCGAGCTCCTGCATGCGGCATGCCGCTGCACGCG
This sequence comes from uncultured Ruthenibacterium sp., assembly GCA_910587145.1. GTDB lineage: Bacteria > Bacillota > Clostridia > Oscillospirales > Ruminococcaceae > Ruthenibacterium. The sequence continues at coordinate 47,042 of CAJUMH010000007.1, read as the reverse complement.
CCGTCTCCCGCGCGGCCAGTACGCGCGCGGCCTCGGCCTCATCCTCCGGCGGCACGCACCCCTCGCATGCCGTGTGCAGCGCGCGGATGCGCTCCATCAGCGCCTCGCGCCGCGCCGCCTTTTGCAGCAGCACCGCCTCGGGACATGTGATCATTTCCAGCGACAGCGCCTCCATTGAAAGGATGCATTCCGCAATTTCCTCCCAAAGGCCGGCCGGCGTTTCTCTTTTTTGCTGTACGTCATTTTGCAGTGTGTCATTCATAAGCGTCACTCCGTTGCGGGCCGTTCCATAAGAAGACGAAACCGCCCTTCTGCGGGCCGTTCCTGCCCGAAAAGAAACGCCCTTTTGGCGGGGCCGTTCCTGCCCAAAAGGGAACGCCCTCCTGCGGGCAGCCGCCCGAAAAGACAAAGCCGCCCCTGCTGTTTTTTATCTTCCTTTGCGGTTCTTTTCCAAAAACGCCCGATTTTTTGCGGCAGGAGGCCTATACATTGCAAACCGAACGTGGTATGATAAGAGAAAGGCTTTCGCTTCTTTTGCGGCACCGAAGCGTGTGCGATGAGAAAAGAACGCTCTGAGCGAAAACGCGGCGGCCGCCCGAGAATGGATGCGGAAGCTTTGCAGGAAAAGATTTTCGGTATGAGGTGAACAAGTGATTTCCTTTGCGTATGAAAACATGGATGCCAAATTCGACGCCGTGCTGAAAACACTGTCCGGAAAAACCGTCGAAGTCGGATGCGGCCAATTCGATGCCGCAGACCGCAGCGTGGATTTTGAATGCGATTTTATTCCGCTTTTTTCTATGGGAACAAGGCTTCAGCTTCTGCGCCTGCACGAGGGCATCGAGGTACACCGTTTTGTCGGCGAGGTGTATTTTTCCTCGGCGGGACGGCTGCGGCTCGTATCGGTACAGGACGAGATCCTGCCCGAGGCGGCGCTGGTTTTTTTGTATTATGTGGAGCTTCCCGGCACGGCGCAAACCACCGTTCAAACGGAGCACCGCGGCCTGTTTGGCAAAAAAACCGTAGAAGAAACCGTGGAATTCCCCGTAACGGTACGCGCGCTTTCCACACACGAGGTAATGTTCCACACCGATCTTTCCGTAGAGCTCGACCCCGAGCAGCCCGTAACCGTATTGCTGCCGCAGATCCCAGCCATCGCCCGCCTGCCCATGGTGGTAAAGCAATCCATTGTGTTTGGACAGGAGGCCAACTGCTACCGCTGCCGCCTTCTGGCGCTGCACGCCTCGGACGAAGCGCTTTTAAAGGACTATATCCTGCGGCTTAGCGCCACCGATACGCCAAAATCGCTGTAGGCCCGGCGTGCGGGGCAAAGCACGCGGCGCTTTGGGGAACATCATTCCATCTTGCGCGAAATATCCCGCAAAGCGGCGGCGGCCACTGTGCCTGCCGCCGATTTGTTTTCTTCCAGCGTATCGTACAGCTCTTTGCGGTATACCTTCATCTCGGCGGGCGCGTCGATGCCGATCTTGATCTTTTCGTCGGATATTCCGGTGATCTTGATCTCGATCCTGCCGTCTATGATCACGGATTCGCCGCATTTTCTGGTTAAGATCAGCACCTCAGGCTTCCTCCTCTTTTTGCACAAGAGGCTGCCGGATGGGGTACGGCTCCTCCAAAATCACCTGAATGGCCTTGCCCGTTTTGGGATTGATGACGACAGGGCTTTTCAGGTTGACAGTGGAATCATAGTAGGGATCCCGGATCACAGTGAGCACAAAATACAGCGTGCTCCCCTCGCCCAGCGTCTCGACGGCCTCGGCCGGCAGTTTTACCTGATAATCCGATACCACCTCGCTGGGATTGGCCAGCACAAAGCAGATCATCGGCTCTTCCACCGATTGCAGCCAGACGAAATGCGGGTTCAGCTCCTTATGTTCCAGCAAAATATACTGGTGGTAATTTTCAAAGCCGAAAATCGGTTCCACAAAGGTGATAATATCCTTTTCGTCGATCTCCATTTTGCCGAAGTCTCTTGTCTCAATCAGCATCGGTATTCCTCCGCGCCTTTCTTTGGGGCGCCGTGTCCGGCCCGGCGGCGTGCGGCTGGCGGCCGGCCCGGAGATGCCCTTATTTTTTGCACGGCGCCGAGCCGTATTCGGTTCGACGCCGCACATTCTCTGCCGGCAGGCTGTGTTTACGCCTCCGCCTCAAAATCGGGGGCAGAGCTGGGCGGTACGTAAATCGGCTTGCCAATATATTTGATATCCACTTCCGGCCGCTGCAGAATATTGATGGTAAAGCTGCCGGGCACGAAATCGAGCAGGCTCTCTTCCACCTGCCAGTCGAAGCTCAATTCATCCGGCTGATAATCAATCTGCTGCTCGTTCGGCTTCCACGAAATATCGTAGGGCGCGGGAATGAAGAACTGGTAGGTGGTGGGCTGTTCCAGCGCCTTCTGGCGCATGTACTGGCCAATCGTGATACCGTCCTCAATATGCGCAATGCTGTTGCCGAACTGAACAGCCTCCTGCTTCGCTCTTTGCGCGCCCTCAAAACCTTTTTGGCCCGCCTGATCCATAAAATCGCCGATGGTTCGCTGTTCCAAGCTGGCGCGCAGCGCCGTGCCGTCCAGCTGCACCTCAATGTTTCGGGATTGTATCTTCATATCCGCGGGCTGATGATCCATTTCCATCTTCGGATTGTCCGACTGACGCATCTGCAGCCGGGCCGGCTCAATCTTGAATTCCCATTCAAGCGGGCGGCTGGTGATCTCAAGTGCAAGCATATGTCCCTCCATGCTTCTCCGTACACTGTACTGTTCTTCATCGGGGTGCGCCGTATTGGCTTCGGCGCTCTCCCGGCAGCCGCCCTGCATCCTTCAGAGCAGTTGCTGATACGTTTCCCCTTTACATTCGATCGGCCAATCTGTTTTGATTCAAACGCCCTGCGGCCCTTGCACCTTTTTCCGGCCTTCGCCTGCCGTTTTTATCGCAGATAATCCAGCAGCGACGACGGCAGGATCTGGTTGCCCAGCGCAAGCACCGCCTGCCACGCATACTCCACGTTTTTCATCTTGATGGCCTCGCCCGCAGGCTCTGCCGTCATCAGGCTGTCCTCTAACTTTTCCATACCGTCAATATCCGTTTTCAGCCGATCTACCAGATATTCCAGCGATGTGGTCTGCGTATCTATAAACGTGCGCGCCATACGCATGGTGTCGTTCATTTCCGTCAGGCGCAGCTGCATATCGTCCATATTCAGATCCGCATAATTGGGCGAGATCATGTTTTCCACCTGGGTAACAAGATCGTAGATGTTGTTTGTCTTTTGGATCCACTCCTCGCTGTCCTCCAGGCCCGTCTTCACTTCCGGAATAAAGTTCATAAAGCCCATTGCGTCCAGCCCAACAACATTCACCTGGAATGCCGTGCGCGAATCAACACCGTCTGCGCCGACAGAAAGGCCAAAGCCTGTGTCCAGATAGATCTTGCCGCTCTGCGGCACCTGCGGATCGTTCGGCGTGGCCGAGATCGGCGGAGCCGTGGCGGTATCGGGATCATATCCCGGGGGATCATACGTAAACGACGGTTTCTGGCCGTCCTGTACATAATAGTACTTATCGTTATACTTGTAGATATTGGCTACCGTGATGCCGTTGAACTGCAGACGGCCGTCGTCGCCCTCGGTAAACGGGGGGGTGGCATTGTTTGTGCCGCCAAACAGATATTTGCCGCCGTACTGGGTATTCATCGTCTGCAGATACTGCGCCTTCATCGCGCCGATATTTTTCTTGATGGCTTCCAGCTTTTCCTCGGTGCGCACGCCCGCGGCGGATTTCATCTCTTCCAGAATATCCTGCACGATACTGTCCGCCGAGCCCAGCGTCTTCCACGCGGAATCCAGCTCTTTAATCAGCGCTTCCGCCGTGTTTTTCTGCTGGGTAGCCGCGTAGCGCGATTCCTGCGTATCCATCGCGCGCGCGCCGGCCGCAACATCCTCGGAAAGCTGCTCAAAGCGCAGGCCGCTCTCGGAGCGGGCCAGAATATCCGCGCGCTTGCTGAGCGTATTGTTCAGGCTCGTCATATAGTTACGGCTGATGGTCCGTTGTGCAACTCTCATAGGGCACTCCTCCTATCCTCACAGGCCGACGCGGCCTGTGCGGTTAATCAGCACATCCAGCGCGTCGTCCAGCGTTGTCATCAGGCGCGAAGCCGCCGACAGCGATTTGTTGTAAAGCATCATGTTCGCCGTTTCCTCATCGACGTTGACGCCCGCAACGGAATCTCTCTGATCGTCCAGATTGCTCGCCATCACGCCCGCGGCCTCCTCACGGCCGGTGGTAAAGGAAATATCCGAGCCGAGCGTGGTGCCGATCGTTTTAAAGTAATCGAGGAACGTGCCTGTAAAGCCTTCCGTTGCACCCTCCGGCTTGAAGGTGTTCGTCTCGTCGGAATTCAGCCGCTCCTTCAGCTTCAAAATGTACGTGGTATCCATGTTTCCGCGCTGCGTCATCAGGTAGTTGGAATCCTTCGCCCAATCCTCGCTGATGCTGATATTGCCCGCCGTGATTTTGTTCGAGCCGTCCGTGGTGCCAATAAGCGTTTTATACAGCACGTTCCCGTTCGCATCCGTGAGCAGGCCCGATTCGGGGCCCTTATCGTTATAGCCCGCCGGGATGGTGCTGTTCATCACATTGGCAAAGGTCTGCGCAATGTAATTGAGCTGATCCTGATAGTAGCGCACACCGCGCTCGGACGTCTCGCCCGGATACACGATGTTGTCGCCGCGCCCGTTGAGGTAATCCGCCGAGCCCTTGATCGAGCCGGTGGTGATCTGCGCCGGCTCGCCCGTGGAAAGCCACCGCAGAGAGATGACGCCCGTAGTGGTGTTCTGCGACATATCCAGCGTCTCGTACTTTTTGCCCTGCACTACTGTTTTCCCGCCCACTTCCAGCGTGACGGTGCCGTCAACGTTGTGCGTAACCTCCAGGTCCGTCATATTGGAGAGCTTATCAATGAGCAGATTGCGCTCGTCGTACAGCTCGTTGGGGCCGTAGCGCGCATCGTTGTTGATGACGCCGCTGTCCTCTAAGATTACGCGGTTGATCTGGGCCACCTTGGCCAGCATCTGATTGTAATTGTCCACCGCAACGGACATATCGTAGGTGTGCTGCTCCTGCACCTTATCCATCTTCTGGCTCAGCAGCTGCAGCGTCTGCGCGATCTTTTTTGTGTTCGTGGCCACGATGTTCGCGTTCGTCGGGGAATCCGGCTGGCCGGCGAATACGTCGATGGAATCGAGCAGCGCCATCAAGCGGCCGCGCAGGCCGGAATCCCCCTGTGCGTCCAGAATGTCCAGCGAGCTCTGCACGTCCTTCAGGATATCGCCCGTCTTCTCGAAGTAGCCCTCGTCGCCGTACTGCTGGCGGTAGCGCTTATCCAAAAACGCATCGCGCTGCTGCGAAATGCCCACGATGTCAACGCCCTGTCCGGCCACCGCCACGCGGTTGCTGGAAAAGCGCGAGGAATACTTATCCTGCGAGAGCGCCACCTGCTCGATGCGCTGGCGGGTATAGCCCTCGGAATCCCAGTTCACAAGGTTCTGTCCCGTAATATCAATGCCCTTCTGGGCCGTCGTCAGGCCTTTTTTTGCCGTGTCAAAGCCCAAAAAAGTCGGTCTGATCATAGCTCTGCCTTGCCTCCCCTTCTGTGTGTAAAACGCCGGACACGCCGCGGCATTTTGATGCCGGCCGCGCCGCCTAATAGTTTGCCTCGAACGCGGCGGGCGCGTCCGTAAGCCGCTGTTCCTTACCGTGCACCGGCGGGGCGTAAAGGTTTTTTCCCTCCGTCACCTGCCCGGCAACCTGCATGGCCGCAAGCCCCTCCTTTGCAAAGGACTGCGATCTTTCGTTGAAGTACCGAATGTTTTCCACGCACATTTCAATGCGCCGGCACAGCGCCTTCAGCGCCGGGCGCTCTTGGGCGGGGCGCTGCTCCAGCAGCTGCGCGAACGTCAGCCCGTCGAAGCCGGCCTCGCGCTGCAGCTGCACACGGCGGGCCTCCATGTTTTTGAGCTGCATGATGTGCGACTGCATCCCCGACATCGCCTTCGTCAGCTGCTCGCCGTTAAATGACGCCAGCGCGCCGTGCATGCTCTGCGCCTGCGCGGACATCTCTTCCAAAAACGAGGCGTAGCTTTCCAGAAACGCGCGGTATTCCTCAAAGGGCAGCGCCATCACAGCATCCTCCAGGAAGATACCATCGCGTTCGCGATCTGCTCTGCCGGAACGGAATACGTGCGGCTCTGCACGGCCGCGCGCAGGCTTTCCAGCCGCTGCGCGCCCGCGGGCCGCGCGGCCTGCTGCGTCAGCGACCAGGCTGTCTTTTCCACCTCGCTGCGCTGTACGCCGCCGGAGATATCCAGACGGTCCACATTCTGCTCGGCGGGCTGCCTTGCCTCTTCGGCCGCCGCGCCAAGCGCCGTATAAAAGCCTTTCCTGTCTACGGCGCTTACTTTTTTTACGCCGGCCTGATAAGGGCGTAAAGGAGTGATATTCATAAGCTCAGCCTCCCCGGTGGCATTTATATCCGTGCGCGCTTTCAAAGCCACCCACTGCGCGACACACCCATTTTTATTTCTTACTTGTTTTATTCGCCCGGTGCGGCAAAAACTAAACGAAAAAACCTGCTGCACGGCGGAAAAACGCGCAGACCGCAGGGCCCGTGTCCCCCGCTGTTTTTCATTTTTTCGGAAAAGTTTTAAAATATACTTTCTATCCGCGCGCAATTCGTATATAATAGAATCAGTCTTACACGAAGCGGGCCGGCCGCGCGCCCGGCAAACGACGGCGGCGCGGCGCAGCGCCGAACCGGACAACGGGCGGCAGCTGCCGGTGCGGCTTTTTAAAGAAAGGGGATACCGGAACATGCCTGCAAACAAGGTAAAGCTCGAGATCTGTGGATCCAGCTATGTAATTGCCACCACGGATACCGAGGAATATGTTGTATCGCTCGCCGAAAAACTGGACAAGGACATGACGCAGATGCTTGCCGGAACGCCGACGGCTTCCATTACCACGGCCGCCGTCATCACCGCGCTGGGCTATCTGGACGAGCTGAAAAAGAGCACTGTCGGCGCCGACAACATGCGTGCGCAGATCAAGGATTATCTGGAGGATGCCGCCAAGGCAAAGCTGGCCGCCGAGGAATCGCGGCGCGAGGTGGAGCGGCTGCGGCGTGAGATCACGTACATGAAGGAGAACCGTTGACGGCGCAGAGCGCACCCGCCGTGCAGCCCGAGATCCTGGCTCCCGCCGGCAACGCCGAGGCGCTTTACGCAGCGGTGTTTGCCGGGGCAGACGCCGTGTATCTCGGGCTGCCGCATTTTAATGCACGGCGCACGGCCGGCAATTTTTCGGCCGGAGCGCTACGGGATGCCGTTTCGTTTTGCCATGCGCGCGGCGTGCGGGTGTACACGGCGCTGAATACCGTCGTCTACCCGGACGAGCTGCCCGCGCTGGCCGGCGCCGTTGCCGAGATCGCCGCCGCCGGAGCGGACGCCGTGATCGTGCAGGATCTTGCCGCCGCTTCTCTGGTGCGGCGGCTCGCGCCGGGGCTTTTGCTGCACGGCTCCACACAGATGAGCGTGCACAGCCCGGACGGCGCACGGCAGCTTGCCGTGATGGGCTTTTCGCGCGTGATCCTTGCGCGGGAGCTGACGCTGGACGAGATCGCCGCGGTTACCGCCGCGGCGGCCGAAAGCGGCCTTGAAACCGAGGTGTTCGTGCATGGGGCGCTGTGCATGAGTGTTTCCGGGCAATGCTACATGAGCGCGTTTCTGGGCGGCCGCAGCGGCAACCGCGGCGGCTGTGCCGGGCCGTGCCGCCTGCCCTTCGACGCATCCGACGGCGCGCGCACGGCTCTGGGAAACCATTTGAGCTTAAAAGATCTCTCCGCGCTGCAAAGCCTGCCGCAGCTTGCGCGGGCAGGCGTTGCCAGCGTAAAAATCGAGGGGCGGCTGCGCCCGCCCGAATACGTTGCGGCAGCCGTAGATGCCTGCCTGCGGGCGCGCACGGGAGAGCCCTACGACGAGGAGCTTTTGCAGAATGTATTTTCCCGCTCCGGATTTACAAACGGTTATATTACAAACCGGCGCGGACGCGGTCTGTTCGGCATTCGCACCGAGGCGGACACCGCCGCGGCCCGCGCGGCCGCGCCGCGCCTGCGGGAGCTGTATCGCCGCGAACGGCCGCGCGTGGGCGTATCGCTTGCCTTAAGCCTAACGGCGGACGGCGCGCGTTTGACGGCGGCGGACGCAGACGGCCGCTGCGCCGCGGCGGCGCACTCTGCCGGGCTTGGGCCCGGGCAGAGGCCGCCGGAGCAGGCCGAGGCCGTTTACCGCCGCGCGCTGGAAAAAACGGGCGGCACGCCCTTTTTTGCTCAAACGGTTCGGGTGGAGGGCGCGCAGTGGTTTTTGCCCGGCAGCGCGGTAAACGAGCTGCGCCGCCGCGCATTGGAGGCGCTGCTCGCGCAGCGCGGGGCGCCCCGCCCCATTGCCTGCGCGCCGGCGCCGGAAGACCCGGCCGCTTTGCCGCCTGTTTTATCGGGCGCCCTGCAGGGCGTTACGCCGGGCGGCGCTTCGGCATCTTCGCCGGGCAATGCTTCGGCATCTTCCCCGGGCGGCGCTTCGGCCGCTTTGCCGGGCGAAACATGGGCGCAGGGCCTTGCCGCGCGTTTTGCCGGGCCCACGCAGATCCCGCAGCAGCTTCCGGCGTCGCTGCGCTGTCTGATCCTTCCGCTGACGGAATGGCGCGCGGTGCCCGCGGCGCTGCGCGCCATCACTTGGCTGGAACTGCCGCGCGCCCTGTTTGGCGGCGCGGAGCAGGCCGCAGCGCGCCAGGTGCGCGAGAGCCAAAGCGAGGGCTTTGCGGGCTATGTGGCGCAGAATATCGCCCATTTTCACACCTGCGCGGGCCTGCCCGTTCTGGGAGGCTTTGGCCTGAACGTTGCAAATCCGCTGGCCGCGCGGGAATATGCCGCGCTGGGCGCGTGCGCGCTGACGCTCTCGCCCGAGCTGAAGCTTTCGGGCCTTGCGGCCTGCGCGGCGCAGCTGCCCACGCTGGCGCTGGCCTACGGCCATATGCCGCTGATGCTCACACGTGCCTGCCCGCTGCACAATGTGCATCGCTGCGCGGGGTGCGGCAGAGCGGGCGCGCTGCTGGACCGCAAGGGCATGCGCTTTCCCGTGCGGTGCACCGGCCCGGACGGCGCGCGCACCGTCTATAACCCCATTCCGCTCTATTGGGGCGACCGGCGCGCCGCGCTGGGCGCAGCGGCGCCGCTGCTGTATTTTACCCTCGAAACGCCGCAGCGCGCGGGCGAGGTTCTGGCGCTGTTCGAGGCCGGCCGTGCCTTCGACGGCCCCTTTACGCGCGGACTGTACGAAAAGGGGACGGGCTGAACGGGCGGCGAGATCAAAAGGCGAAGCGTCCTGAGTCCCGCGTCCTGAGTCCCGCTTTGTTTTCTGATGGAGCCGCCCGTAAAAATCGGTGTCCCATGGAAGGCCGGCGGCCGCAAAAAAGGAGGCGTTTTATTTCATGATCCTGCGTTATCAAAAACTGCGGCCGGAGGCCGTGGCGCCGCTGCGGGCTACGCCGGGCAGCGCGGCGATGGACCTGCACGCCGTATGTGCGGAGGAGGGCGTTACGCTGCCGCCGCTGGGGCGCGCGGTGATCCCCACGGGCATTGCCATCGAGCTGCCGGGGCCCGAAACCGTCGCGCTCGTTTTCGCGCGCAGCGGCCTCGCCGTGAAAAACGGGCTGGCGCTCTCAAACGGCGTGGGTGTGATCGATTCCGATTACCGGGGCGAAATCTCGGTAGGGCTTGTGAATCTGTCGGCCGAGCCATACACCGTGCGCGCAGGCGAGCGCATTGCGCAGCTTGCCGTTGTGCCCGTGCTGCTGCCGCAGCTTGCCGAAGCAGACGCGCTTACCCCCACGGCGCGCGGCGCGGGCGGCTTCGGCTCGACGGGGAAATTTTCCGAATAAGGCGTTTGCTTTTGGGCAAGAACCAAAGCGAACCGAAATGCCAAAATCGAAATATTGTAAGTAAAAAGGTGAGGTTTTCATGAAGCTCAAACGCAATCTGCTGCTGGTCTTTTTTCTGCTTGCGGGCATCGTGCTGGGCGCGATGCTGGCCAACCTCTGCGCGCGCGTGCCCTTTCTCAGCTGGCTTGCCTATTCCAGCTCCATCGGCTTCAACGCCGACAGCCCGTTCGTGCTGGATCTTTCCGTGGTTCGGCTGACGTTCGGCTTTTCGATGGGCATCAGCGTAGCGCAGATCATCACCATCGCGCTCGCGATCTTCTGCTATAACAAAACCGATCTGCGCTGATCTGCGCGAAAAGCCCGCTGCGGAGCCTTGGCCGAGCCGGGAGAACGGATTTTTCCGCCCGGCGCGCAGACAGCCGGAGGGCGGGCTTCCAATGGAAGGAGCAAAAGCAGCGATATGAATATTATCCTCGCATCGTCATCGCCCCGCCGGCAGGAGCTGATGGCGCGCATCACGCCGGATTTTTGCGTGTGCGCCGCCGATGTGGACGAGGCGGCGATCGTTCGCGCCGGCCCCGGCGGCCCGCCCGTGCTGCTGGTGCAGCGGCTGGCCGAGGCCAAATGCCGCGCCGTTGCCCGCGCCCACCCAAATGCCGCCGTGATCGGCTGCGATACCGTGGTTGACGTGGACGGCACGGTCTTCGGCAAGCCGCAAAACCGCGGCGACGCGCGGCGGATGCTGCGCGCGCTCTCGGGCCGCGCGCATCTGGTGCACACGGGCGTCTTTCTCTGCGCCGGCGGGCACGAAACGGGCTTTGCCGATACCACGCGTGTGCACTTTGCCCCGCTTTCTCGGGCCGAGATCGACGCCTACACCGCAACCGGCGACTCCGACGACAAGGCGGGCGCCTATGGGATCCAGAGCGGCGCGTGCAAATTTATCACCGGCATCGAGGGCTGTTACTTCAATGTGATGGGGCTTCCGGTGGCGCGCGTCTACGCCGCGCTGAAGGAATGCGGCGTTTTGTAGCCGCGCGCGGCAGAGCGCCGGCCGCGCATTTTCCGTGCGCGGCGCAAAATCTGCGAAAACGGAGGAACGCTCTTTCCTTGCCGGTTTTTTGGCCGTGCGCGGCGTTTTTGCCGAAAAAACGTTTGCAATTTTTAAAGGATATGTCGCTATCGCTGAAAAAAACAGTTGTGTCCGCTTCATTTTTGTGATATTATGAAAATAGACTGGCGTAATCTCCTGTTCAAATGAGGGAAGTCATGGGCACAAACGTCATTATGGTCGCCTCCGGCAAGGGCGGCACAGGGAAGAGCACCTTGGCCGTGCTGCTGGGTGCGGAGCTTGCCGCGCGCGGCAAGCGCGTTTTGCTGGTAGAGCTGGATTGCGGAATGCGCAGCGTGGATTACATTGCCGGTGTCTGCGGCAAAACCGTGTACGACATCGAGGACGTGCTCACCGGCCGCTGCGAAGCGGGGAAAGCCATTGTGGAGAGCCCCGTCTATCGCGATCTGTACCTGATCTCCGCCCCCTATTCTGGCGGCCGCATCCGGCCCGCCGCACTGCGTGTATTTGTGGAAAAGGCCGGCCCTGTATTCGACATGATCCTCCTGGACACCGCCGCCGGCATGGGCGCGCCGTTCGAGGCTGCGATGGCCGTGGCAAGCCGCGCGCTTTTGGTGCTTACACCGGACCCGGCCGCCACGCGTGACGGCCGGATCGTCTGCGATGCGCTGGCCGCCGGCGGCTGCGCCGAGATCCGCCTGCTGCTGAACCAGGTGCCGCCCACGCTGGAAAACTGCGGCGTGCGCAATTTGGACGAATGCATCAACGCAGTGGGCGCGCAGCTGATCGGCGTTGTGCCCTATAGCGACGAGATCCGCCGGGCAGGCGCTACGGGCACGCCGCTTTCTGCCAAGGGCCGGCCCCGGCTTGTACTGCGCGCCATTGCCGCACGTTTGTGCGGGCGCAATATCCCGCTTGTAATCCGATAGCCCTGCCGCCGCTTTATTGCTTTATCGCTTTATCAAAATAAAAAGATCTCTTGCGAACCATAAACGGTACACAAACAAAGGGGGAATGCCGAATGAAAATCGCCTTGATCGCACATGATTCCAAGAAAGAGCTGATGGTTCAGTTCTGCATCGCGTATTGCCGGGTACTGTCTCAGCACGAGCTATGCGCAACGGGAACGACGGGTAAACTGGTGGGAGAGGCAACCGGCCTGCGCATTCAGCGCTTTTTATCCGGCACCCATGGCGGCGATCAGCAGATCGCGGCCTGCATCGCCTGCAACGAGATCGATCTGCTGCTGTTTTTCCGCGATCCCATCAGTGCCAAGCCGCACGAGCCGAACGAAATGAATCTCCTGCGCCTGTGCGATGTGCACAACATTCCCATTGCCACCAATATCGCCACCGCCGAGGTGCTCATTCATGGCCTTGAGCGCGGCGATCTGGATTGGCGCAACATCGTTAATCCGCACCCGTAAGAGATGCAAAAAAGCGGCCGCCCCACCCGTTTTCGGGTCGGGGCGGCCGCTTTTTTGCGCACCGGCGGGCGCGGCTGCCTTTTAAAACGCCCACTCGCCGTTTTCAAAGATCTTCACCGTCTCGCCGGCTTTGGTAACGCCGGTGATCGTCATATCGGGCGCGCCTACCATGATGTCCTCGTGCACAAGGCTGTCGTTCACGCCCTTTTCCAGCAGCTGCTGCACCGACATGGCCGTACCGCCCACAACAGTGCCGGGATACCCCTTGCCGAACGCAATGTGACAGGCGGCGTTTTCGTCAAACAGCGTATTGTAAAACAGCAGGTTTCTTCGGTTGATGGGGCTGGACGCGGGCACCAGCGCGATCTCGCCGATACGGCGCGCGCCCTCGTCGGTATCCAGCAGCTGGCCCAGCAGCGCCTCGCCGCTGCGCGCGGAATGCTCCGCCACCTTGCCGTCCCGGAACGTTACGGAAAAATCCTCGATGAGATTGCCGTTGTACACATAGGGCTTTGTACCTTTTACCACACCGTTCACGCGCAGGCGATGCGGCGCGGTGAACACCTCCTCGGTGGGGATGTTTGCAATGAACCGGTAGCCCTCGGGCGTGTGAGACTGCGCGCCCTCCCACACGGCGTCTTCGGCAAGGCCGATGGTAAGATCGGTGCCGTTGGCGCTCTGCAGCCGCACGCTGTCCAGCCGCAGCCCGTTCATCCGGTCGCGCCGGGCGCTCATGCGCCGGATATGCTCCTGCCATTCCTCTACCACACGGCCGCCCTTCACACGGCACACATCAAAAATGGCGTCCCACAGTTTTTCCACCGCCTCGTCTTCGGGCAGGCCGGGGAATACCCTGCCGGCCCACGCGGGGCTGGGAATGGCCACAATGCTCCACTGGATTTTATCGTTCATCGTATAGCCGCGCCATTCGTGCATGGCCTTCAATGTGGCCTGATTGGCGCGGTCGATCTTTTCCGTATCCAGGCCCTTGTAGATCTCGGGGTCGCGCGCCACAATGTTCAGCACACACGCGCCGCCCTCGCTGTGCACATAGTCCAGCATCCTGCGCTGCAGCCACGGCTTTACATCCTCCAGCACCTCCACGGCGGTGCGCTCCATTTTGATGCGCGAAAGCCTTTCGTCGCTGTAGTGCACCACCACCTCTTTCGCGCCGGCGTCATAGCCGGCCTCGGCGCAGGCGCGTGCGAACGCGGCGCCCTCGATGGGCGCCTGGATGAGCAGCGTCTGCCCCGGCTGGGGGTTCACGCCGATTTTTACGGCAAATTCGGCGTATTGCCGGATCAGTTTGGGATCCATGGGGATCTTCCTCCTTCAAATTCCTTCAGATGACAGCGGATGCCTGTGACCGGGCGTTTCGCGCTACAGGCTCTTTTCCAGCCGCGTAAAAAACTCCACAGTCTTTGCGATCTCGCTCACGGGGATGCGCTCGTCGTTGTTGTGAATGAGCCCGCGCTGCTCCTTGCTCAGCGCCATCGCGCTGAACTTGTACACGTCCCGGCAGATCTCGCTGTAATGGCGGCTGTCCGAGCAGGCCATCATCAGATACGGCGATACGATACAGCCCTGCCATGTATCGCCCACGGCCTTGGCGAGCTTGTCCCAATGCTCGCCCTCGGCCGCCGCATAGGGGCTGGCTTTCTGGGCATGCACCGTGCGCACCTGCACCCGCTCGTTGCGGATGATGCGCGCAAGGCGCGCCTGGGCGCTTTCGGGCGTATCGAGGTTGACGAGCCGCAGGTTCACACCCGCCGTCGCCTCGCCGGGCAAAACGTTGTTTTGCGGCGAGCCCTGCAGCGTTGTAAAGGCCATTGTGGTGCGCATCATCGCGTTCAGCTCGCCGCCCAGCTTTGTGGAAAGCGCCTTCAGCAGCGGCCCGAACAGCCACAGATTTGCAAACACCACGCGCAGGGCAAACGGCGCATACGGGCCCACATTGCGCAGCAGCAGGCGCACCGGTTCGGTGAGGGCGGCGGGGAACTGGTGCTTTTCACAGTCTGTTACGGCCCTGCACAGCATGCCCACCGTCGAGGGGATGCTCGGCGTACTGGCGTGGCCGCCCGCGGCGCGCGCGGTGAGCTCTACGTTCATCATGCCCTTTTCGCCGATGCCCACCACGGCGATGGGCTTCGTTACGCCGGGGAATACGCCGTCCACAACGGCGCCGCCCTCGTCCACCACCATCGCGGGCCGAACGCCGCGTTCCTTCAGATACGCCACGATCGCGGGCGCGCCCTTGCCGGCAACCTCTTCGTCGCCGGCAAAGGCGAAGTAGATATCGTGCCGCGGCACAAAGCCCTCGCCGATCAGCCGCTCGGCCGCCTCCAGCACGCCCAGCAGCGTGATCTTGGTATCCAGTGTGCCGCGGCCCCACAGCTCGCCCTCAAACACCTCGCCGCAGAACGGCGGATGCTTCCACTTTTCCGCATTCACGGGCACAACGTCGTAATGCGCCATCAGCACGGCCGGCTCCTCTGCGCTTTTGCCCTGCCAGCGGTAGAGAACGCCCGTATGCCCAATGCGCACGGGCGGGCACGCCTCGTGCACACGCGGGTATAATTCGCGCAGCTTTTGGCGGAACGCCTCGAAGACGTCCTCGTCGAACTCCGCCTCGTTGTAGGACGATACCGTCGGAATGCGCACCAGCTGCGCCAGCCGCTCGGCCGCCCCCGCGCCGTCCACCGGCGTGGGCTCGGGCTGTGCCGTTTGCCCGGGCGCGGGCCGAAAGCCCGCCGTGCGCACCAGCACCACAGCACACAGCACCGCCAGAAGCGCCAAAATGATCCATCCGATCACAGATGATCCCTCCCTTATCCTTTCTCTCGAAAAAAGCCGATGCCCCCGGCAAACAGGCGCACCGGCTTTTTACGGTCGTTCCCAATCAAGCGCCTTTTGTCCCTCGGAAAGCCCCCGATAAGCTTTTACACCCCGATATAGGGCGCCGGGTCGGTGAGGGCGCCGTTGACGGCCACCTCGAAGTGGCAGTGGTTGCCCGTGGAATAGCCCGTGCTGCCCACGGTTGCGATCATCTGGCCGCGGCCCACGGCGGCGCCCGCGCCCACCAGAAGGTCGCTGCAGTGCGCATAGCGCGTGGTGTAGCCGTTGCCGTGATCAATGAGGATATAGTTGCCCCAGCTGCCGTGCCAGCCGGCCTCCACCACCACGCCCGAGTCGGCCGCAAGAATGGGCGAGCCTCCCGGCGCGCACAAATCGATGCCGCGGTGGCCGCCGAAGCGCGTTGTCACCTGCGTAAGCCCCGGCACCGGGAAGGTCATGGAGCCAGACCCCACCACCGTGCCGCCCTCTGCGGTGGTGATGCTGTAGGGCGGTTCCCGCGTGCCGACGGTGATGATCTCCGGCCGCATCTCGACGGTAACGGTCGTTTGAACGGGAACAACGGAGACAACGCTGCCGTCCACACTCGTCTGCTCGGCCACCACGTGCTGTACGCCGTCCTGTCCGCGCTGTGTGGTGCGGCGGGTGCCCAGAAAATACTGGTCGGATTCCTGCTCCTCGGTGGTATACGCAAGCGCCTCGTCATATTCGATCAGATCAATCACGCGCACGCTGAGCACGCCGCCGTAAACCAGCGACTGCAGCGCCATGGTGGTATCCTGCACGGAATTGGTAAAGTAAATGCCGGGCACCTGATCGATGCTGTGCACATACTCCACGCGCTCGTGCGTGCCGTCGTCGTAGCCGGCAATGGTTTCGTCCAGCAGCTGCTGCACGGCGCGGCCGTCCTCCACAATGCTCACCAGCTCGCCGTTTACGCGCACGCCCACCGCCTGTATAATCTGATCGGACGAAACCGAAATGATGCGGTCGGCCAGCTCGCTCGCGCCGGTGCGCGCGGCGGGGTCAACGATGCGCAGCTCGAAATCCGGGTGCGAATTCCACTCCACCGACGAGCCCTCCGAGGCCATCACGCGCTCCTGCACCATCTTTTCGGCGGTGTCCCACACGCCCTCGTTCTCGATGAAAAACACACTGTCGTTGTAGCTGACGCCGAGTGAGAAATTTGCGTTCAGCATCTCGCGCACCGTAAAGCCGAAGATGAGCAGCGCGCCCACGGGCAGCAGGTAGCTCAGCGCGCCAAAGAGCATTTTGCGGTAGGCGCGCAGGCTGCTCCTGCGGCTTGCGCGGCCGCCGCTCTCTGCCGGCGCTTCGGCCCCGGCCGTTTTGCGCATATGGTCCACGCCCACGATCAAATAGCGGATGGGGGCCGTTACGTCGTCCCAAATGCCGGTGAGCAGCGCCCACAGAGGGCCGCAGACAAAGCGCAGCAAAGCCGCTGCCGCGCGCAGCGCCAGCGTGCTGCCGCGCCGCGCCGCACGCACCAGACGGATAAAGGCGTACTCCGTCTGTGTGCCGGTAAGGTACAGCAGCTGCCCAAACGCATTGTACACAGCGCGGGCGGGCAGCTTTTCGCCCGGCGTCGGCACTGCCGCCTCGTTCTGGCCGCGCTGCAGCTGCACCACAAATTCCTGCGTCATGCTGATGACGGCAGGCGTCTTTTTGGCGCGGCTGCGGATCTCGTCGAATTCTTCTTGTCTGATAAACGGCACGTCATCCTCTTCCACAGAAGGGGTGACGGGCGTTTGCCTGGTTGGTTCCATCCGGTGATCTCCTTATTGCATCGCAGAGAATGCCCTTGCTTTCTTTTTAAAGGCCCAAACGCCGCAAAGAAAGCCCCGAGGGCAGTATCCTGCGCTCTTCCTGCGCCATTCGCCGGCCGGCTGCCGGGTCGTGCCGGCGCAGGCATTCTCTTCCTTTTTTGCCTTATGTGCGGCGTTTTGCGGTGAAGTACAGCCCGCTGGCGCCGCTGAACAGCTGCTCCGGGTCTACGCTCTGGTTGCCGATGCGCGCCTCGTAATGCAGATGCGGGCCGGTGGAATAGCCCGTGGTGCCCGCATAGCCCACCACCTGCTCTCCCTCGACGAAGTCTCCCTGCGCACAGGCGAGCTGATCCAGGTGAAAGAAAAAGCTCTTTAAGCCGCCGCCGTGCTCCACCACAACGGTGTTGCCCGTTGCCAGCAGAAAATCGGCAAACACCACGCGGCCGCGCGCGGGAGACCAGACGGGGTCGCCCAGATCGCAATCGTAATCAATGCCCGCGTGGCGCTCGGCATACGGCGAGCCGTTTGTATAGCGGAACAGACCGTACTCGGTATTCTTCGCCGTTGTCTCGCACGGGCGCACGAACGTGCCGTTCCAATAGATCTCGGCGTCCGCCAGCTCGTAAAGCGGGTAGATCGCATTGCGCCACTGCTCGTTGGCCCTCGCGCTGCTCGCCTCGCCGTTCGAGCCGCTGAGGTCGATCCACAGATCCTGCCGGGGAAAATCCCGGTGCACAACGGTGATCTCCTGCGTTACGTCAAGGCCGCCGCAGACAACATGAACGGGATACGTGCCCGGCTCGCGGTTGTAATGCACGCCGATAAACGCGGCCTTGCCGCCGGGCACATCACAGAACTGCGCAAGGCTCAGATCGTTTTCGATCACGGGCTCCAAACCGTCCAGAAAGCCCGTGAGCAGCACGGTAACCACCGAACCCTGCTCCACCTTTACGGCCGAGAATTCCAGCTTCGGCTCCACCTTCACCTCAACGCGCGCGCTGTACCGGAACGACCCGTATCCCCCGGCCGGACGGCCCGGCTCCCTTCTGTCCTGCCGCGGCGCCGTCACGTCCGCCTCCAGCGTATACCGCCCGTTTGCGGGAAAATCCAGCGTCAGCCGGGTCTCGTTGTTCGCGTCCAGCAAAACCCCGCCGTTCGCGTCCCGCACCACCAGATGCGAAAGGCAGCCGCCGGGCATTTCGATCTCCAGCGAGGGCTGCTGCCAGACGCCAAGCTCCTGCGTGTGCAGCGTTGCGGGCGCCTCGCTGCTTTTATACAAAAGGCCGCCCATCACCGGGGCGTTCCACGTATAGCCGTTGACGGCAAGCGTGGTATCGCCCACGCGCACGGCGGGCGCCTCGAACGCGGCGGCGTCGGTGCGGTAATACGACCACGCCACCACGCCGCCTACAATCAAAGCGGCCAGCACCGCCACCAGCAGCAGCCAGAGAAATATTTTTTTCAAAACGCGCATCCAAAAGCCTCCTCTCGCCGCTTTGCGGGATGTTCAAAGCTCCTTGCGCCGGCAGGCAGCCGGGCCGCTTTGCGGGATGTTCAAAGCCCTTGCGCCGGCAGGCAGCCGGGCCGTCTTCGCGCGGCCCCTTGCATTTTCAGAGCCGCCGCCGGCATCCTTGCAGGAGCCTTTTGGAACAGTATATCACATTTTTTTGCGAATGTCACCCTTTCGCGGCATATCCGCGCCCAAACCGGGCAAAAACAGAAAAAGCCGATCAGAAAAGCAGCCCGCACACAAGCCCTGCCGCCGTGCCAACGAGGTACAGCAGCACGATGATAAAGCCGGTTTGCTTTCGGCTTGGATTGGCCCGCAGCAGCACCGCAAGGCCGACGCCCGCGCCCGTGCACAGGCCCGCCACAACACCGCCCAGCGAAAGCTGCCCCGCGAGATAGAGCTGTGTGAGCAGCACGGAGGAAACACAGTTTGGAATCAGGCCGATAAGCCCCGCCGCCGCCGGCTGCCAGGGGCCCGCCGCCGCAAGAAATGCGCCCAGAACATCCTCGCCTACGGCGGCGGTGAGCGCGCCAAGCGCGAGGTTGAACGCAAGGATAAACAGAAAAATATGCAGCGTGTGCCGGCAGGCAGCCCGAAAAATGCCCTCGTCCTCCTCGTGCTCATGGCAGTCCACCGCGTGCGCGCTGCCCAGATATCCGCCGCGCAGGCTTTGCGGCACAAGGCCGCGCAAAACGATATCGGCCAAAAAGCCCGCCAGCAGCGCCGCCGCCAGCTTGATGCCCAGCAGCGCCGCCAGCTGCCGCCAATGGCCGGGGCTCGCGAGCATCAGCGGCACCGCCTCGTCGGAGGTGGCAAGGAACACCGCCAGCAGCGTGCCCAGCGAGATCATCCGGCTGGCATACAGATTCGCGGCCATGGCCGAAAAGCCGCACTGCGGCAAAAGCCCCAGCACCGCCCCCGGCACAAAGCCGAAGCGCCCGCCGCCCGCAAGGATGCGCTCCGCCCGCTCGGAATGGCGGTGCTCCACAAGCTCGATCAG
Organism: uncultured Ruthenibacterium sp.; assembly: GCA_910587145.1. Taxonomy (GTDB): domain Bacteria; phylum Bacillota; class Clostridia; order Oscillospirales; family Ruminococcaceae; genus Ruthenibacterium. The sequence goes on along the minus strand of CAJUMH010000007.1, from coordinate 27,391 downwards.
CCAATAGGCCGCAAACAGGAACGGCAGCATCCGCACGCTGTCCTGCAAAGCGTCCGCCGCCCACTCCCACAATGCATTCCATAGTTCATTCATCGTTTTCGATTCTCCGTTTTGTTTTTAAGGTAGTATAAGCAAATTTCGCGCCGAATACAAGAAGCCCCCGAGGGGTATCCGGCCGGCGCTCTGCTTTTTCTCCGGCCCGGGCTCTTGCGCGCGGCGGTGCGTTTGTGGTATGATAGCGTTGCTAAGATCCCGAAAGGGATCGGCAAAGCGGCTTTCCGGATCGCGCCTGTTTTTGCACCGCCGCGCGCCGGAGGGCCAGAGCCCACAGACAGATTATGAAACACCGCTCTGAATATTAAAAAGAAAAGGGGTTTTGTTATGCCGGTGCGCGGGATCGATACTTCCCTGATGCACATTCGCCGCAAAGTATTTACCGAGGTGGCCCGGATGGCCTACGAGGGCGGCGATTACAGCCGCATTGAAGAGCTGCCGTACAGGATCGTACCCGGAGAGGTGAGCCGTTATCGCGACAGTATTTTTCTGGAACGCGCCATCGTCGGCGAGCGTCTGCGCCTTTCCATGGGCCTTTCGCTGCGGCCGATGGCCGAGCACGCGCCGCTTGCCACCGGCATCGAGGAGGCCGCGCGCCCGGAAAAATATTACGAGCCGCCGCTCATCAATGTGATCAAATTCGCCTGCAATGCCTGCCCGGAAAAATCGTATCATGTCACCGAGCTGTGCCAAGGCTGTCTGGCGCACCCGTGCGTGGAGGTGTGCCCCAAGGACGCTGTCTCCATCGCGCACGGCAAAAGCGTTATCGATCCCGAAAAATGCATCAAATGCGGCCAATGCGCAAACGCCTGCCCCTACGGCGCCATCAATAAGATCGAGCGCCCGTGCGCGGCCGCCTGCGGCATGGACGCCATCGGCTCGGACGAGCAGGGCCACGCGAAGATCGACTACGATTTGTGTGTTTCCTGCGGCATGTGCCTTGTGAACTGCCCGTTCGGCGCCATTGCCGATAAGAGCCAGATCTTTCAGGTAATCCAGTCCATCAAGAAGGGCGACCGTGTGATCGCCGCCGTTGCGCCCGCATTTGTGGGCCAGTTCGGCCCGGAGCTTACCCCCGAAAAGCTGAAGCCCGCCATGCATCTGCTCGGCTTTGACGACGTGGTGGAGGTGGCCGTGGGCGCCGATCTTTGCACCATTGAGGAGGCCAAGGATTTTATGAAGGAGGTGCCGGAAAACCAGCCCTTTATGGGGACCTCCTGCTGCCCCTCCTGGAGCGTGATGGCGAAAAAGCTGTTCCCGGATTTTGCGCCCTATATCTCGATGGCGCTCACGCCGATGGTCTTTACGGCGCGCCTGATCAAAAAGCAGTTCCCGGGCTGCAAGGTGGTGTTCATCGGGCCGTGCGCCGCGAAAAAGTTAGAGGCCAGCCGCCGCACCATCCGCAGCGACGTGGATTTTGTCCTTACCTTTGAAGAGGTCATGGGCATGTTTGAGGCAAAGGCCATTCAGTTCTCCGAGATCGCCCAAGGGGCACAGCCGCACGAGGCAACCGCCGACGGGCGCGGCTTTGCGGTATCCGGCGGCGTGGCCGCCGCGGTGGTGAACGCCATTCGCGAGATGGACCCCGAACGCGAGGTAAAGGTGATGGCCGCACAGGGCCTGCGCGAATGCCGCAAGATGCTGACGCTGGCCAAAACCGGCAAGCTGAACGGCTATTTGCTGGAGGGCATGGCCTGCCCCGGCGGCTGTGTGGCCGGCGCCGGCACGCTGCAAAACCCTGGCCGGGCCACCGTCGCGCTGAACAAGTACAAGCTCAGCGCGCCGGAAAAATATTCCACGCAAAGCCGGTTCGCAAGCGCCGTTCAGTATCTGCACGAATCATAAAAAAGCAAGGCGGGTTTTTAAAAATTCCACAAAAAGTACTTGACAATTCTTTAACGATATGGTAAGATAAAACCATCGAAAGGGAGTAGTTGCACGGCGCTTGCCGTGTTGAAGTTCCGTCAGTACAGCGAACGGCTCGGTACTTCAAGACTGCTGCGGATCTTTGCGATCCAGAGTTCAACAAGACTTTTATCCGGGCGGCCGCCCGTGGTAAAAGTCTTTTTTGTTACAACCGCTTCCTTTTTTGTGGCCACACCGTTCCGTCCGGTTTTCGATCTTTATTTTTATTTTCAAAAGGAGGAGTATTATGTCCCGCATTCCGTTCCCCGGCGGCTTCGGCCGCGGCTTTCAGGCAGACCCTTCCGGGCCCGAGGGCGGCGCGCCGCGCCCGCCCAAAGCGCAGGATATGAGGCCGTCCCGCACATCCAAAAACGCCAGGCGCATTACCTTGGCGGTTCTGCTCGTGCTGCTGCTGGCCGTTACGGCGCTCAATTCCGTATACAGCATCAGCGAGCAGGAAAGCGCCGTCGTTACCACCTTCGGCGTGCCGCACACCGTCAGCACCAGCGGCCTGCACTTCAAGATCCCGTTTGTTCAACAGGTGCATAAGGTGGATATGACCATCCGCAGCGTCGCCATCGGGTATGACCCGAACACCAACGCCTCCATCGATGACGAAAGCCTGATGATCACCAGCGATTTTAACTTCGTCAACGTGGATTTCTTTCTGGAATATCGCGTAACGGACCCCATCCAGTATCTGTATGCGAGCGAGCAGCCCGCAACGATCCTGAAAACGCTGGCGCAGAGCTACATCCGCGATACCATCGGCCTGTATCCGGTGGACGACGTGATCACCACCGGCAAAAACCAGATCCAGAGCGAGATCAAGGAAAAGATCATCAGCCGGCTGGAGCAGGAACAAATCGGCCTGCAGCTGGTGAACATCACCATTCAGGACGCCGAGCCGCCGACGGCGGAGGTGCTGGCGGCGTTCAAGGAAGTGGAAAACGCCAAACAGGGCGCCGACACCGCCATCAACAACGCCAACAAGTACCGCAGCGAGCAGATCCCGGCCGCCGAGGCGCAGGCCGATAAGGTGCTGCAGAGCGCCGAGGCCGCGCGCGAAAGCCGCATCAACGAGGCAAACGGCCAGGTGGCGCGCTTCAATTCCATGTACGAGGAATACAGCAAATTCCCCGAGATCACCCGCCGGCGCATGTACTACGAGGCGATGGAGGACGTACTGCCCGGCCTGCGCGTGGTGATCCTGGACGAGGCGGGCAATTCGATGAATCTATTCAACTGGGACGACGTTCCCCGTGCCGAGGAGGGCAACTGATATGAAACAGAAAGCGATCTTCCGCGTTCTGCTTGCCGCCGTGCTGATCGCCGCGCTGGCCGTGCTGGGCGCCTGCTGCGTTATTACACAGCAGAACGAATATACCGTCATCCGGCAGTTTGGCCGCGTTGTAGAAATCCGCGACGTGCCCGGCATCAGCTGGAAGCTGCCGTTCGTCCAAACCAGCGAGACCATGCCCAACCGCGTGCTGCTGTACGATCTTCCGGTATCGGACGTAATCACGCAGGATAAAAAGACCATGGTGGCCGACAGCTTTATCCTGTGGCGCATCGAGGATCCGCAGCGGTTCATCCAAACGCTGAACGGCAGCATCCCCAACGCCGAGAGCCGCCTTACCTCCCTTGTTTACAACAGCATGAAAAACACCATCTCCGGCATGAGCCAGAGCGAGGTAATCAGCGGGCGCGACGGCGAGCTGGCCGGCGCCATCCGCGCGGGCGTGGGCAATTCGCTGGAGCAATACGGCATCGAGCTCATCGCCATCGAAACAAAGCACCTCGATCTGCCGGACGACAACAAGGCCGCCGTCTACCAGCGCATGATCAGCGAGCGCAACAACATCGCCGCAAGCTACACCGCCGAGGGCGAGAGCAACGCGCAGCGCATTCGCAGCCAGACGGACAAGGAGGTACAGATCATGCTCTCCGAGGCCTCCGCCAAGGCCGAGATGCTGGAGGCCGAGGGCGAGGCGGAATACATGCGCATTCTCTCCGATGCCTATGCCGACCCCGCGCGCGCCGAGTTCTACAACTTCGTGCGCAGTCTGGACGCCGCCAGGGGCAGCCTCACCGGCAGCCGCAACGTGCTGTTTTTAAACCGCACCTCTCCGCTGGCCGAAATTTTTTACAGCAATTAACACCGCGTTTCTTCCGGCCGCGAAATGCCGCCGAGGAGCCGCTGTAATTCGAGAAAGCCTGTCCCGGAAAACCGCTCCGGGGCAGGCTCTCTGTTTTTCTCATGCCGGCCCGCGCCAAAGCGCCCCGCCGAGCTCACTCTTTTTCCGCGCGGGGATACAGCTCGATGAATTTGAGCGCAAAGATCTTGTTTGCAAGGCACAGCGCAAGGCTGCGCACCAGCTCGCTCTCGGGCGTTGTTTTCTGCGCGCTGCTGGGCATGGAAAAATCGCGCGTGCCAAAGGTGGCCTGCAGCGCCTTTTCCATCTCGGTGCAAAAATAATCATACGCCTGCTCCAGGGGATAGCTGCGCCGCTGGATCTCCATCAGGCCGCGCAGCTCGGAGATGCTCATCACCTGCTTGAGCAGGCAGATCACATACAGCTGCGCAATCTGCTCCCGGCTGTACCGCTTTTTCACGGGCGGCGCAAGCAGCTGCAGCTTTACGTAATTGTTGATCATCGCCGCCGTCAGCGGCGGCTCGCTCCGTCCGGCAAAAAAGGGCGCGGTGTAGCGCTCCAGCGCGTCCAGCACCTGATCGCGGTACAGCGCGATCTCCGGCAGCTGCGCGTAGCGCGGGCAGCGGTAGGCCTTCATTTCCGCCAGCGTCTGTTCAGCTTTTGTTGGCATGCAAACACTCCCTTGTTCCAATTGGCATACGGCCCCAAAAGGCCCCCTGACGGGCGCGGATATCCATAGTTCTATTTTAATGCGTTTCAAAAATAAGTCAAGCGTTCCCGGGAACGCTTGACTTATTTTTAAAAAACATCTATAATAGTTTTTAAAACTATGTTATACAATTTTAAACATAATATTGTGCCAAATGGGAAAGGGGTTCTCTTTATGATCCGCATTTTTGCCGATACCTCCACGCTGTATTCCTCCGCACAGGCGCGGCAGGCGGGGTTCACCGTCACGCCGCTGTCCGTCGCCATCCGGGGCAAAACCTACCGGGAATTCGACGAGCTCTCGCCGCAGCAGCTGCTCGGGCTGATTGATGCAGAGCACCTGCCCACGAGCAGCCAGCCCTCCACGGGGGATATCCTGCAGTTGTACGAGCAGTATCCGGGCGATACCATCCTTCACATCACAATGGCCGGCGGCCTTTCCGGCACCTACGCGAGCGCGGTGGCCGCGGCCGGGCTGTGCGAGGGCGGGCAGAAGATTACGGTGCTCAACAGCCGCACGCTCTGCGGGCCGCACCGGTATCTTGCCGAAAACGCCGTTCGCATGCTGCGCTCCGGCGCGGACGCAGACGCGATCCTGCAGCGCACCCGGGAGCTGATCGAAACATCGAAGAGCTTTCTCATCCCCGCCGATTTTGCCTATCTGCGGCGGGGCGGGCGGCTTTCGCCGCTGGTCTCGTATGTGGGGCAGGCCGTTCGCTTTTCCCCGCTGCTCACCCCTGCGCCGGACGCCAAACGTCTAACGCTTGCGGGCGTAAAACGCAGCTTTCTGCACGCGGCGCAGACGGCGGCCCACACCTTCCGCGAAATGGGCGTGAACGCGGATTGGCGGCTTTATATCACCCACGCCGACGCGCCCGCCCTCGCCGGGCAGGCCCGGCGGCTTTTTCACGCAATGTTCCCCCAAACGCCCGTCGAGATCCTGCCGCTCAGCCCGGTGTTCATCACGCACGGCGGGCCCGGCTGCGTGGCGCTGCAGGCCATTCACGCATAAGGCCGCCGCGCACCGGCGCACCGGCGGCCAGACAAAACAGGCGAACAGGGGCGGCCTTTTAGGCCATCCTGTTCGCCGTTTTTGCCGCGCCCCCTGCGGCGCGTCCCCAAGCGTATTTCCCCGCCGCCCGGGCCCTGCGGGATCCGCGGTTCTGTCCCTATCGGTAAAACGGAAAAAACCGGGCATACTGTTGGTATGGGCGGCGGGCGAAAAGGGCGAACGTTCCGCAGGGTGCGTACAGCGCGGCCTTGGGGGCGCTTTGCGTTCGCTCCCGCTGCCCGTTACAGGGCGATGAGATCGCAAAACGAAGCGTCTTTATGTCTGCTTTGCAGCGCGGCTTTGTTTTCTGATGGAACCGCCCGTTACAGGAGGTGTTGTTTTGGCAAAGAAAATCGATGCCAGAAAGGCTGCCATCGTGGGCTGCGGCTTTGTGGGCGCCGCCACGGCGTTCGCGCTGGTGCAGAGCAGGCTGTTTTCGGAGCTGGTTTTGATCGACGCCGATTTTGACAAGGCAGACGGAGAAGCGCTGGACATTGCGCACGGGATCCCTTTTACAGGACAAACAAAAATTTTCGCCGGGCAGTACCGCGATCTGTCCGACGCCTCCGTCGCCATTGTCACCGCCGGAGGGAACCAGAAACCGGGAGAAACGCGGCTCGACCTTGTTGAAAAAAACGTCGGCATTCTCAAAAGCGTCATTCCCGAGATCATCCGGCAGGGCTTTGACGGCATTCTTCTCATCGTATCAAATCCGGTGGATATTCTCACGGATGTGGCCGTAAAGCTGAGCGGGCTGCCGGAAAGCCGGGTGATCGGCTCCGGAACACTGCTCGACACGGCCCGGCTCAAATACGCTTTGAGCGAACGTCTGCGCGTGGACAGCCGAAGCATCCACTCGTTCGTGATCGGCGAACACGGGGACAGCGAGATCGTCGCCTGGAGCAGTGCAAACGTATCCGGCATTCCGCTGCACGATTTTTGTGAAATGCGCGGGTATTTCGATCACGACGCCGCCATGCGGGAAATTGCCGAGGACGTAAAAAACAGCGCCTACGAGATTATTGAAAAAAAGAACGCCACCTATTACGGCGTCGCCATGTCCGTCAGGCGGATCTGCGAATGCATTGTACAGGATGAAAAATCCATTCTCCCCGTTTCGGCCATGATCCACGGGATGTACGGCATCGACGGAATTGCCCTCAGCTTCCCGGCGATTTTGGGGGAAGAGGGCATCGAAACGCATGTGCCGATTCCGCTGTGCGAGGAGGAAGCGGCAAGGCTGAACGATTCGGCAAACACGCTGAAGGGCATCCTTCAGACACTCCGCTGACCGCAGGGCATCCTGCGAGCACGCTGCCGGCCGCAAAACGTTTTTCAAATGCCCTGCCGGTCGAGGGGTATCCGCCCGGCCGCACAGGTACTTTCCTGCCGCCGGCCGCGGGGACCCCCCCCTCGGCCCGCTTTGAGGGCAAAAACAGGGCGCGCTGCAAAAAACGCAGCGCGCCCTGTTTGAACGGAACGCAGTCCATTCCAATATGGTGAAACATCCCGCACCAAATCCGAACCGAAAGCTGCGGAAACATCCGCAAGGCTCACGGTCTGTGTTCCATTTTTATAATTATAGGTGAAAACGAGCCGGTCGTCAAATACATAAATCGAATTGATGAAGGTATCAATGATCTGGCGCTGGTACGCCTTGTCATTCGGGTCTCCGTTCTTAAACTGCCCAATCCATGCAATGATGTCCTCGCGGGTGTACTGCGGGCGCTCCAACTCCGCTTGCAGGATGCTGGTTTTTAGCTGTTCGCGCAGTTCTTCCAGTTCCTCCAGCCGCTGCTTGGTGCTGCTGGTAAGCACCCCCTGCTGAATCGCGTTCAGCATGTTCTCAATGCCGCGGTTCGTGTCCGCGAGCTGCTTGCGCAGCACCGGCAGGGTCGTGTCTTCGGTGCTTTGCAGGGCAACCAACTCATCCGCAATGCGTTCGATCAGCTCATCGTTGAACACCCGCTGCACCGTGTACAGCACCGCTGCGCGTTCGATCCAGTCCTTTTTCACCGCCTTTTTGTCACAGCCCTGCCGCCGCTTTGCCGCGCTGCATTTGTAGTAGCGGTGCACCGCCCCATTCCGGCCAACACCGCTTTCTCCCACCATCATGCGGCCGCAGTGGCCGCAGAACAGTTTGGTGGTCAGCAGATATTCGTCCTCGGCTTTTGCCCTTGCCGGGGCGTGACGGTTCTTTTCCATCCGCGCCTGCACCCTTTCAAACACGTCTTTTGGAACGATTGCCGGGATTGCATCGGGGATGACAACATCCTTGTAGCGATATTCTCCCATGTATTTGCGGTTGCGCAGCAGGGTGTTAAAGCTGCTGGACGTAAACCGTTTTCCTTGTCTGGTCAGGATATGCCGCTCATTCAGCGAGACAATAATGGCCTTGATTGTTTCGCCGCCATCGTATCGCTGATAGATTTCCCGGACAACAGGCGCGGTCAGCGGGTCGATTTTCAGCCTTTTATCCTCGCCCAGCAGGTACCCCAGCGGGATCGTACCGCCGTTGCTTAGCCCCTTGAGCGCGTTCTCGCGCATCCCGCGGTTGACCTTTTGAGCCAGCTCCGCCGAATAGTATTCCGCCATGCCCTCCAGCATGGGTTCCAGAATGATCCCCTCCGGCCCCTCGGAAATGCTCTCCTTGGCAGAGACGACCTTTACCCCGTTTTTCTTCAGGATGTGCTTATAGTGGGCGCTGTCATACCGGTCGCGGGAGAAACGGTCCAGTTTCCAGACAAGCACCGCGTCAAACAGGCCCTTGCCGCTGTCGCGGATCATCTGCTGGAACTCCGGGCGGTTGTCCGTTTTCGCGGACAGCGCCCGGTCAATGTAATTGCGCAGGACCGTAATACCGTTGTGCTCGGCGTATTCCTGGCACTCACGCAGCTGGCCTTCAATGCTTTCCTCTCTTTGGTTGTCACTGCTGTATCGTGCGTAGATCACAGCGGTCATATAATGCTTCACCTTCCTTTTTCAGCCGGTGAGGGGGGAGGGGGCGCTCCCCAAACTGCATGTGGATGACCACATGCTATGCTTGCAAAACCGTTCTCAAACCATTCACTGACTGATTTGTAGCCTACCCACCAGCACGATACCACACCGGCCTACCAAAAGCCATTCATCAACCTGCCGAAAAATTGTGTGCTAAGTTGTCCAATCTATCCAGAAAGTACCGGGCGGGGAAAGGCTGCTCTCCCGGCCCGGCGAGAGCGTTTCACTTTTTCCGCTCTCTTTCCGTCCGCCATTGCTCCAGGGTCTTCCTGCCCTGCTCGCTCTCAAAAAACCGCCGCATCTGCGGCAGCATTGCGCGCGCAAGGCTTTGCACCACCGACTGGGGCAAAGGCTCGTTTTCGGTTTCTATGCTGACTTGACTGGCCGGCACCCCTCCTCTTGGTTTCTTCTTTCCCAGCCGGTAAGGGGGGGGGGAGCGAAGCTTGCCACCCCCCTTCCCCCCCTCCATATATGGGAATATCATGGTTTTCATTCTATCATCTAAATCTTGCGTTTTCAAGGCTTTTGCGATATGATGTAAAGAACCATAAAAGAGTAAAATAAGATTCCCATAAAGCGGGAGGGTGAAGGAATGCTGGAGTATCGCTTTGAACATACCGAGCCTCTGACCTGGCGGGTCATTCTGGCGGTCCGGGCCGATGCAAAGCAACGGAAAGAGCAGATATGGGTCGGGACTGAACTGGAGGTGGAGCGCGCCCTGCGCGGGAAAGAGGACGCGGCGTGTCTGGCGCTGACACAGCCTTTGGGCGTGTTTTGGTGCGAGGTGGGGCAAACACCCGCAGAGCGGTGGAACAAGGCGTTTGCGGCGCTTTGCCGGGCGCTGGCGGCGCGAAGGGCTGCCGAGCGGAAAAAGCAGGAAGAGAATGCGGCGGCCATCCTTTCCCAGTTGGCAGAGGAACCCGCCGCAAACGCAGCTGCATGGTATGCGGCAATTCAAATATGGGAAATGTATTTGCGCTGCTGCCGTGGCCGGGACAGGCAAAAGGCGATGGTGGCTTTCCGCCAGTTTGCCGAGTTGATGATTCTGCCGTTTGGCGAGTACACATCGGAGATGCTGCAATGGCGGCGGGAAAAACCGGTAACGCTGGTGTGGAACGACCGGGCCGATGCAAAATTGGAGGTCTGGTATCCGCAGGGCAAAATCCCCTTTGAGTGCGCGGTAACGGACGGCTCCCTGCGCCCGGCGCTGATCTATTACCGCCAGCGTATTTTGGATGCCGGGCTGCTGATGCGGCAGTGCAGCCATTGTGGGAAGATCTTTTTTGCGGGCGACGCCCGCTCGACCCTGTGCGGGGAACGCTGCCGCAAGGCAAGCAAAAAGGCGGCGCGGCAGGATTTTGAAGAGCGAAACAAAGGGCTGGACTGCGAACAAGCCTACGCCCGCGAATATATGTTCTGGTACAACCGGATCAGCAAACTCAAAAAGAACAGCGCCCCACCGGAACAGATCGGGCGGGCCAAGGCCGCGCTCAAACAGTTCAGCAGTGAGGCGCTGAAACAAAAGCAGCTGGTGAAGCAAGGGGATATGACCGATGCGAAGTTTGTGGCTTGGATGTTGGGGCAGGAGAAAATGATCCTTGCTATTTGCGGGAAAGTCTGATGTGGGAATGAACGTGGACGTCCGATAGGGCGTCCACGTCGCTGCATTTAGAAGCATTCGTTCTTTTTGATACAGGTGTGGGCGTCCAATTGGACGCCCAACTTGCTGATATCCGTGAAGCTTTTTGGAATTTTCTTCCTGCTCTATAATTTTATAAGGTGAATCTTTAAAAGTCTTGTGCGGATTCACTGCTAAAGGGAAAATACTTTTGGCAGGAGGTCGTGTTTTGAATAGAACGCAATATTTTATACTGCAATCGCATGATTTAATCTTGCGATCGACAATTATTGGTGCTGTAATTAAATAGTTGTAATATCAAATGACATTTTCCCGGAAAGTGGAGGATTCAGTATGGCCATCAGTTATAAAAAGTTATGGAAGCTGCTGATTGACAAAGATATGAAGAAAAAAGACCTGCAACAGTTGGCAGGCATAAGTGCGGCGTCTGTCACCAAACTTGGCAAGAACGAAAATGTGAATACAGAAATAATCGAAAAAATCTGTGTCGCCCTTCAATGTGATGTCAGTGATATCATGGAAATGGCAAATGAAGATTGAACCAGCCTTACAGATTATATGTTTCGTGGAACCGACATTCAATTTCAAAGAGGAAGGAAATAAAGACACATGGATAATCAGATTCACAATTCAATTGCTTCATCTATGGCGCGGTTTATGAAGCCGTTCACGCTTTCGCCCCTCTGTTCTGCGTGGGCCTTGATGTCGGCTTTGTGTCCTTTTGGAACGACAAGGGAAATGCGTTCAACGGTTTCTGCTTCATATTTTGCATTAGCAGTTTTCCTTGCTTGCGTATAACCGGAATATGTGCCCGGTTTTTTCTTTTCTGACAACATGTTCACCCCTTTTTGACGAGCTTTTATATTAAGCCTTTTTCCACTGTTTATATTATAGCACAAGCTGATACATTATACAATGCAAAATATGCATTGTATAATGTATCAGCTTGTGCAATTTGTCAATAGGCATTATACATTGAACAATGTATAATATAATCACAGGGACGGGGAAGCGACAATGAACCGATAACGACTTGATGTGCGGTGTCCCCCTATATCAAAATTTGAAATTTCCGTTTTTTTAACGTGGGAGTATCAACTGATCACCTAAGGCAATACCGCACAGAAAAGCAGACACAATATTGCTCGATATGATATAAAGAAAGGATGGAAAAACAAATGAGAATGTCCGCACTGAGCGATGAACTGGCGCAGGTGCGGACAAAGAAGAAAGAATTTCTGGCGCAGATCGAACGGATCGTCCCGTGGAAGGAATGGCTTGTCCTGATCCAGCCGTGCTATTACAAAGGAGAACGCGGCAACAAACCCTATCCGCTGGAGACCATGCTGCGTCTGTACCTGCTGCAAAATCTGTACGACCTGAGCGATGAAGCGACGGCCGCAGAGGCAATCGACAGCCGGGCGTTTTCGGATTTCTGTGGAGTCGATTCAAGCAATCAGGTTCCGGACGGGGATACCATAGGACGCTTTCGGAATCTGCTGGTAAAGAATGGACTGCAGGAGAAGCTGTTTGCGCAGGTCGTGGCAGCACTCATGAAGCGGGGGATGATCCTGAAAAAGGGAACGATCGTTGACTCGACCATTATCTCTGCGCCGTCCTCCACCAAGAACAAGGAGAAGAAGCGGGATCCGGATGCGCATCAGGTCAGGAAAGGCAACACCTGGCACTTTGGCTACAAAGCGCATATCGGTGCAGACAAGGACAGTGGCCTGGTTCATACAATAGCGATGACCGCCGCCAATGTTCACGATGTGTCACAGACCGCGTCTCTGCTGACAGGCGAGGAAGAATCCGTTTACGGTGACAGCGGCTATCTTGGTGCCCAAAAGCGAGAAGATGCGATCGTCCGAAACAAATCTGGCCGGAAAATCAAATACAAGATCAATCGCCGCCCGTCTCAGATCAAGAAGCTGAGCAGGAGCGGCCAGTACGACGCAAAGAAAGCGGAACACGCAAAGTCTTCTGTGCGTGCGAAAGTGGAGCATGTGTTCGGTGTTGTCAAAAAGCAGCTGTGTTTTCGCAAGACGCGATACCGAGGGCTCGAAAAGCAACGGGCCAAATGCAATATGATGTTCGCGTTAGCAGATCTGCTTCTGGCTGACAGGCCCTGCCTGACGGCTTGAAGCCGTATGCTCTCGCGAATCAATGAGCAGGGTGATCCGTGCTTTTCGCGGCTGTTGCTGTTCAGAGAAATGCCGCTTGTGAATTGTGCGGTGTTGCCCTAAACCCATGACGAGTTGCATTATAGCATTTGAGATATTATAGGGCCACTCGCTTTTTATAAAACACAATTGCCTCATAAGGGCTGAGTTCTATCAAAGGGGCGGCCGGTTTGGGGATATCGTTTGAAAGTAAAAAGGAAAATCCCGCATGCATGGGGAAATCTACATTTGCCGTTTTCGCGGTGAAATTGCAAAAAACCACGATTTCCTCATGTTCGTCATACCGCCGGTATGCATAAACTTCGGGGTGATCGCAACACAACATACGGTAGCCCCCGTTTGTAATGGCAGATGATTGCTTGCGCAGCACAATAAGCTTTTGATAATACCGCAATATGGAATTGGAGTTTTTTTGGGATGCTTCGACGTTGAGCGCCTGATAATTAGGGTTCGTTTCGATCCAAGGCTGGACAGTAGAAAAGCCTGCAAAGCGGGATGCGTCCCATTGCATGGGGGTTCTGGCATTATCACGGGAGCGTGCTTGCAATACTTTTAAAGCCTGGTATGGATCCATTCCTTTCTGAACTGAGAGAGAATAAAAGTTAAGCGACTCCACGTCCCGATACTGGGCGATTTGGGTAAAATACGCGTTTGTCATGCCAATCTCTTCGCCTTGATAAATATATGGGGTGCCGCGCATCAACTGGATTGCAGTCGCAAGCATCTTAGCAGATTTTTCCCTGTATAAGGTGCTGTCGCTCCCAAATCTGGAAACGATCCGGGGCTGGTCATGGTTGCACCAGAACAGGGAATCCCAAGAACCGTTGTTTTCCATTGCTGTTTGCCATTTTGCGAATAATTCTTTTAGTTCCATGAAACGCAGAGGTTCCAGTTCCCACTTTTGGTCGTTTTTATAATCTGTGCGTAAATGGTGGAAGTGAAATAGCATAGAAAGCTCTCCCTGCCGTGGATCGGAGTACTGTAACGCATGGCGCAGGCTTGTAGAAGACATTTCGCCAACCGTCAAGATATCTGGATACCTCCCAAAGGTCTGCTGATGCATTTCTTTTAAATATTGGTGGATATGAGGGCCGTCCGTATAAAAACGATGCCCATCTCCGGAAGGGTCGTCTGCAAAGGATTGCGGCTTGGAGATCAGGTTAATCACGTCAAATCGGAACCCTTTGACGCCAAGGCCGATCCAATAATGAATAATTTTATATAATTCGCGCCGCATTTCAAGGTTATCCCAGTTTAGGTCGGCTTGTGTTTTGTCAAAGAGGTGAAGGTAATAGAGGCCAAGCTGGGGGACAAATTCCCATGCACTTCCGCCAAATTTTGACTGCCAATTATTTGGTTCGGAACCATTGGAACCAGGACGGAAAATATAATAGTCCTGGTATTTTTTATCTCCTGACAGCGCGCGCTGAAACCATGCGTGTTCAGTTGAGGTGTGGTTAAAAACCATGTCCATAATAATCTTTATTCCCAATTTCCCCGCTAGAAAAACAAGGGTTTTAAAATCCTCCATCGTGCCGTACACAGGGTCTATTTCGTAATAATTGCTGATATCATAACCATTGTCCTTTTGGGGGGAAGGATAAATGGGGGTTAGCCAAAGGTAATCGATGCCAAGCTGTGCAAGATAGTCTAATCTGGAAATAATCCCCGGAATGTCTCCGATACCGTCTTGGTTACTATCCTGGAAGGATTTGGGATAAATTTGATAAATCACCGCGTTAGAAAAATTCATAAAATAACTCCCGTCTCTTTATTTTGCTGAAGCGCCTTCCCATCATAGCATAGTATTTTTTCCTCATCAACCGGTCTTTTACATTGGTCGGGATTTTCCATATTTATTTTAGAATCTTTTATTTACGAAGGGTAAAACAAAATAATATAATTAAAATCAACATAACAAAGAGTTCTATTAGAATGGGAGGAAAAAGAAAATGAATTTTTGCAAGAAATTGTTATGTGTGGCAATCAGCATGGTTTTTGTAACGGCGTCTATGTATGGCTGTGGTTCTCAGGGCGTGGCCAGTTCGGGTGGCAATGCCAGCCAAGCGGAAGGGCCAGTGGAGTTGAGCGCTATGGTAATGCAATCCCGTTATTACACAGGCCTCCAAAAAATGGTAGCCAAACTGTCTGAGGATGAAAACATCACGATTGATTTTCAGGTTATCCCGGACGATCAGTTTGATAATATCCTTAAAATGAAAGTAAACTCAGGGGAAGCGCCGGATATCATCGCATACAATTATCCGCATCTGTTTGCGCAGATTAACCCTGAGGAGTACTTGGTTCCCCTCACAAATGAAGAATGGACATCCAAACTTAAAAACCCGGGTACTAGCACGCGTAACGGCGAAATTTACGGGTTTACCTTCCAGGAATCGGACGGGTTCCAAGGGATGATTTACAACGTGGATGTTTTTGAACAATTTAACCTGAAGGTTCCCAAGACGGTAGAGGAATTGGATCAAATTGTTGGAACCCTATTGGATAATGGGATTACGCCCATCGCCCTCCCATCAGATAACTGGGTGCCGCAGATTTGGATGACGTCAGGTTTTTCAAGAGCCCTTGGAACCGACGAGGCCTGCGAGGAGGCAACAAATAAAATATTGACGAATCAGGCCGTTTTTAACGATTATCCAGAATTCGCGATGGTGATCGACGATTATCTTAAAATGTTTGATAAGGGTTATTTTAACAGCGATTATTTAACAGTAGATTATGATACGGTGTTGGACAGGCTGGTAACCGGGGAAACGGCTATGCTTTACGGGGCGACTAGTATTCTGAATACCATCCAAAGCAGTTATCCGGACGCAAATCTGGAAATGTTTAACCCGCCGGTCAGTTACGACCAGAAAGACCTCCTTTCTACCTGCTATTATTCTTTTGGTTTAGGGATTCCAAAGACGTCGAAAAATATAGACGCTGTAAAAAAAGTATTCCAATTGTGGAGCACTCCGGAGTACTGCGATCTCTTTTTTGAGGATCAGCCGGGTTTCCCAAATTTAGAAGGGGTAAATGGGAATCAACAGCAGTTTTCTTCTTCTGTAAATGAAATTTATGAAGACTATGTTGGTTCTGGCCGGACAGTGACGGAGATGAACGAGCATTGGGGCACCATCCAGCCGCTCTTTGCTACAAAGCTTTGGGTTTATTACCTGGAAGCGCCATCCAAAGGAAATATGGACGGGAAAGCTATTTTGGAACGGTTCCAGGAAGATGTTGCGCAATATATGACGGAAAAGAAAGCAGAAGGCTGGAGTTGAGAGGAAGACAGGCAGGCTGCATTGCAGCCTGTCTGTCTTAGATAGGAGAACAACAATGCATTCTCAAAGCAACAAAAATATTTATCCGTTTTGGATGCTGCTGCCGGCTTTGGCGGTTTATACGGTTTTCACAATCGTACCGGTTGTTATCAGCATAGCGTTATCCTTTACGGATTGGAACATTGAACGCTTGTATGCACCGGAATGGAAAGGCGTCTCTAATTTTATCACATTGTTTCAGGATGATATTTTTCTGCGCTCAATCGGAAACACCCTGATTTTTGCGCTGTTTACCACCGTGCTGAAAACCGTGGGGGGCCTGTTGTTGGCGCTAGCCCTGTATAAAGCCTTTGCGGGAAGCGGCATTTTGAGAGCGGTTTTTTACGCGCCGTGCGCTTTGAGCGTCACTGTTGTCGGCGTGCTTTTCAAATCAATCTTGGCAAACGATGGACTCCTGAACTACGCGCTTTCCATGGTGAATTTAGGCGGCTTGGCAACTAATTGGCTGGCTGAGTACGGTACGGCGCTGGGATCTACGATTGTAGTGGAAAGCTGGATGTGGGCTGGGTTTAATATGTTTATTTTTATCTCCGCCCTACAGGCGGTTCCCAAAGATCTCTATGAGTATGCGGAAATTGAAGGCGCTTCTAAGACGGTCACGTTTTTTAAAATAACACTCCCGTTAATTGCGCCGGCAATGACGACAGTTGTAACCTTAAGCGTATCCGGCGGTTTGAAAGTGTTCGATATTATTTATGTCTTGACGAACGGGGGGCCGGGGTTTGATACGCAGGTGCTGTCTACATATACCTATCAATCGTTCAGTTTGGGGCTTCTAGGGGAATCCAGCGCGGCTACGGTGATACTGTCGCTGATCGTCGTAACGATTTCATTTATTCTTAACCGGTATTTAGTGGAAAAGGAGGTTAGGCTGTAAAGCTATGGAAGAAAAAAAACGCGCAAACCCACTTTGTGTTATAATATTGGTGTTGCTCGCCCTTATCTATTTCGTCCCGGTGCTGATGATGCTGCTCGGTTCCGTAAAGCCGCAATACCAGGCGGCAAGATTTGATCTTAGCTGGCCGGATGAATTTTTGTTCACGAATTATGCTGAGGTGATACAGACAGGGAAAATATGGAACGGGTATAAAAATAGCGTTTTGATAACGGTTCCGGCAACTTTTTGCGCGGTGCTGTTCGGTGCAATGGCAGGGATCTGCATTTCTAGACGGAATGACGGCGTCGCAAAAAAAGGTTACTACTATTTTATCTTTGGGCTGACGATTACCCTGCAAATCGCCTCTACCTTTTCTTTGCTGAAATTTTTGAATATTTACGGCTCTTATTTCGCGGTGATTTGCCTGTTTATCGCCATACGCCTGCCGTTTACCATCATGACCTTTTGCAGCTTTGTGAAAGGCGTGCCGCGTGAAATAGATGAGGCGGCAATCATCGACGGCTGTAACCCGTTGCAGCTTTTTTTTCGTGTGCTGATGCCAATATTAAAATCGGTAACACTCACCAATATCATAATAAGCGCTATCGACATATGGAATAATTTTATGATTCCCCTGTTTTTTCTGGGATCATCCCAAAAATGGACGATCCCTTTAGCGGTATATAACTTTTTTGGACGGTATTCCAGGGAATGGCAGCATGTGTTCGCGGTTTTAACGCTCACGATAATGCCTATGCTGATTCTTTTCGCAGTCTTGCAGAAATATATCATTGGAGGAATGACGTCAGGCGCGGTAAAAGGTTAGATGTGTGCTATATTTTGTTTATTAGGATAAAACAAGGACGATGCATATGAAAAAGCGCAGCTTTCAAAAAAGTATGTTGATGGGAAATACGGCGGTAGTAACTCTTGTGGTTGTAGTGCTGTTCATATGCGCGAATCTATATCTGATTCACGAGGACGCAAAGCGTATCCAGCAACAGACTGAAAGCAACGCCTCCAGCATTTTAGAGCAAATAAGAATCACGATTGATGGCGTGAATGAGATTTGCCTGCAGCTTTCCGCCAATTCATATATTATCCGGATTCTTGAGGGGCTCCCCAATTTGGAGGGCAACGTGTTTGAAAAATCCCCGGAACTAGATGCTCAAACAAAGGCGTTTATGTGGTCTTACCTCATCAAAAAAGATTCTCTGCATAGAATTATCCTCTATTCAAATTCAGGGGACTTTACCTATGTCGGCTCTGCGGTAGACAGGGAATATATGGAAAAAAATCAGGTGCTTAACTCCCTGAGCGTTCAGGCCCGCGAGTATTTTGACAGCGGGGCTCAATCGTTCTATCTGCGCTCTTATCCTCGCGATGTCCTGATTCCAGCGCAGGACAAATACATTATTTCGATTACAAGGGAAATCAAGAATCTAATTTCCCTGCCAAGCGAAGTGAAAGGATATGTAGAGGCACAGGTTGCGATTCGCGCTTTAGGGAATGCGTTGTCTCTGCTGCCAAACCAGTGCGAGGGATACCTTGTTGACGAGAAAAGCGGCAAGGTTCTGTTTGCTTACCAGCAGACGGAAGAGGGGATAGCTGCGCTAAGGGACAATCGCTTCGAAAAGGGCTTTTTCTATACGGAGGTGCCCGTTGAAAATTTAGGAATCAACCTCGTCCTGGCGCAGTCGAAGAGCGTGCAGAATGGATTTATCAGCGTTATGTTCGGCGTGTCGCTTTTGCTGTCCGTCCTGGTTATCTTTGCCGTCGCGTTTGGACAGTACTTCACCATTAAAAATACGTCCAAGCCTATTACGGAGCTCTGCCAATTGATAGAAAGCGTCAACGTCTCCAGGATGAACTTGTTTGATTTTACGTTGGATTTTCAAGAGGATTCAGATGAAGTCCGTAGGTTATCGCGGGCTTTCCAGCAGTTGCTGGAAGCCTTAAAGAGAGTGACGGAGCAGTATATCTTTGACGCTACAAGTGCGGCCAAGGCGACCCTTTACGCGCTGCAAAGCCAAATCAACCCTCATTTCTTCCATAACATGCTAGCGGTTATTGCAAGCTTGGCGGAAGAGGGAGACAATGAAAAAATTGTGAAGGTATGTGGAAAATTATCTCAGAACCTACGCTATGTCAGTTCCTTTTCTGAAACGGAAGTCCCGCTGAACGATGAGGTTAGTAACGCAATATCTTATTTAGAGCTTATGAAAATCCGATATGAGGAAAAGTTGGAATATAGCATTCAGTATATTGAAGGCGATTCCGTACCATTGGTTCCTAAATTTATCTTGCAGCCGCTTTTGGAAAACAGCTTCCGCAACGGCTTTAAAAAGGCGTTTCCGTGGCAGCTGTTCCTAGAAGTTTACACCACTTCTGATTTATGGTATGTGAAATTGATCGACAATGGAGCGGGGATGGACGTGGCGGCGTTGGAAAAGATAAGGGGAAAGATTGCTCAAATAAAAAAGGAATCCACCCAATTAATTATTGAAGAGTTGAAAATAGGCGGACTTTCAATTCCCAATATTTGCATGCGTTTATTCCTGCTCTACAGAGAAAACATGATATTTGAAGTGGACAGCGTCCAAGGCGAGTATTTTCAGATTCGCATAGGGGGGAGATTGAATTGATTCGGGTATTGGTTGTTGAGGATGAAGCACCAATCCAAAGGGATATTTGCAGAAAGATAGAGCAATATGGCGATGAGTTTAAAGTGGTTGCCCGTGCCTCCACGGGAGAAGAAGCGGTGCATCTGCTGGAACAAATAAAAATAGACGTTGCCTTTATCGACGTTAATATTCCGATTTTAAACGGATTGGAAGTCATCCGGCATATTAATCAGCTAAATCCCGAAATAATTAAGGTGGTGCTCAGCGGCTACACTGATTTCGAATATGTCAGCATAGCTTTTAAACTAGGGGTTTTCGATTATTTGGTGAAACCTTTGGAGAAAAACCAATTCGATCTTTTATTGGATAAGGTAGTCAGCACATTTTATGCCTACGGTAGGGAAAAGAAGCAGAATTATTTGCAAAACATACTCACCCTAAAAAAGAAAACAGAAGACATCTCTTCCGTTTATCAAATTCTGCTGTTGAATATTGGCGCATGCGGCGCCCAAAACCTGGATTTTCCAGAAATGTATCTTCGTATTTGGGAAGAAATAAACCTTTTGGAACGGATGAAAGAAATTTTTCCTTGTTGCGAGTACCATATTGTCGCGGGAAAAAAGGAAGCCGAACGGGTTGTTTTTATCGAGGGCCTTTCGATAGAGTTTTCAGTCGTGCAAAAGATTTTTTTGAGCATTACCCCGTTTGTAAATTACTTAACGGTGGTTTTTTTTCAAAATACAGTGGAGTTCAAAAATATTTACGAAAAATATAAGGAGATGCAAGGGTACGCCGCAGAGCACCAGCTTTTTTGCAGATCCTCGCTTTTGGTGATGCCTGACCAGGGTTCCGCATATATAAAGATAGCGAGGGATGAAAGGACAGATTTGCAGATAGAAAAGATAATTGCGGAAATCCGGTACAACCTTCAATACGAAAAGGTTGTAACCATTATTGAAAAAATATTCGGATGTATTTCAGCCAAGCCGGTTCGCCAGCAAGAAATCGAGTGCATGTTCAGGAATTTCTTTTCTGCCCTTTGCAGTAGACTGCCAGAAACTAATTATTTTCAATACGACCAAACCTTGCTGGAAATTCTGCAAAGTTATCAATCACTGGAAAATATTATGGCCCAAACAAAATATTTGGCGGAAGAAATACTTTATCCGCAAAGCATGCTGGGTAGGGACAAAAAGACGGTTGCGGAAGCGATTGTGCAATATTTGGAAACTAATTATAAAAGCGCAATATCCGCGCAAGAGCTTTCTGATGTTTTTGGCTTCGTGCCAGCTTATATCAATCGTATTTTTAAAACCTTTTATGACTGTACGCCGATGGAATATGTCCAGTGCCTGCGCATTGAACGGGCAAAGGATCTTTTGATGCGGACAAAGCGTCCGATTAAGGAAATTGCTGCGGAAGTGGGTTATCCGGATTCGCTGTATTTTTCAAAGGTGTTTAAAAGGGCAGTGGGGGTCAACCCATCCCTATATCAAAAACGGGGGCAAGAAAATGGGGAAACATGAGCTTTTAGAGGGCATGTATCAGGCGGCGTACCGTGAACTTACGGAAAATATCCTGCCTTGGTGGAGCGGCTGTGCGTTTGACAAAAAGCAAGGGATATTCGCGGGGAGGGTTACCATCCAAAATGAAATGGATTTCAACGCACCCAGGCATATTATTTTGACTACAAGATTGCTTTGGACATTTTCTAAGGCTGCAAAAATTTTACATCAAGATAAATGGTTATTCTATGCGGAACGTGCCTACTGTTATCTCACCGATTTTTTTGAGGACAAAGAATACGGGGGATATTTTACGCAAGTCGGCCCGGACGGGCAGGTTTTGGATTCGACTAAAAGCGTGTACGGAAACGCCTATGCGGTGTATGCGCTGGCGGAATACGGGGCAGCGTCTGGGGATCAAAAAGCGGTTCAAAAAGCGATGGGCGTTTTTTCCCTGCTCCTAGACAAAGCGTATGATTGGCAGTACAAAGGTTTTTTAGAAAGCTTCACCAGGAATTGGGAACGTGCGCCTTGGGTTCAAGGGATGAGTCGGACGCCGTTTGACGAGAAAACCATGAATACGCAACTGCATGTGTTGGAGGCGTTTACCACCCTTTATAAAGTGACGGGAAACGCTTTGGTCAAATATTGGACAAGAAGCCAGTTGCAGTTGCTCGTCCAAAAGGTGGTAGATCCGGTATCCGGACATTTTTATTTTTTTCAGCGTAAGGATTGGGCGCCTACCACTTGCGAGTTTTCCAACGGACACGATATTGAGGGGAGCTGGTTGATGTGGGACACAGCGAGAGCGCTTGGGGAAGCGGAACTGTTGCAGCTCGTCGGGCCGGTTTGCGTTTGCATGGCTAGAGTATGTTCAGAGGTGGGCGTGACGGAAGATGGTGCGGTTATCTCCGAGGTTAACCCTCAAACAGGGAAAAAGACGCGTTATTGGAGTTGGTGGGAACAGACGGAGGCGGTAGTAGGCTTTTTAAACGCATGGGAAATGACGGGAGAAAGCCATTTTTTACAGATTTCCAAAAAGATATTAGATTTTACGCTGAGGCATTTTGTCGATAAGGCTGGAGGGGGCTGGTTCCCCAGGCTGAACGCTGAAACAAATTGTCCTTGGCCGGATCAGTGCAAAGCGGATTATTGGATTGGGCCTTACCATAACGGTCGGATGTGTATGGAATTGATGGAACGCTGCGATCATGGAAAAACAGGAGAAGTTGAAAATGAGAATTTTGATTTCTAATATCGAAAATGAACTCGGCAGAAAGCTGGCTGCTGATTTTGCGGGCTGGGGCTTTGATGTGTATGCGCTCGCCTGCAACAAAGCAGCAGAAAAGCTTTCAGGAGTTGCCTACTTGCCATATGATCCGAGTAAAGAGACGGATATGGAGGAACTGATTGGCTTTATGGCGGCTGTCGGCAATTGGGACGCTTTGGTGGTTTCACCGCGGAGAATACAAGCAATGCATATTCTTTTGGAGGACGAACGCAGGTTTCAAGCGTTGTTTGACCACCATGTAAAAACGGCTTTTCTTCTCACGAAATATGTAGGGCGATATTTTGCCAAGCAGGGTCGGGGAAGCGTAATTTACATAGGCTCTTTCCATGATGAAAAACCAACAGGGGCGAGTTTGCCGTTCAGTTGCTCAATGGGGGCGATAAAAATGCTGCACCGAGAGGCCGCCATACAAATGGCAGGTCGGGGAAATGCATATATCTTGCTGGAAGTTGGGCCGATGGAACAGGATGTTGAAAAAATGCGCGGAACCATTTCCCCTCTTTATGACCACACGAAGGATTGTATCCCGCGCCGGGAATTGATTAGAGAAGGGGAGATATCCCAAACTGTAAAGAAGCTAATAGGAGACAGTTCGTTGAATGGCAGTGAAATACGGGTGGATGCAGGTTTTTTGCTGCATTATGAAGTAAGGAAATAAGGGGTGCCGTGATGGATTTGCAACTTACAGGGAAAAAAGCGCTGGTCACAGGTTCTGGAAAAGGGATTGGGAGGGGGATCGCACTAGCGTTGGCGAAAGAAGGTGTTCATGTTGCGGTGAACTATCAATATAACGCGGATACCGCAAAGGAGACCATGGCGATGCTAAACCAATGCGGGGCCAAGGCTGTTCTGTTGAAAGGGGACGTTTCCTCTGCCGAGGGATGCCGCCAACTGGTGGAAAGCGCCGCGCGGCAGCTTGGAGGTTTGGACATCCTGGTTAACAATGCGGCGCTTCAATTAAACCGGAGGTTTGAGGATTGCACGGAAGAAAATTATCGCCTCATTATACAGACAAACCTGTTTGGATATTGGAATTGCATCAAGTACGCGGTTCCGCATTTGGAGAAAAGCGCGGGAGGGAGAATCATATGCATTTCTTCCGTCCATGCCAAAAGGCCGACTGGCGTCGATCCGCTATATGCAATGTCTAAAGGGGCAATCAAAATGCTGGTGCGGGAAGCGGCGATCAGGTTAGCGTCAAAAGGGATTACCTGTAATGAAATTTTGCCGGCGGTTGTCGATATTGAATTTAAAACACAGGTAAAGGGTTCTCAAGAGTGGAATTTAAAGGCGATACACAGGGACAGGGAGTACCGAGGCTATCCGGTCGGACGATTCGGGCGCCCGGAGGACATTGCCAATGCCGTATGCTATTTCGCGGGAGTCCAGGCGGAGCACATCACCGGCGCGAGCCTTAGGATAGACGGAGGGGCCATGCTTGTTTAGCCGGGCGGCGGTTACTAGTTTACTATATGAGGGTTGCTGAAACCATAAGCTCAATACCTGCTAGATGGTGTCGTCAATAAGAATGTGATATAATAGTCCTCAAAGAAAAAGGGGGGGCAGAAAAATGACAGCAGAACAGCAGCGGCATGACATCAATGACAAAGCGCGGGAGGAAATCAGACCGCACACCATCGGTGAAAAAGGGACACGAGGAGGCAACGCCCGGGATACTCGGCAATTTATCAACGGTGTATTCTGGATACTGCGTACTGGAGCACCTTGGCGGGACTTGCCAGAGACGTATGGAAACTGGAAAAATGTACACCGCCGGTTCTGCCGGTGGCGTGACAAGGGAGTCTGGGAAAAGATTCTGGAGGCCCTGGTGGACGACACTGACTTTGAGTGGTTGATGATCGACGCCAGTCATGTCAAGGTACATCCTGATGCCGCTGGAGCACAGGGTGGGAATCAGGCAATGAGTCGTACAAAAGGGGGCTCAATACCAAGATACATTTGGCCGTGGATGCGCATGGTATGCCGGTGCGATTCTTTATCACTTCTGATACCACAGCGGATTGCACAGTTGCAGCACGGTTGATTGAGGGGTTCCAGGCAGAATATCTTCTGGCCGATCGCGGTTATGATACAGACGCGATCATTCTTCAGGCGATGGAACAAGACATGATTCCTGTCATTCCCTCAAAGAAAAATCGGAAACAGTTACGTGAATACGACGAATATCTCTACAAAATTCGACATCTCGTTGAGAATGCTTTCCTGCTCCTCAAAAGATGGCGCGGTATTGCGACGCGCTACGCTAAAAATCTTGCTTCTTTCGTCGCCGCCGTCCAAATCCGTTGTATTGCCATTTGCTTGCTCATTTATTGACGACACTATCTAGAAAGGTTGAATACTAAAACATGAAAAAATTTGCTGAGGACGCCTTGAACTACGTGAATACATATTCCAAACCTAGCGAACTGAAAATTACAGATATGCGTTTTGCGCACGTAGAGTCTTCCTCCGTCCATTGCATATTGCTGAAGCTTTATACCAATCAGGGGCTGGTTGGCATGGGTGAAATCCGCGACGGTGCAAGCGCTACTTACGCGGCAATGCTGAAAAGTAGAATCCTTGGGGAAAACCCCTGCGATGTCGATTACATTTTCCGCAAAATCAGGCAATTTGCCGGGCCCTCGCGGCAAGGCGGAGGGGTGAGCGGAATAGAAATCGCCCTGTGGGATCTGGCGGGCAAAGCTTACCAAATCCCGGTTTACCGGATGCTGGGCGGGAAATTTCGAGATAGCCTTCGGATGTATTGCGACCACGGAAGGACGCCCCCGGAAGAAAGAGTGGACGGTACGGCTCAAGGCATGGCTTTAAAAAAACGAATGGACCGTTTTCAAATGAAAATGTGTAAAACAATTTTGGGTATAGAGGATATCCAGAAATTGTATCCGAACGAAGCAATTTTGAGCGGGCCGCCCGATTATCTGGCACAAATTAAGAGGGAGGCGGAAAATACAACGCACAGGGACAGTGCAACAGGGTTGGCTGCGGTGAAAGACAAACCGTTTCTTCGTAAAAAGGAAGATTTTAGATACGTTTCCCATCCGCATACGATGCTGCGGATTACGGAACATGGTTTAGACCGGTATGAGGAATATTTGAGCAAAATACGGGAGGCTGTTGGGTGGCAAACGCCTTTGGCAATTGATCATTTAGGGCATATCGGTTTGGAAGATGCATGCAAGCTTTTACAAAGGTTAGAAAAATATCATTTGATGTGGGTTGAAGACGTTTTGCCATGGTATTTGACAAAGGAATATAAAATTTTATCTCGTTCCACAAGGACGCCTCTGGCAACCGGTGAGGATATTTGTTTTGTCGAAAACGCCCAGCAGCTTTGTCAGGAACGCGGGATCGCGGTTATCCATCCGGATGTTTGTTCTGCCGGAGGGATCCTTGAAAGTAAAAAAATAGGCGATATGGCTCAAAAATACGGCGTTTCCATGTCGATGCATATGTGTGAAACCCCGTTGGCCGCTTTAGCCACGGGGCATGTAGGATTGGCAACGGAAAATTTTTTTGCCATGGAATTTAACGCGCCAGACGACGAATACTGGGAGGAAATGATTCAGTTTCAGGGAGGGCCCCTCATTCAAAATGGAATGTTTGTTGTGCCGGAACGGCCTGGGCTGGGTGCTGATGATTTTAATGATGAGGTAATCCGCCAGCATTTATGGCCTGGTTACACCGCCGTTTGGGAAGAAACAGAGCAATGGGATTCCGAACGGTCAAGTGACAGGATTTGGAGCTGATAATTTTTTGAACAGAGGTTAAAATTTGGAAAGCCGCACCGTCCAGATTGGGCGGGGTCTGCGTGTTCACCGCGCCAATATCGACGCTCCGCATTTTTTCGAGTTCCGTTATTGTCAACGTCATATGTAAAACTTCCTCGGCGCGTGATTGGTTCCTCGGCTGTCTCGTGGGGACACGCAGGGGGGCGACACCGTAAAAGTACTACCCCTTGCCTTGATCCATCCTCTGGACAAAATGATATGCTCCCAATAAAGTAGACAGTGAAAAAAGGAAGGGGAGCAAAAGAAATGGGGAAACAAATCGAGATGCCGGTCGAGGAAAAGGAGAACCTCATTCTGGAATGCCTGTCTGGACAGCTGCGGATACGGGAGGCGGCGCGGCGTGCAGGGGTGGGAAAGAGTAAAAAACTCTTTCTACCAATCAACGGACTTTGGGACTTTTTTACCCCTGCACCTATACCATTATCATCTTTGATTTCCTGCACCCTTTAACTCGTGCTGTAGTCAGAGCCATCAAAAATAATTGTAATTTTGGTAACAGTCAGTACGCCTTTACTACTGGTGTATTCGCTCGCATATTTATTGGTAGGGACAACGGCTGTACTAGAGTCTGTTTTAAAACCATCAAAGTAACCAAACAAGGATACAGGCAAGACAGACAACAGCGTGAAAATAGAGTGCCTTCTTCTCATACCTGGTGGCAAAACGGCGGTTGTTTTTCAGTTTGAGGAAAAGGTTTTCCACCAGATGACGCTCTTTGTACGTGTGCCAGTCTGTTTTCCTGGGGCGTTTGGCAATGATACGGCTGGGAATCACCGCGATTTCGCCCTGTTCTTCCAACCAGCGTACAAATTTATCGCTGTCATAGCCTTTATCCGTCAGAATGAGTTTGCCGTTTAAATCAAAAGGTTCCAACAGTGCCTGCGCCACGCAGATATTATTACGGTTCCCACTGGAGAGCAAAAAGTGCAGTGGATTCCCAAGTCCATCCGTTACCGCATGGACTTTCGTGGTCAAGCCTCCCCTGCTCCGTCCGGTTTCTTCATGATATCCCCCTTTTTTGCCCCACTGGCGTGTTGGTGAACCTTGATCGTAGTGCTGTCCTGCATCAGCGTTGTTTCGTCCACCAAATCCTGCTCAATCAGGGCTGCGAGGATATTTTCCCATACTCCGGCTTTTGTCCAGGCATGAAACCGACTGTATACGCTCGCAAAGTTTTAAAACAGACTCTAAATAGTGTCTACACAAGATCAGGTCAAAACAGTACACCAAATAGCAATGCAA
>CAJUMH010000006.1:61830-85740 GCA_910587145.1 uncultured Ruthenibacterium sp. | reverse complement strand
CAACTGGACGAGCTGCAGCAGAAAAGCGCCGCCGCCGGCGCGCGCCGCGGCGCGCTGACGCAGCAGCTGAACGCCGCCGCCGCCGCCATGACCGAGCAGCGCGTAGCGGCGGCCGGGGCGGCTTCGGCTGCCGACGCCGCGCGCACCCGCCTTGCGGACGCCGCGCGCGAGCGGGAGGCAAATGCGGCAAACGAAAAAGAGCTTACAGGGCAAAAAACAGAGGCGGACGCCTTTTTGCGGGACGCTGTCGAGCGGCTGATGCGCTTGGAAAACATCAAAAACGGCCTTTCAATGAAGCTGGAGAGCCGCCGCCGCGCGCTGGCCGAAGCGGACGAGGCCGAACAGAAGCTGGCGCGCGCGATGGAAGCGGCACAGCAGCGCCTTGCCGTGCTGCGCGATCTGGAGCGCAATTTGGACGGCTTTCAGAACAGTGTAAAAACGGTGATGCGCGCCGCCGGGGCGCACCGCCTGCGCGGGATCATCGGGCCGGTCTCCACGATCCTGACGGTAAAGGCCGGCTACGAGGTAGCCATCGAGACGGCGCTGGGCTTTGCGCTGCAGAATATCGTTGTGGAAAACGAGACGGCGGCCAAGGCTGCCATGGCGCTTTTGCGCGACGAGCACGCCGGCCGCGCAACCTTTTTGCCGCTGGATACGGTGAAGCCGGGCGTTTTTTCCGGCCGTCTGCCGGAGGGCGCCGTGCTGGCCAGCAGCCTTGTCTCTTATGAAGAACGCTACGCGAGGATCGTTTCCAATCTTCTGGGACGCATCGTGGTGGTGGACGATATCAACGAGGCATCGCGCGCCGCGCGCGCGCTGGATTACCGCAACCGTGTTGTAACGGCGGACGGCCAGGTAATCAACGCGGGGGGCTCGTTCACGGGCGGCAGCGTTTCGCGCTCTGCCGGGATGTTCAGCCGCCGGCAGGAGATCGAAGAGCTGCAGGCAAAGCAGCGCGCGCTGGAAACACAGCGCGCCGAGGCGCAGCAAAAAACCGACCGGATCAAGGCCGAAACGGAGAAGCTCTCCGCCGAGCTCACGGCCACGGAGAGCGAGGCCGTTACGGCCGGTGGAGACCGGATCCGCGGCGAGATGGAGCAGGGACGCATCGAAGCTGCGCTGTCGCAGACAAGCGCCGCAAAAGCCCTGTTGGAGGGCGAGTGCGAAGAGCTTTCGCAGCGCATTCAAACGCTGGAGCAGCAGGCGGCAGCGGCCGCCGCCGCGCTGGCGGATCTGGAACAGGAGAGCGCGTCGCTGGAAGACCAGCTGCGCGCGCTTACGGGCAGCGACGATGATTTTCTTGCCACCCGCTCGCGCGTTGCCGAGGCGCTTTCGGAGCTGAAGCTACAAATACTTTCTGCAGAAAAAGACGCCGAGACTCACCGTGCGGCCATCGCGCAGTTGGAGAGCCGCACCAGCGAGGCCGAGGCGCGCGCCCGGCAAACCGCCGGGCAGATCGAGGCGCTCACCGCGCAGAACGCGGCGTGCGCCGCCGAAATCGAACAGATCCGCCGCGACATTGCCGGCAGCCGCACCGAGATCGAGCGGCAGGAGGCGGCCAAGGCCGAGGCGGTGCGCCTGCGCATGGAATGCGAGGGCGATGTTACCCGGCGCGGCGCACAGGTGCGCACGCTGACGGATACGCGCGAAAAGCTGGGCCGCGAGATCGCCCGCCTCGCCGAGCAGAAGGAGCAGAAGGATGCCGAGTATGCCCAAACCGCGGCAAGGCTCTGGGAGGAATACGAGCTGACGCTGACAGACGCCGAGGCGCTTTGCCTTCCGTTTGAAAGCGTCACCGAGCTGCGCCGCAGCGTATCCGAGGTGCGCGGCAGGATCAAGGCGCTGGGCAATGTGAACGTCGGCGCGATCGAGGAATATGCCGAGGTGAGCCAGCGCTACGAGTTTTTGAAAAAGCAGGTCGGCGATGTCGAGGCAAGCAAGGCCGAGCTGCAAAAGCTCATTGCGGGCCTTTCGGACGAGATGCGCACGATGTTCAGCGAGAGCTTTGCCGTAATCAACGAAAATTTTGGCCGCATTTTTGCCGAGCTGTTCGGCGGCGGCACGGCGCGCCTCTCGCTGGAGGAAGAAACGGATGTGCTGGAGAGCGGCATCAATATCGAGGTGGCTCCGCCGGGCAAAATCATCAAGAACCTGTCGGCACTGTCGGGCGGAGAGCAGGCGCTTGTCGCCATTTCCATCTACTTTGCCATTCTGGCCGTCAATCCCGCGCCGTTCTGCGTGCTGGACGAGATCGAGGCCGCGCTGGACGATGTGAACGTAACGCGCTTTGCCCAGTATCTGCGGCGCATCTGCGGCGAAACGCAGTTTATTGTGATCACGCACCGGCGCGGCACGATGGAGGAGGCCGACGTTTTGTACGGCGTTACCATGCAGGAGGACGGCGTTTCCAAGCTGCTGCGGCTGGACCTTGCCAGCGTGGACGCGAGCCTTGTAAAATAGATCTTTTTGTGGACAAAATCGCCCGTTCGCCCCGAACGGGCACAACACGGGAAACGGAGGGTATTGGATTGGGCTTTTTTGAAAAACTGGGCGAGGGACTGCGCAAAACGCGCGATTCGGTGTTTGGCTCCATTGCAGATCTGATGACGGCGAGCGAGATTACCGATGAGACCTACGACGAGCTGGAGGAGCAGCTGATCCTTGCCGATACGGGCGCGGAGACCGCCGTGCAGCTGGTGGACGAGCTGCGCGAGGCCGTGCGCAAAAACCATTTAAAAACAGGCGAGCAGGCGCTGGAGGCCCTCAAGGAGATCGTGCGCGAAATGCTGCGCGCAGACGCGCCGATGCAGATGAGCGGCCACCCTGCCGTGATCCTCGTCATCGGCGTGAACGGCGTGGGCAAGACGACCTCCATCGCAAAGCTGGCGCATCTGTACACGGAACAGGGCAAGCGTGTGATGCTTGCCGCGGGCGATACCTTCCGTGCCGCCGCCGCCGATCAGCTTTGTGTTTGGGCCGAGCGCGCGGGCGTGCCCGTGGTAAAGCACAGCGAGGGGGCAGACCCTGCTGCCGTGATCTTTGACGCCGTGCAGAGCGCGGCCTCCCGCGGGTGTGATATCGTCATTTGCGATACCGCCGGACGGCTGCACAACAAAAAGAATCTGATGAACGAGCTTTCCAAGATCAGCCGCGTGGTGAATAAGGCGTGCGAATCGGCCAGTGTGGAAACGCTGCTGGTGCTCGACGCCATCACAGGGCAGAACGCCATCAGCCAGGCCAGCCAGTTCATCGACGCCGCGGGCGCTACGGGCATCATTCTCACCAAGCTGGACGGCACGGCCAAGGGCGGGGCCGTCATCAGCATCAAGGCAAAGCTCGGCCTGCCCGTGCGCTTTGTGGGCGTGGGCGAAAGGATGGACGATCTGATGGAATTTGACGCGGACGCCTTTGCAAACGCGCTGTTCCTGCGCAAAGGAGAAGAGACATGAATTTTATTGCCGCCACCAATAACCCCGGCAAGATGGCCGAGCTGCGCCGCATTTTGGAGCGCATGGGCCACACGGTGCAAAGCCAGCGCGAGGCGGGCCTTGCGCTGGAGCCCGAGGAAACCGGCGAGACCTTTGCCGAAAACGCGCGCATCAAGGCGCGGGCCATCTGCGAGGCGGCGGGCAGGCCCACCGTCGCGGATGATTCCGGCCTTTGTGTCGATGCGCTGGGCGGTGCGCCGGGCGTGCATTCGGCGCGCTACTGCGGCCGGCACGGAGACGACGAGGCAAACAACGATAAGCTGCTCATTGCGATGGCGGATGTGCCCGAGGCGGCGCGCGGCGCGCGGTTTGTAAGCAGCGTGTGCGTGTGCCTGCCCGACGGGCGCTGCGCCTCGTTTGAGGGCGTCTGCCCCGGGCGCATCGGCTTTGTGCGCAAGGGCGAGAACGGCTTTGGCTACGATCCGCTGTTCATCCCGGACAGGGTCGGCGTTCCCGGCAGGGAGGATACGGTGCAGAACACGCAGGGACGCTCGTATGCCGAACTTTCCGCCGGGGAGAAGGACGCCATCAGCCACCGCGGCCGCGCCATGGCGCAGATGGAACAAATGCTGGAGGCGTTTTTGGCCGGGGAAGGCGCTGCCGGCATGGCGTCGGGCGAGGCGTAGGATGTACCGGGGCGCGATACAAATCTGATACAAAAGAGGGCTATACTATGCTGACAAGCAAACAGCGCGCGATCCTGCGCGCACAGTCGAACGGACTTGCCGTTGTGTTCCAGGTGGGCAAGGGCGAAATTGACGATGCGCTCGTTCAAAGCACGGCCGATTGTCTTGCCGCGCGCGAGCTCATTAAAATGAAGGTGCTGGAAAACAGCCCCTATACCACGCGCGAGGCCGCCGAACTGCTCGCCGAACGGACGGGCAGCGAGTGCGTGCAGGCCATCGGCTCCAAATTTGTTTTGTATAAACAAAAGCCAAAAGAGAGCAAGTACGCCGCGCTGCTCAAATAAACAGGCTCCTTTGCGGGCCGGCTGCCTGCCGCGCCTGCGCTTTTGCGCAGGCCCTGTGCAGGGAGTATCGGCTTTCCTTTCCGCTGCACGCGGCGGTGGAAACGCTGCTTTCGTTTTTGCAGGATATGGCCGAAAAGAGGCATGCCTGAGGGGGAAAACGCCGTGGAGCATAAAAAGATCATTTTATTCGGCGGCACGTTCGATCCGCCGCACAATGGGCATATGACGCTGCTTTCCGGTGCGATCGAAACGGTGCAGCCGGATCTGGTGATTGTCGAGCCCGCCGGAACGCCGCCGCATAAGCGCGCGGGAGAAACCGCGGCGCGGCACCGGGCCGCGATGTGCGAATGCTTTTGCCCGCTGTGCGGCCATCTTATCATAGACGATACCGAGATCCGCCGCGCGGGCAAAAGCTATACCGTCGATACCGTGCGCGCCATGAACGAGCGCTATCCCGGCGCGCAGCTGTATTTCCCCATGGGAAGCGATATGCTGCTGTGGTTCCGCAATTGGGTAGGCTACAAGGAGCTGCTGCGCCGTTTGGTGATTGTGGCGCATGTGCGCGCCGGGGAGGACGAAGCGCCCATGCGCGCGTTTGCCGATACGCTTCGCGCCGAAGGCGGCAGCGTGCTGTTTGTAAAGGCGGCGGTGCTTCCGCTTTCTTCCACCGAAGTCCGCAGTAAAATTGCGTGCGGCGAGCCGATCGACGCGCTGGTGCCGCCAAGCGTTGCGGATTATATTGCGGCGCACGGCCTGTACCGGCAGCAGGGCGGCGCGGCAAAGGACAAAACGCCCTGAGAAGAGGGCCGCGGGCCGCGGGAAGAATCCGTTTTTGCGCATCCGCTTAAAAATTTTGCGTTTTAAAACGGCGAAATATGCCAGACAGAAGGGCGGGCAAGGGCAATGATCACGGCGGAAGAGGCAAAACGCCTCGCAAAGAAAAACCTTTCTCACAAGCGCTATGAGCACACCTGCAATGTGCGCAGACTGGCGGTAAAGCTGGCGCGCGCGCACGGCGCAAACGAGGAGCGGGCGGCGCTTGCCGCGCTGCTGCACGACATTGCAAAGGAACTTGCGCGCGATAGACTGTTGCAGATATTTACAGAAAATGCTATAATAGCGGAAAACGTGACGCAGCGCCCCTTCCCGGTGTGGCACGGCGTGGCGGCAGCCATCCTTGCGCAGACGGAATACGGCGTGGACGACCCCGAGATCTTATCCGCGATCCGCTGCCATACCACGGGCAAGGCCGGGATGACGCAGCTGGATAAGATCATCTATCTGGCCGATATGGCCAGCGAGGAACGCACATATCCCGAAGCGCCGCAGCTGCGCAAACACGCGCTGGAGGATCTGGACCGTGCCTGCATCGAGGGCCTGGGCCTTTCGATCGGATGGCTCAAGGCCGCGGGCAAGCCCGTGGACGAGGCGACGCTGCAGGCGTATGCCGAACAGCGCGCCCAGTACTACGGCAGCGGCAGATAGAAGCGAGGCGCAGCAACGAACGGCAATAGGATCTTGCTGCCAATGTGGACGCGGGCAACGGCCTTGGCGCGGTGAAGCGCTATACCGAGCAAAATTTCGGCCTGCCGATCGACGATTATATTACCATCGACCTTGAGGCGCTGCGCGATATGGTGGATGCGTTCGACGGCGTAGCGGTTTATGTGCCGCAGGATATGCGGGATTATAATCCGAAAAGCGGCGCGCTGGAGGGAGAGCTGCTGCAGGGCCGGCACAAGCTGATGGGCCGCGAGTGCGAATTCTTTTTGCGCTATCGGCAGGGGCTCATACGCGGCGATCTGGACCGTCTTGTAATGCGGCGGCAGTTTTACGCAGGGCTGTTCCGCCGCCTGAAAACGGCCTCGGTGGGCGATATCATTAAGCTGCTGCCCGTGGCGGAGTACTATATACGCACGGATATTTCCCTGCCGGATCTGATGAACATTGCCATCGAGGTGAGCCGGATGGATTCCTCCGGCATCAGTGTCGGGCGCGTTCCCGTATACGGAACGGACGAGCGCTACTATGACGGCGGGCTCAAAGACGGCGCATTGCCGGTGGTATTGGACAAGGAAGAAACGGCGGTGCTGCTGAACGAATATTTCCGCCCGGCCGATCAGCCCTTGACGGCGTCGGATCTTGGTACGCCCCACTGGCCGACATCCGGCGGTGCGGCGGACGCGGAGATGAGCACGATGGGCGATGTGGAAAATACAGGCGACGGTGCGCCGCCGGATTTCTGGTAAGACTACCGCCCCATTTTGGAGGTATACGATTTGAGCAGACAGACGAGCCCTCGCCATATTGATACATCCCGCGCCCGTCCGGCAGGACGGCATATGTCTGCGGGCAGAGCGGCAGGCACAGCGCGCGGGGACGCACAGCGCCCCCCGGTACAGGGCCATTCGTCCCAAACGGCCGTCACGCGCAGCGCCTCGGCAGCCCGCCGGGGCGGCGGGAGCCGCAGCGCAGCGGGCACTGTGTACGGCGCATCCCGTTCTGCCGGCGCGGTGCGCAGGACATCTGCGCCGCAGTATCCTTCCGAGGCGCAGCGGCGCACGGGAACGCGCCGGCGCAAAAAACGAAGAAGCGCGGGAAGAACCTTCCTCAAGGTGCTGCTGTGTATCCTGCTTGTGCTCGGCATCTCGTTTGGCGGCCTGTACTGGTACGTCAGCAATCTGTTCAATGTGGGCGAAATGGGGCAGCTGAAGCCTGCGCAGAGCGGTACAGAGGATCTTGTGCCGGAGGAACTGACCGGCACCATGAATATCCTTGTGCTCGGCATCGATTACAGCAGCGAGGACGCGGTGCAGCGCGACCCCATCGGCCAGACGGATATGATCCTGTATGTTCGGGTGGATGGCGCCGCGCACTCCATGATGATGCTGCAGATCCCGCGCGATACGCTGGTGGGAGAGATCGGCGGCAGTGCGGGTAAGATCAACGGCATTTTTGCCAATTCCGCCGATACCGAAAACCGCGTAAACACTCTGGCGCAGTATATTACCGGAACGTTCGGCCTGCCCATTGAAAATTATGTGACGATCGATATGGATTCGCTGCGCGAGATTGTGGATCGATTCGGCGGCATCGAGGTGTATATTCCGGTTTCGATGGAGTATGGCGGCAGCCGGTTGGAACAGGGCTGGCGCACTCTGGACGGGAACGCGTGCGAATTTTTCCTGCGTCAGCGCAAGGATGCCAGCGCCACGCCGCGCGGCGATATCGACCGCCTGGCAAATCAGCAGTATTTCTATTCGGCGCTGTTTCGCCGCGTGCGCACGGCAACCGTGGGCGATATCATCAAGCTGACGCCTGTGGTGGAATACTATATCAATACAAGCTTGAATTTTGTAGAGCTGGTGCAGCTTGGCATGAGCGTGCTCACGATCCCCAGCGCAAACATCACCATCGGGCGCCTGCCCGTGGCGCGCGGCGAGCTGTATAACGGCATGGATGTGATGGTGTGCGCAAAGCAGGAGACGGCAGAATTTTTGAACGCGTATCTGCGCCCAGCGAGCGAGCCCATTTCCGCTTCGCAGATCGGCACACCGGATTGGCCCGTGCGCAGCGAGGTGATCGGTGCGGAGGTGCGCCGCATGGGCGAGGTGGACGCCGCGGGCGGCGGCGATGTGGGCGCGCCGCAGGATGCCGCGCAGGCCGCGGCCGCCCAGCCGGAGACGGGCGCATAGCCAAAACGCCCGTGCAAAACCGGCGGGGATCGCTTTGCGGCCGGGCGCTTTGCCGCCGCTGAAGACGACGGCCCGCCGGCTTTGGCCGTGCAAACGCCGTTTGGGCGCGCCGTGCCGGGCGGCTTTGGAGCAGACAGAAACGAATCAAATTAAAACGAGGGAGTGATCCGATGGAATCAAAGGAATTGGCGATGCAGATCGCGCTGCTGCTCGACAGCAAAAAAGCGACGCGCGTAAAGATGCTGAAGGTGCGGGATTTGACCGTCCTGGCAGATTATTTTGTCATTGCCAGCGGCACCTCTTCCACCCATGTGAAGAGCCTTGCCGAGGAAGTAGAATTTCAGTTTAAAGAAAAAGGCGCCGCGCCGCTGCGCACCGAGGGCTTCCAGACGCAGAACTGGTTTATTCTGGATTACGGCAATGTGATTGTCCATGTGTTTAGCCCCGACGCGCGTGATTATTACGATCTCGACCATCTGTGGGCAGACGGCGACGACGTTCCGCTGGAGCTGCCTGCTCCGGACGAAACCTGACCCCCCCCCCCCCCGCACAGGCGATGTTCGGGCATCCGGCATCGAAGGGGCTTTTTTCGCGGGCTTTTTTAAAATACGCGGCAGCTTGCTCCTTTGGACGACAGCCTTGAAACCGATAAAAAATTTTTGGATGTGAGTGAAGATGAAATACGATTATCAAAAGATCGAAGCAAAATGGCAGAAGATCTGGGAAGACGAGCAAACATTTGCCGCGCCGCAGGATTTTACAAAGCCCAAGTTTTACGGGCTGGTGGAATTTCCGTACCCTTCCGGCGCGGGGCTGCACGTCGGCCACCCGCGCAGCTATACGGCGCTGGATGCTGTGGCGCGCAAAAAGCGGCTGCAGGGCTACAATGTGCTGTATCCGATGGGATGGGACGCGTTCGGCCTGCCCACCGAAAATTTTGCGATGCAGAACCACATCCACCCGGAGACCGTAACCAAGAAAAACATCGAGCGCTTTAAGGGCCAGCTGAAAAGCCTTGGCCTTTCGTTCGACTGGTCGCGCGAGGTGAATACCACCGATCCGGAATACTACAAATGGACGCAGTGGATCTTTTTGCAGCTGTATAAAAAGGGCCTCGCCTACAAAAAGGAAATGAGCGTCAATTACTGCACGGGCTGCAAGGTGGTGCTGGCGAACGAGGAAGTGGTAAACGGTGTGTGCGAGCGCTGCGGCAGCGCCGTGGTGCACAAAACCAAGAGCCAGTGGATGCTGAAGATTACGGCGTATGCCGACCGGCTCATCGACGACCTCGACGGGCTGGATTATATTGAGCGCGTTTCTACCCAGCAGAAAAACTGGATCGGCCGCTCCTATGGCGCCGAGGTGGATTTTGCCGCCACAACGGGCGAAGTGATCAAAATCTACACCACGCGCTGCGATACGCTGTTTGGCGCAACGTATATGGTGCTGAGCCCCGAGCATGCGCTTGTGAAGGGCTGGCTTGAAAACAAAGCGCTGACGAATGCCGACGAGGTGCGCGCTTATCAGGATGCCGCCGCGCGCAAATCCGATTTTGAGCGCACCGAGATGAACAAAGAAAAAACCGGCGTGCGCCTTGCGGGCGTGGAGGCGATCAATCCCGTCAACGGAGAAAAGCTGCCGATCTTTATTTCCGATTATGTGCTTGCCACCTACGGTACGGGCGCCATTATGGCCGTGCCCGCGCACGACGAGCGCGACTACGAGTTTGCCAAGGTGTTTGGCCTGCCCATCATCGAGGTCGTCAGCGGCGGCGACATTGAAAACGAAGCGTATACCGATTGCGCCGAGGGGATCCTTGTGAATTCCGGCTTTTTGAACGGCCTGCACGTGGACGAGGCAAAGGAAAAAATGTTTGCTTGGCTGGAAGAGCAGGGGAAGGGCCACCGCCAGACAAACTTCAAGCTGCGCGATTGGGTGTTCAGCCGTCAGCGCTATTGGGGCGAGCCGATCCCGATGGTTTACTGCGAGACCTGCGGCTGGAAGCCGCTGCCCGAAAGCGAACTGCCCCTGAAATTGCCCGAGATCATTGATTTCGAGCCGGGCGAGGGCGGCGAGAGCCCGCTGGCACGCCACACCGAATGGGTAAATACCACCTGCCCGTGCTGCGGCGGCCCTGCCCGGCGCGAGACGGACACCATGCCCCAATGGGCGGGCTCGTCGTGGTATTTTTTGCGCTATATGGATCCGCACAACGACAAAGCGCTCGTGAGCCCCGAGGCTGTAAAATATTGGGGCCCGGTGGATTGGTACAACGGCGGTATGGAGCACACGACGCTGCATCTTTTGTACAGCCGCTTTTGGCATAAATTCCTGTATGATATCGGCGTGGTGCCGTATGCCGAGCCGTATGCAAAGCGCACGAGCCACGGCATGATCCTGGGCCTCAATCCACACAGCTATGCCAATCTTTCTGCCGAGGAACAGCAAAAGCTTTGCGCCGAGCACGGCGGCGAGGCCGGCGCAAAACAGTGGCTTTTGGAAAAATACGGCGAGATGGCCGATCATCCCATCGTAAAAATGTCCAAATCGCTGGGGAATGTTGTCAATCCGGACGATATCGTGCGCGATTACGGCGCGGATACGATGCGCCTGTACGAAATGTTCATCGGCGATTTTGAAAAGAGCGCGCCGTGGAATACCGCTTCCATCAAGGGCTGCCGCCGCTTTTTGGAGCGCGTGTGGGGCCTTGCCGGGCTTTTGACACAGGACGAGGGCTATTCCGCCGCACTGGAAGGCGCGATGCACCGCACCATCAAAAAGGTGACAGAAGACATCGAGACGCTGAAAATGAACACGGCCATTGCCGCGATGATGACGCTGCTGAACGACATCTATGAGAAAAAAGCCGTTACGCGCGGCGAGCTGCGCACGTTGCTTGTTCTGCTGAACCCGTTTGCGCCGCACATCACCGAGGAACTGTGGCAGCAATGCGCGTTCGGCGGGCAGATTGCCCATACCGTATGGCCGGAATACGATGAGGCAAAATGTGTGGAGGCAGCGATCGAGATCGCCGTGCAGGTGAACGGCAAGCTGCGCGCGCGCATGACGGTGGCGGCAGACCTTGCAAAGGAGGACGCCATTGCGGCCGCGAAGGCCGAGCCCAATGTGGCCCGGGAGCTTGCGGGTAAGACGATCTGCAAGGAGATCTATGTGCCGGGCAAGCTTGTAAATCTTGCCGTGCGGGGCTAAAAACCGGCGCATGGCGAGCCCTTCTTAGAAATTTTACAAAAGAAGCGTCTGTTTTTCGGCTGTTCCGGTTGACAGGGGGATCGTATTTGTAGTATAATCCAAATTGGACGGTTTCCATTTTGTGGGAAGCCTGTGCCTAACCTCGTGTTAAGGGAGGGACAAAGATGTCGGAAATCCGAGTGAAAGACAACGAATCGCTGGACAGCGCGCTGCGTCGTTTCAAACGCTCCTGCGCACGCTCCGGTGTGCTCGCTGAAGTGCGCAAGCGTGAGGCGTACGAGAAGCCTTCAGTCAAACGCAAGAAAAAATCCGAAGCCGCCCGTAAGCGCAAGTATAAGTAAGCGGCGTTCGGCAGTTCAGCCAGCAAGGCGGGTCTTGAAAAAGACCCGCCTTTTGTGTAAACGGCCTTTCAGAGCCGCCCGCGCCCGACGGCGCGCGGGTGCGCGGCTTCGCGGAGCGCGGCAGATGCGAAGGCCCGAAAAAAAGTCCGTAAAGAGGGAGGATCAAAACGGTGCGTCTGTTTTCGCCAACGGCGATTTTTCGCCGCGTTACTAATATTACGCCGGAATATCTGCATGGGCACGGCATCCGCGCCTTGATTTTGGATGTTGACAACACGCTTACGGAACACGGCAGTCAGGAGCTGTTGCCCGAGGTAGCCGCCTGGCTGCAGCGGATGCGCGCAGAGGGCATACGCCTTGTGATCGCCTCCAACAATATGCCAAAGCGCGTGGCGCCGTTTGCAAGGCGTGTGGGGCTGGATTATCTGGCGTTTTGCTGCAAGCCCTCCCCACTGGGGCTTTACCGCGCGCGCCGGGCAATGGGCGTGCCGCGCAGCGCGGTGGCGCTGGTGGGCGACCAGATCTTTACGGATGCGCTGGGAGCAAACCTGTACGGGATCCCGATACTGCTGGTGCAGCCGATGCGGCAGGACACAAAGCCGACGATTCGGCTGAAACGCATGCTTGAAAAACCGATTCTGGCGCGGTATGATAAGAAGGGCGGCCTGCGGTATGGCTGGGATGCCGGGCAGGCACAGGAAATTTGCGCGCCGCGGGGGGAACCGGAGCCTGCCCCCAACGCAAAGGCTGCCCGGCCGGAGCGCCGGCCGTGAGCACAGCGCTATTTTGAGAAAGGATGAAGAAGATGAAACAGCGTACAGACAGACTGCTGGGAGCAATGCCGCAGGGCTTTGAGGCCGCGCTGATCTCGACAGACGTAAACCGCTTTTATTTTTTAAACTTTGATTCCGGCGATGCAGGCACGGTGCTGATCCTGCCGGAGAAAACCTATTTTATCATCGATTCGCGCTATATCGAGATCGCCGAGGCTACCGTTCGGGACGCCGAGGTGATCCTGGAAAAAAAGGCCCTGGAGCAGGTGCGGGATATTCTGGCGGCGCACGGCGTAAAACACCTTTTTATGGAAAATAAGGCCACCGTGGCCTATGCAAACTGCGTGCGTGATATGCTGCCGGGCGTGGTGGTAGATACGTCCGGGCTTTTGTCCGATACCATCGATGCGCTCCGCGCCGTCAAATCCGAAGAGGAGCTGGACGCCATCCGCCGCGCGCAGACCATCACAGACGCCTGCTTTGACCATATGCTGAACACCATCCGGCCCGGCCTGCGCGAGATTGATGCGGCGCTGGAAATGGAAGTGTTCATGCGCAGCCATGGCGCCGGCAAGCTCGCGTTTGATACGATTTTTGTCTCCGGCGCAAAAACGAGCCTGCCGCACGGCGTGCCCGGCGAAAAGCGCATTGAAGCGGGCGATTTTGTCACGATGGATTTCGGCGCGAATGTGGACGGCTACTGCACCGATATGACGCGCACCGTGGCGGTGGGCAGCGTAACGCAGGAGCAGAAAACCGTGTACGAAACGGTGCTGAAGGCGCAGCTTGCCTGCTGCGCATACGCCAAAGCGGGGCAAACGGGGTACGAGGTGGACAAGATTGCGCGCGATATCATCTACGGCGCGGGGTACGAGGGCTGCTTTGGCCACGGGCTGGGCCACGCTGTGGGCATCGAGATCCACGAAAATCCCCGCTACAGCGCCGTCTGCAAGGACGTTGTCGGGGCGGGAACGGTTATGACGATCGAACCGGGCATCTATCTGCCGGGCAAATTCGGCGTTCGCATTGAGGACACCGTTTTTGTGCGCGAGAACGGCGTCGAGATCATTGGCAAAAGCCCCAAGGAGCTGATCGTACTGTAAAAGTTCCCGGGCCGCTTTTTGCGCGGCGCGCCGGCCGGCCTGGCGTTAACGTTTCGGCGGCTTCGCATTTTGGCAAAATCCATGAAAATCCCGCAAAGCCCTTGCAAAATGCAAAGGGATTGTGTACAATAGAACAAGAAAAGAAAAATGAATCGGTGTGCCCGGAACGCGCGGAATCGTGCGGGATATTCTGTAAGCGGGGCAGACGGGTTCGCATAGGAGGATTCATTGTATGGTATCTGCTGGCGATTTTCGCAACGGCATCACCTTTGAAGAGGACGGCAATGTTTTTCAAATCGTTGAATTTCAGCATGTAAAGCCGGGCAAGGGCGCGGCCTTTGTGCGCACAAAGATCCGCAACGTCATTACCGGTTCCGTGGTGGAGCGCACGTATAACCCCACCGCGAAATTCCCCACTGCGTATATCGAGCGGCGCGAGATGACATACTCTTATCAGGACGGCGATCTGTACTATTTTATGGATAACGAAACGTATGAGCAGACGCCGCTGAACGCGAGCGAGCTGGGCGATGCGTTCAAGTTTGTAAAAGAGAACGAGATCTGCAAGGTGCTCAGCTACAAGGGCAAGGTGTTCGGCGTGGAAGCGCCCAATTTTGTGGTGCTGGAGGTTACCAAAACCGATCCGGGCTTCAAGGGCAACACCGCCACCAATACGCTCAAGCCCGCCACGCTGGAGACCGGCGCCGAGATTCGTGTGCCGCTGTTCATCAACGAGGGCGATATGGTGCGCATCGATACCCGCACCGGCGAGTATATGGAGCGCGCATAACACAGCAAAAAGCAGGCAAGGCTGCGGGAACGGCCTTGCCTGTTTGATACAAAACATTCAATTGCTCGATCAGAGCAGGGAGGGACAAACCATGGAATTGAAAGAAAAGGTCGCCTACATCAAAGGCCTGATGGAGGGCATGGAGTTTGACGCTACAACGAAGGAGGGCAAGCTGCTCGCTGCCGTAGTAGATGCGCTGGAGGAAATGGCGAATACAGTCACCGACATTGACGACGATCTGGATACGCTGTACGACGAGGTCGATGCGATGAGCGAGGATCTGGAGGACGTTGAGAATTTTGTTTTCGATGAGGATCCCGACGACGAGAACGACGAGGATTACGGCAGCGAATTCGAGGACGGCCTGTACGAGATTACCTGCCCGCAGTGCGGCGAGGTAGTGTGCGTGGACGAGGAAATGCTGGAAAGCGACGATCTTGCCTGCCCGAATTGCGGCACAAAATTCGAGATCGACTTCAGCGATGACGATGCATGCGAGGGCTGCGACGGCTGCGGGGGCGACGAAGAAGAGAAATAACCAGAGCCGCCTCACAGCCTGAAAACCGGGCCGCCCCATCGGCCGGCAAAATCAGTTGAATTGGGCCATCGGCCAAAATCGGCCGAATCAGCCGAATCGGCTGGGCAAATCGGCAAAATTGGCCTGAATCCAGCCCAATCGGGGCCGAACCGGCTTAAAATCGGCGCAACCGGGCAAAATCGGCGCAGTCAAAACAGAAATCAGCTGCCGTTCGCTGCGCGCAGGCAGCTGCGGTGCATCCAAAACCAAAAAAGAAACACCCGGTATGCGTGAACAGGCATACCGGGTGTTTTGCGTTATCGGGAAGGCCGTGCCCAATTGCAGCCGCCTGGGATCGGCGTTCTTTTAAAGATCTTTGGAATTTTTAAAAACCGCGCGCTCCATCGGAAAAAACCGCGCGAACCTCATCGGGCGCCGCCGCGGCTGCATCGGTCTTTGCGCCTGCCGCGGCTGCATCGGTCTTTGCGTCTGCCGCGGCCATACCGGTCTTTTGCACATCGGCCGCGGCCGGATCAGCCTGCGCACCGGCTGCGGTCAATCCGGATGCGCCGGCCGGTGCGTTCTGCAGCGCCGTGATGCGCGCAATGAGCGCTTTGGTGGGAATGCCCATCTCGGTGAACATGCGCTCGTGTTCGGTGCGAATGTTCCAGGCCGGCTCGTCCGCATGCAGATCGCGCGTCTGCCAGATTACGGCAAAGCCCGCCTCGGGCAAATAGCGCAATGTATCGCAAAACAGATCTTCATCATCGCACTTAAACCACAATTCGGCATTTTCGGCAAGAAAGGGCCGGTACAGCATCAGCTGCCGCGTGTGCGTTAAACGGTGCTTTTTGTGATTGGCCTTTTTGTTCCACGGATTGCAGAAATTGATATAGATGCGCTCCACGCGGTCGGCCGCGCTCAGCAGCGTGGGGATGCGCTCGATATCGTGCGCCAGCGTTTTGACGTTATCAATGGACAGTCCCTTTTGCGCGTAAACGCGCTCGATATTGCGCTTTGCGAGAACCAGCACTTTATCGGTAATGTCCACGCCGATGTAGTTGACCTCCGGATGGCGGGACGCAAGCTCGGCCAGAAAGCCGCCTTTTCCGCAGCCAAGCTCAAGATGCAGCGGCTGTGCGGGCCGCGCAAATGTCTCGCGCCAACGGCCGCGGTACTGTGTGGCATCGTTCATATGAAACGGGCAGGCGGCAAGCTCCGGCCCGGCGTAGGGCTTAAAGCGCATGCGCATAAAAAACACCTTTCCTTTCCAAGAAAAGCTTTGGCCCGCTGCGGGATCAAAGCCTCTGAATCTATTGTAGCAGGAGATCGCCGTCGGCGCAATGTACTGCGCAAAAAAAGAAAAAGTCTCCACAAAACAGGGCACATTCCATAGACAGGTACGGCGGCATTATGATATACTGGATTTGCAAAAGATACAGAAAGGGGAGAACAGCGATGCGGCTGTTATTTAAGCAGAGGATATTTTCGTGGTTCGACAGCTATGATATTTACAATGAGGCGGGCGAGACGGTATATGTTGTGAAGGGCCAGCTCTCGTGGGGGCATCGCCTGAAGATCTACGACGCAATGGGATACGAGATCGGCACGGTGCAGGAACGGGTGCTTACCTTTTTGCCGAAGTTCGAGCTGCATCTTGGCGGGCAATATATCGGCTGCATCAGCAAGGAATGGTCGTTTTTAAAGCCCCGGTACAACATCGACTGCAACGGCTGGTCTATCGAGGGCGATTTTTGGGAGTGGGATTACAGGATTTTAAGTGCCGCGGGCGAGCCCCTTGCCACGGTATCCAAGCAGCTTTTCAACTGGACGGACACATATGTGATCGACGTATACGATCCGCAGGATGCGGTTTGCGCGCTGATGCTCGTGCTGGCTATTGATGCCGAGAAGTGCTCGCGGGATTCTCATTGACTGAATATTTTTAACGGGCGGCGCGCCGAAAACAAAAGAGCGCTGCTTTCTTCGCACCGGCTACAAATAAGCCGGT
Organism: uncultured Ruthenibacterium sp.; assembly: GCA_910587145.1. GTDB lineage: Bacteria > Bacillota > Clostridia > Oscillospirales > Ruminococcaceae > Ruthenibacterium. Next base: position 68,842 of record CAJUMH010000006.1, on the reverse strand, counting down.
GCGCGGCGTAACGCACCAGGGCTCCCGAGACGACAGCGCCTGCGCAGCGGCAAGGGAAAACGATCCTTCCAAAAACGCGTCGGCCCGGCAAAATGCCATGCCGGCACGGGAACCGGCAAACCGAAAAAGCGCCGCGCGGCCAAAAGCCGCACGACACAAATCCTTCTGTGCGCTCGCGGCAGAAAACGCGTTTCGACCGGAATATGCAGGCAGGATTTTTTTGTTTTTCTATACTGACGGTATCCTGATCAAGAAAAAGGGTTCGGGATCTTTATAGGCGGGAGGCAGCGCATGGTATGGCAAAGGGATGGCTGAAACGGAAGCAGGAAGCGGTGCCGATATTGGCGGCATTGGTGCTGGCGGTGCTGTTGGCCGGCTGTATGGACGACGGGGCGCATGCGCCCGATTCGTCGGCCGCGCTGTTCGGGGACGCCGCTCCTTCCGCAAGCAGCTGCGAGAGAACGGCGTCGTCCGGGCCGGACATCCTGCCGCTGCCCGATGTTGCCGAACCGGAGACGACAGCGCCCGTGCTTCCGCCGCTGCATGTGGAGGGCACAGGCCTTGCCGACCCGGAGGGAAACAAGGTTGTGCTCCGCGGTGTCAGCACGCATGGGCTGGCATGGTTCCCCGGTTATGTCAACGCGGCGTTTTTTCGTGAGCTGCGCGAGGAATGGAATGCAAACGCGGTGCGTCTGGCAATGTATACCGCCGAATCGGGCGGCTACTGTACCGACGGGGACAAGGAGCAGCTCAGGCAGCTTGTGCGCGACGGTGTGCAATATGCAAAAGAACAGGGCCTGTATGTAATCGTCGATTGGCACATCCTCTCCGACGGCGACCCAAACCGCTATCGGGAGGAGGCAGCGGCTTTTTTTGCGGAAATGTCAGCGGAATTCTCCTCCTGCGATCATGTGCTGTACGAGATCTGCAACGAGCCGAACGGTGTGGACTGGCACGCGGTGAAAGCATATGCGCAGCAGGTGATCCCTGTCATCCGCGCCAACGACCCGGACGCAGTGATCCTTGTCGGCACGCCCACATGGTCGCAGGATGTCGATCGGGCGGCGGCCGACCCCATTGCCGAATATGATAATATCCTGTATACACTGCATTTTTATGCGGCAACGCATCGGGGATCGCTGCGCAGCCGTCTGGCAGCCGCTTTGGATGCGGGGCTTCCGGTATTCGTCTCGGAATACGGCATCTGCGATGCGAGCGGGAACGGCGCGATTGATCCTGCCGAGGCCGCCGCATGGAGAGAACTGCTGAACGCGCGCGGCGTAGGCTGTGTTGCGTGGAATCTCTCCAACAAGGGGGAGACGTCGGCACTGTTTAAAGCCTCGTGCACAAAAACATCCGGCTTTGAGTGGAACGATTTAAGTGCATCGGGGCAGTGGGTATATGAAATGCTGACGGGAAGCGCCTCCCCGGGCACAACGCAGGCCGCCCCGCCGGAGGGGAGCGCGGAACAAGGCGCCGCGCCGCCGCCCACGGCTTTTGAAGAAAGCCGACCGGCAGAAAACGGCTCTATGCCGCCGGCAGAAAACGGCGCTGTGCCGCAGGCAAGCGTGTCCGATGCATCGACGAACATCGCACAGACGGATGCCCCGGCCGGGGAAACGGCCATTTTGTCCGGCGATGGCCTTTTGGCAGCGGCGGTGCTGCAAAATCAGTGGGAGGCGGACGGCCGCGAGGTGTATCAGTACAGCCTTACCGTTACAAACACCGCGCAAAGCGGCTGCGCGCGGTGGAAGATCGAGCTTTCGTTTGCGCAGGAATTTACGCTGCTGGACGGCTGGAACGGCGATTATACCGTGCGGGGCAATACGCTGCTTATTTCCGGCAAGGATTACAACGGCGCGCTCGACCCGGGCGGCAGCGCCGCCGATATCGGTTTTATCGTTGCCGGGGGCGGCAGGATCACCGTGGAATGATCCGAGGCCCGGCTTTTTACGCCCGGCGCAGCAGCGCTTCTACCTCGGCGCGTTCCGGCATGGAGCGAATGGCGCCCTTGCGCGTTGTAACAAGGTACGCCGCGGCGTTGGCAAAGCGCAGCATCCCGTGCAGATCGCTTTCCATCAAGCCTTCCAGCCCGTGCTCCAGCGCAAAGTGCAGTACACAGGCACAGAAGGTATCCCCCGCGCCTGTGGTTTCGATGGTGCCGCCCAGCGTTTGCGCCGGCTCGAACACACGCAGATCCTGATAGAAGGAATAGCTGCCCTTTGCCCCGGCCGTTACATTGAACAGGCGGATGTTCGGATATTGCCGGCGCAGGAGGGCGGCGCCCTTGTAAAAATCTGTTTCGCCCGTCATAAATTCCAGCTCGTTGTCGGCAATTTTTAAAATATCACACTGTGCAAGGCCCCATTCGATCTGTGCGCGCGCAAGCCCCAGATCGCTCCAAAGCGGTGGACGCAGGTTTGGATCGAAAGAGATCAGCGCGCCGCCGGCTTTTGCGGCGGCAACGGCCTTTTGCGTGGCGGCGCGCACGCCGTCATGCGTCAGCGAGAGCGTGCCAAAGTGGAAAATGCGCGCGTTTGCCACGTCCGCCTCGGGCACCTCTTCCGCGCGCAGCAGCATATCCGCACCGGGATCTCGGTAAAAAGAGAAATCCCGGTCGCCGTTCGGTGCCGTTTTTACAAAGGCGAGTGTGGTATGGCAGCCGGCGTCCATCACCAGATGCGACACATCAATGCCCGCCGCGCAAACAACATCGCGCAGTTGTTTGCCGAACAGATCGTCGCCAACCTTGCCCACAAAGGCACACGCATGGCCCAGCCGGTTCAGCATTGCCAGCACATTGCACGGCGCGCCGCCCGGATTTGCCTCAAACAGAGGATTGTCCTGCCCGCTGAGGCCGTTTTCGGTAAAATCGATCAAAAGCTCACCCAGTGCTACAACATCAAAACGTTTTGTTTCCATACCTATCGTCTCCCGCTGTTTTTGAATGAGTGTTATGGGATGCTACCTTTTATGATACGGAAAGAACCGCGCGCTGTCAAGCCTGAAATCGAGCCGGAGGGCGGCGGGAACCGAGCCGGGGCGGCGGGAACGGGTTTACATTGGGTGCGATATTTGCTATAGTAAAGAAGAAGCCGCCGCGCGGCGCTGTTTTTTGCGGCCCTGTCCCATCTCGCCTGCGTTTTTCGGGTAGGACAGGCTCTTTCGCGGCGGAGAACAGGGGCCAAAAAGAGGTTCGACCTTCGAAATATGAAGGCCAGCCGGAAAAGAGTGATGCTATGAAACGTTTTTGGATGTTGCTTTTGGGCTTTATGGTCTGTCTTGGCCTTGCCGGCTGCTCGCTGCCTACGCCGCCCCCGCAGACGGCGGCGGACGGAACGCCCTGGAGCGAGGAATGGGAAACCGTTGGCGGCGCAATCGGCGTAGAGACGCCGCAGGCGTTTACGCTGCAGCAAAACAGCGATACGATTGCATCCAACCAGATGGCGTATGCCGCGTGGTCGATGGGGGAGGGCGCGCCCTTTACCACAAAGGACGGCGAGAAGGCAACGCTGTATGACGCGCAGCTTTATGTTTTGCTGGCAAGCTGCGAGAACGAAGAGAAAGCGGAGCAGACGCTGGCGGAATGGCGGACGATCGGTGAGGAAATGTATATTCTTGCCTCAAACGAGCAGGAGCACTACGGCGGGCAGGAATTTACGGTGATCACCTATTCCTATTCCTCCGAGGAAAATCCTTACACCGCAGGCGCATCGGCCTTTTGCGTCTTCAAAAATTACGCCGTCAGTGTCGAGATCACCTGCCGGGGCGAAGCCGCAGGCTCTCCCAAAACGCTTCTGGCCGATTTTCTGGAGCATTGCCATTATGCCGGAGAATAAAATCGTGTGGCAAAGCGGGGCATAAATTTATCCCAAACAAAATAGAGGTCAGCCCATGAAAAAAGCATTGCTGAGCAAAATTCCGGACAAAATGCCGCGCGAATTTCGGCGCTTGATCGCGGCGTCGAGACTTTACGACAGTTCCTCCTCGCCCGAGGCGAATGTCTGGTTTATTGATCGGGGGGACGGATTCTATCTAAAATGCGCGGCCCGGGGCACCCTTGAAAAAGAATGCAGAATGACAGAGTTCTTTCACCGAAAAGGGCTTGGCGCCGAGGTGCTGGAATATATTTCGGCCGACGCCGATTGGCTTTTAACGGCCGCCGTTCCCGGCGAGGACTGTTTGTATGAGGGGCATCTTGCGCAGCCCAAACGCCTGTGCGATACGCTTGCGGCTGCATTGAGAAAGCTGCACGAAACCGATCACAGCGGCTGCCCCGTTTGGGACAGAACGGCGGATTATCTTGCGGCGGCAGAGAAGAATTACCGCGCGGGGAAATACGATCCCTCTTTTTTTACCGGAAACTTCAGCTGCCGTTCGGCAAAGGAAGCCTACAGCCTTTTATCCGCCGGGAAAAGCGCCCTGCAAAGCCGGGTTCTGCTTCACGGCGATTACTGTCTGCCCAATATTATTTTGAAGGATTGGAAGCTCTCCGGAATGATCGATGTAGGCTGCGGCGGCGTGGGAGATAGGCACATCGACCTTTTTTGGGGGGTATGGACGCTTGCCTACAATCTGAAAACCGACCGTTACGGTGAGCGATTTCTGGATGCCTACGGACGGGATCGCGTTGATGTTCCTCTTTTGCAGGTGATCGCGGCGGCGGAAGCGTTTGGGTAAAAACGCTGTAAGCGCAAAAACGGCAAGAGGGCGGTATTGCGCGGCGCCGGGAGAATATCCGGTGGCCTGCGATGGTTTGCAGACGGTTTTGAAGAAGTTTGTCCCGCTGCAAGGGGGCCACGGCTTTGGGAAGTTTATCGCTTTTATTACCGGAGAACAAAGCGGGATTGGTGCGATCAGGTTCTTTTATGGAGCATTGTTTTTCTGATCATTGCTTTTCCAGCGCGCAAAACGCTTTCCGCGAGCTCACCGCGATGATCGCCGCACCTGCCGCCGCGCCCAGCAAAACGCATCAGGAGGGATACCGTTCAAACAGCGCTCCGTAAACGGCCTGCCCCAAAGGGGAAGCACAATTGGATACCGCTCAAAACAAACCGACCGTCGGTTTCTAAAATGTCAAAATTTTTTGCTTGCAAATTGCGGCCGCTATGCGTCCCCGGCGCCGCCTTTTTTCTGCACAAGGGGCGGGCGCCGGGCCAGCGACACATAATGCATCAGAATTTTTACAGCTTCGCCGTCGATCATCTCGGGGATGCCGAAGGAATTGAGAAGCCGGTTATAGACGGCGCACCGCGCCTCGATCTGTTCCTCTGTGGTGGGCTGAATGATGGGGTTGATCCAAATATCCGAGAGCAGGATCATTGCTTCCGCCAGCTCTTTTGGATGCTCGGTATCGATGGAGCCGTCGGCGATGCCCTGGCGGATGATCGGCTCTGCAAAGATGGGTACGACTTCTTTAAAAATACTCTGCATCTCGGCGGCAAGAAACCGGGGGTTCTCCAAAAGACAGGGCATCATACAGAACATTTTGGCCTGGCGCGCCGGCTGCAGCGAAGCCTTAAAAATGGCTTGCAGCTTTTCCAAACCGTTCAGCGAGGCATTGTTGCGCACATCGAGCAGTATTTCGTAATTTCGCTGCTCAATGCGGTCGCATACCGCGTAGAACATATCTTCTTTGGAGGCAAAATGATGATAGATGGCTCCCTTGGAAAGGCCCGTTGTTTCGATAATATCCTGAAGGGAGGCGTGGTCGTAGCCTTTTTCGATGAACAGCTGTTCTGCTGTATCCAGTATTTTTTGAATCGTCTCCTCCGGATATTTGTTTCGCGCCATGCGACTCCCTCCAGACAATACAAACCGTCGGTCTGTTTGAATAATAACACGGCCGTTCCCCCTTGTCAAGACTGTTCGGAAGAAATGAGGCCGGGCAAAACGGGCACAGGGTTCTTGAAAAGTACGGCGATATAATGTATGCTGTAACAAACGGGCCGGCCGGGCAGAGGTACTGGCGGCCCGCGCCAAAACAGGGGTCGCCGAAAAGCAAAGCGCCGGATTTTTTGAAGGGCGATTTTGCCGGCAGCCCCAAAACAGGGCAGGGGAGGCTTTTTTCATGTATCAGATCCTGATCGTCGAGGATGATACCGATATCAACAATTCCACCGCCGCCTATTTGCGGCGGCAGGGCTGTGCGTGCATACAGGCGTTTTCCGGCACGGAGGGGCGGCTGCTCTGGAAGGAACACGGCTGCGATCTGATGCTGGTGGATCTGATGCTGCCGGGGCTTTCCGGCAGCGAACTGATCCGGGAGGTGCGTCTTTCCAGCCGGACGCCGGTTATTGTGCTTTCGGCCAGAATGGAGCTCTCCGATAAGGTGGAGCTTCTGGAACTGGGCGCCGACGATTATCTGACAAAGCCCTGCCAGCTGGAGGAGCTGTGGGCGAGGATCAAAGTGCAGCTGCGCCATGCGGGCGCGGCTTCGGCCGGGCAGCGCCTGCATTTTCGCGATTGGGTGCTGGACCCGGAAGAGATGACGCTGACGGCGGCCGGTATGCCGGTGGAGCTGACGGCGCACGAATTTCGAATCGTGGAGCTGCTGGCCGAACGGCCCAGAAAAGTATTCACCAAGCAGCAGATCTATGAGGCGGTGTGGGGGGAGGCATATGCCGTGGAGGATAAAACCATCACCGTTCACATCAGCAATATCCGCGCCAAGCTGCGCGCCAGCAAAACGGACGGCTATATTCAAACAGTATGGGGCATCGGCTTTAAGCTGGCGGAGGCATAAAGGCCTTCTGCGCAAACAGCGTATCCCGAAAAACATGCAGACGACAGACGCATCATTTTTTGCACGCGTGGGGCCCGGAACGGCCCCACGCGTGCAATATGACTTTGCAATGCTCTTGCAGGGCAGGACCGTTCGCGCGGATGGGCTGAAAAATATCTTTTTGCCCGCGGTGTGTCTCTCTTGGGCCGAAAACATCTTTTGCCGGAAGTGCGCTCTTGGGCCGAAAACATCTTTTGCCGGAAGTGCGCTCTTGGGCCGAAAACATCT
>CAJUMH010000006.1:36380-61730 GCA_910587145.1 uncultured Ruthenibacterium sp. | reverse complement strand
TTTTTGTCGGCGGCGTGCCCCTTTTCAAACTTTACGCTTTCTTTACCGTTGCTTTGCGATGTCTGGAGATTTTCGTGCTAAACTGATCCTGTAAAGCAGAGAAGAGTCGAACCCGCGCCGCCTTTCGGCGGATTCGATCCGCCTCTGCCAAACCAAAAAGGAGGCGTTTTGATGGCAGTGATACAGACGGCGGATCTGTCCAAACGGTACGGCGATCAATGGGCGGTGGAGCATTTGAACCTGCAGGTGGAGCAGGGGGATATCTACGGCTTTATCGGCCGGAACGGCGCAGGCAAATCCACCACACTGAAGCTTTTGTGCGGCCTTGCGCGCCCTACGCAGGGCGAAGCGTTCATTTTCGAGCGGCCTGTGTACGACCCTGTGGCGCGGCGGAGGATCGGTGCGTTGATCGAACAGCCGGGGCTGTATCCGGATTTGAGCGGCCGGGAAAACCTGCGCCTGTACGCCCTGCTGCTGGGGCTGGACAGCCCCGAACGGCAGGTGGACGAGATCCTTGCGACGGTGGGCCTTTTGGCCACGGAGAAAAAGCCGGTAAAGCAATATTCCATGGGCATGAAGCAGCGGCTGGGCGTAGGCCTTGCGCTGCTGGGCGGGCCGGATCTGCTGCTTTTGGACGAGCCCATCAACGGCCTTGATCCCGAGGGCATCCGCGAGATGCGCGAGCTGCTGCTGCGGCTGAACCGGGAACGCGGCCTCACGATCCTCGTCAGCTCGCACATTCTGGGCGAACTGAGCAAGATCGCCACGCGGTACGGCATCATTCAGAAGGGGAAAATGGCCGAGCAGATCACTGCGGACGAGCTCGCGCAAAAATGCGCCGATTATTTGTATCTGCGCACAAACGAGCCGCAGAAGGCCGCCGCGCTGCTGGAACGGAAATTCCGTTTAAGCCGCTGGGAGATGCAGCCGGAGGGCGAAATGCGCATCTACGATACGATCGACGCCAGAGCCGTGGGGCAGGCGCTGGCCGAAGCGGGCGTCGCGGTGGAGGAAATGGGCCTGCACCGGCAGGATCTGGAAAGCTATTTTCTCAGCAGAATGGGAGGGGCGGAGCATGTTTAATCTGCTGCAAATGGATATCCGGCGGCTGTACCACAGCCGGAACTTTTATATTATCCTGGGCGTGACGGCGGCGCTGATCCTTGCACTGGTTGCGCTGGTGTCCACGGTCACCGATCAGCGCGTGCTGGACGCAATGCAGTCTCAGGGGGCGGAGATCGATGCATCCGAGTACGAAATGCGGGCGGAATTCGAGGCCATGACGCAGCTGGAATTTGCCCACGAGTGCCTGGGAAGCGGCTTTTTGCTACTGTTGGGCGGCATCGGCGTGACGCTGTTTGTCCACAGCGATTTTTCCAGCGGCTACATCAAAAATATCTGTTTTGCGCGCCCCCGCCGCCGGGATTACGTGCTTTGCAAAATTCTGCTGGCGGGCGTTTACAGCGGGGTGCTCGTCGTTTTGGGCGTGGCGGTCTCGCTGGCGTGCCCGCCGCTGTTTGGGCTGCACCCGGCGGCCAGTTCCCTCTGGGGGATCCTGCAGTATGCCTTTTGGCTGTGGATGCCGTGCTGGGCATTCGGCCTGATGGGGCTGGCGCTCACGCTGCTTACCCGCAGCTCCACCTTGGGTATTATCATGGCCGTGATTTCCGGCGGCGGCGTGACGGTGGCCGTGCTGCGCACGGTGTGCCGGCAGCTGGGCTGGCCGGCGCTGGAGCAGTATCTGCTCAGCAGCGTTGCGCAATTTCAGTGCACGCCTCTGCCCGGCCGAAGCGAAATGGTGATGATCCTGGGCTGCTCTTTGGGCTGGGCCGCATTCTATGCCGCCGCAGGCCTCGCCGTTATGGCAAAACATGATATTTGAGAGACGGCGCCGGGTTTGCCGCGCGCAAAAACAGGCAAACAGGGTGCAGCCTCAGAGGAATAGACGCGCCTGCCCGTACCCGATGCGGGCAGGCGCGAGCAAACGCCGCCGTTCCGTGCGCAGGGCGGGGGTTCCAAAGCCGCGCGGGAATCGTGCGCGGGAATTATGCTGCGCGGAGATCGGGCCGCGCGGAGAGGAGTACCAATGCTGTTTGCGCTGCTTTTGTCTCTGGTCGCTTTGGGGGCGGCCATGCTGCGGCTGCATGCCTACCGTGCGCAGCTGCTGGAGATGGCCCGTGTGCTGGAGGAGACTCCGGCAGAAAGCAACCTGCTTTTGACGGTGCGCATGCCAGGCACGGCGGCGCGGCGGCTTTGCCGGGCTGTGAACGCCCGGCTGGAATCGGGCCGGCAGCTTCGCACCGAGATGCTGCGGGCGGAGCGCGAGCTGAAATATACCATGGCCTGTATCTCGCACGATATCCGCACCCCTTTGGCGGGCGCGATCGGCTATTTGCAGCTGCTGGACGGGGAGCCGGAGCGCCGGGAGGAATATCTTGCCATTGTGCAAAACCGGCTGCGGGAGCTGGAAGTCCTGCTGGAGGAGCTGTTTGTGTACACCCGCCTGCTGAACGGAGCATCTGCGCCGGAATGCGGGGAAACGGCGGCCTTTCCGCCGCTGTGCGAGGCGCTCGCGGAGTTTTATCCGCAGATGGAGGCGGCGGGCGTCCGGCCGGAGCTTCGGTTTGAAGCCGAGGATCTGCGTGTGTGGGCCAACCGGACGGCGCTGGAACGCATTTACCGGAATCTGATCGCGAACGCTCTGCGGCACGGCGCGGGCGGGCTTGTGATCCGCGCGCGTGCAGGGGAGATCTGCTTTTCCAATCCGATGGGAACGGGCCCCGTACCGGATACGAACCGATTGTTCGACCGCTTTTATCAAAGCAGCTCTGCCCGCGAAAAGGGCGGAGCCGGCCTCGGCCTTTCCATTGTGCGGGAATTGATGGAGCAAATGGGAGGCAGCGTTAGCGCGAAAGCCGAGGGCGGCGTGCTGCAGATCTGTCTTTGCTTTTCCAAATGCGGGGACGGCCGTGGCGACTGACGCGCTTTAAGCGTCGATTCAGGATCTTCAGGTGCGCCGGGGCATTCTCCATTCATACAAAAACGCCGCACAGGGGCCCGAAAAGGCGCTGTGCGGTGTTTTGGCTTATTGGCCGGAACGCGGTGCGGCGTCCGCCTCGTTTTACTTTTCCGCGTTCCAAAAACCGGCCAGCATCCGTGCCAGCTGCTCGGGGCTTTCCACGCTTTGCAGCTGCGCCCAGTGCGGCGGAAACAGCCGGCGGTAACGCGCGGTGCGGTAGCGGCTGTCGATGAGCAGCACAAGGCCCCGATCGGTTTCTGTGCGGATGACGCGCCCGGCCGCCTGCAAAACCTTGTTCATGCCGGGGTACTGATAGGCGTAGGCAAAACCCTCGCCAAGGGTGGCCTCATAGTAATCGCGCAGCGCGTCCTGCTCGGGGCCGATCTGCGGCAGGCCCACGCCCACAATGATGCTGCCGATCAGCCGGTCGCCCACAAGGTCGATGCCCTCGGCAAAAATGCCGCCCAGCACGCAGAAGCCCACGAGCGTTTTTGTCTGCTGCGCCGAAAACTGCGCAAGAAACGCCTCGCGCGCGGCTTCGTCCATCCCGCTCTCCTGTACGGCCAGGGGAATTTCGGGGTAGATCATCGCAAATTCGTCGCTCACGTCCCGCAGGTATTGGTAGGAGGGCAAAAAGACAAGATAGTTGCCGGCTTTTGCGTTTACCGCGGCGCCGATCAAACGGCATACCGCCTCACGCGTGCGTTCCCGGTCGGCATATTTGGTGCTGACGGTATCCGCGGCGGCAAGAAACAGACGTTCGGGCGCAAAGGGGCTGCGCAGGCCGATGGCCTTGGCCTTTTCGCCGCCGCCGAGCGTGCGGATAAAATATTCGGCGGGCGTGAGTGTGGCGCTGAACAGAATGCCGGCGCGCCCCAGCGCGAGGGAATCCTCCAAAAACGGCGCGGCGTCCAGACACAGCAGCCGAACGCAGACCTCCGAACCCGAGGCAAAAACAAGCGCTGTATATTTTTCGTCGTATTCTTCCGCTATGCGCAGAAAAAAGCGCACGTCAAAATAAAGCGCCAGCACTTCGGTGTGCAGCTCGCCCTCGCGGTGCTCCTCCAGCCAGCCTTCGCAGGCCGCGCAAAGGCGCACAAGCTGCTTTTCCAGCTCCGGAACGCCCTTTGGCAGCGTCAGGGCGCGCGTTTCGGCTTCCTCGCACCGGCGGCGCAGCGCGATGAATTCCCGGTTTGTTTTTGTCAGCGCAGCAGACAGCCTGCGGTGCGCCTTTCCCAGTGCTTTTTTCACGCCGTACACGGCGGATTTATGCAGAGAGGCCGAATACATTTCCCGGGAACGGTCTACCAGATTGTGCGCCTCGTCCACCAGAAAAATAAAATCGCCGCCCTCGGCAAAAAAGCGTTTGAGGCTGACGACGGGATCAAACAGATAGTTGTAATCGCAGACGATGCAATCGCACCAGTTTGTGAGGTCGAGCGAAAATTCAAACGGGCACAGGTGGCGCTCCTCGGCAAAGGCTTCAATATCCGCGCGGGTAAAGATGTCCCGCGCGGATAAAAACTCGTAAAGCGCATCGTTTACACGGTTGTAGTAGCCGTCTGCGCGCGGGCAGCCCTGCGGGGTGCAGTTGCGCTCGGCCAGCGGGCAGATCTTATCCTTGGCCGTGAGGGTAACGGCCTTCAGCCGCAGGGGCGTTTCGGAGTCTGCGGTGTTTTGCCGCAGGCGTGCGAGCGCTTCCTCGGCGGCCTGCCGGGTGATCGTTTTGGCGGTGAGATAAAAAATGCGCTCGCCTTTTTCTTCGCCCATTGCCTTCAGCGCGGGGAACAGGGTGGACATTGTTTTGCCGATGCCGGTGGGCGCGGCGCAGAACAGGCGGCCGCCGCCCGCGATGGTGCGGTATACCGCGCGCGCCATCTCGTATTGGCCGGGGCGATAGGCGGGAAAGGGAAAGCGCAGCGCCCGCAGCGAGGCATTCCGCGTGCCGCGCCACTGTGCCGCCATGCGCGCCCACGGCGCATAGCGGCGCAAGGTATCCTTTAAAAAATCCTCTAACTCCGCAGCAGTGAACGCGCGGCGATGGCGGATCATCTCGTCGGTATCGATCTGATAATAGGTAATTTGAACCCCCGCACCGGGCAGGCCGCCGCGCTCGCACAAAAACGCGCCGTAGCACTTGGCCTGTGCCCAGTGCAGCGGGTTGAAGTCTGCCGTGAGCAGCTCGGCGGGCGCGGCGGTTGTTTTGATCTCGTCGATCGTAAAGCCGCCGTCCTGTTCGGCGATCACGCCGTCGGCGCGGCCCTCCAGGGTATAGCGCACGCCATCTATGGTGCGCTGTGCTTTGAAGGATACCTCCGCCTCATAGGCGTCGCCCGCCGCCTTCTGCAGTTTGCGGTGAATGCGGCTGCCCTCGTTCATGCGGTCGAAGCCGGAAAAGCGGCTGTCGATGCTGCCGCAACGCAGCACAAACTCTACCAGCTCGCGCACAGAAAGGCGGATCTGCAGCGGCTCTTCCATGGCGTCTCCTTTCGGGGAAAATAAAAATCATCAAAAATCAGGGTTCAACGGAGAATTTGAAAAGCGTCGAAAAGACAACAGCCATCGGAGAAAGCAAAAAAACGCCGAAAAACGAAAACCATCAGAAAACCCGAAAATCCCCAAAAATCACCGTTCAATGTGCAAAAGAATGTGCGAGGGCGTACCGCCGCCGTACCAGACGCAGTTTTGCGCCACGCGCGTTTGGGTACTGTTGTAGCCCGCTTCGGTGTTGCTGTTCGGGAAAATCAGATTTTTGGCGCCGGAGGTAACGCTCACGCGCAGACGATGGCCGGGCAAAAAGCGGTGCGAGATTTTGGATGTGCGGATCACAAGCTTTTCCACCGTGCCCGGCGTAAGAAATTCCGGCTTTTCAAAGCCGCTGCGAAAACGCGCGGCCAGCACCCCGTCGGCCAGCCTTACACTGCGCCCGTTTTCGTCCACATCGCACAGGCGCACAATAAAATCCGTGTCCGGCGCATCGCTGGAAATATACAGGGCAACGCGCGCATCGCCCGTTACGGTAAGCGGCGCGCAAAGCGGCGGGGTGGAGTAGCACAGATAATCGGCGCGCTTTTCCTCCTTGGTGTAATCCTCGGGCACGGCAATCTCGTTTTCGCACAGATCAATGATGTGCGTGCCGGGGTTTTGCGGGTCGTACCGATAGCTGTCGTGGCCGCTTCGGCCGCTGATGGGGAACAGCGCGCCGTTTTCTCCAAAATAAAACGGCGTGTCGTCGGCGTTTTCCACGGGCCAGCGGGCGGCCGTTTTCCATTTGTTCTCGGCAATGGTATAGTATTCCACCGGCGCGGTCCGCTCGATGCCGTTTTCCTCGCCCCGCAGAAAATGATCGAACCATTGCTGGTAGAGAAGATCCAAATCGAACCGCAGCGCGTTTGCGGAAAAGGAAAGCGCGTGCAGATCGTAGGTGCTGTTGCCGCTGTGCTGCCACGGGCCGAGGATCACCTTGCGCATCTCTGCGGGATATCCGGCGGTTAGATCGAGCGCCTCGGTGGTGCCCATGCCGTTGTCGTCGAACCATCCGCTTTGGATCAGCACCGGAACCGCCCTGCCCACGCTGCGCTTCACCCAGTTGCCGCGCAGCCAGAATTCATCCTCGCACGGGTGCTGCAGTGTTTTGCGGATAAAGGGAACCTCTTCGCCCAGCGCCTTTTGCGGAATATCTTCCAGCGGGCGGATATCGAGCACCTCGTCCCAATCATCGCGCACCATGCGCTCGGGCGCGAAACGCTGCCTTGTCATCGAAAACATCCATGCAAAGCCGCCGCTGCCAAGGCAGCCGCCGCGCATGGGGCTGTCCGTCATCGCGGTGCCCGCCGTGACAACGCTGATCATCGCTTTCAGGTAGGGATTGCCCAGAGCGGCCGCGCACCACTGCGTATAGCCAAGGTACGAGCCGCCCAGTGTGCCGACACTGCCGCTGCACCAGCTCTGCGTGCCCACCCAGGTGAGCGTGTCGTCACCGTCCTCCACCTCGTAGTAATGCGGCAGCCATTCGCCGCCGCTGCCGCACCGGCCGCGCACATCCTGCACCACCACGGCATAGCCGCGCCGCACATAGCGAAAATAGGCTTGCGCGCCTGCGTCCCGGTCGTAGGGGGTGCGCACCAGCAGCGCGGGAACGGGCAGGGCCGCGCCGTCCGGCAGGTAAACGTCCGTTGCAAGCTCTGTGCCGTCGCGCATAACAACGCGATGGGTTTCGGGCCCGCGCACGCCATACAAAGGGCGGTCTGCGTAGTCTTTCCACAGCGCCAGCGGCGTTTTGTCCTCAAAGCCGTCGCGCACCAGAAGGCTTATCTGCTCGCGGCACGGGCAGAGCCACGCAATGAGCGTTCCCTCCCAAAACAGCGCGTTCCAGGGAAACTTTACACCTCTTTGAATATAGCAAAGCGGGGCGTCTTTCGCTTCCGATTGCGCGCGGGTATAGCGCATTGGCCCAAGAGAAAAGGCATCGGGCGCGGGTTTTGCCGCCGTCTCAAAGTCCGCGCGCTGTGCGAGCAGAAAAAACGGCCTGATTTTATAAAAGGCGTAGGTGCCGTCATCTGCCGCCGTCATCGGCGCGCGCGCAGAAAACGAGAGGCTGTCCGGAGCGCGCGTTTCGTGCAGGATTGTGCTGCCCTCCGCTGTAAAACGCGCCATTGCGATGCCGGAGGAATAGAGCGTAAATTGTTCCATCATTACAATACCAGCTTTTCGTTGATCTCTTTTACCACGGCCTCGTCCAACTTGCACACGGCGCGGTCGTAGGTAAACAGGCCGTTCACTTCCAGCTCCACGTCCGTGAGCTGCGTGTAGATGGTAACGCACAGGCCCTTTTTCAAAAGCGGCAGGATCTGCTCCTCGTGCAGCCTGCGGTAGGCGTCTGTCAGCGCGTGTTTGTCGGGGTACATGCGGTAGCCGAAGCTCTTTTCCTTGTCCCAGACGTGGCCGTCCAGAATCTGGCTGTAGCCGCCGAATTCCGTCAGCGCGAACACACGGCCGTCCGGGCGCGGCGCGCGCACTTTAAAGATATATTTGTGGATGCTCTTGTAATCGCCCGCGCCCTGATCGTGCCAGCCGCTGGCATGATCGACGGGGCGGGTGGGATCCATTTCCCACAAAAGCTTTGTGGCCGCGGCCGCGTCGAATTGCCCCCAGCCCTCGTTGAAGGGCACCCAGGTGCAAATGCACACCGTATCGCGCAGGGCGGCCACCAGCTCGCGCAGCTCGGCGGTGAACTGTTCGCGGGCGGCCTTGTTTTCGCGCTTGAAGCGTTTGTAGCTTTTATCCTCCACATGGATGCCAAGATTGGGCAGCGCCACGGCGATGCGGTCGCCGGGATAGGCTGCGCCGCTGGGCATATCCTGCCACACCAGCATGCCCAGCCTGTCGCAGTGATAGTACCAGCGCGCGGGTTCTGCCTTGATGTGCTTGCGCAGCATGTTGAAGCCGAGCGCCTTGGCGCGCTCGATGTCCGAGCGCAGCGCCTCGTCGGAGGGGGCGGTGTACAGGCCGTCCGGCCAATAGCCCTGATCGAGCAGCCCGCGCTGAAAATACGGCTTGCCGTTGAGCAAAAAACGGGGCGTGCCGGCGGCGTCCTCTTTTACCTCGAAGGTGCGCAGGCCGAAATAGCCGGTGACGCGGTCTACCTCTTTGCCGGAACGAACCAGACCGAGGCGGACATCATATAAAAACGGATCCTCGGGCGACCAGAGATGCGGCGCCTCAAATTCCACACGCTGGCTGCTCGAAGTGGGGAAGGTGTACGATCCAAGAAGCGTTCCCTGCGCAAAAATATCCATGTTGACAAGCGCGGGGCCGGTGGCCTCTACCGATACCTCCACACTATTCAGTGTTGGCGTATAGTGTACGGCTTCGATGTGAACGGGATGCACCTGCTCGAGCCACACGGTCTGCCAGATGCCCGTGACGGCCGTGTACCAGATGCCTTTGGGCTCCAGCACCTGCTTGCCGCGCGGCGCTTCGCCCTGATCGGTATCATCGGTAACGGCAACGGCAATTTCGTTTTCGCCGGCTCGCACAAAATCGGTGATATCAAAGGTGAACGGGCAGTAGCCGCCCGAATGCTGAAAAAGGCCGTTTTGGATAGATACCGTACAGTCGTGGTCCACCGCGCCGAAATGCAGCAGCGTGCGCTTTTCGGGATCGTAGTTCTCAACGGTAAAGCGGCGGGAATACCGGATCTCCTGCTGGGGCAAAACGGGCTTTTGTACCCCCGAGAGCGCGCTTTCGGGCGCAAAGGGCACCAGGATCTCCTGCTGCGCCTCCGCTGCCTCCCCGCGCCGGCGGATACTGCACTGCCACGTGCCGTTCAAATTTTGCCAGGCCTCGCGAACAAGCTGCGGGCGGGGATATTCATTCAGGGGGATCTTTCCGACAGGGAAGGACGTGGACAAAACAGGCATCAGTACAGCACCGCCATTCTTTTTTGCTCCGTTCCGATTTTTGCGCAGAACAGGCCCGGATCTTGTAAACGGATGATTCCAGATAAAGCCACCGCAGGCGGCCCGAAGTAATTGTACCATATTTGCGGGGAAGAAACAAGGCGGTGTGCAAAACGTTTTGCGGCGCCTTTGCAGCGGAACAGCTTGCCGCGCCTTTGAGAAGCTTTGCCCCCTGCGGGCGGCTCGCTCCCGCCGCGCGGGCCCTTGGGGGCCTTTGCCTTCCGATCCCGCCGCGCTTTTTCGGCGCAATCTTAAAAAAAGATTTGACAAACCGCAGAGGGATGGATATAATAATTAACAATATCATGAAAACGAAACATGCAGCGATGGGATCGAATAGCGCGTTGGCTCTGCGCACAGAGAACCGCCGGGTGGTGCGAGGCGGTGGAGGGCGCGCGTGAAAGTCTTCCCGGAGCATCCTTGCCCAAGGGCGGCGGTGCCTGTGTAAGCAAGTGACGGTTCGGCCCCGTTATAAGGCCGGTGCATCGCGCTTTGGCCCGCGAAGACGGGCTTTTGAAGCTCGCCCCGCGGCAAAGGCCGCGCACGGCGTTTGGGCGCGGCGCACACCGAGCGGCCGTGTTTTGCGGCAAACGGAGTGGTACCGCAGAGTGCTTTTTTGGCCTTTGTCTCTGGTTTTTCAGAGACAAGGGCTTTTTTGCTGCACGCAGGCAAACGCAAAGCGGGAGAGGCCTTCAAACGGACGAGGCGCGATGCCGCGCGCCTTGGCAGGCCCCGGGGCTTGGCACGGCTTTTAAAACAGTGGGAAAGAAAAGGAGGACGCACCATGAGATTGACAGGCGCGGATATTTTTGCAAAGGTATTGATCGAACAAGGCGTAGACACGCTGTTCGGGTATCCGGGCGGCGCGGTGCTGAACCTGTACGACGCGCTGTATAAACACAGCGACCGGCTGCGGCACATTATGACGGCGCACGAGCAGGGCGCGGCGCATGCTGCCGACGGCTATGCGCGGGCGACGGGAAAAACAGGCGTGGTGCTGGCCACCAGCGGCCCGGGAGCGACCAATCTGGTTACGGGCATTGCCACGGCGTATATGGACAGCGTTCCGATGGTGGCGATCACGGGCAATGTGAGCACTACGCTGATCGGGCGGGACAGCTTTCAGGAGGTTTATATCGCGGGCATTACCATGCCGATCACAAAGCACAACTTTGTGGTGCGCCGTGTGGAGGAATTGGCGGATGTGCTGCGCGATGCGTTCCGCATTGCGCAGACGGGGCGCAAGGGCCCGGTGCTGGTGGATATTCCGAAAGATGTGACGAGCGCAAAAACAGAGTATGAGCCCAAGCCCCCGGTGTGCCCGGTGTATGAAACGCGGCTGGAGCAAAGTGCGCTTGCGCGCGCGGCGCAGATGATCAACGAGGCTCAGCGCCCCTTTTTGTATATCGGCGGCGGTGTGGCCGCGTCCGGCGCGGGGGAAGAGCTGCAGACGCTTGCCCGCAAGGCGCAGATCCCCATTGCCTACACCATGATGGCCGCCGGGGTACTGGATTACGGCGATCCGCTCAATCTGGGATTGATCGGCATGCACGGCTGCCGCACAACAAACCGGGCCGTCAACGAGGCGGATCTGGTGCTGGCTGTCGGCACGCGCTTTTCCGACCGCGTGGCCCTGAACGGCGATGAATTTGCGCATCAGGCGTCGATCCTGCAGATCGATATCGACCCGAGCGAGGTAAACAAAAACGTCTCGGTGGATCACAGTCTGGTGGGGGATGTGCGCCAGACGCTGCAGCTGCTGCTGCCGCTGGTAAACCAGACAAAACATCCTGCATGGATGAGGCAGATCGAATCCTGGCAGGCGCAGGATTACCGCCCGCAGGACGATGCCGGCCGCCTGTGCCCGCATCAGGTAATCGGCGCTATCTGCGAGATGGCCGGCCCGGAGGCGCTGTATGTTACAGACGTGGGCCAGCATCAGATGTGGGCAGCGCAGTATATCCGCCATGTGCGGCCGCGCAGCTTTTTAACGAGCGGCGGCCTTGGCACAATGGGCTTTGGCTACGGCGCGGCCATCGGCGCGGCGGTAGCGGTGGACGGGCAGCGCCCGGTGATCCATATCACGGGCGACGGCTCGTTTCACATGAACCTGAACGAGGCGTGCACGGCGGTGAGCTGCCGGCTGCCGGTGATCACGGTAATCTTCAACAACACGGTGCTGGGCATGGTACGCCAGTGGCAAACGGTGTTTTACGGCAAACGCTATTCCAGCACCGACCCGCACCGGAAGACAGACTATGTAAAGCTGGCCGAGGGCTTCGGCGCGAAGGGCTACCGCTGCAAAACGCTGGCCGAGTTTTCCGCCGCGTTTGCCGAGGCGCTGCAGGCAAAGGGGCCTGTGTGGATCGAATGCCTCATCCACAAGGATGAAAAGGTGCTGCCGATGATCCCCGCGGGCGGCACCATCGACGATATTATTTTGGAATAAGGAGGCGGCGGTATGCCAAGAGAGGTATTGAGCGTTCTGGTAGACAACCATTCCGGCGTGCTGGCGCGCGTGTCGTCTTTGTTCGGGCGGCGCGGCTTTAATATCGACAGCCTGACGGTATCCGCTACGGACGATCCCGAGATCTCGCGCATCACCATTGTCGTGCACGATGATGCAAAGGTGCTTGAGCAGATCATCAAGCAGACGGCGCGGCTGGAGGAAACGCGGTCGATCTTTCCGCTGAACACGGCGCACAGCCTGCTGCGCGAACTGCTGCTGGTAAAGGTGGCGGCGGACGAGGCAAACCGCACCGCGATCCGGGAGATTGCGAACATTTACAAGGCAAAGATCATCGATCTTTCCATCGGCAGTATGGTGATGGAGCTGACGGGAGAGCCGGAGAAGATCGACGGCTTTTTGGATGTGCTCTCGCCCTACGAGATTATGGAAATGTGCCGCACGGGCATCACGGCGCTGGAGCGCGGCGGCGTGCAGCAGCACGATTGAGTGCAAAAGCCGAACGGCGGCGCGGGCTCGCTCGGGCACCGGCCGCACCGTTTCAATCGGCGCGGCCGGTGCCCGGCGCCTGAACAGCAAGCATTCGCACGGCTTTGGCCGTGCCTGCAAATATAGCAATAGAGAGGGAGTAACGCAGTATGATCAAAAAGTATTACGACGCAGATTGCAATTTGGGGATGCTCGACGGCAAGACCGTGGCCGTGATGGGCTACGGCAGTCAGGGCCACGCCCACGCGCAGAACCTGAAGGAGAGCGGTGTGAAGGTAGTTGTGGGCCTGCGCCGGGACAGCGCAAGCTGGGCCAAGGCAGAGGCGGCCGGCCTGACGGTGATGGAGGTGCCCGAGGCCGCGAAGGCCGCCGATATCGTGATGATGCTGGTGCCGGACGAGATCGCCGCCGATCTCTACAATGAGCAGGTCGCGCCCTATATGCAGGAGGGCAATGTGCTGATGTTTGCCCACGGCTTTAACATTCACTTCCAGTTTGTAAAGCCCGCTGCAAACCTCGATGTGATTATGGTCGCGCCCAAAGGCCCCGGCCACACGGTGCGCAGCCAGTATCTGGAGGGCAAGGGCGTGCCCAGCCTGATCGCGGTGGAACAGGATTACAGCGGCCATGCCAAGGATATCGCGCTTGCGTATGCCAGCGGAATCGGCGCAGGCCGGGCTGGCATTCTGGAAACCAGCTTCCGCGAGGAGACCGAGACCGATCTGTTCGGAGAGCAGGCGGTTCTGTGCGGCGGCGTTACCGAGCTGATGAAGGCCGGCTTCGATACGCTGGTGGAGGCCGGATACGAGCCGGAGATGGCCTACTTTGAATGCATCCACGAAATGAAGCTGATCGTCGATCTGATCAACAGCGGCGGCTTTGCGATGATGCGGTATTCCATCTCGAACACGGCCGAATACGGCGATTACCGCACCGGCAAGCGCCTGATTACCGAGGAAACCCGCAAGGAGATGAAGAACGTTCTGGCCGAGATCCAGAACGGCACGTTCGCCAGCGAATTTATGCAGGAGTTTTCGCCCAAGGGCGGCCGCAAGGCGCGCTTTCTGGCCACCCGCCGCGTAGAGGCCCGGCACCCGCTGGAGAAGGTGGGCGCCGAGCTGCGCAAGATGATGAGCTGGCTGAAAAAATAAATGCGTCGGCTTTGGCCGAGGGCAGGCTGCCGGGGGAGTTTCCCTCCGGCGGCTTTTTTATGCCCCGCAAGCTTTCTGCGGACCGTTTCGGCAAAAAATTTACCCGTCGGCCCGAAAACCGATCCCGGGCTTCTCTATATTTTTTACAGCTTGTTCGACAGGCTTTTTACGCCGCGCGTACTACACTTAATGGCAGGGGAAGAATGAGGCCGAGGAACGGTGAAGCGACGGCGGGGCGCGCCGAGGAATTTGCGCGGCAAACAAAGCGGCTGCGGAGCATTTTCCGGGATCGGTCCGCTTTGCCGGCAATTGGCCGGTTCGGAGTGTTTCGGGCAGGGGGGCAGGCGGATGCGGGGCGTTGTTTATGTGGATATTCTCTTTTTTGTCAACGCGCTGATCGGCTATTTTCTGCTGCGCGCGGCAATGCAGCTTTCCGGCGCTGCCGCGCCGGACTGGCGCATCTATCTGGGAGCCGGCGCCGCGGGGTTTGCGTCGCTGCTGCTGCTTTTGCCGCCGCTGCCGTCGTGGCTGATGTGGGGGGCAAAGCTGGGCAGCGCGGTGCTGATCGTATTTACCGGCTTTCCGGTACATAGTGTGCGCGGCTTTTTAAAATGCTGCTTTTGGTATGTGCTGCTGAACCTGACGCTTTCCGGTGTGGTGCTCGCCGCTGTCTGGTACGGCGCGGCACAGAACATCCGAACCAACAACCTCGCAATCTATTTTAATGTGTCGCCGCTGCTTTTGATCGGCTGCATCGCCGGCGTGTATTTGGCCGTTCAGCTGTGCACGCGGGCATTCGGCCGCCCCCAAAAAACAAGAACAACGCCGTTTGCCGCGCAGTTCGATGGGGGACGCGTAGAAGGGCTTGCGCTTGTGGATACTGGCTTTTCCGTTGTCGATCCCATCACCGGAGCGCCCGCTTTTCTGCTCAGCTTTCCCGCTGTGCGGGAGGTGCTTCCGCCGGGTCTGGTGCGCACACTGTCTTTGTATTTCGACGATGGCGCGATGGAAACGGGCGGCGTTCCCCTGCGCCTGATCCCCACCAAAACGGCGGCGGGCACACGCGCGCTGCCCGCGGTGCGTGTGCGGGAGCTGCGTGTGGGCGGCAGCGGCACCGAGGCCCGGTACGGGCAGATATGCGCGGTATTTACACCGGAGCGTTTGGCGGACGGCTCCTTTTGTGCGATCGTGCCCGCCGACAACATGGAGTAACGCCGGGCTCTGCACGAACGCTTATCACGTTTTTTCGGGAACTTTTACCACGATTATTTTTTATGCAAGGGGGAAAGGACGATGCCGCTGCTCAGGAGCATCTCTGCCAAATGGAGCGCGTTGCTGCGCAGGTGGATGCTGTGTTTTCGACTGCCGGATCATATCTATTATATCAACGGGCCGGAAACACTGCCGCCGCCGCTGAGCCGCGAGGAAGAAAAGCTTGTGTTCGAGGGCCTTGCGGCAGGCGACCCGGAGAGCCGCGATCTTTTGATCGTACATAACCTGCGGCTGGTGGTGTATATCGCAAAAAAGTTTGAGAGCCGCACGGCCTCGGTGGAGGACATGATCTCGATCGGTACAATCGGCCTGATCAAGGCGGTGAATACATTCGTTCCCTCCAAAAATATCAAGCTGGCCACCTATGCCAGCCGCTGCATTGAAAACGAGATCCTGATGTATCTGCGCAAAAGCAGCAACCGGCGGCAGGAAAGCAGCATCGACGAGCCGCTGAATACCGACGGCGACGGCAACGAGCTGCTGCTTTCGGATGTGCTGGGAACAGACGGCAATCAGGTGGGAGACGATTTGGAGCAGGCAGCGGAAAAAAGCCTGCTGCTGGAGGCCGTGAGCCGTCTTTCGGAGCGGGAACGCCAGATTATGGAGCTGCGCTTTGGCCTTTCCGGCAAAACCGAGCACACCCAAAAGGAGGTGGCCGATATGATCGGCATCTCCCAAAGCTATATTTCCCGCCTGGAAAAGCGCATCATCCGCCGCCTGCGCGGCGATCTGGAGAGTATTTCGTAAGGCCCTGCACCGATCTGCACAAAAAGATCGCGGCAAAACACAGCAGACCGGCACTCCTTCGACTTAAAATTGCCGAGGGGCGCCGGTTTTTGCGCGCTGCTTTTCCGAAAGGCTGTTTTGCAGCAGGCCCTTGACTTTCCTTCTGCAAAACTGTTATGATAAATGTGGAAAAAGCGGTGCAGGGAGGGTGCTCCCGCGCCGCTCGGCTTTTCCGAACAGAAGGCCGGCCGCCCGAGAAAATAAGAAAAGGGCGTCCCAAAGCAAAAAGGCTGCAAAACTGCGGCACGGCCACAGAAAATGCGGCCGCTTTTGAAGAACCCAAAAAGGAGATCCATATGTATCAGCTGCTCAAACAACAGGGCACTGCCCGCCGCGGGGAATGGGCCACGGTGCACGGCACCGTGCAGACCCCCGCGTTTATGAACGTGGCCACCGCCGGCGCGATCAAAGGCGGGCTTTCCGCATTCGATCTTGCGGCGAACGGCTGCCAGGTAATGCTGTGCAATACGTATCATCTGCATCTGCGGCCGGGAGACAAAAATGTTGCGCGGCTGGGCGGCCTGCACCGCTTTACACGCTGGGAGGGCCCTATTCTGACAGACAGCGGCGGATTTCAAGTGTTCAGTCTCTCAAAGCTGCGCAGGATCACCGAAGAGGGCGTCACGTTCCGCTCGCATCTCGACGGGCGGCGCATTTTTATGGGGCCGGAGGAAAGCATGCAGATCCAGGCCAATCTGGGCTCCACCGTTGCAATGGCATTTGACGAATGCGTGGAAAATCCGGCCGAATACGCCTACGCAAAGGCGTCTTGCGAGCGCACGGCACGCTGGATAGGGCGCTGCAAAACCGAAATGGCGCGCTTAAAGCATGAGGGGGCTGCCGTCAACGCCGGGCAGCTCCTGTTCGGCATCAATCAGGGCTGCTGCTTTGACGATCTGCGCATCGAGCATATGAAGACGATCGCGCAGATGGATCTGGACGGCTACGCCATCGGCGGCCTTGCAGTAGGCGAACCGAAGGAAGAAATGTACCGCATCATTTCGGTTGTTGAGGAGCATATGCCAAAGGATAAGATCCGCTATCTGATGGGTGTCGGCACGCCGGGCAATATCATCGAAAGCGTGCGGCGCGGCGTTGATCTGTTCGATTGCGTTATGCCCAGCAGAAATGCGCGCCACGGCCATTTGAATACATGGCAGGGCATCCTCAACATCAAAAACGCGAAGTATGAGCTGGACGAGGGCCCTGTAGACCCCGCGTGCAGCTGCGAGTGCTGCCGTAATTTCTCCCGCGCGTATCTGCGCCATCTGTTTAAGGCGGACGAGATACTGGGAATGCGTCTTGCCGTTATGCACAATCTGCATTTTTACAATACGCTGCTGCGCCGTATCCGCGAGGCGCTGGACGAAGGCCGCTTCGAAGATTTTTACCGCCGGTATGCCGAATTGCTGGATACGCGTATCTAAGGCGCAGCATGCCGCACCGGCATCGCTCTGCGGCTACAAACCCGTGCAGCCGGGCCCGCTGCGGTACTGCTCGTAGCAGAACCGAATGATGCGGTTGCGCTTGACAATGCCGATAAAGCTGTTTTTGCCGTCGATGACAGGCACAAAATTCTGAAGCATGGCAACGTCGATCAGCTCCTCCATGCTGGTATCCACAGAAACACAGCGGTTATCACGCTTGCGCGGAATAGACATCAGCGGGATCTCCTCCGCCTTCTGCAGGGTGAGGTTGTGGTATCGCTTGATGGCCCACAGGATATCGCCCTCGGTGATCGTGCCCACATATTCGCCCTTGCGGTTCAAAATCGGGATGGCGGAATAGCGGTGATATTCCATTTTTTCGATCGCCTGACGCAGAGTAAAATCATCGTATAAAAACGCCACCTCTGTTTTCGGCGTCAGGAAAAACAGCAAATTCATATGGATAACTCTTTTCCTTAGGATCTTAAATTTCTCCGGATCGATCGTCGGGAACGCTTCGGCGGATCGGAAGCTGTCAAAGAGCGCTGTCCGCCGCCGACCCCATCGGTTTGACCAGAGCTTCTCTGACCGGGAGAAAACAATGTTTTGTAATAATTTGTAATCAGTATACCATGAAGCGCGCAGAGATGCATGAAGAAATTGTAAAGATGGTGCGGATATGGACGGATCGCTGCTGCGTCGGCTGGCACACATCACCGAGGAGGAGCGGGCGCTGCTGCACGGCAGCAGTGTAGATCAAACGCTGTATGCCTCCGGAAGTCTGTTTAAGGTGGACGCAAAAAAGATGATCGAGAGGGGCCGGCTGATGAGCATCCGCCCGCATACGCGCTTTGCGCCGTTTCCACGCCACAGCCATAACTATGTCGAGATCATGTACATGTGCAGGGGCAAAACCGTGCACCGCATCAACGGCGATGCGTGCGTGACACTGCGCGAGGGGGAATTGCTGTTTTTAAACCGCCACGCCAGCCATGCCATCCAGCGGGCGGAGGCAGGGGACATTGCGGTAAATTTTATCGTTTTGCCGCAGTTTTTCGACGAGGCGTTTCAGCTGATGGGGATGGACAATGTGCTGGCGCAGTTTTTGCTCGGGGAACTTCAGACGGGGGGCGCCGCCCTGAGCCATCTGCATTTTAAGGTGCGCGACGTGCTGCCTGTGCAGAACCTGATCGAAAATATGATCTGGACAAGCGTGCAGGCGCAGCCCGACATGCAGCGTGTGAATTAGGTGACGATGGGCCTGCTCCTGATGCTGCTGACGCAGTACACCGGCTGCATCGACGCGACGGCTTTTGGCGCGGGCAGCCCGCTTGTGGTGGCGGCGCTGCGCGAGATCGAAACAAACTACCGCACGGACAGCCTTTCAACGGTTGCGGCGGCGCACCGGGTGAGCCTTTCATATTTGAGTATGGAGGTAAAGCGCGCGACAGGCAGCACCTTCAAGCAGCTGCTTTGCCAAAAGCGCCTGGATGCCGCCGCGCGCATGCTGCGGGAAACAAGGCTTCCCGTGCAGGAGGTCTGCGCCGCGGTGGGGTACGACAATACCGGCTATTTTCACCGCCTGTTTCGCACGCAATATGGCATAACGCCCAAACAATACCGTGCGCAGTTGGGCAAATAGAATATTTTGGGATCAAAATATAAAATAAGGACGCTTTTCTGATGAAACGGCGTCCTTATTTTTCTTTTTTTGATGGGGTACAATGAAAACAGTAAAAGAGAACGGCTTGTATTGACATTGATGTGCCCGACAGACCTTCCATTTTGAAAAACGGTAAGGGCGGCGGATCGAACTCCCCAAGCGATGAAAGCGTATTGGCCGGAGAAAAACCAATGAAAAAAGCTACATTGCCGCTGGCGGTTTTGCATTATCGGCGGTGTTGCTCTTATGCGCGGCCATCAATCTTTTCGGCGGACAGATCGGCGCCGCGGCCGGGCACCATTGGGGCGGGTGCTTTCTTCTTTGCCTTGTCTTCGGAGATCTATAAAAAAGGGCAAAGAAGACAAATTGTGACGCAGGCAACAGGTTTTTTTATTTGCCGATCAAAAAGGAGGGGAACGATGGTGTATCATCTTGCCGTGGATATCGGCGCATCTTCGGGCCGCCATATTCTGGGCCATATGGAGCAGGGACGCATGGTGCTCGAAGAGGTATATCGCTTCGATAATGTCCAGATCCATCAAAACGGCCACGATTGCTGGGATCTTGACGCGCTGTGGCAGCACATGCTGGCCGGGCTGCGCGCCTGTAAGGCAGCGGGGAAGGCTCCGCAGACGATGGGCATCGATACATGGGCGGTGGATTTTGTTCTGCTGGATGCGGCGGGCAAGCCTGTCTGCGACGCCGTGGCCTATCGCGACGGGCGCACGCGGGGAATGGATGCGGCCGCTGAGAAGCGGCTTTCGTTTGCCGGGCTGTATGCGCGCACCGGCATCCAAAAGCAGCCGTTCAACACGGTGTATCAGCTGCTTGCGCTGCAAAAGGAGCACCCCGAACAACTGGCCGCCGCGCGGCACTTTGTCATGATCCCGGAGTACTTCAATTATCTGCTCACAGGCTGCATCCGAAACGAATACACCAACGCCACCTCCACCGCGCTGGTGAACGCGCACACAAGGGATTGGGACGAAGAGGTCTTGGCGGCGCTTGGGCTGCCGCGGGCGATCTTTGGCGCGCTGCACCTGCCCGGTACGCTTGTGGGCGGCTTTACCGATGCGGTGCGCAAGGCGGTCGGCTTCGGCTGTACGGTGCTGCTGCCCGCAACGCACGATACCGGCAGCGCATTTTTGGCGGTGCCCGCGCGGGATGAGCACGCGGTGTATCTTTCCAGCGGAACATGGAGCCTGCTGGGCACAGAAAACGCAGAGCCCGTCACGGGCGAGGCGAGCATGCGCGCCAATTTTACAAACGAGGGCGGTTACGCGTACCGCTATCGGTACTTAAAAAACATCATGGGGCTTTGGATGATCCAGTCCATCCGCCGGGAGCTGAACGGCGCTGTGTATGTGGCGGGCCGGGAGCGCCGCGCCGCAGCCGAAAAGCAGTGGAGCTATGCCGAGCTGGAGGCCGAGGCGCGCAGGTGCGCGGGGTTTTCTTCCCGCGTGGAGGTAAACGATGCGCGATTTCTTGCCCCGGAAAGCATGACGCAGGCCGTAAAGGATTTTTGCGCCGAGACGCGGCAGGCCGTTCCGCAAACGGTGGGCGAAGTAATGCAATGTGTCTACGCCAGTTTGGCCGCAGGCTACGCAGCGGCCGTTCGGGAGCTTTCCGCCCTTACGGGAAAGCAATATACCAGTATCAACATTGTGGGCGGCGGCAGCCAAGACGGCTACCTGAACGAGCTGACCGCCAAAGCGACCGGCCTGCCGGTGTATGCCGGCCCCACCGAGGGAACCGCACTGGGCAATCTGATGGCGCAATGGATCGCGTCGGGCGAATTTGCCGATCTGGCGAGCGCCCGCGCCGCGATCCAAAACAGCTTTACGATCAAGGAGGCAACACCATGACAAATTTTGAACAGGCAAAAGAACGCTATGCCGCGTTCGGCGTGGATGTGGAGGCGGCATTGGAGCAGCTTGCGCAAAAACCGATCTCGATCCATTGCTGGCAGGGCGACGACGTTGCGGGCTTCGATCAGAAGGACGGCAAGGCGGGCGACGGCATCCAGACGACGGGAAACTATCCCGGCAAGGCGCGCGATTTCGAGGAGCTGAAGGGCGATTTTTTAAAGGCGGCCGGCATGATCCCCGGCAAAAAGCGCATCAACCTGCACGCCAGCTACGCGGTGTTCCCGAAGGGGGAATGGGTTGATCGAGATCGGCTCGAATACCGTCATTTTGTGCCGTGGGTGGAATTCGCAAAGGAAAACAGGTTTGGCATTGATTTCAACCCCACCTGTTTTTCGCACCCGATGGTGAAGGACGGCCTGACGCTGTCGCACCCGGACGAGACAGTGCGCCGCTTCTGGATCGATCACTGCAAAGCGACGCGCCGCATTGCGCAGCAGATCGGTGAAGTACTGAACGATCAGGTGCTGAACAATGTTTGGGTGCCAGACGGCTTTAAGGATATTCCGGCCGACCGCATGGGCCCGCGCATGCGCCTGAAGGCCTCGCTGGACGAGGTGTTCGCCGAAAGATGCCCGAACGTGATTGACTGTGTGGAGAGCAAGGTGTTCGGCATCGGCCTTGAAAGCATGACGGTGGGCAGCAACGAATTCTACACCGCCTATGCGGCTGCGCATCCGGGCGTGTACAATCTGCTGGACGCGGGGCACTATCATCCTACGGAATATATCAGCGATAAAATTCCGGCTATGCTGTGCTTTTTTGATAAGGTGCCGCTGCACGTCACGCGCGGCGTGCGCTGGGATTCCGATCACGTGGTGCTCTTTGACGACGAGATCAAGGAGATTATGAAGGAGGTTGTGCGCAATAATGCAATGGACCGGGTGCTGATCGGCCTGGATTTCTTTGACGCCTCAATCAACCGGATTGCCGCGTGGGTGCTGGGCACGCGCAGCGCGCAAAAGGCGCTGCTGTTTGCGCTGCTGCAGCCGAACGGCGCGCTGAAGACGATGCAGGATGAAATGCGCTTTACCGAAAAGCTGGTGCGCATGGAAGAGGCGCGCACGCTGCCGCTGGACGCGGTGTGGAGCGAATACTGCCGCCGCCAGAACGTGCCCGGGGACGGCGCGTGGCTTGGGCTTGTGCAGCAGTATGAAGCGGAAGTTTTAAGCAGGAGAGGGTAAGGTAATATGGCAATTACGCAGATTAAAATTGTACAGGATTATATCCGGATGTGCACCGACGGCTGGGAGCAGGGCTGGCACGAACGCAACGGCGGCAACGTAACATACCGCATGCGGCCCGAGGAGGTGGAGCAGTGCCGCCCGTTTTTCAGTGCGCCGGGCGAATGGAACCCCATGGGCGTGACGGGCGCAAACCTTGCGGGGGAGTATTTCCTCACGACGGGCAGCGGAAAGTATTTTCGCAATATCGCGCTCGACCCGCTGCACAGCATCGGCATTGTCGAGATTAACGCAGCGGGCGACGCGTGGCGCATCGTGTGGGGGCTTGCGGGCGGCGCAAAGCCGACGAGCGAATTCCCCAGCCATTATATGAATCATTGCGTGCGCGCGGCGGCAACGGGCGGCGCGTACCGCGTGATCTACCATGCACACCCCGCAAACCTCATCGCCATGACCTATGTGCTGCCGTTGACGGCGCGCGATTTTACACGCGCGCTGTGGCAATCCGCCACCGAATGCCCGGTGGTATTCCCGGGCGGCGTGGGCGTGGTGCCGTGGATGGTGCCGGGCGGCGCGGAAATTGCGCTGGCCACCAGTGAGCTGATGAAAGAATTTGACGCGGCGGTGTGGGCGCATCACGGCCTGTTCTGCTCGGGCCCGGATGTTGATACGACATTCGGTTTGATGCATACTATCGAAAAATCTGCGCAGATCTGGGTGCTTGCGCAGTCGGCAAGCGGGGGAAAGCTCCGTCAGACGATCCGGGACGATGAGCTGCGCGCCATCGCACGGGAGTTTGGCGTGACGCTGAACGAAAAATTTTTGGATCCATAAATTGAAAGAGCCGCCTGTGATGGCGGCTCTTTTCCGAGAGGCGGTTTTGCCGCAGGCCCCTGCGAAGCAGCGCCATAGGCTTTGGGCGCATCACTGCTTTGCCGCGGCGGGCGCCTGAATGACACACGCTCTTTCCAGCAGCAGCACAACGGCGGGCAGCAGCACAAGCTGGATGACGATCCCCGGAAGCGCCGTAACAAAAGCGGCTGTGACAAACGCGGAGAAGGAGTAGCTTCCGGCAGAGAACACCAGTGCGTTCATTACGCCGTAAACAACGCGCCCAAGCAGCATTGCGCCGAGCAGCTGTACATACAAACTCAGCACGCGTCTGCTTGTATGGACGATTTTTGTCAGCAGCCCGGCGGCAAGGCCGTAAGCGGCAAGCTCGCACAGCATAGAGGGCAGCACCGCTGCCGGCGGCATGCCGGTGATCAGGCTGGAGAGCAACGGCGTAAGAACCCCGCAGCCGAGGCCGTATACCGGCCCGCACACCAATCCGCACAGCAATACGGGAATATGCATTGGCAGCAGAATGCTGCCGGCGTTTGGGATGGAGTGCAGGGCAACGGGCAGCACAACGCCCAGCGCCGCGCACAGCGCGGCCATTACCAGCTGTCTGGCATTTGTTTGAGATTTACGCATAAGGGAACATCCTTTCCTGTTTTTCTTTTTCGCCTTTTCCCAAACGGCCTTTTCCAAAAACAGAAAAAGCCGCGAAAACGGCGCCCTGCTTCCTGCGGGGCACATGCCTTCGTGGCTCGTTGTTTAAAAACCGTATAAAACCATGCAAAAACTGCCGCATCGCCAGAAAACGGGGCGATGGGCAGGGGAGGATCCGCTCCGCCCACTGTGCCTTCATGACACATCTGTTTGAATAAATTCTACACGGGCAATACCTGTTTGTCAAGACGGAATTTTGTTTTTACAGGTTTACAGGGATAGGAATTTCGTTTTTTGGGTTTGGCTGAAATATGGCTTTGCGGATTAAGCTAAAAATCGGGCTTTACGGGTTTGGCTGAAAGCTGTTTTACGGTTCCGGCTTTGCGTCTGAGCCGCTTTTTGCCTTAAAATCGAATTTTTTCGGAGAATCTGCCGGCACAGCGCCCTGTTCGGAGGTATCCCAGATTATGTTTGCGTGCGCGGGAATGCTGTATGCCGCAAAATATGCTTCCTCCAGCGGGATCCATTTGGTTTCAAAAACCTGCAGGGCGTCTTCTCCGCTGCGCGCCGCAATGCGCACCCGCTGTACCTCGGGCGCGCAGATGACGAATACACAGGCCGCATAATGCCCGCGCAGCGCCGGGTGTAGCGCATAGCTGCCCTCTGCAACGGCAAACGGGGCGGGAGAAACCTCTACGGCATCGCCCATTGCGCCAACAGAACAATCGAACGGACAAAAACGAACGGTGCGCCCGGAAAGGAACGGCCGCAGGACCTCTGCCAAAAACCGTTCGTGGTGTACGTTTTCTCCGGGCTGCGACAGGCGCTCTTTCGTGCGCAGCCGGGGCGACAGAAAGAAATCATCCAGATGGAACACAGGGCAAGCAAATACCTCGGCAATGTGTCCCGCCAGCGTGCTTTTGCCGCTGCCGCAGCGTCCGTCGATGGCAAGCAGAGCCGGTGCGAAAGCGGAGGCCTGTTCCCGAATGCGTTGCGCCAGCAGCAGCACGGGCCAGGCATCGGCATAGCACTGCCGCACTACGCGGTAATGGGGCGCATAGGCATCGCGATATGCTTGGCTGTGATGAACGGCAAAAAAACCGTTTGCCGCCGCGGTGCTTTGTATTTGCTGCAGGGCCAAAAGCTCTGTGCCGGGCAGCACGCCCTGCGCCCAATGGGCCAGAAGCCGGAGCGCAGCCGCAAAGCGGGCGCTGTCGCCGGCGTGCGTGCGGGCGCTGGCACAGAAGATGCGGCCCAAAAGGCGCAGCGCCTCTTTGCTCCATACGCCGTCCAGATAGATGCGGCACAGCCCGTTCCCGATTGGCTCTGCCGTGCCGGGAAGCGTGTTGTCCGCTGCGCGCTCCGCAAGCTGGGCAGTGCCGTTCAATTCGGCGGCCTGAACGGCTTCGCTCTGCAGGCCGGCAACAGCCGTTTCGAGTGTGGGCGCAAGGTGCCCGCACCCAAATTCCCGCTGATAGAGCAGCTTATAGCAATCCTGCGCCTGCATGCGCGGCCTGCGCTGCAGATGCGTGTTCAGCAGCCGGGTGAGTTCCTGTTCCAATCTGGATTCCCCCTTGCGGCCTTGTGCGGGCCGATGCGTGTTTTCTACCATAACACTATAACACGCGCGGCGGCTTTCGGCAAGCGATGGTGCGCTTGTTTGGCTGCCTGCACCTCTAAAAAAGAAAGAAGGGCGTTTACAGAAGGCTTGAACATCCTGCAAACGCTCTTTTTACGCCCTATTTTGGCGGTTTTTTGTTGCATGCTCAATTTCTGGTAGCAATTCCGGCAAAAGTGTGTTATAATAACCCCAAAGCCTTTCGCAAGCGCGAAAGTGCGGGGCCTTTTGGCCCTGCAAAAAGCTGGCGCTTTTGCTTTGGGAACATTGAACCGCGCAGCACCGCTCGCGTTTCGCTCGCTTGTGCTGCTGTGGCCGCCCTTGGCGGCATCGCGGCACAATAACCCCAAAGCCTTTCGCAAGCGCGAAAGTGCGGGGCCTTTTGGCCCTGCAA
>CAJUMH010000006.1:0-36280 GCA_910587145.1 uncultured Ruthenibacterium sp. | reverse complement strand
CGCCCTTGGCGGCATCGCGGCACAATAACCCCAAAGCCTTTCGCAAGCGCGAAAGCGCGGGGCCAAGTGCACGAAAAAAGGCTGTTGCGCCCTGCGGGGCGATTTTATGGGGGAGTATGATGCGCGTTGTGGTAAAGGTGGGCACATCCACGCTGGCCCATCCAACAGGATGCCTAAACATCCGCCTTGTGGAAACGCTGTGTAAAACGCTGTCCGATTTAAAAAACGCCGGGCATCAGATTGTGCTGGTGTCGTCCGGCGCCATCGGCATGGGTGTGGGTAAGCTGCAGCTGGGCCGCCGGCCGTCGGATATGGCCACCAAGCAGGCGGCTGCGGCCGTTGGCCAGTGCGAGCTGATGTATACCTACGACAAGCTGTTTACCGAATACAATCATACGGTGGCGCAGGTGCTGCTTACCGGGGCGGATATCGAGGATCCTGCGCGGCGCGGCAACATCGAAAACACGCTGGAGCGCCTGCTCGAACTGGGAGCGCTCCCCATTATCAACGAGAACGATACGGTTTCTACGGCAGAGATCGCAGCGGTGTCCACGCTGGGAGACAACGATACGCTGGCCGCGATTGTGGCTGTTAGCGTAAAGGCCGGACTTTTGGTGCTGCTGAGCGATATCGACGGCCTGTATACCGCCGATCCGCACAGAAATGCAGACGCCGCGCTGATCCATGAAGTAAAGGCTGTTACGCCGGAGCTGGAGGCGCTGGCCGGCGGCGCGGGCACGGGACAGGGCACGGGCGGCATGGTGACAAAGCTTGCGGCGGCGCGCCGTGTAACGGCAAAGGGCATTCCGATGGTGATCGCCAACGGCGCCGATCCGCTGTGCCTGTATGATATCATCGAGGGAAAACCGATGGGGACGAGATTTCTGGGCCGGCCGCAGAAGGCGGAGGCATACTGTGCCGAGGGGGAAAAGATATGATTGCCACTGCCGAGCTGCTGGGCCTTGCCGTCTTGGCAAAGCCCAAGGCCGCGGCGCTTTGTACACAGCAGAAAAATCGTCTGCTCGATGCGATGGCCAAGGCGCTGCTGATGCAAAGTGAAGAGATCCTTGCGGCAAATGCCGCCGATCTGGAGGCGGCACGCGGTGTGATTGCGCCGGTGATGCTCGACCGTCTTGCGTTGACGCCGCAGCGTGTGGAGGCGATGGCCGAGGGCATGCGTGCCGTTGCCGCGTTGCCGGATCCGGTTGGCCGCACGCTGGAGGAATCAATGCTCCCAAACGGGCTGTTGCTGCGCAAGGTGCGCGTGCCGATGGGCGTGGTTGCCATTATTTACGAAAGCCGTCCCAATGTAACAGCAGACGCTGCCGCACTGTGCCTGAAAAGCGGCAATGTGTGTGTGCTGCGCGGCGGAAAGGACGCCATTCGCTCCAACACAGCCATTGTGGCGGCGCTGCACGCGGGGCTGGAGGGCTGCGGCGCGCCCAAGACGCTGGTAAACCTGGTGGAGGATACGGGCCGCGGCAGTGCAGTGGAGCTGATGGAGGCGCGCGGACGGGTGGATCTGCTGATCCCGCGCGGCGGAAAAGGGCTGATCCGCGCCTGTGTGGATAACGCCAAGGTGCCCTGCATCGAGACGGGAACGGGTATTTGCCACGTGTATGTGGACGCCGCCGCCGAGCCGCAAAAGGCGCTTGCCATTGTGGATAACGCGAAAACGAGCCGCCCCTCGGTGTGCAATGCGGCCGAGGTGTGTTTGGTGCACAGAGAGATCGCCGAAGCCTTTTTGCCGCTTTTGGCCGAGCGCATGGCCGAAAAGAACGTGGAGCTGCGGCTTTGCCCACGCGCCGCAAGATACATTGCGGGAACGCCCGCGGGCCCCGACGATTTTGATACGGAATTTTTAGATTATATTTTGGCGGTGAAGATTGTGGACAGTGTGGAACAGGCGGTGCGGCACATTGCCGCCCACTCCACCGGACACAGCGAGGCCATTATCACTGAAGATTCGGCCGCGGCAGAGCTGTTCTGCGCCGCGGTGGATTCGGCCGCCGTTTATGTGAATGCCTCTACACGTTTTACAGACGGCGGAGAATTCGGCCTTGGCTGCGAGATGGGCATTTCCACGCAAAAGCTTGGCGCGCGCGGCCCGATGGGCCTTGCGGAGCTTACCAGCTACAAATATATTCTGCGTGGCGACGGCCAGATTCGCTGAAGGTGTAAAAAACCTGCCAACAAACGGCAAGCGCTATCGGCTGCCGAAACATTTTTCGCCGGTTTCGCCCGCGAGGGCTGTACCGCCTGCGGGGTGCTTTTGGAAGGACGCGAGCGGAAGAAATTGGCACTATTTAAAGGAGAATACAATCATGGCAACTGCAAACGAAGCGGAAAAAACACGTCACGCCCTGCGCCGCAGACGCCGCCTGCGGCAGATTCTTGGCGCAGTGGTATGCGTGCTGGTGCTGATCGGCCTTTCCAGCGTGATCTCCAGCGGTGTGCGCCTCGCAGCGCAGCTGTTTGATGATACCAAGGAACGGGAGGAATTTGAACAGCGTCTGCAAACGCTTGTTTCGCTTGACCCCGAGCCGTTTGAATCTCTGGAAACGGCAAACCGCGCGCGTCTGCTGGATGCCGCCATTTGGTCGGTGATCCAACAGAACAGCGAGAACATGGATGCCTATGAGCGTGACGAGGCCGGCGCAATGTATCTGCCCACGCTGGATGTGGATAAAGAGCTCAGCGCGCTCTATGGGCCGGATTTCCAGTTTACGCACGAGACCTTTACCGATAACGGGCTCACATACACCTATGTGCCGGAAAAAAGCGCCTATCTGCTGCCGATCACCAGCGCAAACGGTGTGTATTTGCCGCGCGTGATGGAGATCCGGCGCATAAGCGGCGGAAAACGTGTTACCATAGGATATCTGGATATTTACGGCAGCGGAGAGATTGTGTTCGATATTACAAAGTTAGAACCCGTGAAGTATCTGGACTATATTTTTACACGCGTCAGCGGTAAATATTATTTAACGGCGATCGCGCAGAGCGAAATGAGCACGGAAACAGGCAATGCTGCTTCCAATGCGCCGCAAACTCCCGCCACGCCGCAGGGCGATGTGATGAGCCAGGTGGCCACAGCCTTACCGGATGCGCCGGACTCCGAAAAGAATGCTGCGTCCGTGGGTGACCCTGCTCCTGAAGGAGAGGATGGAACAGAGGAGAGCCTTCCGGAGGACAGCAGCACGCCGGAAGAGGACAGCACGCCGGAGGATTCTGCCGTATCGGGGGAGGATCCTGATTCGGGCAGCAGTGCGGAATAAACGGCTGACAGAAAAGCGCCGCCTATCTTTTTGAACGGATAGGCGGCGTTTTGCATGCGGGGCCGATGGAGCAGAACAACCCGGCGACGGGCGGTTTTCCCCTAATATTTAAGAAAATCGTAAGGCTTTTCCTGAGGGGAATGTTGCGAATGGATGGTAGGATTAAGATACAGAAGGTATGGAGCGGCAGCGCCGGGCGCCCGGCATGCAGGGCGTTTGGCGCTGCGCCGGAGAAAACCTTTGAACGGCCGGAGGGTACCGATCGGCCGGGCCGGGGGCTCTTCGGTTTGTTCCCGCCTTTAAAACAGGAGGATGCAAAGTATGGGACAGACGACCATTCTTGTTGTGGACGATGACCGCGAGATCGTGGGGGCCATTGCAAAGCTTCTGGAGCTGGAGCATTACACAGTACTGCGCGCCTATGACGGGCTGGAGGCTCTGGAGGCGCTGCACACCCACGATGTGCAGCTGATGATTCTGGACGTGATGATGCCGCGCATGGACGGGCTTTCGGCTACGATGCAGATCCGCAAGGAGAAAAACGTGCCGATCCTTCTGTTGAGCGCCAAAACCGAGGACGCGGACAAGATCGCAGGGCTGGCCATCGGCGCGGACGACTATCTGACAAAGCCCTACAATCCGATGGAGCTTGTGGCGCGCGTGAATGCCATGCTGCGGCGCTATCTTGCATTGGGTACGGCAAATCAGACAACACGTGGAAACGTGGTGACGCTGGGCGGCCTGTCGCTGGATCTGGACGAAAAGCAGCTGACAGTGGACGGCGCGCCTGTGCACCTGACAGCCACGGAATACCGGATCGTCTCCTTGCTGATGCAGAACCCCGGCCGCGTGTACAACGCCGAAGAGATTTATGAGCGCGTCTGGAACGAGCCGGGCTACAGTGTGGAAAATACGGTGATGGTGCACATTCGGCGCATCCGCGAAAAAATCGAGATCAACCCGAAAAATCCCAAATATCTGAAGGTGGTGTGGGGACTTGGATACAAGATGGAAAAGATCCAATAGCGGCTCCTCCAAGCAGCTGATCGCTTTTGTTGTTGTTTTGCTGACAAATCCGTTTGTCGCGGTTATGCTGAGAGCCGGGGTGAACAGCTTTTTTTACACGAGGGCGGCCGGCCTGCTTGTCTTTTTAGGCTGCTGCATCGTTTGTGTTGTGTGTACCGTCCGGCTGTTTTTGCGCACGGGCTGCGTGCCCGATTCCGACGAAATCTATCTGGGCGAAGCGGGCAGGCTGCCTACCGATCTGCTTGTATTTATTTTTTTGGCAACGCCGCTGTTTGCCGCGGCATTTTTGCTGGCAACATCGCTGTATCAATGGATCGCCATAACCGTTGTGGCTACGCTGGGCGGCGGTGTGATGCTGGAGTGCCTGTTGGCGATAGCGCGCAAATGGAAGGCTGGTCGCCTTGTGGCAGACAGCCTGCTGATGCGGTTGTTGCCGGGCATCAAACGGTTCGCACGGTTTGTTCTGCGCGGGCTGCGCGGCATTTTAACAGGGGAAAATTACCTGGATCTACACTATCAGGCCGGAAAAGCATGGGTACACCGCATTCTTTGGGTGTGCAGCGCAATGACAGGCCTTGTGATCGCATCGTATCTGGTTCTTTCCAATCAGCTGCTCGGGGTGGGCAATGCCCGGTGGTTTGGTATCGGGCGCTATACGGCATTTGCCATGTTCGCGATCCTTACGGTGGCATTGGGCTGCGGATATCTGATATGGCATGCGTACCGCGATATACAGAGTTTTGATGCATTGCTTACGCAGATCGACATTGCGGCAAGGGGCGAGGATGCACCCGTTTGCGTGCCGGCAGAAAGCAGCCTTCATGCCGCCTCTCAGGCGGTGGCGCATATCGGTACGCATCTGAAGGAGAGTGTGGACGCACAGATGAAAAGCGAGCGGATGAAGCTCGATCTCATCACCAATGTTTCGCATGATCTGAAAACGCCGCTCACCAGCATCATCGGCTATCTCGATCTGCTGGAAAAGCAGGAGCTTCGGCCCGAAACACGGGATTATGTGCTGATTCTGCGGAAAAAATCCGAGCGGCTTGCCGCAACGGTGGCGGATCTGTTCACGCTTGCCAAGGCAACGAGCCGCAGCGAGACGCTGAAGATCGAACCGCTCGATTTGGTGATGGCCGCGCGCCAGACCCTGGGAGATCTCTCCGATTCCATCCGTGCAGTGGGGATCCCTGTGAAGGCGACCATGCCGGAAAGCGCCATTGTGCGCGCAGACAGCGCCAAGCTGTATCGCGTTTTGCAAAATATCCTCGATAACGCGCTGCGCTATTCGCTCGCAGGCACGCGCATCTATCTGGACGTGACGCCGGGCGATATCGCCACGCGCCTTACGCTGACGAATACTGCTTCCTACGAGATGACGTTCGCCGCAGACGAGGTGCTGCAGCGCTTTGTGCGCGGCGACGCCAGCCGCACCACCGAGGGCAGCGGGCTGGGCCTTTCCATTGCACAGACCTTTATGCAGAATTTCGGCGGGGATCTTGCTGTTGAGGTGCGCGGCGATGCGTTTGTCGTCGTGCTCACCTTCCAGAACGAAGAGACCGGGGAAAAGGCGAAAAACAAAAGAGCGACCGTCGTATACAGCGGCGATCGCTCCGAGGAGGTATTGCTGGAAGTGTCCGAGTGGGAGGATGTGCTTTCGGAAGAGCCGGAGGAAGAGCCGCCCGCGCCGCAGGAGGGAGAACCGCCCGCGCCGCAGGAGGGAGAGCCGCCCGCGCCGCAGGAGGGAGAACCGCCCGCGCCGCAGGAGGGAGAACCGCCCGCATCGCCGGAGGAAGAGCCACCCGCATCGCCGGAGGAAGAGCCGCCCGCGCCGCAGGAGAGGGCGCTCCCGAGGGCAGAACCTGTTGTCTGAAAGTGCCGACTGTTTTCGCAGGCAACTCCCGGCCGGAGCAAAAATGCGACGCTTTGCGGCTACCGCCCGAAAATTCCGGAGAGCCCTTCCCCCCAGTGCTTTATGGTATCGGAGGCGTTTTGCAGCGCATCCACGGCGCTGTTCAGCTTTTTAACGGCATCATTGAACGCCTGCGTATCCATTCCGCGCAAGGCCTCTTCCAGCGCCGAAACCGTGCCGTTGAGGGATTCTATATCCAGCTTGGAAAATTGAGCCGAGATGGCGGAAAAATCGATTTGCGCGAGCCTATCCGCCAATGCGGCAAAATCAATTTGGGAAAGCTGCTCGGAGAGCGCGTCAAGCTCCATCGACTCGATCTGCTCGGCAATGCGGCCTACGCTGTGCGCAATGCCGCCAAAAAAGAGAATAACGGCAAGCATTACTGCCGCCAACAGCGCGGCGGTAATGCGCGACCATAGCAGCTGCTTTTGCAGCAGCGCGTTTGTGCGGCGTGTTTCTTCCAGCAAAATTGATTGTTCCATTTGGGATCCCTCTCTTTTTTGGGTTTTTGTTTGCCCTTTGGGCTTAGCGTTCGCCTTTTGGGCTTAGCGTTTGCTTTTTTGGGTTTTTGTTTGCCTTTTTTGGGCTTAGCGTTTGCCTTTTGGCTTTTGCTTGCTTTTTTTGAGTTTAGCGTTGACTTTTCGGGCCACATGCTTACTTTTTGTGCCGTATGTTGAAGATAAAACAAAATTGTGTCGCTTGTGCGCCCTTTTGCGGCGAAATAAAGGCACAGGCCCTGTATGGCGGCGCCGCAATGCAAAAATTCCGGAGAGGCGGAATGATAGCAATCAATATCTTTGCCATACCACGGAGCAGATCAATTCAGTATTTTTGCCATACCATGGATATGATAAACAGTATTGTACAATTTTGCAATGCATACACCCCGGCCAGAGGCCGGGGTGTATTTTGGTATGGATCAATGCTGTCTGCAAGCGCAGGGGATGGGCGGTTTGCGACGGTTACAAAACATGCACGTCCTCGCTGGCAAAATCTACCCAGGCGGTATCGCCTGCCTGATAGATCTTTCGATTTTTGGGGTTGAAATCCGTGATCTTCACCAGTGTATCGCCCACCATCACATGATAATTCTGATAAGACCCCATAAAGCAGGACAAAATCACCTTGCAGGGCAGCTGTCCCTGATCTTTCAGCACGGCAGCTTCAGGCCGAAGCACCAGCGTGCACGCTTCGCCAACGCTATGGCCGGGAGCGTTCACCGCAACCCTGTGGCCGCCGATGTCCGCAGTGTCTGCGCTTGCCAGCGTACCGCGCAAGAAGTTGGCTTCCCCGATGAAATCGGCCACGAACTCACTGCCGGGATGGTAATATACCTCCTGCGGCGTGCCGATTTGGGCCACAACGCCCTTCTCCATGATGATGATCTGATCCGACAGGGCCATAGCCTCGCTTTGGTCGTGGGTGACATAGATGGCGGTGATCTCCGCTTCCTGCTGGATGCGGCGGATCTCGGTGCGCATGGAGACGCGCAGCTTGGCATCCAGGTTGGACAGCGGCTCGTCGAACAGCAGAACGCCCGGCTCCAGCACCAGCGCACGGGCCAACGCAACACGCTGCTGCTGCCCGCCGGAAAGCTGGTTCGTCATACGGGCCTCCATCCCCTCCAGGCCCACCAGCGCCAGAATGTCCAGTACCTTTTTGCGGATTACGTCTTTTTCCATTTTCCGCAGCTTTAGGCCGTAGGCCACATTATCAAAGATGTTATAATGGGGCAGCAGGGCATAGCTCTGGAACACCATGGCCGTATCGCGCTTGTTGGGGGTGAGGGCGTTGATGGGCTCGCCGCCCAGATAGATTTCGCCTTCATCAGGGCTCTCAAACCCGGCGATCATGCGCAAGGTAGTGGTTTTGCCGCAGCCGGAAGGGCCCAGCAGGGTTACAAAAGAGCCGGGGGCAATTTCCAGAGATGTATCGTGAACGGCATAGAAATCCTTTTTTGTTTTGGGATCCTGATAAATTTTCGAGATATGCTCGAGGCGTACCCCTTTTTTCTCTTTTGCCATATCATTCGTCCTCCTTCAGCTTCCGGCTGGTGCCGAAAAATTTCATGACCAGATTCATCAGCAGCACCGAGCCATAGGTGATGATGATGAGGATGGTGGCAAAGGCGCAGGCAATGCTGTACGAGCCCTTCTCGGCAAACTCGTTAATCTGCACAGTGATCAGCAGGAACTGCGGCGTTACCAGCAGGATGATGGCCGAGATCGCGGTGATGGAGCGCACAAAGGCGGTAACGAGCCCGCTGAGAAAGGAATCCTTAATCAGCGGGAGGGTAACCGTCATGAACACCGTCAGACTGTCCGCCCCCATATCATAGGCGGATTCCTCGATGGATCTGTCGATCTGCCGCAGGGCGGAGATGCCGCTCCGCGTACCTGTGGGCAGGGAGCGCACAACAAATACAATGATCAAAATTGCCGCACTGCCGTAGATGCCGCCCAGCAGCCCGTTGGGGAACATGCCGTGAAGCGCCCCGCCCTCCGAAAAAATGCTCCAGTCGCTGCTGTGGAACAGGCCGCCGGAAAAGCCGCGGATATATCCCACGCCAAGCACCGTGCCGGGCACGGCCATCGCCAGCATGGACACGGCCTCGATAAATCCCTTTGCCTTGAACTTCCGCTTCACCACCAGATAGGAGATAATCATGGAAAGCAGCGCGGTAATG
The DNA here is from genome assembly GCA_910587145.1 of uncultured Ruthenibacterium sp. Lineage (GTDB taxonomy): Bacteria > Bacillota > Clostridia > Oscillospirales > Ruminococcaceae > Ruthenibacterium. Next base: position 27,378 of record CAJUMH010000006.1, on the reverse strand, counting down.
GGCGAGGCGATAAGGGAAAGCACAAACGAATCCCGGAAGGCCTGCAGGCCCTTGTACTTGGTGAACACCTGTTCAAACCATTTAAAGGTGAGGGGAGTGAACTTGTAGCCCCAGGTGGGGAACAGCGCCCCAATGGGTACGCACAGGTACATCATAATCACAAAAAAGGCAGCCAGCCCGCATAAAACGGTGAGGGGAACGGTAACGCTGCGCTCCTCGATGAGCATGCGTCCCCGGGAGGCCTTGCCCGTGAGGGTGGCGGCGGTTTTGGCCTCCAGATAGTACTTCTGTACGCCGAACATTACCAGTGTGATGGACAGCAGCACTACGGCCATGGCCGCGGCCCCGGCTTTGTCGTAAGCGCCGGTGATCTGAAGATAGATGGTGGTAGCCAGCGTATCGTAGGAACCGCCGATGATCATGGGGTTGGCAAAATCGGCGATGGATTCGATAAAGGTTACCAGAAAGGCGTTGCCCAAACCCGGCAGCAGCAGCGGCAGGGTGACGGTAAGGAACACCTTGCTTCGGGAGGCGCCCATATCCCGGGCGGCCTCCTCCAGAGAGGGATCGATGTTTTTCAAAAGGCCCTTGAGCATCATGTAGCATACGGGAAAGAAGGTGAGCGACTGCACGATGACAATGCCCCAGAAGCCGTACACACTGTTGTCATAGATGCCCAGCAAAAAACGGGTGATCAGGCCCGCTTTGCCGAACAGCATGATCATGGACAGAGAAAGCACAAAGGGAGGCGACACCACCGGCAGCATGGATACCACTTTGAACAGGCCGCCTGTTACTTTGCCCATCCGGACATAGACCTCCACATAGGCAAACAGCAGGCCGACAAGGGTGGACAGGATCCCCACCAGAAAGCCCACCTTCAGCGTGTTGGTGATGGCCCTGGTAAAGGAGGGCATATTGAAGATCCGCCGGAAGACATTCAGAGAAAAGCCTCCGTCTCCTACAAAGCTGTCCACCAGCAGGATCGCCAGAGGATACAGGATAAATACAGTCAAGAACGTAACGAGGACAACAATGGTGCACACCATAACAGGATCCGCCATCAGTTTTTTTCGATCCAGTGCGGCGCCTTGGCTTTTTGCCATGGGAGAGCCTCCTTTCGATTGCGCCCCACCGCGCCCTGACTAAAACGCGGGAAATAAAATGAGGGATGGCGGCTTGCCATCCCCCATTCTGTCGGTGCGATGGGATGCGTCAGATCGTTTTATTCGGTCTGGAAGCGGTCGTCGCCGCCGCCCAGAGCCTGCATCACTTCTTCAATATAGGTGGTGATGTTGTTTTTGGCATCCTCGAAATCGTATTTCATCACATTGTCGGGATCGAGGCCAAACTCGGCGGCCTGAGAGGGCTGCTCGGCGTTATCAATGACGAGGAACTGGTAAGAACCGTGATCCTTGGCCAGATTTACGCAATCGGGAGACAGCGCATATTCGATCCACAGCCGGGCTGCGTTGGGATGCGCCGCGCCTTTGAAGATGGCGGTGGCGCCGATCTCAAAGGAGGTGCCGCTGGAAGGGATAATCAACTCGATGTTCTCGTAGCCGTTGTCCACGATCTGGGTAATGCCGTCGTGCAAAAAGCCGATGCCGATCACGCACTCGCCGGTGCCCACATTCTTGGACGGGCCGGAACCGGATTTTGTGTAAACCTCGATATTTTTGTCCAGATCTACCAGATACTGAATGCCTTCGTCATGGCCTTTTTTCTGGATCATGGTGTTGATGACCAGCTTGGCAGTGCCGGCGGTGTTATAATTGGACAGCCAAATGAGGCCCTTGTATTCTTCCTTCAGCAGGTCGTCCCAATCCTGAGGCGCCTCCAGCTCCATGCGTTGCAGCTCATCGCGGTTGACCATGAAGCCCAGAATGCCCTTATAAATGCCGTACCAGTTGCCGTCGGCATCCTTGTACTGATCGTCCAGCAGGTGAGAAGCATTCTGTGCGGCATAGGGCTCCAGCAGGCCTTCGGCGGCCACAACATTGTAGGGATCGGTGGTGCCGCCGAACCAGACATCGGCGGAGGGGCTGCCGTTTTCTTCCTCGATCTTGGCCTGCACCTCGCCGGTAGAAAGACGCTGATAGGTGGTTTTAATGCCGTACAGCGCTTCAAAATTCTCGCAGGCGGCGGCCAGATATTCTTCCTCGCAGGAGCCGTACACCACCAGCTCGCCCTCGGCCTGCGCCGCGGCAATCAGATCGGCCATAGGGTCGGCCTCCGGGGCGCTGGCGGGGGTGCTGCCCGCGCTGCCGGCAGCAGACGGTTCGCTCGCAGCTGGCGTGCTGGAGCTCGGGGCGCCGCCGCAGCCCGCCAGCACTCCCAGCAGCATAGACAACGCCAGCAATACGGCAAGTGTCTTCCTTTTCATAATGCATTCCTCCCAAAAATCCTTCGGATCCCTTCGGATCCCCGTATTTGTTAAAAACATTCTACACCCGTTCCGGTACTTTGTCAAGTTTTGAGGCCTGTTCTCACGTTTTTTTGTGCGAGTTGTTAGTGCTTTGGACAGCGGCGCAAAGCTCTCTCCAAACAAAAAGCGGGGCGCAGGAGGGCGTTTGGCCTCCGGCGTTCCGCATTTTTTTGCAAATTCAACGCATTTTTACCGGCAGACGGTTTGGGCCCGGCCGGCGCTCCGGGCGCCCGGCCCGAGCAGAGGGATCGCCGCTTTTCGGGGCGCTTTGCGCAAAACGGCGATGCCTTTGGCGCGCCGCGCTCCTTAGAATTTGTCCGCAAGGGCCGCCGCACGGGCACATCCGTCGGTCTTTTCAATGTCGCCCACATTCAGCACGCCCGGAACCAGCACTTCGCCCACCATCTTCCACTTCATCAGCGCGGCAGAGCGCTCGATGGGGATCCGCACGCCGTCCAGAACCGTCAGATCCTCTTCCTCGCAGCAAGCGATGACGGCGCACTCCTTTCCGGCAATGTCCCTGCCGCCTACAACGAAGGAGAACAGACGGTCGATGACGCCCTTGATCTGGGCGGGAATGGAGTACCAGTAAACCGGCATGGCGAATACTACGGCATCCGCTTCCAGAATGGCCGGGGCAATGGTGTTGAAGTCGTCGTCGAAGGAACAGGCTTTGCCGGTTTTGTAGCAGGTCTCGCAGGCATGGCAACCGCCGATCTTCATCATGGCCGCATCAAAACGGGCAACGGTATGGCCTTTCTCCTTCGCCGCCCGGATGAACGCGTCCGTCATGGCGAGGCTGTTGCCGTTTTTGCGGGGACTTCCGGTGATCACTACGATTTTTTTACCCATGGCAGATCTTCTCCCAATCAAAATTTTCCGGCCGCCTTGATTTTGCCGGCGGCTTGCATTATTATAGTAGCACAAGCGGGAAAAATATCAAGTACGCACATCAGGGTGCGATACTTACCCAAAGGAGAGTGTTCCTCATGAATAATCGCTGCATCGCCAATGAATGCCTCGGCACTACGGGATTCAGCTATACCCTGTCCCTCATCAATGGAAAATACAAGATGATGATCCTTTATACGCTGACGGAATTTGGCGTGGTGCGCTTTAATGAGATGAAAAAGTATATTGGAGGGATCTCCTACAAAACCCTCAGCGCGACGCTGAAGGAACTGGAGACAGACCGGCTGGTACACCGGGAGGAATATCCGCAGATCCCGCCCAAGGTGGAGTACAGCCTGACGGAGCGGGGCAGGTCCTTGGTTCCGATCCTGGATGCAATGTGCGAATGGGGGCACAGGAACCGTTTGCCGTAAAGGGCAAACAACGGGCCTGTGCCTGCTGCTGTAAGGCTTTTGTGATCCAGAAATACGCGTCCGCGTTCCCGGGATTGCCCGGATTAGATTCATAGGCGCTTTGGACTGCCTTGGCCAACCCTTCCGTTTGTGCAAAGCAGCCTGCGGAACAAGAAAACCCGCTGAAATCAGGTGATTTCAGCGGGTTTTTGGTTGCGGAGGCAGGATTTGAACCTACGACCTTCGGGTTATGAGCCCGACGAGCTACCGGACTGCTCCACTCCGCGATCTGTGCCCCTCGAAAGGGTGCTTATATAGTATATCGCGTGGAAGAGCGATTGTCAAGCTTTTTTGAAAATTTTCTTTTTCTTTTCTTCTCTTCGCCGAACATGCGAGGTTAAGGCAAGGCGGATTGCGGTTCCGGCTCCGTTTCCTCAAAAATCAGATCATATTTTTCCACGTTCATCATCACGGCGCCGTCGGCCTCAAAGCTGATGGCGTTGGCCTCAAGCGGAGTATACAGCACCGCGCTGGCGGCCTGCTCACCGTCGTTGACAAACACCTCTACGCTAAACCGGTCGAGGATCACGCGCAGGCGCAGCGCACCGTCGCGCCGTCGCACAAAAAAGCTGCGCGTATGCACAATATCGTGATGCAGGCCGCTGCGGGAACGATCAATCTTCAGCGTGCTCTGATCGGGCCGGTACCGGATGGTGGTAACGCATTCGCCGTTTTTGGCCACATGCAGGCGAAAACACCGGTAGGAATCCTTGCCGATGGGCTCGATATCAACCGTCATATCCAGAATGCGCCCCTGTACGCCGGGCAGATTGATCTCGCCGCTCACGGGGATGTGATGATGGATCACCGGACGCCCGCGATGCTGCTCCAATTCGCGTACCGGCGTTTGGATCAGATGTCCGTCGCGAATGTGCAGCTCGCGCGCAAGCGTCGTCTGGCCAAACCAGCGCAGGCCGTGCAGCTTTGCGCCAACCGTGTTCCAGTTTTGCATCCAGGCGATCATCACGCGGCGCCCGTCGGGCGTCAGCAGCGTTTGCATCGCGTAAAAATCGATGCCGTAGTCTACGGCCTGCACCCGGCGGCGGGTAAATTTTTTTGTGGCAGCGTCGTAATCGCCCAAAAGGCACACGGTGCCGTTGCCCGCGTGGAATTCCAGCCCGATGGGCGCCATATCCTGCGGGCTGGTGAACAGCACCTGCGTGCCGTCCAGCTCGAAGAAATCCGGGCATTCCCACATCAGGCCATATTGCCGGTTCGAGGCATCCAGCGTTGTCTCGTAGGTCCAGCGGATCGCGTCGTCACTGCGGTACAGCAGGATCGCGCCGCTGTCGTCCGGGCAGCGGTTGCCGATGACGGCGCGGTAGCTGCCGTCTGCCTCCCGCCAGATTTTCGGGTCGCGAAAATCAATGGCGCTGCCGCCCTCGGGCAGATCCTGCGCGGCCAGCACGGGGTTTGCTTCCAGCTTTTCGTAGTTCACGCCGTCGCCGACGGCAAGGCACTGCGTCTGCCTGTCCTGCAAAAGGCCCTCGGGCGTGCGCTCGCGCCGAACGCCGGTATACATCAGCAGCTGGCGGCCGTCCGGCAGCTCCAGCGCGCCGCCGGAAAAGCAGCCGGAGGCATCATATGGTTCATCCGGCGCAAGCGCGGCGGGCAGACGCTCCCAGTGCAGAAAATCCTTTGTTTTTAAATGTCCCCAATGCATCGGCCCCCACTCATTGGAATAGGGGTGATACTGATAAAACAGATGGTATTCTCCCTTGTAGCAGGAAAAGCCGTTGGGGTCGTTCATCCAGCCGATGGTGGGCGTGGCGTGGAACGCCGGCCGTTCCTCTGCGGGGATCAGCGGGCCGTAGTGCGCCTCAAAATCGCGTGCCTTTTGCAGGGTTTCGCTCATCATATCAAATCAGCCTCCAAGAATCAATGATAGGGGATACAGGGGGGTGCTGTCAAGCGCCTTGCTAAAAAAGGGGCGGCCTGAGGCCGCCCCCTTTGGCATTGGTTTGGGATTCTGCTGCGGTTATTGTGCGGCTGCGTAACGTTCGTAGGCGTCCTGATAGACCTTCAGCAGATCGTTCATGCCGCATTTGTCGATCAGGCGCTGTTTGTAGGCCTCCCACTCGGCGTCCGTCGGGCCGCCCTCTTTGATCCACAGGCCCTCCTGCTCGCGCACGGCGCTTTCAAAATCGGCCTTGTGCCAATCCAGCGTCTCCATCTCCATCCCGGTAAATACGCAGTCCACAGGGTAGAAGGCAGTATCCTTCACGTGCGGCATCCAGAATTCGTCCAGATCCGTCAGACGTTCGATGGCGCGGGGCTCCATGTAAAAAACCTCGTTGTAGTATTCCGCCAGCAGCAGCTTCGGCCCCCAAACCTCGTAGAGGTTGCGCAGCTCGCCGGCGCTCTTGCCATACTGGGAACGCGCCTCTTCTTCGCTGATGGCGAGCCACATGCCCTTTTCGTCCTGCCCGGTGAAGAACACGCCCTTCGGGCCGTACTGCAGCTGCATCACAACCTCGCCGTCGTACCACTGATCGAAGAACTTTAAAAGGTTGATCGGGCTTTTGCATTTGCCCGTGATATTCAGATGGCCGGAGCTGATGGGGCTGCCCGGGCGGATGGTAACGTTGCATACGTCCTCATACGGCGTGCCCTTCGGGCCGGTGAGCGGCGGCAGGAACACATAGTCCTTCGCATAATCGTCCATCAGCTCTTCGATGTACCACCAGGTGGATACGCCCACATAGCCCTGCTGGCACTTGGCGATCAGCTGGCTGTCCGTCTGGCTGAACATCTCTACGTCCATCAGGCCCTCGTTGTACCAGCTGTGGAAATAGGTGAGGCAATCGCGATAGGCATCGCTCACACAGACAAATTCCACGGTGCCGTCGGGCTTCAGGAGCAAATCGTTGCACACGTCGTTCGGCCAGTTGGTAAAGCCGAAGCCGGAATAGAAGATGTTCTGCCCCCAGCACCACTCGTCAAAACCGGTGGTCATGGGGATGGTGGATCCGGGCGCGTTGCCGTAATATGTTGCGGACATATCGTTTTCTTTAAAAGCCACAAGTACGTCGTGCAGCTCATCCAGCGAGGTGGGCACCTCCAGCTTCAGCTCGTCCAGCCACGCTTTGTTGATCATGCTGTACTGCGGAACGGAGAAGATCGAAAACGCCTCGTCCATCGGCACGCCGATGCCGGCGGTGGTCATCTGTTCGCCGGAGGGCAGGCCGTAGATGCCGCCGTCCTCCATTGTGATGGCGGCGCGGATCTCCGGGTGCGCCTCCAAAATAGCGCACAGGTTCGGCATGATGTCGGGCGTCAGGTACGGTGTCAGATCCAGAAAGGTTCCGTCGTCGCCGTAGCGTGCGATATCGTAGTTTGAGAAGCCAACGCCCATGAATGCGTCCGGATACTGCCCGCCTGTAATGCGGATGTTTACCTGCTCACCGAGAGAATCGGAGAGTGTCTCCCAGTTGATCTTGATGCCGGCGTTCTGCTGCAGCGCCTGCAGAACCTCGTTGCCCTCATAGCCGCTGCTCAGCGCGGACATACCGCCCATAATATTGAATTCTGTCTGCTCCAGATTGGAATTGACGGTGCCGTCGTTGACATTGCTCGCCAGACCGCCGCTGCAGCCGGTGAGCAGCAGAACAGTCGCCAGGACAGCCGCGCATCCCTTTTTGATGCTGTTTTTCATTGCGCAGTCCCTCCTTACCCTTTCACAGCGCCGGCCATAAAGCCTTTTTCAAAATATTTTTGAACAAACGGATAGATCATCAGCATCGGCAGTGCCGCAATGATCATGGAACAGAATTTCAGCAGCTCCGTGAGTTTATTCAGCTCGGCATAGCCGCCCGAGATGGTCGCCGCCTGGCTGGCCGTGGCAGAGCTTTTGATCAGAATGTTGCGCATCACGAGCGGCAGCGGCGTGCCCTTGCCGCCCAGATAGATCAGCGCGGTAAACCAGTCGTTCCAGTAGGCCACCATCGAGAAGACGACCATTACGGACAGGATCGGCTTGGACAGGGGAACCACGATATTGAAGAATGTGCGCAGCTTCGAGCAGCCGTCGATCTCGGAGGCTTCGATCAGCTCGTGCGGGATGCTGTTCTGGAAATAGTTGCGCACAATAATCATATTGCCTACCGCAACGCCGCCGGGCAAAAACAGCGACCACATGCTGCCAACAAGGTGCGTTTGCTTTACCACCAGATACGTCGGCACAAGGCCGCCGCCAAAGTACATGGTGATTAAAAAGAAGATACTCAAAAGCTTGCGGCCCGGCAGATCCTTCTGCGCCATCGGGTATGCGGTGATGTACAGCATCCCGACGGAAAAGACGGTGCCGATTACCGTATAGAGCACCGAATTGAGAAAGCCGGATATGATGCCTTCGTTCAGGAATACGGCCTTGTCGCCGTCCAGCGTGAAGCCGCTGGGCAAAAGAAATGTTTTGCCGGCATATACCTCGTAAGGATCGGAGAACGAGGCAACTACTACGTAATACAGCGGATATGCCACGATCAAAAGCACGATGGAGCAAATAACAACCAGCACAATATCGCTGGTTTTGTCGGACATGCCGCGCGCCCTATCATAATTCTTCATTTTGCGTCGCCTCCTTACACAAATTCAACGTCCGAAGCCTTGGACGCGATTTTGTTCACGATCAGCAGCAGTACGATGTTGACCACCGTATTGAATAGGCCGACCGCCGTGGAATAGCTGTACTTTGCGTGCTCGATGCCCTGCTGGTATACATACACGGCAATCACGTCGGACGTTGCCTTGTTCAGGTCGGTTTGCAGCAGCCATACCTTTTCAAAGCCGACGTTCATCAGGCCGCCCGCCGCCATGATCAGGTTCAAAATAGCCATCGGAAGCAGTTCGGGGATATCAATGTGAAGAATGCGCTGGAACACCGAGGCGCCGTCGATCTTTGCCGCCTCGTACAGGCCGGGATCCACATTGGCCAGTGTGGCCAGATAGATGATGCAGCCCCACCCGGCGTCCTGCCAGATGCCGGAGGCGATGTAAATGGTGCGGAAGGCCGAAGCCTCGGTTAAAAAATCTACGCTTGTGCCCATGATGAGGTTCAGAAGGCCGCCGGACGGGCTGAGGAAGATGCGCAGCATACCGCAAATGACCATCGTCGAGATGAAATGCGGCGCATACAGCACCGTCTGTACGGTGCGCTTAAAGCGCGTGAACCGCAGCTGATTGATTATTAAAGAGAGAATAATGGGGATCGGGAAGCTCCACAACAGGCTGTACAGGCTGATGAGCACTGTGTTCACGATCATGCGCCCGCAGGTGGGGGAGCTGAAAAAGCGTTTGAACCAGTAAAGACCCACCCATTCGCTGCCCGTATAGCCGCGGCTGGCTTTAAAATCGCGGAAAGCGATCTGGATGCCGTACATGGGGATGTACTTGTAAATGATTGTCAGAACCACGGGGATCAGCAGCAGCGCGTACAGCTGCCAGTTGTCCAGTATGCGCTGCCAAAGGTTTTTGCCGCCGAACGGGACTCCCGTTCGGCGCGCGGCAGCAGAGCCGCGCGCCGGAACGGCACGTTTGGTTTTTTCCACATGACACACTTCTTTCTGAGAGATTTGGAAACCCCCTCACAAATCATTGCCTGCGCTCGGGTGATGAGCCCGCCGGCCCGCTCGGCCAAACGCAGAGGGGGAAGGGCTTCCGGGATGGCTGTTATCCGCAGATCTGTTTTTTAAAACGACCGTTTCACCTCCCGCAGGCGCCGCCGTGCAGCGGTAATCGTACTGTTTGCGCCCTGGACACTGCCGCTGCTCTTGATAACGGGGATCTGGTATATCGTGTTTCTTTCACAGCTGCTTTTGTATCACGATCTGAACGAGGCGTTTGGCATCGAGCCGCCGCAGGATACGCCAAAAGAAAAAGCAGAGTAGTGCCGCGCGTCCTGGGGCCCGGGCGTATTTTGGGCCTTGCGGCTTGGGGAATGCTTCGGGCCTTGCGGCCTGTTGACAGAGAAGCACCGGTTTGATAAAATAACAGTAGAAAAAACTTCCTGCGGGAGAAAGGCAATCTGGGCTTCGGTTCAGGTTGCTTTTGCATACGGTGCGTGCGCGGGTGTGTCAAAAACGGCATGGTTCGGCCCGCGCGCAAAATATGGCGTGTGCGGGATGCCTGCGGGATGTCTGCGCCGGCCGAATCTCTTCGGAGGCGCAAAAGGAAGGGAGTATACCATTATGAAGCAGATCATTCCGATCAACGAGGACTGGCGTTTTTTGAAAAACTGTGCCGAGGTGCCCGCGTCTGTTCCCGCCGGCGCGGTGCGTGTGGATTTGCCGCACTGCTGGAACGCGCTGGACGGCCAGGACGGCGGCAGCGATTACTGGCGCGGCCCGTGCTGCTATTTAAAAACCATTCAGCGCCCGGAGGGCAAGCATGTCTATGTGGAGGTGGAGGCCGCTTCCAGCGTGGGCAGGATCATCGTGAACGGTGTGGAAAAGGCGTTCCACAAGGGCGGCTATTCGCTGTTCCGCGCCGAAGTGACGGATGTGCTGCGGGATGGTGAAAACCTGCTTGCCATCTGGGTGGACAACAGCCCGCGCGATGATGTGTATCCGCAGATGGCCGATTTTACATTTTATGGCGGACTGTACCGCAGCGTCAATTTGATCGTGGCGGAGGATTCCCGGTTCGATCTGGATTATTTTGGCGGCAGCGGCTTTGATGTATCCGCCACGGTGGATGGCAGCGATGCCATTGTTGCGCTTACGGCGTTTGTAACCGATCCCGCAGACGGGCAAAGCGTTGAATTTGTCATTCGCGACGCGATGGGCAAGATCGTGGCAAGCGCGGTGCGCCCGGCGGCCGCGCGCACCTATGCCGAGGTGCGCATCGAGGACGTGCACCTGTGGCAGGGCGTGCAGGATCCGTATCTGTACAGCGCCGAGGCGCTGCTCACCATGCACAACGAAGTGCTGGACGCCGTAAGCGCGAACCTTGGCGTGCGCACGTATACGGTCGATCCGCAGAAGGGCTTTTTCCTCAACGGTGTGCTCACGCCGCTGCGCGGGGTATCGCGCCATCAGGATCGTCTGGGCCAGGGCAACGCACTGACAAAGCAGCAGCACGAGGCGGATGTTGCGCTCATCCGCGAGGTGGGGGCAAATACGGTGCGCCTTGCGCATTATCAGCACAGCCAGTATTTTTATGATGCGTGCGACCGTGCGGGCCTTGTGGTGTGGGCAGAAATCCCGTTTATTTCGGCGATGAACGCCGACCCCGCAGCGCACGAAAACTGCCGCAGCCAGCTGAAAGAGCTGATCGTGCAGAATTACAACCACCCGTCCATCTGCTTTTGGGGCATCTCGAACGAGATCACCATCGGCGGAGGGCGCCCGGATCTTTTGGAGAATTTGCGCGATCTGAACGCGCTGGCGCACGAGACGGATAAAACGCGCCTGACGACCATTGCGCATGTTTCGATGGTGCCGATGGAAAGCGAGATGCATCACATTACCGATGTGCTCAGCTACAACCACTATTTCGGCTGGTACGGCGGAGAGATGACGCAGAACGAAGAATGGCTCGACGCCTTCCACGCACTGCATCCAAACCGTCCGCTCGGCATTTCCGAATATGGGGCCGAGGGCATTATCAGCTATCACAGCGATGCGCCGCGCTGCCGCGATTATACCGAGGAATATCAGGCGCTGTACCACGAGCATATGGCAAAGATTATCCAGCAGCGCCCGTGGCTGTGGGCAACGCATGTGTGGAATATGTTCGATTTCGGCTGCGATTCCCGCGATGAGGGCGGTGTTGCGGGCCGCAACAACAAGGGCCTGATGACGATCGACCGCAAGATCCGTAAGGATGCGTTCTATGTATATAAGGCGTATTGGAGCGAGGAGGGCTTTGTGCACCTGTGCGGCCGCCGCTATGCGCAGCGTACGGGCGAGGAGACTACGGTGAAGGTATATTCCAACCTCACGCGGGTGGAGCTGTTCGTAAACGGAACGCCGTTTGCCGCGCAGGAGGGCAACAAGGTGTTTGTATTCGAGCATGTGCCGCTGCGGGAGGGCTTTACGTTCCTCAGCGCGCGGGCGGGCGGCTGCAGCGATTCCATCACACTGGAACGGGTGGAGCAGCCGAATCCCGCATATCAATATATCGATCCCGACGAGACCGGCGAGGAAGACGGCGCTGCAAACTGGTTTACGCTTGCCGAGGCGCCCGAGGCAGACGAGATTGTTGTGCGCGAGGGCTTCTTTTCGGTAAAGGATAAGTTGAAGGACGTTCTTTCCAGCGACGAAGCCGGCAATGTGCTGATGCAGTTCATACAGGCTTCAATGAAGATGAAGCTGAAAAAGAGCATGCTGGGCATGGCGGCCGCAATGATGGGCGAAAAAACGCTGGAGGAACTGGCAGGGTCCTTTGGCGGCATGAGCGGCGGAAAGATGGATCCGGAACAGGCGCAAGGAATGCTCCTTCGTCTGAACGAGGCGCTGAGCAGGATCCGGAAATAACGGTTTTTGCAAAATGCAGGCAGGCTTTGGCTCGACCGGAGCACGGGCCGGCCGCACGCGGAATGTGCGGCCGGCACTTTGCCGCGAAAGGACGCCGGGGCACCGCCTGCCGCCCGGAGCCGTTCGGGAACCGAGGCGATTGTTCCACAATTTAGAGCGAAAGGAAGACGCTTTCGATGGCATATCTGGAATGCAAACTGAAATCGCAGATCCTGCAGACGACCGTAGGCGTAAAATTATATTTTCCCACTGATCTGCCCGCAGAGGTGGGCTATACCGTCAGGGGCGTGCTGACGCTGCTGCACGGCTTTACCAACAGCGGGGACGATTGGGTGCAAATGACGGCTGCGCCCCGCTACGCCGCCGACAATGGCCTTGTGCTGATCATGCCGGACTGCGGCAATTCGTTTTATCAGAATATGGTGTATGGCGGCGCATACAAAACCTTTCTCACCGAGGAAATGCCCGTGTTGCTGAACCGCATGTTCAAGCTGCCGCAGCGGCGCGACCGGAACTTCATCGCGGGGCTTTCCATGGGCGGCTACGGCGCGCTGTTTCTCGGCCTTTCCCGTCCGGATCTGTACGCGGGCTGCGCCAGCTTTTCGGGCGCGGTGGATCTTTCCATGATGCTGGCCGATCCCTCCGTGCCCGGTGTGAGGGAGGTGTTCGGCCCTATCTTCGGCGATTCGCTGGCTCTGCCGAAAAGCAGCGATCTGCGCGTGCTGGCGCGGCAGGTGGCTGCGCTGCCCGCCGCGCAGCAGCCCAAGGTGCTGCTGACAAACGGCCTGCAGGATATTGAGCCATACCGTATTTTACAGCAGAATGATTCTCTGCACCGGGCCATTCAGCCGCTGGGCCTTGCAAATTATTGCCGCATGCAGTGGAACGGCGTACACGAATGGAATTTTTGGGATCGCAGCCTTGTTTACGCCATCGACTTTTTTCTCGCAAACGGCTATGCGGCGCGCAAGCTGAACGATTGGCGCAGCGCGGCGGTAGCAACCTGAAGACGGATGGGAAAGCATATGACAAACGAGACATTGCGCAGCATTGCTCTGCGTCAGTCTGCGATCGATCTGAACTGCGCGCCGGAGGATTTTTTTCGCATGCATAGCGTGGTGGTGCGCTCCGTGCCGCACCCACAGGCGCGCCGCTATCTGGAGCTGCCGTTTTTTTGCAATCTGGTTTTCTATGGAGGCAACATTGTTGCCTCGGTTCTACCCGAGGCCGAGCCGGCCGTGCGCGCGTATCTCAGCCGCTTTGCGCCCGAGCACTGCTTTGAAACGCCGAACCTCCACGTGCTGGCCGATGCGCTGCGGCCGATGGGTATGCGGCCCTGCTTTATGGCGGAATATTTTTTGCCGGATGTTGCCGCGCTACGGCAAACGCCCTGCGCGTATGAGCTGCGGCTTTTGACGCCGCCCGATTTTGCGGCATATTACACGCCGGAGTGGAGCAACGCGCTTTGCGCCAAACGCTGCAACCTGGACGTGCTGGCTGTCGGCGCATTTGACGGCGGCACGCTCGTCGGCCTTGCGGGCTGCTCGGCCGATTGCGACACCATGTGGCAGATTGGTGTGGATGTTTTGCCCGCTTATCGCAGGCAGGGCATCGCCTGCGCGCTTACCTCCCGCCTTGCGCTGGAGATTCTGGCGCGCGGCAAAGCGCCGTTTTACTGCGCGGCGTGGTCGAACCTTGCGTCCGTGCGCAACGCCATTCGCAGCGGCTTTCTGCCCGCATGGGCGGAGCTGACCGTAAAGCCGGAAGCATTTGTGCGCGAGATGAACGGGCAGGAGCCACGGCAGGAGGCGCACTGAGCCGCCCTTCTTGCCGCTGCGGAGCTTTTGCGGCATCAGCCCTGCCGCCGCGCATCTTTTCTGCGGCAGCAGCAGCCCGGACGAAAATCGGCCGAATGCCGAATGAAGATCGAAAACGCCCCAAAAAACAGCAAGAGCGCCTGATGCCGCGCATCGGGCGCTCTTGCTTGCCAAAAGGCCGATCTCAAAAACGTAAAGCGCAGCCTGTGCCAAAGACACAAGGCGTTTTTATACGACAGGGCCGCCGGCAGGGAAATCATCCATCAGGATTTCGTCTGCGTACAGTGCGGGGAACCATGCATTCTGCGCAAGGCTGTCGAATACATCCTCCGTGCCGTTCGTCAGGCCGTCGGGGCGCTGCTCGTATTCCGCCCGCATTGTGGAGCCCTTTGTGCTTTTTTTGTTGGTTTTGGCTGCCTTTTCAGATTTCGGTTTTGTTTTATCCTGTTTTTTCACGAAAAACACCTCCTTATCGCTATTTTGCGCATCCCGGCACACTGTACACAAGGGATTATTTCCCATTTCGGCACATGCACCCGCGCTGAAAAACGGCAGAAAACAGAAAAAGGATTTTTTTTATACAGGGGCGGATGGTTTTACAAAGCCGTAAAATTAGTGTATAATAAAAACGCAGCAATCAAAACACTGCGGTCAACCGGGACCGGGAGGGCCAAACCGGCCGGCCGCGGCTTAAAGGGCTTCGGGCCGCGCGTGCGCGGGGCCTTTGCAGGCAGCCGGAGCCGCACGGTCCTGGGTGCGCGGCAATGGGCGCCTTTTGCAGACCCGTTTAAAAACAATCCCGAAAAATCTATCATAGAGGAAGCAAAATCGTTATGGCATCATCGAATCGATCCAAAAAAACGCAGAGCGCCGCCGCGCGCGGTACGCGCGGCGGCAGCACAGGCAAACGCAGGGCAAAGACAAAGCATGGCAGAAAAAAGGGAAATATCGCGGGGAGCATCGCTCTGTTTGGCATCGGCGTGCTGCTTTTGGCGCTGATTTTTGTGCCGGGCGCCTCCGTATGGAACTGGGTGCGCGCAAATTTGCTGTTTGGCGTATTTGGCATCGGCGCATATATTCTTGCCGTGACGCTGCTGTATCTCGGCTTTTGTCTGGCGGACGGCAGGCCATATGGCGCGGCGGCCGCCAAGGCGCTGCTGCTGATGCTGCTGGTCAGCGGGGTACTGCTGATCTTTTCCGGGCGCGAGCTGACGGGACAGAGCTTTTTCGAGAGCGTAAAGGCGCTGCACGCGGCCGGCGCGGCCTCGGGGTGGGGCTTCGAGAGCGGTGTGTTCGGCGCGCCGTTCGGCTGGTCGCTGCTGCTCTTGTGCGGCCGCCCCGGCGCGAATATTCTGATGCTGATTTTGGGCGGCATGGGGCTGATGTACGTTACCGGCGTGACCCCGGCCGACCTCTGGTATTTCTTTTCTGGAAAGGCACAGGGGGCAAAGCATGCGGCAGACCGTCATGCCGAGGCGCGGGCCGCTGCACGCGCGGCGCGCAGGGAGGCACAGGATGCCCGCCTTGCACAAACCGCGCAGCGGGAGCGGGAAGAGCCGCCGGCCGCGCTGGACGAGCAGGCATACGCGGCAGCGCGCGCAAGACGCCGCCGGGTCTCTTATGATATCGACATCGGGGGCGATCCCGTTACCAGTACAGAACTGAAGCCGGAGGAACGCCCTGTAATCGGCCCGGGCGGCACTTTTGGGATGTTCCCGGCCAGACGGCAGGAGGAAACGCCGGAGACAGACGGCTTTGTGCCGGGGCCTGCGGCTGTTCAAAAACCGGCTGCGCCGCCGTGGCAGGAGGATCTGGAGCTGCCGGAGGAGCCTGCATCGCTTTTGGAATCTTCCGAGGCTTCGGCAGGGCCCCGTGCCTCGGCCCAAACCCGAACGCCCGCCGCAGCCGCCCCGACGCCGCCGGAACAGGCTGCCACGCAGCCCGCCGAGGGCTCCGAGGGCATACAGGCCTTTGCGGCACTGGTGAAGCGCGCCGCCGGAGCGCCGTCCGGCGCGCAGGATGGCGCGGAGACAGCCGTTCCCACGGCGGTTGAGGAGAGCGAAACCGGCTACCTGTACCCGCCGCTCAGCCTGTTCCAGAAGCAGCCCCCCACCGATGAGAAAAACGTAGAGGAGGAACTGGCGCATAACGCCGAGCTTCTGGTAAAAACGCTGTCCAGCTTTGGCGTGCAGACGCGCATGCTCGATATCAGCCGCGGCCCTTCCGTTACGCGGTACGAGCTGCAGCCGCTTGCGGGCGTGAAGATCAGCAAGATCACCAATCTGGCCGACGATATCGCCCTGAACCTTGCTGCCACAGGTGTGCGCATTGAAGCGCCGATCCCCGGCAAGGCGGCTGTGGGCATCGAGGTGCCGAACCGGTATTCCACTTCCGTCAGTATCCGCAGCATTCTGGAATCACCCACCTTCTCCAAAAGCGATTCGCCTTTAACGCTTGCGCTCGGCAAGGATATCGCGGGCGCGTGCCAGGTGGCCGATCTTACGCGCATGCCGCATCTGCTCATTGCGGGCAGTACCGGAAGCGGCAAATCCGTGTGCATCAACACCATCGTGATGAGCTTTTTGTACAAATGCTCGCCCGAGGATCTGAAGCTGATCATGATCGACCCTAAGGTGGTAGAGCTGGATATGTACAACGGCATTCCGCATTTGCTGATGCCCGTTGTCACCGAGCCGCGCAAGGCCGCGGGCGCGCTGGGCGCGGCAGTGGCCGAAATGGAGCGCCGCTACCACGCGTTTGCCGAAAACAATGTGCGAAACATCAAAGGCTACAACCGCATGGCCGCCGCAACGCCGGGCATGGAAAAAATGCCGTATATCGCCATTGTGATCGACGAGCTGGCCGATTTGATGATGACGGCCGGCAAAGAGGTGGAGGACTATATCTGCCGCATCGCGCAGAAAGCGCGCGCGGCGGGCATGCATCTGATCGTGGCCACGCAGCGCCCCTCGGTA
The DNA here is from genome assembly GCA_910587145.1 of uncultured Ruthenibacterium sp. Taxonomy (GTDB): domain Bacteria; phylum Bacillota; class Clostridia; order Oscillospirales; family Ruminococcaceae; genus Ruthenibacterium. Next base: position 10,320 of record CAJUMH010000006.1, on the reverse strand, counting down.
GACGTAATCACGGGCCTGATCAAAACGAATATCCCAAGCCGCATCGCGTTTGCTGTGAGCAGCCAGATCGACAGCCGCACCATTTTGGACGGCGGTGGAGCCGAAAAGCTGCTTGGCATGGGCGATATGCTGTTTTTGCCGGTTGGCGCAAACAAACCTATCCGCATTCAGGGCGCCTATGTGCATGACGAGGAGATCAGCGGTGTGCTGAACTTTATTAAGCAGCATTCCGGCTCGGACTACAGCGAAACGATGATCGAAGAGATGAACCGGCGCGCGGCCTCGGAAAAGGGCGGGGAAGCCGCGGATGATAACGGCGGCGACAGCCACGACCCCATGCTGAACGCGGCCGTGGAGGCCGTGATCGAGGCGGGAATGGCCTCCACCAGCTTTTTGCAGCGGCGCTGCAAGCTGGGCTATGCGCGCGCGGCGCGCATTATGGACGAGATGGAGCAGATGCATATCATTGGCCCCTACGAGGGGGCAAAGCCGCGCCAGGTACTGATCACGCGCGAGCAGTGGATCGAAATGACGATGCGCCAGCCCGAGGAGACGGACGGGGAGTAACGGCGCGCAACGTGCAGAAGATGGTGCGAAAACAGAAAGGATCGATCAGATGGATGCTCAAAAGCAGCCCGCTGTGGCTGAATTTTTGCCCCTCAACCGCGCGGAGATGCTGCGGCGCGGCTGGGACGCAGTGGATTTTGTGCTGGTAACGGGGGATGCATATATTGATCATCCAAGCTTTGGCGCGGCCATCATTTCGCGCGTGCTGGAAAGCGAGGGCTACCGTGTGGGCGTGCTGGCGCAGCCGGACGATACCACCTGCGAGAGCATGCGGGAATTCGGCCGTCCGCGCTACGGTTTTTTCATCGGCGGCGGCAACGTGGACAGTATGGTGGCCCATTACACCGTGGCAAAAAGGCGCCGCGAGCGGGACGAATACACCCCCGGCGGCGTAACGGGCAAACGCCCGGATCGCTGCGCCACGGTATATACGCAGCTGGCAAAGCGGGCGTATCCCGAGCTGCCTGTGATTTTGGGCGGGCTGGAGGCCTCGCTGCGCCGGTTTGCGCATTACGATTACTGGCAGGATGCGGTGCTGCCGAGCATTGCCGAAACCAGCGGTGCGGACATGATCTCGTTCGGGATGGGCGAACGCCAGACGGCACAGATCGCCCGGCGTCTGGCTGCGGGCGAGCGCGTTGAAACGATCACGGACGTGGCGGGCACCTGCTACCTCACCGATCACGCGCATCTTCCCGCCTCCTATGCGGAATGCGCCTCTTTTGCGCGTGTGCGCGAGGACAAGATCGCGTATGCGAAGGCGTGCCGCATCCAGATGGACAATCAGGATCCCGTTTCGGGCATGATCCTTGTGCAAAAGCAAACAGAGCGGTATCTTGTGCAGAACCTGCCCGCCATGCCGCTTTCGCGCAGCGAGCTGGACGCGGTGTATGCGCTGCCCTATACGCGCCGTCCGCACCCCTCCTACGCGGCGCTTGGCGGAGTGCCGGCCATTCAGGAGGTGGAGTTCTCCATCACCCATAACCGGGGATGCTTTGGCGGGTGCAACTTCTGCGCCATTCAGCTGCATCAGGGACGGCGCGTTACCTCGCGCAGCGCAGAGAGTATTCTGCGTGAGGCCGAACTTTTAACGCAGCAGCCCGGCTTCAAGGGCTACATTCACGATGTGGGAGGCCCAACGGCGAATTTTCGTTTTCCAAGCTGCGGCCAACAGATGAAAAACGGGATGTGCAAAGGCGGAAAACATTGCCTTGCCCCGCAGCCGTGCGGCAGGCTGATCGTCGATCACAGCGAATATCTGGGGATATTGCGCCGGATGCGGGCGCTGCCGAAGGTGAAAAAGGTGTTTATCCGCAGCGGCATCCGGTATGACTACCTGATCCGCGACCCAAACGAGCAGTTTTTCCGCGAGCTTGTGGAGCACCATATCAGCGGGCAGCTGAAGGTGGCGCCCGAACACTGCGCGCCCGATACGCTGCGCCATATGGGCAAGCCGCCCATCGGGGTATACAACCGCTTTGCAAAGCGCTTTTACGAGCTGACAAAACAGGCCGGAAAGCAGCAGTATCTGGTGCCGTACCTGATGAGCAGCCATCCGGGCAGCACCCTGCGCGATGCGGCGCTGCTGGCCGAATATCTGTATAAAAACCGCATCCGGCCCGAGCAGGTGCAGGATTTTTATCCCACGCCGGGCACGGTTTCCACGTGCATGTTCTATACCGGGCTCGATCCGTATACGCTCGCGCCCGTCTATGTGGCGCGTTCACCCGAGGAAAAGGCGATGCAGCGGGCGCTGCTGCAATATTACCTGCCCGAAAACGCGCCGCGTGTGCGCAAAGCGCTGCAGCTGGCGCATCGCGAAGATCTGATCCCGCTGCTATGCGGCGCGCGCGCTGTGGAACCGGCGCGCGGCGACCGGCATTCCGGAGAGAAGCCGCGTGGGAAAGGGCCGCGCCGCTCGGCAGAGAATCAAAAATTGAATTCGCGCAAAGATCCGGGGAATCGCAGCGAACGGGGGAGTGGAGCATGGCGGAAAAGCAAAACCGCAGAAGCGGCAAAAGGCAAAAACAGCAGGCGACGCTGAAAAAATTTTTGAGCACGGGTGCCGCTTTACTGGTTCTGCTGGTGGCGGTCGTCAGCCTCACCGTGCAGAACGGCGGAGTACTGCCCACCTGGGAACAGCTGTATGCGTGGTTCGGCGTATCCGAGCTTGCGCCGCAGCTGCCCGAGCAGGCGCAAAACGCCGCAACAAAGATCCATTTTATTGATGTGGGGCAGGGCGATGCCGTGCTGATCGAGCAGGACGGCTGCTTTGCTTTGATCGACGCGGGCGACCGTGACGCGGAGGATGCGCTGATCTCCTATCTGCAGCGTGCGGGAGTGGAGCGGCTGACGCTGCTGGTGATGACGCATCCGCATGCGGACCACATCGGCAGCATGCGCGCCGTGGTGGAAGCGTTCCCGGTAGATACGATCCTTCTGCCCGATTTTACCAAAGCGCCGATCCCCACCACCTCTACGTTTACAAAACTGCTGGAGGCGGTGCGTGAACATGGCGTAAAGGCGCTTACGGCGCGTACAGGCGATGTATTTGCGCTTGGTGCGGGCACGCTGACGGTACTGGGCGACGGTGTCGGCACGGAAAACCTGAACGATCTTTCGCTCGTTACGATATTTGAAGCATCCGGTGTGCGCTATTTTTCCAGCGGAGACGGCGAAAAGCCCGTGGAGCGCGCCCTGCTGGACAGCGGCGCCGATGTGCGTGCCAACCTGTACAAGGCGGCGCACCACGGCTCGTCCACCTCGAACACACAGGAGCTGCTGGAGGCGGTGCACCCGCGTGTTGTTGTGATCTCCTGCGGGAAGGATAATTCCTACGGGCACCCGCACAGAGAAGCGCTGGAGGCATACGAGGCGGTAAAGGCCAAAGTGTTCCGCACCGATGAATGCGGTACGGTGGTCGCCTATGTCGACGAGGCGGGCCTGCTGCAGATTGCAGTAACAAACAGGGAGGCGGCATGATGTTTTACGCGGTGGATGCCATCGAGCGCGAGACCGCGCGCCTTGTGGACGACGCGGAAACGGCGCTCATTGTGCCGCTGGCTTGGCTGCCGCAGGGCACGGCCGAGGGCAATGTGCTGCGCTGGCAAAACGGCGCATGGCAGATCGACCCTGCGGAGACACAGCGGCGCAGGGACAATGCCGCATCGCTGCTGCGCACATTGCTGGAGGGCTGAAACGCTGCCGGAATTGCAAAATATCTTAAAAAACACCCTGCATCGCTTGCGCACAAAGCCCTGCGGGGTGTTTTCGTTTATTAAAGCGATATGTTTTTACAACGCAACAAGCGCTGAAATTGTGCATTTTGCGCATCCTATGCCGGATAAAACTTTGTGAAATATGCCTTTTGAAAAAAAATCGGAAATTCGATACAATAAAAGCGGGAGAGAAAAGCTTTGAAGCGGGAGTGCACAGGGCTTTTCTGCACAGGATCATCAAGAAGGCTGTTTGAAAAGCCGTGTCTTGCCGATTGGCTTTTCAGACAGCCGTCCAAACGAAACAGGGGGTTTTTATGAAGAGAATCAAAGCTGCTTGCCTGTATCAGACTATCCATTTTCAGCTGAAGGACGGCATTTCTGCGGAATTCAACCGCAGGCAGGCTCGGCAGGAGTACGAAAATTACAAAGCGCATTTGAACCAGAGCCGGACGCAGTACAGAATTATGGAGGAGGAGGAGTAGCCGGACGGATCTTTGATCGTCAAAATCAGGAAGCAGAATAATTCTCAGCCTGTCGGCGATTATCTGGAGTGAGCCGTATGTATACGGTAGGAACCTATCTTTTGTACCGCAGCGCCGGCGTATGCAGAGTGGAGGGGATGGATGCGCCCAAGATTGCAGCGGCGGAAAAGCGCCGGTATTACAAGCTGCATCCGGTTTTTTCCACAGAGCTTGATTTTATCTATGTTCCGCTCGACTCGCCCGTGCCGCTGCGCCCGATTATCACCAGCGGGGAAGCGATGCGCTATCTGGACTCTATTGCGCGGCTAAGGCCAAAGGTGTCGGAAACGCAAAAAAACGCAGATCAGGCGGTGCGTTATCAGCGTTTGATTTCCACCGGAGACCCGGAAAATGCGCTGCTGGTGATTAAGGAGATCTGGGAAAAGGAAAAGAGCCTGAAAAAGGAAAAGCGAAAGCTGACTCAGGCGGATGTAAAATATCGCCGTATTGCCGAAAAGCTGGTGTGCGAGGAATTTGCCGCCGCGCTGCACACACAGCCGGAGGCCGTGAAGGATCGTTTGTATCAGGCAATGGAACCCAAAACGGAAGCGTCGCCCTGAAAGCAAAGACGGAGCTGCCCTGCCTGTGCCGCGGGCTTCGATTCAAGCAGAAAAGAGCGCGCTGCAAGGCGCGCAAAAGGCGAGCAGGGATGTCCGAAAAAGGGCTGCCCTGCTCGCCTTTTGCGTTTAAGACACAATGTGTGAACCCCCCTCAAAAACGCAAGACCAGTATGACGAAACATCCCCGATATACGCCGGCAAAGCCGCTTTGCGGCTTTTTGCCGGCTGTACAAAATCGCATGGAGGCGCTGCTATTCGGCCAGTACGGCCGCGCAGCGGCCGCCGCTGTAGTTTTGCAGCACCGCACGCACGATCTCGCCCTGCCGGTGTCCCGGCGCGGGCAGCAAAACGGGCACATATTCCCGTGTGTAGCCCGTAAATGTGGAGTGGTTCACCGGTGTTTCCAGCAATACCTCGGCGGTTTGCCCGGCCATTTTGGAAATCACGCGCGCGCGCAGATGTTCGGCGCGCTCCTGCATCCGGCGGCTGCGCAGCAGCTTTTCCTCCTCGGAAAGCTGGCCGGGCATATCGTAGGCGGGCGTCCCCGCCCGGCGGGAATAGCTGAATACATGCACCTTCAAAAAGCCGATCTCCTCCGCAAAGGCAGCGCTTTCCTCAAAATCCCGCTCGGTTTCCTCGGGAAAACCGACGATTACGTCCGTGGTGAACACCGCGCCGGGGAACGCCGTGCGCAGCTTTTGCACCACGGCGCGATAACCGCCGGTATCGTATGCGCGGCGCATACGCCGCAGGGTGGCGTCGCAGCCGCTTTGCAGCGAAAGATGGAACTGCGGGCAAAGCTGCGGCGTTTGCGCCAGCCCTTCAATCAGCGCATCCGTCATCAGATCCGGTTCAAGGCTGCCCAGGCGAATGCGCCGGATGCCGTCCACCGCGGCGGCGCGCGCTACGATGCGCGCAAGATCGGTGCCGGTATCCTTGCCGTAGCTGGAAAGATTGATGCCGGTGAGCACCGCCTCGGCATAGCCGCCCCGCGCCAGCACCTGCAGTTCGCGCAGAATGTTTTCCTCGTCGCGGCTGCGCACGCTGCCGCGTGCGCGCGGAATAACGCAATATGCGCAGCGCCGGTCGCACCCGTCCTCAATCTTCAAAAAAGCGCGCGTATGGCCTTCCAGCCGTTCCATGGGCAGTTCCTCAAAGCGCTCGCCCTTTCGGTGCGGCCGAATGTCCACGATGCGCTCGCGCGTCTGGATGAACTGCAGCACGTGCTCCAGTACCAGGTGCCGCGCGCCGGAACCGGTGACGATATCCGCCTCCGTGGCCGAGCCCGCCTCCTCGGGAAAGGCCTGCGGGTAGCAGCCGGTAAGCACCGTGATGGCGTTCGGGTCCCGGCGCTTGGCGCGCCGCAGCCACTGGCGGCTTTTTTTGTCGCCGCCCGCCGTAACGGTGCAGCTGTTTACGATCCATACGTCCGCCTGCTCGTCATTTTGTGCGGGGACAAAGCCATTATCATAAAAAAGCTGCGCCAGCGCGCCGGTCTCGTTCTGGTTCACTTTGCAGCCCAGCGTATAAAATGCAATCGTCAATTTTGCCACCTCTTTGCGTTTCAAAGTAAAAGAGCGCCCAATCCGCACCGCGTTCAAGAGCAGCAGAGCGCCCAATCCGCACCGCGTTTCAATAGATCTGAGCTTCTTCTACTATAGCAAAAAAACGAAAAAACTACAAGGGACCCGGCAAACACACCCCGAACCGGCCTGCAAATACCTTCGAACCGGCGTGCAAACAAACCCCGAACCGGCGTGCAAATACCTTCGAACCGGCGTGCAAACACACCCCCGGCCGGCCTGCAGATCGGTTTGGTGCGTGACAAAATCTGAATGGAACGCGCGGACAAATCATATAGATGAATGAATCAGCGACTAGCGGACGCCGCCTGCAGGCTTTGCGCCCGCAATGAGGAGGATGATTATGAGAAAACGGAACATCAGGCTGCAGCTGACAGCGCTGATATTGCTGGCGGCGTTTGCCGTTTTGTGCACTTCCCCCGCGTTTGCAACCGGAGAGGAGCCCGACGGGGATCTGCCTGCTGTCATTTTGACACAGGGGCAGGACGAGGCGTCCGCAGGCGCTGCAGCAGGGGAAATGGCTACGGATGTGGCCGCGGCCGCTGCGGCCAATCCGCACGAGACGATCGCCACGACGGTTCAGGAGAATTCCCGATTTTCTGCGCCGCAGCTGGAGCTGCCCTGCCGCAACGCGCTGCTGATCTGCATCGATACGGGAGATATTCTGTACGCAAAAGAGCCGGACGCCGAGGTGCCGATGGCCTCCATCACCAAAGTGATGACGCTGCTGCTTACATTGGAAGCGGTGGAGGCGGGAAAAATCTCCATGACGGATATTGTGCCGATCAGCGAGCATGCTTTTAATATGGGCGGCAGCCAGATCTGGCTGGAGCCGGGTGAACGCTTTACGCTGGATGAGCTGATCAAGGCCATTTGCGTGAGCAGCGCTAACGACGCTGCCGTGGCCGTGGCGGAATATGTCGGCGGCTCCGAGCCCGTATTTGCCGAGATGATGAACGCCCGCGCCGCAGAGCTTGGAATGACGCACACCCATTTTGTAAATGCCTGCGGGCTGGACGCGCCGGGCCACTATTCCAGCGCGCGCGATGTTGCCCTGATGTCGCTGGCTCTTTTGCACCACCCGAAGATCCTGGAATATTCCGGTATCTGGACGGATACGCTGCGCGGCGGCCAGACGCAGCTGACAAACACCAATAAGCTTCTGAAAAGCTATGCCGGCATTACCGGATTGAAAACAGGCACCACCAACGGCGCGGGCGTGTGCATTTCGGCCAGCGCGGTGCGCGACGGCATGGGCCTTTTGGCGGTGGTGCTCGGCTCGCCCTCCAGCAAAGAGCGCTTTGCCGCCGCAAAAATACTTCTGGATTATGGCTTTGCAGCCTTCGAGACGGGCAGCGTGCCCGAGATTGCCGGCCGCGCACAGACGCTTTCCGTAACGGGCGGTGTGGCGCGCGAAGCAGAGCTTGTTTACGCTGTTCCCGAAAAGCTGCTATTGAAAAAGGGAGAGGGGCAAACCCTCACGGCCAGTGTTGCGCTGCCGCAGCAGCTGAAGGCGCCGGTATCGGCCGGAACACAGGTGGGTACCGTGACGCTGAAGGCAGGGGAGGAGATCCTCGGCGAATATCCTGTTGCCATACGGGCCGATATCCCGCAGATGGATTGGAGCACCGCGCTTTCGCTTTTCCTGGAAGCATTGTTTACATTGTAGAAATTCCGTCTATTTCGATCTGGGAATTTCGTCATTTTTGATTGACACCCGCCGCCATATCCGATATACTTAATATGAGAATATCTTCCGGAAGAAATAACGCGAGGCATTTCCTGCGGAAGATGCAAACCAGCGAAACACAGGGGGAAACGCGTCAGCTTTGCGCGTGCGGCAGCGCCTTTTCCCGGCGTTTTGTAAGAATATGGAGGCGTATGGTATGGGTGTCAAAATGAATGGCAGGCATCTGGCGGGCTTTGTCTCGGAGGAGGAATTTTCCGCGATTTTTCCGCAGGTTCAGCTTGCGCACGAGACGCTGCACGGCAAAACCGGCCCGGGCAACGATTTTCTGGGCTGGGTGGATCTGCCGGTTCAATATGATAAAGAAGAATTTGCACGTATCAAAAAGGCCGCGGAGAAGATCCGCAGCGACAGCGATGTGCTGATCGTGATCGGCATCGGGGGCAGCTATCTGGGGGCGCGCGCGGCCATTGAGGCGCTGAAGGGAACGCTGTATAATAATGTTTGCCGGGATACGCCGCAGATCTTTTATGTGGGCAATTCCATCAGCCCGGCTTATCTGCAAAGCGTGCTGGACGCCTGCGAGGGCAAGGATGTCTCTGTAAACGTCATTTCCAAATCCGGCACCACAACCGAGCCGGCGCTCGCGTTCCGCATTTTTAAGGCACTGCTTGAACAAAAATACGGCAAGGAAGGCGCGAAGGGCCGCATTTATGCCACAACGGACAAGGCGCGCGGCACGCTGAAAGAGCTTTCGAACGCCGAGGGCTACGAAACGTTTGTGGTGCCGGACGATGTGGGCGGCCGTTACTCGGTGCTTACGGCCGTGGGCCTTTTGCCCATTGCGGCGGCCGGGTGCGATATCGACGCGCTGATGGCCGGCGCGGCCAAAGCGCGTGAGAAGCTTGCGGTCTGCTCGGCCGAAAACGATTGCTATCGCTATGCGGCGGCGCGCAACATTCTGTACCGCAAGGGCAAAAGTGTGGAGCTGATGGCCTGCTACGAGCCGAATTTTACCATGATGAACGAATGGTATAAACAGCTGTTCGGCGAGAGCGAGGGCAAGGATCAAAAGGGCTTGTTCCCCACGAGCGTGATCTTCTCTACCGATCTGCACTCCATGGGCCAGTTCGTGCAGGACGGCGCACGCATTATGTTCGAGACGGTGGTAGATATCAAACGGCCTCAGCGCGATTTATACATTGAAAAAAGTGCGGATAATTTCGACGGCCTCGATTTTCTTTCCGGGCAGAATATGAGCATTGTCAACCGCAAGGCGATGGAAGGTACGATCCTCGCCCACACCGACGGCGGCGTGCCGAACATCCTGCTGGAGGTGGACAGCCTGACGGAGGGCGACCTTGGATATCTGATTTATTTCTTTGAAAAGGCCTGCGCCATCAGCGGCTATCTGCTGGGTGTCAATCCGTTCAATCAGCCCGGTGTGGAAAGCTACAAGAAAAACATGTTCGCGCTGCTGGGCAAGCCCGGCTACGAGGCGCAGAAAGCCGAGCTGGAAGCAAAGCTTCGTTGAAAAAAACGTATGTGAATTACACCGGACGGTGTAAATATAAAGGAGGATATTTCCTATGATTCAGCTGATTGTTGGCGGCAAGGGCTCCGGCAAGACGAAGAAAATGATCGATATGATCAACGAATCCGCGAAGACCACCCCCGGCAATATCGTATGCATCGAAAAATCCATGAAACTGACATATGATATTAACTATAAAGCGCGTTTGATCGATGTGGATGAATACAGCATTTCCGGCTACGAAATGCTGTATGGCTTCATTGCGGGCATCCTGGCGGGCAACTATGATATCGTTGAAGTTTATCTGGACGGTGTGCTGAAGCTTGGCAACCACGATTTGGAAGGGCTGGGCAAGCTGCTGGGCGAGCTGGATGCGCTTATAAAAGAAAATGTTAAAATGGTAATCACCGTTTCGGCGGATCTTGCGATACTTCCGGAAAGTGTGCGCAAATACGTCTGAGAGAGTTATCATTTTGCAAAAAACGGGCCGGGAAGAGCAGCTGCTTTTCCCGGCCTTTGCTTTGCCCAAAATTGCAAAAAGAGAACTTCAAAATTGGCCTTATCAATATTAAAGCCCATCTTGTGAATTATTCTGGGTAGTGTCAAGAGTTTTTCGCAAAATAGTATGCAGGTTCTGGGAGAAAGGAGTC